>JAGAJB010000015.1 GCA_017626295.1 Clostridia bacterium | reverse complement strand
TTCCAATATCTTTTTATCAGGTCATATTCTTCTTGGCTGTGTTCTGCAGGATGATGGTGCGGTCGATGTGACTTATCTATTAAGCTCTTCCAATTTCCGTCATATTTGGCTTTCCATTCATAAATTGCATTTCTGCTCACTCTGAATCTGTTTGCTGCTTTTGTTACACCGTTTTTCTCTGAATATCGAATTACCCGTTGACGAAAGTGTGCTTTTGATGTTAAACTTATCACTGAAAATTCAACTCCTATATGTTTGACGTTTTTGTGGTTATTAACATCATATCATATTTGAGTTGTTTTTTCTTTTTTATTTGTCACCTATCAAGTGTACCATAACAGATACATATAAAAAATGCTCTTTACGACAATTTTCGCAAAGAGCATTTTTCAGTATTTCAGACTTTTTATATATTCTTTATTTTGGGGCAATACACAGTAACTTTCCATTGCTTTCTGTATTGTTTTATTGTGCGTCCATTTGTCCAGTTTTCTCTCTTCCAGAACTTTAATACTCAATTCGTACCGCTTTGAAAGAGCCGTTGCAAAATACCAGGCACGCATCATATTTATATAGTATTCTTCGCTTTTTATGTTAATTACTTTTTCAAAATACTCCTCTTTAAAATCTTCATCAAGATAGTGTTGCATAAGGCACTTTATTCCGTAACGGACAGTATAAGTATCACCCGATTTCAGCCACCTGTCTATTTCATAAAGAAGTTTTTCTTTATTCTTTTTAAAAATCTTCGGTGACATCATATCGCAAGTTGCCCAATTATCCACAAAGGGCAAAAAGCGGTCAAGTTCCTTTACCAATTCATTGTAATCAGTAATTTTTTCAATAAGGAAAGCGTGAAGATTATTTTCCTCATAGTATTTATGAGGAAGTGTCGCAAGAAATTCATCTTTATATTCCGACCCATTCAGTTCTTTTGCAAGATTTCGGAGCACAGGAACTCTCACACCTATTATTGAATCGGGGTCAACCGTAGGCATAAGTTTACTGTGAAAATCTTTATATTTTAAATCTGCTAAAGAAAACAGTTTCTTCTGTATATAATTCTTTTTATCCATATAATTATCCGTTTCTTTTTTCTTTAATAATATCACCCGTAACCCGTTATTTCAATATGCTATATAAATGCTTTGCCTACACGCAGAACGCCACTACTTTTCAGTAGTGGCGTTCCGCTGTGGATGTGGGGTGTGAAAGAGAAAGATATGGCTTGTGTAACAGGGGTCTGCTACACTATATAAACTCCTTTCGGAGATTATATCAAAATTTATATTTTCATACTGCCTGTGTTGTAATTGTGGCAACCGTGGCTTCTTCGGGTTTTGAGATTCTTATTACATACTCAAAATATTCGTCGGTTTCGCTTTTTGCGGTATCTGCCTCTATACCCGCTTTTCTTATAGCGTCAACCGCATGATTAAGGGTGTTAAGAAAAATTCTCATATCCTTATATGCCCGCATCTGCGGTTTGTTTTTGGATTTTTTCCTCCGCTGAACATCATTTATAAGTCTTTCAGACTCTGAAACCGTAAGATGACGTTCAATAATTATATCAAGTACCCTGCCCCTTGTGGAGTTGTCGGGTAATGTAAGTAATGCTCTTGCGTGGCGTTCCGTAAGTCCCGCGTAAGTAATTTTATCCCTTAAATCTTCGGGCAATCTTAAAAGACGGAGTTTATTCGATAATGTTGACTGTGCTTTTCCCAGTTTTCTTGAAATTTCTTCCTGTGAAAGTCCGTGTTCAGTCATAAGTCTTTCAATAGCCACCGCTTCTTCAAAGAAGTCAAGATTCTGTCTTTGCACGTTTTCAATAATTGCGAATAAAGCGGACTGTTCATCGGAAACATCCATAACCACACAGGGAATTTTATTCATTCCCACCATTCGTGCTGCTCTGAGCCTTCTTTCGCCCGAAATAAGTTCATACTTTCCGTCTGAAAGTTTTCTTACGTTTATCGGCTGCAACATTCCGTTAGTTCTTACGGAAACTGCAAGTCCTTCCAATTCATTGTAATCGAATCTTACCCTGGGCTGATGAGGATTGGGTAAAATTATTTCGTGGGGCAAAAGTTGTATCTGACAATTTGCTTTGTTTTTTGATGGAGTTTTTAACATTCTGTATCCTTTCCGACTCATCCACAAAGCCTGTCTTGTTTCCCTCTCTGTGACTACACTATATCACGGAAAGTTAAAAAAATAAAGCATTTTCGGTCGGGGGAAATCGACCGAAAATGCTTGTATTCGGGGAAATTATAAGGGCTTTTTGGCGATTTGTGCCGATACCCTCGGAAACTTTGGCGGAATATGCGAAATCTTTTTCACATTTATTATGGCTCTTTTGTCACCGCCGGGTAAAGTAAACTCATTTATACCCTCAATTTTACCGCCGAGAGTCTTTAACGAGTTCTTTGCACCGTCAATTTCATCAACAGCCGATGCACCTTTAAGAGATAAAAACGTTCCGCCAACCTTTACAAAAGGCAAAGTATATTCCAAAAGTACCCGAAGTTCTGCAACCGCCCTTGCAGTAGCGAAATCATATTTTTCACGAAATTCAGGTTTCTTGCCCGCTTCTTCGGCTCTCATATGAATAACTTCTGCATTTTTTACGCCCATTTCCTGTGCCATATTTTCTACGGCTTTGAGTTTTTTGCCTGTGGAGTCAAGAAGCGTAACTTCCACATCGGGATATGCCGCCGCAATAACAAGACCGGGGAAACCTGCCCCTGTACCCACGTCTATTACCCTATCACCTTTTTTGAAATCCGCCACTTTTGAAACAAGCAAGCAATCCAAAAAGTGCTTTACGGCAATACCTTCATCGTCAAGAATGGCGGTAAGGTTTATTTTTTCATTCCAATCTTTTAAAAGTTCTGCATACTTTTCCAGTTTTCCCTCAAGGTCGGAACTTATTTCAATGCCGTAATCGGCAGCATTGCTTTTTAAAATATCAATTACTGACATATTAACCTCTGTAAAGTTTAAGAATTTCGTTTATAGGACCTGTAAAGTTTTCAGCAAGAGGCGGAAGGCTCTTTTCGTTCTTTAAGAACTCTGTGAAAATCATACCCTTGTAATCATTACCCATCTGGTATTTTGCAATGGTTTCTGTAAGAGCCTGTTTTTTATCCTTATTTGTAAGGTAAACAGAATCTGCAAGAGTAATTTCAACACAGTCTTCGGGTGAAGCAGTAATATTGAGTACAAGTGTACCGCCACATTTTCCGGCATTTACATTACGCTTTCTTCCGTTTACTTTTACAGTGACATCTGCGCCTGCAATATCTTTAAACTTAATTGTATAATTTCTCTTTTCGGGAACTACGCTCACATCGCCTTCGCCTTTTGCGATGACAAATGTTACGGTTGAACCGTCCTCTTTAACGGTAAAGGGAGTTTTAAGATATGCGCCGTCTTTGTAGGAAAGTGTTTCACCGTCATCCTCGTAAAGAGTAAACGTATTATTACCTCTGTAAACCCAAAGTTCAAGGTCTTCGGGGTTTGTGCAATCATTCAACCTGTCATTTACGCTCATAGGAATAATTGCGCCCGCCTTTGCAAGTACGGGAATATTTTCAATATCACGGTACATCTTCACAAACTGGTTACCGCTATAAATTCTGCCTGTGAAAATATCGGTAAATCTGCCTTCGGGAACCCAGACGCTTACACTTGCCATATTATTATCGGTAGATGTATGCTCGGTTATGGGGGCAACTATAAGTTCAGTACCGAAGAAGAATTCGTTCTTACATTCATAAGCCCTTTTCTCTTCCGGATATGCATAATACATAGGCTCGCAAATAGCACGGCACTCTGTATGTGTGCGGTAGTTCATTGTGTATATGTAGGGAAGAAGTTTATGACGCAAACGAAGATTTTCTTTTGCAATTTTTTCAATAGGACCGCTGTAATTCCAAGGCTCTTTACCCATAAACTCGTTATTTGTTGAGTGAAGTCGCATAATGGGACTGAAAACACCCAACTGTAACCAACGGATATAAAGTTCGTCATCCTTTTTACCCATACAGTGACCGCCTATATCGTGGCTCCACCAAGGATAACCGATGTTTGATGCAGTAGCGGTAAAACCGGGTTGGAATTCAAGGCTTGACCAGGTCTGAGTAGTATCACCGCTGAAACCTAAGGGGTAGCGCTGACTACCTGCACCGCAGAAACGGGAAAGGATAAGAGGTCTGTTATTGTTCTTTGCATTATCAAGAAAATGATAATGGTTAAGAGCCCACAAGGGATCAAGACCGGGAGTTTTTGTTTTTGTGCCCTGCTGCCAATCTATCCACCAGAAATCAACACCCATCTTTTCAAGAGGATGGTGAAGAATTTTGAAATAATTTTCGGTGAATTTTTTATCCGTTATATCAAATTCAACAGGCTGTTTCTTTTTGGGGTCCTGACCCATAGCCTTACACATATCTTCATACTGGTCTTCAAACCAACGGACACCCATTGAGGGATGAAGATTAAATGTAACCCTGTAATTGTCGTCTTTCAACTTTTTAAGGAAACCCGCAGGGTCGGGGAAAAGGTCTGTGTTAAATGAATATCCCGTCCAGCCTGTTGACCACACATCATAAACATACTCCATAAAATTCTTATGGGCTGTCACTTTATGGCTGTCTTTACCGAATTTGTTCTTAATATCAACCCAGTGCCAATCCATATCCACAGTAGCAACGGTAATGGGGATTTCTTCCTCTTTGAATCTGTCCATAAGTGAAAGATATTCGTCCTGTGAATAGGCTTTATATCTGCTCCACCAGTTAGAAAGAGCATATCGGGGAATAAGGGGAACTTTGCCTGTTAACTTGTATAAATCAGTTGTTGCACCCACATAATTATTACCGTATGCAAAATAGTAAATATCCGTACCTTTATATTTACGCGGAACAATAGTTCCGTCCTCTTTAAGTATAAGTGTTTCGCTGTCATCAAGAAGTGCAACACCGTTTTTAGAAACCACACCGTCACCGAGAATGGGTAAACCTGCGGTTATATCAAGAGTACGGCAAGTACCTTTAAGGTTGCCGGAAGTATAGTTAGTTACAATTCTTCCGTCGCGAAGTTTAATGCGAACCATCTTCTGTGTTTTGAAAGAATACAGGAAATTTGCTTTAGTAGTTTTAATTTCCACTGTATCCGATGACTCGTTAACTTTAAATTCGGGTTTGCAAAAATCACGGAACCACACACTCTGTGTAGGCTCATCACAGAATTTGCCTTTGCTCTGAGTTTCCACACGCAAAAGACAAGGTGTAAGAACTGTTATTCTCACATTTTTGCGCACAATAGTGTGACTCTCCGGAGCAACAGGAGAACATTCGGGTTTAAATCTGTCATAAAAACGTTCCATAAAAAACTCCTTTCGGGTACTACCCTAAAGATTTGTTTACATAATTTTTCTATATTATAATACATCTAACAGAACTTAAAGTCAAACTAAAGTAAAATTTAAATGTGAACAAATCCGACCACGCATTTTCTACATTTTTAATAACGCTCTTTCGTTGACAAATCAACGGCTATTTGATAAAATTATTGTTTGTGAAAGGGATGGTATTATGGTATTCCAAAGGAAAATCGGTTTTGACAACGATATGTATATCGCAAAGCAGTCCGAACAGATTATGAAACGTGTTGACGATTTCGGCGGCAGGCTTTACCTTGAGTTCGGCGGTAAACTCTTTGACGATTATCACGCTTCCCGTGTTTTACCCGGTTTTAAACCCGACAGTAAACTTCAGTTACTTCTTAACCTTAAGGATCACGCTGAGGTTGTTATAGTTATCTCCGCAGGTGATATTGAAAACAATAAAATCCGCGGCGACTTGGGTATACCTTATGACAGCGATGTTCTTCGCCTTATGGATGCTTTTGCAAGTGCAGGGCTTTTCGTAGGAAGCGTTGTTATCACTCAGTTTGACGGACAACCTACCGCCCTTAAGTTCAAAGAGAAACTTGAAGCATTGGGCATAAAAGTATTTATGCACTACCCCATTGAAGGCTACCCCTATAACGTTAAGAAAATCGTAAGCGAAGAAGGTTTCGGCAAGAACGACTACATTGAAACCACAAGACCCCTTGTGGTTATCACCGCCCCCGGCCCCGGTAGCGGTAAAATGGCTACCTGTCTTTCACAACTTTATCACGAAAATTTACGCGGTGTTAAAGCCGGATATGCTAAATTTGAAACTTTCCCCGTATGGAACTTACCTTTAAAACACCCTGTTAACCTTGCATACGAAGCAGCAACGGCTGACCTTAACGATGTTAATATGATAGACCCCTATCACCTTGAAGCATACGGTGAAACCACCGTTAACTACAACCGTGATGTTGAGGTTTTCCCCGTTCTCAATGCAATGTTTGAGAAAATCGAAGGTGTAAGCCCCTACAAATCACCTACAGATATGGGTGTAAATATGGCGGGTTACTGCATAATCGACGACAAAGTTTGTTGCAAAGCATCATACGAAGAAATTATAAGACGTTATTTCAACACCCTCTGCGACAAAAAGCGAGGTCAAAAAAATGACGCGGCAATTCTTAAAATTGAAAGCCTTATGAATCAGGCGGGCATTTCCGTTGAAAGCGAACGTCCCACCGTAAAAGCGGCCCTTACCAAAAGTGCCGAAACAGGCAACAGGCCTGCAGTTGCCATTGAACTGCCTTGCGGTAAAATCGTTACAGGTAAAACAAGCGACCTTTTAGGCTCTGCTTCGGCGGCACTTCTTAACGCCCTTAAGGTTGTTGCGGAGATTGATGACAGCGCACTTCTTATTCAGCGTGAAGTTATCGAGCCTATTCAGTCACTTAAAACAAGTATTTTAGGCAACCACAACCCCAGACTTCATACTGACGAAGTTCTTATTGCTCTTACTATGAGCGCGGTTACAAACGAAGAGGCAAAAAAAGCCTTTGACTCCCTTAAACTTTTAAAAGGCAGCGAAGCACACGCCACCGTTATGCTTTCACAGGTGGATTTGGATACTTTCAGAAAACTGGGTATCAACCTCACTTGCGAACCGCAACACGAAAGCAAAAAACTTTATCATAAATAAAATCAAAGGAACAACTTCAAAACAGTTGTTCCTTTTTTATTTTTGTGGTATATTACCTTTATCAGTTCAAGGAAACAGGTGCAAATCCTGTACGAGCCCGTCGCCGTAAGGTGCAAAAAAGTATTTTTCTTACCGGTTTACCGCAAAACAGGGACAAGCCATTGGATTTTAAAAATCTGAGAAGGCGAAAAATATGCACTAAGTCGAAATACTTGCTGATAAAAACATCTTTAAAACTGCGAGTGCCGGTGTGAGTGGCAAAAGTCACCTTAGAGATGGAATAAAATATTAAGGAGAAAACACTTATGAAAAAGACAAACTTTAAAAAAGCGTTGTCATTGTTCCTTTGTGTTGTGCTTATTGCGGTTATAGCACTTTTCGCAACAGGTTGCTCTGACACTAACAAAACAGACGACGGTACAACAACACCGTCAGCATCCGCCCAAATGAATGAAAAAACCGTTCTGGGAACAGGTCAGACCGTTTTCGATTTCAGCGTTACCTATGCAGATGGAAAGAAAACGGACTTTGAAATCCACACCGATAAAAATACAGTGGGCGAAGCCCTTTTAGACCTCCGACTTATTGACGGTGACGCCGGAGAATTCGGTTTATATGTAAAAACCGTAAATGGTGTTACACTTGATTATAACAAAGACGGAATGTATTGGGCTTTCTATGAAAACGGTCAATATGCACATGCAGGTGTTGACCTTACAGAAATAGTACCGGGCACAAATTATGAACTCAGAGCAGAAAAATAAAAAAGCCAACGTAAAAGAAATCGCAATTTTCGGTATGTTGGGAGCATTGATGTATGCTTCAAAAGTACTTATGGAAATTCTCCCCAACATTCACCTTATCGGCGTTTTTATAATTGCAATAACCGTAGTTTACCGAAAAAAAGCACTGTATCCTCTGTATCTTTTTGTTTTCTTAACAGGACTTTTAAACGGTTTCGGTACATGGTGGATACCCTACTTATATATATGGACGGTTCTTTGGGGTGTGGCAATGCTTATACCTAAAAACCTGTCAAAAAAGAAAGCCGCTGCTGTGTATATGATAATTTGCTCTTTGCACGGTTTCCTTTACGGAACGCTTTACGCACCTGCACAAGCCTTACTTTTCGGCTTGGATTTCAAAGGTATGTTAGCCTGGATAGTAGCAGGCCTACCCTACGACTGTATACACGGCATAAGCAATTTCTTTTGCGGAATGCTCATCGCCCCGCTTGTTGAATTATTGAAAAAAGCCAAAAAAATATATTAAATTAAAAGCACCATTGCAAGATGGTGCTTTTAATTTAATATTTCTAAAGACACGGCGAGTGAACTAAGTCAAGTTATTCGCGATACCGTTACAAAATGAGATTTCGATGAAGAACGCCGACTTAGAGAGCGAAGCCGTATGAAGATACGGCGAGTGTACTAAGTCAAGTTATTCGCGAAATCTCCTCCAATGGAACAGGTACTGTTGGGCTATTCCTTCTGTCCCTTTAATACATTCGGGCAGACCGTGGGGGTATAGTTCCGCAACTATTCTTTTAACCCATACATCCACGGGGAAAGCCTCGATTCTTCCGAAGCCGTAAAGAAGGGCGCATTGAGCGACTTTTTCGCCGACACCTTTAATTTTAAGAAGTTCTGCCTTTGCTTCGTCAAAGGGCAGATTTTTTATTTTTTCAATATCCACTTCACCGTAAGAAATCTTTCGGGCGGCATCAATTATGTACTTTGCTCTGAAACCCGCACGCAGAGGTGCTAAATCTTCAACAGTTAAATCTGCAAGTCTGTCTGCAGTCGGGAATGAATATCCGTCACCTGTATCTTCACCGAAAGTTTCACAAAGTCTTTCAATTATTCCTTTTATTCTGGGTATATTGTTATTAGCAGAAATTATAAATGAGCATATCGCTTCCCACTCATCCTGTTTAAGAATACGTATACCCGGGTACTCCTTACAGGCTATTTTAAGACTTTCATCGGTATAAGAATTTACTATCGCTTTATAATCTCTTTCCAGATCAAAGTATTTGCACCAAACGTCCCGAAAATCTTCTTCAGTTGTATTAAAAAGTATAACTGTACTGCCTTCTTGCTTTATTTTAAGACTTTTACCGTGGGCAACACCTTGCCATTCGCCGTTTTCATTTTGTTTCCATCTGAATGCCTGACCGCAATCAAGACACAGACCCACATCGAAACACTCAGTTTCGCTTAAAACAATGTTACCGTTTTCGAAAGATTTTTTCATTTTTATCACCAAAATAACAATAAACTATTTTAAGAAATTAGTAAAGTTTTTTTGTCAACCTATTTTATGGAAAAATGCCAAATTCTACGTTTTTAACAGTATTTTTCGGATTTTTTTAGGAAGTTTAATGTTGTTAAAAACTAACAACGAACATTTATTTTTTCCTTAAAAAAGCACTCTCCATTTTGTATAATTTTAAAAATTTATCAACAAATCGTATATTTTACCAACAATTAAAATTTTGTCAAAAAATTTATAGAAAATGTCGAAAACCTCTTTACATAGCCTGTTCAGGGGGTTAGTTGTAAACATTTTGAACACAGTTTTGAACATTTTTTACGAAAAGTCGATTATACACTTTGTATAATTTTAGGTTTGGCAATTTTAACAACACACCTTTTTGTTTTATTTTGAAAAAGGAATTTTATAAAAATTTCATTTGTCATTTTGACCAAAAAGGTAAAAAATTTATTGGATTACTGAATTTTGAATAAAAGTATAAATTCTTTCAATTTTACACATTATAAAACAGGTAAAAGAAAAAAATTAAGGAGATTTATAATGATAAAAGGTGTCAATAAACAAGTTCTTGAAATAATGGAAACACAAAACGGATTTTTTGAAAAAGCAATCTTTTTTGTAAAGCCCGAATACAGCGGTATGTCTGAGGGCAGACTTCGCGAAAGTGCGAGAAAAGAGATTGAAAATGCAGGCAGACCTCCCCTTACCAAATCCGGCAAGCGAGAAAAAATCAAGACTTTTTTATCATTGGGAACAGCTCTTGTTACAGGTATAATAATAGGAGTAATTTTTTCATCGGTAATGTAATTGCGTTTTAGTTATCTTTATGGTAAAATTACAGAAAAACTGCAAGGAGAAATTTATGCGTTACCATTATATTTTTTGGGATTTTAACGGAACGGTTATTGACGACGTGCATAACGCATTAGGCTGTGTTAACGACCTTTTAGAAAGGAAAAACCGCAGCCCTATCACTTTAAGTGAATACTACAACTATGTTGAAACCCCCATTATAGGTTTTTACCGCCATATTTTACCTCCCGAAGAACTTGATTTTGATGAAATTTCCGGAGATTATCATAAAGATTATGCTAGACGCATTGACGAAACCCAACTTGCAGAGGGTGCATATGAACTTATGCACTCTTTGAAAGAACAAGGGGCGCACCAATACATAGTCACCGCAAATCATATTGACGAAGTAACCCAACTTATAAATCGATTTGGTATTGAGGACTGTGTAGAACAAATTCTCGGTGCGCAAAACACATTAGCTGAAAGCAAAACCGAAAGGGCAAAGAAACTTTTTTCTTCATTAAATATCCACCCCAACGATGCAATTTTCATAGGCGACACTCTCCACGACCTTGAAACCGCCAACGCTATGGGAATAGACTGCGTTCTTGTGGAATACGGTCACCAGGGAAGAAAACTTTTAAGAGAACACAATGCATTCACGGTAGCAAGTATCAGAGATGTTGAAAAAATTATATATGATAACAGAACTGTTGATTTCCACACTCACTCAACTTGCTCCGACGGAACTCTTACACCGTCACAACTTGTCCGACACGCAGAAAAATCCGGCTTGAGTGCATTTGCACTTACGGACCACGACAGCGTTGACGGTATAAAAGAGGCTATGGCAGAAGCGGAAAAATGTAATATAGAATTTATTCCGGGCATTGAATTTTCGGCAGCAGACGATACAGAAACCCATATTATAGGTTTATTTATAGACCCCGATAACGAAATACTTTTAAACACCATAAAAAAACTTAAAGACAGCCGTCGCAGAAGAATGGAAGATATTTGCCGTAAACTTAGAAATCTGGGTTTCGATATAACCCACGAAGAAGCACTCCGGGTTGCAGGCGGAAACTTTGTAGGCAGAGCCCACATTGCAAAACTTATGGTTACAAAAGGCTACTGCGAAACGGTAAAAGAATGTTTTGACAAATATATAGGTCTCGGGAAACCTGCGTATTCCGAAAAAAATGAACTTACCGCAACGGAAGCGGTGAAATCTATAAGAGCCTCGGGCGGTCTTGCGTTCCTCGCACATCTTAACCAAACAGGGTATGATTTGGAACAACTCGAAAATCTTTTAACCGAATTAAAAGAAGCAGGTCTGAATGGAGTTGAGGGCTACTACCCCGAATATACTGCGGAACATACCTCCCGATACAGAGCCCTTGCTGAGAAACTCAGCCTTGCCGTTTCGGGCGGTTCGGATTATCACGCGGATATGAAACCCCATATACAGATAGGTGTAGGAAAAGGCGACCTCAGAATTCCTTATTATGTATTGGAAAATCTGAAAAACATATTAAAGAAAGAGAACGAAACTGTTTAAAATCCAAAATAATGTAAAAAATATATCCGTAAAGAACTTTTACGGATATATTTTTATTTTTCGGTGGTATTATGAACAGTAAAATACGGTTAGAAAGCAAATACCTTTTATCAAAAAACGCTCTCAGACTTTTTCTTATAAGTTTATTGAGCATGAGTTTGCGTTGGGGTAATTTAGCCTTAAACCTTACAGGATTATACTTCCTGTTAAATTCAGATTTTTTAAAAAATCTTCTTTCTGATTACAATAACGCGTTAGTGTACACATGTGTAGTAATTTTATATTCAATTATATTTTTCTCCACCGCTATGACTGCATCTGCGATAAAATTAGGTGAACAGTTCGTATATTTCACAAGAGCGCAAAGGGCAAAAGGGCAAATTCGGTTACTTTTTAAGTTTTTGCATCCTAAAAAATCCCTCAAAGCCTTAAAACTTTACTTTACTGTTAACTTTATGAAAATATTCTGGCTTATTTACTTCCTTTCACCCGTAGGTGTTTGTGCAGGATGTACTGCGTATCTTTATAATATTTCTTATTTGTCTCCGGATGTTTATTTTGTTCTGGCTTTCGGAACGGCACTTCTTTTATCAATATCAACAGTAGTATGGCGAGTTGCCGTTTTGCGATACTCAGCAGCACCTTATTACATTTGTCTTAAACCCGAATTACAGGTAAAGGAGGCAATAAAAAAGAGTATTCGCTTTACCGACGGTCTACTTACCGAGGGCGTTTTACTTGAATACTCTTTTTCAGGTTGGATATTAAGTTGTATTTTGATAATTCCGCTGTTTTACGTTGTGCCGTATATTAAACTTACCAAAAGCGTTTTTGTTACAAAAAGCGTTTTTTCACACTCAAAAATACCGCAAAACAAATATTCCGTAAATCTTTTAAATCTTCTCAAATCAAGTGAGCATATAAATTAGTGCCATTATAAGAAGTTCATCGCCCTTTTCTTCGGAAAGCAGCATAATAAGCGCTAAAAGCAGGGCTTTATCTTCATCAATATTCAAGTCACTGAATGTGTTTTCCGTTTTGTCGGAAAACACATTTTCTTTTCCTTTATGGTGATTTTTCGGTTTTTCTTCTTTGTCCGTTTTCTCTTCCTTATGTTCCTCTTCATCTGTATACGAAGAGTTAGAGGCGTAATTTTTTAATTTTTCAAGATAATCGTTTGGCATAGGCACCCGTCTTGGCTCTTGTGAGGGAATATTGTATAACGGTTTCCCGTTTTCTTCTTTCTCCTTTTCAAGCCCTGCCGTTTTTCTTGCCTTTTTTTGCATATCTTCAACGCGTTTTATAGCATCATTCTGCATCTTCATTATTTCGGAGTAGGTATAATCCGCCATCTACATTATCCCCCTTTCCCTGAGAAGAGGAAGAACTGAAAGAAGTTTTACAAGTTTCATCGCTTCATCTGCCTTATGCCTTCGTTCTTCGGATAAAAGCGGTTTCAGGGCATTTATAAAATCAAGCCTTTCATCGTGGGAATTAAATGCTTGAAGAATAGGCGCAAGGGAGGCTAACTGTGACAAATCCGGCATACCTAATCCCGATAATGCGTCGGAAAAAGGCATACCGTTATTTTCCTGTTTTTTCTCTTTGGGTTTTTCCTGTGTTTCACCCATATTTCCTAAAAAACCGGAGGCGGCTTTTTTAATATTTTCTATATCCTCCGCAGAAAGAGAATTTAATATAGAACTTATATCAAAATCAGCCATTATTATTTCCTCCGAAAAACTTCTTAAAAAGCATTTTTGCCGCGTCGCTGTTTAAAAGTGCTTTCGTTTTTTCTTCGTCGCTGAGAAGCTCGCGAACCGCCTTCGCCTGTGAATCGGAAAGATTTTTATTTATAAAATCGTTAACGCCTTTTTCCCCCACATCACCCGATGCACTTGCTTGGGAAGCCTTTTTTATAAGTTCATTTACATCAATTTTATTGTTTTCGGAATTATTCATTGAAATCACCGCCGTAAAAATATATAATCTATATATCATATTACGGAAAAGCGGTGATTATGATTGCGTTTAGTTGTAGTTTCGGACTCCCACGGCAGCCGTTGGAATTTATTTGAAGCGGTGGAAAGAGAACCTTCTGCTGAAGTTGTTTATTTTTTAGGTGACGGTTACAGGGAATACGAAGAACTTTTCAGTTCTTACAGAGATAAAAAAGCCTTTATTGGCGTAAACGGCAACTGTGATTTAGGTTGTACTCTTCCTGCGAAAGACATCAGAAATTTTGAGGGTAAAAGAATTTATGCTACCCACGGCTATGCCGAGAAGGTGAAATTCGGGCTTTTCGGTTTAGAAGAAAAGGCAAGTGAAGAAAAATGTGACATAGTTCTTTTCGGTCACACACATCAGCCTTTTAACTCATATAAAGACGGCGTTTACTATTTTAACCCCGGAAGTATACGCGAAGGGTTCTACGGTGTAATTGATATTACTGAAAAAGGGGTTATGTGCTTAAACAAAAACCTCGTTTCTTATTGACATAAAATGAAAAATTTCCTATAATTTTATCATTAAAAAAGAAGGTAGTGATACTATGTTTGACAATAGCTCACTCGGCTTATATCTTATAGCCGGTGCTGTTATTCTTTTTGTTCTCGGTCAGTCCTTGTTCTTCCTCATTAAAGCATGGAAGCACGGCAAAGAAATGGGCATAGACAAAAAGAAACTTAAAAATGCCGTTACATCAAGTGCTTTGTTTACAATTCCCTCTGCACTTTCCGTACTTGCTACGGTTATTGCTCTTGCTCCCGCTTTGGGTCTTGTTATTCCTTGGGTAAGACTTTCCGTTATCGGTAACATTACATACGAAACCGTTGCCGCAACTGAGGCTATTAAGGCTTTCGGTATAACAACCGGTATTACGGAAGCAATCACCGACCCCGAGGTTTATGCAGGTGTTGCGTGGGTTATGACTATTGGTATTTGCTTCTCACTTGTTATTCTTCCCTTTGTTGCAAAACCTCTCCATAAAAAATTCCTTAACGCAAGTAAAAAGGCTGAAAGTGAAGTTACAGAAGAAAGCACCTCAACTGAAAACACAAAAGAAACAGACACTCCTAAAAAGAAAAGAAGTTTTGCAGGTTTTATGGACTATGTTACCCCTGCTCTTTTCATAGGTCTTATCGGTGCATTTGTTGCAAACTCCATCCTCGGTGCAGGTAAAGCCGACGTTGCCCTTGACGGTGCGGGTGTGCTTTCCGTTTTGACCCTTGTAACCTCCGTTATTGTTTCGGTTGTTCTTGAAATTGTTTCTAAAAAGTTTAAACTTACATGGCTTGAACCTTTCGTTATGCCCATCGGTATGATTGCAGGTATGGTTGTTGCAGTTGTTGCCTTCAACGTATTACCCGAAAGCGTTGCATTACTTGAATGGAGGGGTTAATTATGTCAAAGAAAAACAAACAGCAGAAGTCTTATTACGACAGAGTTCACGGCTGGGGCAGAATTTCTACCCTTTCCGCCCTTTGCGTTCTTTTAATGTTCCCCATGGCTATTTGCCTTTATCTCGGCGTGTTCCCTCGTGCAGAACTTGTTTTCAAAGGCTTGCTCCAGGTTATTCCTTTGTATTGGACAGTTGCAGTTGTTGAGGTTGTTTTCTACACACCTATGCTCGGCGCAGGCGGTACATACCTTTCATTCGTAACCGGTAACATTGTTAACCTCAAACTTCCCTGTGCTATCAGCGCAATGGAAAATGCAAAAGTAAAAGCAACCTCTGAAGAAGGTGACGTTATTTCCACAATAGCAATTGCTACATCTGCAATTGTTACAACAGCAGTTCTTGCTGTCGGTGTTATTGCTTTTGCACCCTTCCTTGATACTTTCACCAACAGCCCCCTCCTTATGCCCGCATTCAAGCAGGTTATCCCCGCACTTTTCGGTGCTTTGGGTGCAGGTTACTTTGTAACACATTGGAAAATATCTTTTGCACCTATTCTCTTTATGCTCCTTATTCTTGTGTTTGTTCCCACAATCGGTGCATCAACGCTTATTTTCCCCGGTATCATCGCATCGGTATTGTTCGCATTCGTTATGTACAAGGTAGGCTTCCTTGACAAAAAAGAAAAAAGGCAAAAATAATTTTTATATAACAAAGGACTTTCCGAAAACGGAAAGTCCTTTGTTCTTATTGGTTTTTAAGATATTTATCTGCTTTTAAAATCATTACCTGGGTTTTAGAATCTTTTATTTCGCCGTTCATCACCATTTCTACGGCTTTCTCAAGCGGAATTTTTATAGTGTTTATAAACTCATCTTCGTCAAGATGTTGTTCACCTTGTGATAAATCTGTGGCAAGATACATATAAATCACTTCGTCAATAAGCGCTGGGGTCGTGTAAAGTTCGCCCATAGGAACTACCGTTTTTGCACTTAATCCTGTTTCTTCAGAAAGTTCCCTGAGTGCTGCTTCAAGATGGTCTTCGCCCTTTTCAAGTTTACCCGCAGGAATTTCCAACGTGACCTTATTAAATGCGTATCTAAACTGATTTACAAATATAACATCTCCGTCCTCAGTAATGGGTATAACACAAACCGCACCGGGATGACGAATAACTTCCCTTACACCTTTATTGCCGTTAGGGAGAAGAATTTCATCCCTGTAAAGATGAATCGCAACACCGTCGAATATTTCCTCTGACGATAATTTGGTTTCTTCAAGTTTCATAATCTGATTCCACCTCTCATTTTTATTATAGACATTATACTACACATATTACTTTCTTTCAATAAATAACAATTGAAAGATTTTGTTGATGATAGTATAATAAAAATGAGAGGTGGTGTTTCCTTTATGCATATTTATATTATTCGCCACGGAGAAACATATGGAAATTTAAACGGTGACGGGTTTTCGGAAACCGACCTTACTCCAAAAGGTGAGGAACAGGCTCGGCTTTTAGGTGAGCGTTTTAAGGATAAGAAAGTTGATAAAATATACACAAGTCCCCTTGTGAGAGCAGTTAAAACCGCAAAAGAAATTAAAAAATACCACGAGAACTCGCCTGTTATTATAGATTCTGCTCTTTTAGAAAAAGGTACTGACCCCGATTACTGCGGTTTACCGAAAAATGAACTTAAAAATCACTTGCCCGATGCTTTGATTGATACATCAAAAGCATTAGGTGAAGAAACAGATATAATTGCCTACGAAAGAGCAAAAAAATTTATAGAAAAAATAAAATCGGAAAATGGTTTTGACTCCCGAATTGTCGTGGTTGCTCACGGAACGTTTAATTCTTTTTTAGTTCTCGCAGCACTGAACTTCCCCCTGAAAGAAAACTTTAATTTTTCACACCTTAATACAGGGGTTTCACTTGTGTGCTACATAGAAGAAAAAGGTGTTATAAAAACAAAACTCAAATACCTTAATGACGTTTCGCACCTGGGTATAGCAGACGAGTATTAAAAACAATCAGTAGCAACACCCGTTGCTACTGATTGTTTTATATAAAGGTCATTACTAACTCATTAAGAATATCTCTGTCTGCGCTGTTTAAAACACCGTTATTATCAAAATCACATTCCGCTTTTTCTTCTGCCGACATTGAATTGTCGGATATTTTTCTGTTAAAAACAAAAACATCAAGTGTATCTACTGCATAGTCGCCGTTAAGGTCACCGCGTATTCCGTCAAAAATTTTATAGTCCGAACCTAACGCTAAATTAACTATTTGCGTATAATCTTGTGCAGTTACTTTATTATCTCCGTCAAAATCCGCGCTTTTCTTTTCAATTGACTCAAGTTCGTATAAACCGTTAACATAAAGTTCTGTGAAAACCGTATCGAGCACATCACACACGCTGTCACCGTTTATATCGCCTTTTACACATAATGATAATTCCGCAGAATTTTCGCCGTTCTTCAAAGCAATAACAGTTCCCGTACCCCAATAATTTTTCATTGTACTGTGAGAAGGTTGAACGCTGAAATCCGCAGTGCAGGTGAAAAGCATATTACTGTCATTGACAAGATATTGGTCAGTGTACAGCACTTTTTCACTTAAATCGGGTGTTATATTTTCATAGTACCCCAGATACTTGCCCCCCGCTTTTGTTACCGCGGCGGTGGGTGCACTTCCGAAAGGAGCAATTACAGTGCTGTCAGATGAAAAAACATTTTCCCCTACATTCAAAACATTGCGGTCAAAAACCACAAAGGGATTTTCGGCAATATTTTTTAAATTCACCGAACGAACGGTAAGACCTTCAAAGTATCGTGGAATAAATATCACATCATCATTTGTTTTAAACTCAGTAATATTAACTGTTTCGCCTTTTACTTCATAGCCGAAAATACCCGACAAATCAACTGTCGGCTCTTTAAAAGGGATAATAACTTTTTCATATATATCATTTTCTTCATCGTTGTCTTCGGTTATAAATTCCTTTATGCTCAAATTTATTTCGTCAATATTGAACTCACCGTTTCGGGATTCGAGAATGAATTCGCAAGCAGCAGTTTTTGCAATTTTAGTTATTCCTCCAAATGCAACAAATGCACCTACGCACCCCGAACCGTCTGCAAGATTTCCGAAAACCCATAATCCCGATATATTATCTTTTTCTTCACCGTAAGAATCGGCAGAAGTTGATGCTTTGGCACTTTTAAGGTTATAAACGGAAGTATCATATTCCAGAACTGCATTTAAAGAAATTAGTTTTTCTACATTCTCAACATAAACTACAACACGCAAATCTCCCGCTGTAGTTTCAGAAACTTCAGCACTGACGGGGATAGTATTTTGAGCAAACGCTGTTATACTGAATACGGAAAATATCATTACAACACATAAGAAAATTGCTGTTTTTCTCATAATATCCCCTTTCAACATAGTGAGTAAACATATCACTCCGAAATAAAAAATGCAAGGATTAAAAACCCTTGCACACAATTACCGGATATTCGGTAAAACTGTAAGCCGGGTTCTGTCGTTTAAGGCAATCATCTATCTACACCTTGCGTTGCCGCAAGGTTCAAGCCACCCTTCGGGGTTGCGAAAAAATCGCTGTCCGGCTGACTCCCCTGTCGGTGTTGCATCGGGTAGGGTTTACATGGCCGTGATGTCTCCACCACGCCGGTGAGCTCTTACCTCGCCTTTCCACCCTTACCGATTAAAAATCGGCGGTATCTCTCTGTTGCACTTTCCCTAAGGTTACCCTCGGCGGCCGTTAGCCGTTACCCTGCCGTATGATGCCCGGACTTTCCTCGTCTGTGAAAAATCACATCCGCAACTGCCCATTTTACCGAATGATTTATTTTACATTATATTTAATATTAAGTCAAGTCGTGTGTCAATGCAAATTTTAGTATGTTTCAGAGCACTGTTATATTGTAATTATTATATTATAAAATAAAATTTACTAAAAACTATTGATACTTTTACGATTTTCTGCGATAATAAGATGTCAAATTGATTTTTAAATTGGAGTTTTATAATATGAATTACGATTGTAACAAACTTGCCGATTTACTTTTCCCCAACGTTACGGGAACTGTGGCAGAGTTAGAAGAAAAATATCCCGACAGGGGTTTAAAAGAAGGCGCGCGTGTTACACGGTTTGCACCAAGTCCTACGGGATACCTTCATATTGGCGCTTTTTATACTGCTCTCGTTAACATCCTTACTGCTGATGTTTCGGGCGGTAAAGCCTATTTAAGAATTGAAGATACCGACAAAAAGCGTGAAATTGCCGACGGTGTTTCCGCAATTATTGACGGTTTCAAAGATTTCGGTATTGAATTTTCAGAAGGTGTTACGGGTTTTAATTCCGAATGCGGTGATTACGGACCTTACACACAAAGCAAACGTGCGGAAATATACCACATCGTTGCAAAGCAACTTGTAAAAGACGGTCTTGCTTATCCCTGTTTCTGTTCTTCGGAAGAACTTACCGAATTAAGAGCCCAACAGGAAAAAGACGGCGCACTGATAACAGGTTATTTCGGCAAATACGCAAAATGCCGTGAACTTACCTTAGAAGAAATTGAGAAAAATCTCAAGGACGGCAAATCTTACGTTCTCCGTTTCCGTTCACAAGGGGACGAAGAAAAGAAAATCGCTTTCGACGATATGATTCGCGGTAAAATCGAAATGCCCGAAAACGTAATCGACGAAGTTCTTTTAAAATCCGACGGTATCCCCACATACCACTTTGCACATATTTGCGATGACCATTTTATGAGAACTACTCACGTTATCCGTGCGGAAGAATGGCTTTCATCAGTACCTAAACACATTGCTATTTTTAAAGCCTGCGGATTTAAAGTTCCCAAATACGCTCACCTTTCACAAGTTATGAAACTTGACGAGGACGACGGTAACAAACGCAAGATTTCTAAAAGGAAGGACCCAGAAGCAGCAGTAAGTTACTTCTTTGAGGCAGGATTCCCCAGAGAGAGTATTTTAGAATATCTTTTCACCCTTATTAACTCAAACTTTGAAGATTGGCGCAGGGCAAACCCCAAAGAGAGCGTTTTCGCTTTCCCCTTTAATCTTAAAAAGATGAGCCCCAGCGGATGTCTTTTTGACCTTGTTAAATTAAACGACGTCAGCAAAAACGTTATTTCTGTTATGGATGCAGACACAGTTTATAAATACATCGCAGAATGGGCAGAAAAGTACGACGAAGAATTCTTCAAAGTCTTTACTGCAAATCCTCAACGCTCACGCGATATGGTAAATATTGACCGTGAAAGTCCCAAACCCCGTAAAGACCTTGCAAAATGGAGCGAAGTAAAAGAATATTTCGCATATATGTTTGAAGAATACCATACACCTGCTTTTGACCTTCCCGAAAATATTCAAAAAGAAGACGCTAAAGCAATTCTTGAAAGTTATCCGGAAGTTTACAGCGACAGCGACGACAAAGATGTCTGGTTCTCAAAAATCAAAGATTTATGCGAACCTTTGGGCTTCACACCCAACGTTAAAGAATACAAGAAAAACCCCGAACTTTTCAAAGGACACGTCGGTGATGTTTCGACTGTTATCCGCCTTGCAGTAACAGGCAGAAAAAATACTCCCGACCTTTGCTCTATTATGAAACTTTTGGGAAAAGATACAGTTAAAACAAGAATTAACGCTATTGTTAATTCACTCTAAGGAGATACAAACTATGGAAGAATTAAATCTCGAAAACTCATCAAACTTTATCCACGACATTATAGACGAGGAATTAAGGGAAGGTGTCAACACCAAAGTTCAGACACGTTTCCCCCCAGAACCTAACGGTTATCTTCATATCGGTCACGCAAAGGCTATTTGCATAGACTTTACAACTGCTATGAAATACGGCGGTGTATGTAACCTCCGTCTTGACGATACTAACCCCGCTAAAGAAGACATTGAATATGTTGAATCCATCAAGGAAGATATTGAATGGCTCGGCTTCAAATGGGATAAATGCCTTTATGCTTCAAGTTATTTTGACTTCCTTTATGAATGTGCAATTAAACTTATAAAAGACGGCAAGGCTTATGTTGACGATCTTACCGCAGAGCAGATGCGTGAATACCGCGGTACGCTTACGGAACCCGGTAAAAACAGCCCCTACCGTGACAGAAGCGTTGAAGAAAACCTTGACCTTTTCAAACGTATGACAGACGGCGAATTCCCCGACGGTGCTAAGGTATTGCGCGCTAAAATAGATATGGCTTCACCCAATATGAATATGCGTGACCCTGCTATTTACAGAATTCTTCACGTTGACCATCATCAGACAGGTAACAAATGGTGCGTTTATCCCATTTATGACTTTGCACATCCCCTCTCTGATGCTCGCGAAGGCGTAACATATTCACTCTGCTCACTTGAATTTGAAAACCACAGACCCCTTTACAACTGGTTTATTGAGCAGATAGGTTTTGAAGAACCGCCCAGACAGATTGAATTTGCAAGACTTAACCTTAACTACTGCATTACAAGTAAGCGCAGAAACATACGTCTTGTTACAGATAACCTCGTAAGCGGTTGGGATGATCCCCGTATGGCTACCATCTGCGGTATGAGAAGACGCGGTTATCCTGCAAAGGCTCTTCGCACTTTCATTGAAAAAGTCGGTGTTTCAAAGGCATACAGCGTTGTTGATTACGGTCTTCTTGAAGCCTGCGTGCGTGATGAACTTAACGCCAACGCACCCAGAGCAATGGCTGTACTTGACCCTATTAAAGTTATTATCGACAACTACCCCGAAGGTCAGACTGAGGAAATTGAAGTTGAAGTTCACCCCGACAAACCCGAACTCGGCAAAAAGACCGTTACTTTCGGCAAAGAAATTTTCGTTGAAAGAAACGACTTTATGGCTGAACCCGTAAAAAAATATTTCAGACTTTTCCCCGGTAATGAAGTCCGTCTTAAAGGTGCATACTTTATCACCTGTAACTCTTATGAAACAGACGAAGATGGCAATGTAACCGTTCTTCACTGCACATATGACCCTGAAACCAAGGGCGGTAATGCTCCCGACGGAAGAAAAGTAAAGGGCACAATTCACTGGGCAGGTCCTAAAGCATTTAAAGCAGAAGTAAGACTTTACGACAGACTTTTCAACGTTGAAGACCCTGCGGGTGTTCCCGACGAAGAATTTGAGAGCGTAATAAACCCCGATTCTCTTATAGTTCTCAAAGACTGTCTTATTGAAGAAAGCATCAGAGATGCCAAATACCTTGACTCCTTCCAGTTTATGAGAAACGGTTATTTCTGTGTTGATAAAGACTCAACGTCGGAAAACCCCATATTCAACCGTACAGTTCAACTTAACTCTTCTTGGAAAAAATAAACTACTGCTTCTGAAAGGTTGGTTAAAATGAAATACGTTTATAAAATAGTTGCTGCTATTGTGGCTCTTGCAGTTATTGTTGCTGCAATATGCCTTCCTCTTGTTTATATAAGTTTTGAATCTTTGATCCCATCGGTACTTCTCACAATAGGTGCATATTTAAAGAATGATTCGGCAACTGAAATGCTTCAAAACGCTAACGGAGAACTTCCCACAGGTATTGCAGAAAACTTCTCTTTGAAAGATATTTTATTCCCCGGCAACGGTTCTGTTGCAGAAATTATCGCCAACATAGATTTAGGCTCATCTGATACTGCTGTAAAAAGCCTTGAGCCTGTTATCTCTCCCGCCATTACTTTTGCAGTTATTTTTGCCCTTATTCTTATTTGCGCAATAGTAACCGCTGTTCTCGCCATTGCAGTTAAAGATAACAGAAAAGTTATTTATTCGGCAATAACAGGTATCGGTCTTTCCCTTATGCTTCCCGAAGCATTTGAAGCCGTAGCAGCACCCTTCCTCAACGGTGATATTACTTTAGCAACTCTTTCCGGTTCGTTCCTTGCTTCTTTATTAGGTTCCGTTGCGAAACTTGAATTATCTTCAACTTTCTGGTTCATTCCCATTATTTTTGCTTGTGTTATTGTTTGGACAATTCTTTATAACGCAACACTTCCCGAAGAAGAAAAAAGGGAAAGAAAACTTATGTTAGGGGAAATTGAAGAATGATTTACGATAAAGTTGAAAATATGAGTTTGTATTTTGACAAACTCTGCGGTTTTGAAAAAATCGAAAAAGCCTATAACGATTTTATTGCTGCACCCTTCCGTGAAGGCAGAATAGATATTGATGGCGATAACCTCTGGTGCAACGTTGCATCATACACCGTTAATCCCGACAACCCCTTGAAATATGAGGCACACAAAGAATATTCCGATGTGCAGGTTATGGTGGACGGCGAAGAAATTTTCGGTTGGGCAAACACCAAAGAATGTAACGTAACGGAAGATTTCAAAGAAGGTTCAGACATCGCTTTTATGGATGCTCCCAAAGGCCAGTTTTTTGAATTAAGAAAAGGTTATTTCGCAGTATTTTTCCCCGAAGATGCTCACGCACCTTGCAGAAAAAGCGAAAACTCCGACACAGCACATAAACTTGTGTTTAAAGTAAAACTTTAAAATACATAAACACCCCATCATAAAAGGTTTGTCTTTTATGATGGGGTTATATTTTTAATGGGGCAAGGATACAACTAAATTAAACACGCCGTTATCGTATTTAATAAGCATATCGCCTTTATGTTTTTCAACGGTCCGTTTAATACTTTTAAGACCCAAACCGTGATTTATACTATCCTTTTTCGCTGAAATATACATTCCTGCTCGGCGTTTTGGCGCTTCCGTTGACGGATTCTTTACGGAAATTATCAATTCTTCCAAACTATCATTTATTTTAACATCTATATACCTGTCTTTAACATTTTCTATTTTCACACACGCCTCAACCGCATTATCAAGGGCGTTGCTGAGAATTGTGCAAATATCCATTGACGGTATACTGATATTTTCCAAAGGTGTAACATCAAACTGAGTTGAAATGCCGTGTTTTTGAGCGTATAACACTTTTTCGTTAAGAACGGCATCCACCGCGTTATTACGGCTCATTGAAACATAGGTTGCTTCTTCAACTGCATCTGTCATTTTTTCAAGATACTGTAAAAGTTCCTCTTTCGTGCCGTTTTCGGCTATACCTTTAAGTCCGAAAATATGGTTTTTAAGGTCGTGACGAAGTTCTCTTGTACGATTATAACTTTCCTCTATTCTTTTATACGATTCTTTTTCCAGACGCATCTGAGTATTCAAGAGGTCAGCATTTCTTTGTATTTCCAACTGATTTTGAAGTTTTGAAAACAAAGTAAAAACAAGAAGATTTATAAAAACAAGGCCTATCGTTGAAATTATAACATATGTATAAATCTCCTCACCGGGTTTAAGTAAATCAAAATAATACTGATAAACCGTAAGCGTTCCCAGAGTTGTAACGGGAACTGTCATAAGAAGTAACCAATAACGAAGCGGTACGGCTTTGTTTTTGGACTTTGTAAACATACCTATAAGAATTATAAGTAAAAGTAAAAATAAGTTGGGGAGTTCAATGGAAAGTATTCTGTAAAAGAAACTTTCCGAATCAATGCCCGGAATTTTATCAATAAAGAAAGTAAACGCGAAGTACGATAAAAGTTTTGAAAGCGCAACGAAAAGGGAATAAATTATACAGAAAAGTGCTTTCAACCGCTTTTTACCGTCATAAATTACAAGGGCAATTATGAAAATCATAATCATTTGAACCGCGGTTTTAATGTTACCTGTCTGCCCTGTTTCCTGTAACGCAAGAAGCACCCCTGCGCTCAATATAAAGGATACCCATTTGGGAAGTTTACTTTTATATCGTTCATCAAAAAAGGCATTCATCAAAAGAAAGGCAAAAAGAATATCAATAGTAGATGAAAAAAGCCTTATAAGATAAAACAAGGTCGTTTCAAGAAATTGCAACATACTAATCACCTTTTAGACCACAAATACGCTTCTTTTACGGCGGTTGCTCTGCTTTTACTCACAGGAAGTACCTCACCGTCGGAAAGTTCAACGCTGTCTTTTTTTACAGTTTTGATTTTAAGAGCATTCACCAAAAAACTCTGGTGTGTTCGTATAAAATCTTTGCCCGCTAAATTTTTCTGAATATCGTCAAGTTTACCGTAAAATGTTACTTCACCCTTACGGGTATGAATTACAAGAACACGGCGGTTACTTTCAAAATAATAAATATCATTCAACGGAATATTTCTCACTTCCGAAGCGGTTTTCACCGTAAAAAAATCCACCGTGCCTTTACGAAGTTCGGTTAAACACTCGCCGAAGATTCTGTCAAAAGCATTAACAAGGTCATTTTTAAGAATATATCGAAATGCTTTTACTTCGTAACCCGAAAAAACATATTCTGCGGATGATGTTACAAAAACTATAAGGGACTCAACCCCTGTTTCACGAAGAAGTTTTGCACACTCAACACCGTTAATTGTTTTCATTTTTATATCGAGAAAAATTATATCAAAACCCGACGGATTATCACGGCAATTCTGAAGAAGTTCCGAGCCGTCGTAAAACACCTTTATATCGGCTTCTTCGTCTGCCTTTGCAAGACACTCCACCGTTCTTTTTTCTATGTAACTGCAAATATTTTTCTCATCGTCACATATTGCAATGTTGAGCATTTTCTCACCTCGGATACTTTATGAATTTAATATAACACACATCAATTCTTCTTGTAAAGAACAAAATCAGAATGCAATAAAGGATAAAATCCAGATAAAATTAACTATGTTAATAAGATTGGTAACCACAATAGCCGGTTCAAGAAAAACCCTTTTATCATCTTCTTTTTTTGCAATTACAATGCACCATACCAATGTAATTACAAACCACACTACCGATAACACACAACTCAAAGGTAAAAGGAGTCCTAAAATCGTGGTCAATAAGTCACATCCCATAGGACCGTGATCGCCTAAATAATACAACAACATTAAACCTGATAAAACACCGCTGAAAATCCACACCGTCCGGCAAAAGTCTTTTAACCCATCGGGAATTTTATTGTTATTTCTCATAAAATCACAACCCTTTTTAAAAATTTTTATTAAAAGCACAGCAATGCAATATCATAAAGCCTTTTACCACCTCGGATATTGTTCTGATTTTAATATATCACAAGTTATTTGTGATTGTAAAGAAAATAGCGGTGAAAACACAGATATAAATAACAGATATTATATTTGTAATAACAACCGCCGGATGAAAAAATATTTTTTTATTATTTTCCTTTTGGGCTATCACTCCGCACCATATTACAGTTATTGTAATCCACGCAGGAGGTACCACGAAACTCAAATGCCAAAAAACATACAGAATTGAGCACAACAAATCATACATCCATCCCATTGAGATTTGCTCACATAAAGAAGTTAATAAAAGCAAGCTGATTACAACACCTGTAAAAATCCACACCGTCCGGCAAAAGTCTTTTAACCCATCGGGAATTTTATTGTTATTTCTCATAAAATCACAACCCTTTTTAAAAATTTTTATTAAAAGCACAGCAATGCAATATCATAAAGCCTTTTACCACCTGCAAAGGTTGATACTACCGCAGCAATAATAAAAGGATTTAAAATAAGTCTTGGATTGTTTTCGTCTATTGCTTGTTTTATCCCTTTAAAAAGAAGCATTCCGCAAAGGCCTAAAGGCAATACGTATACAATAAGTGTCATCGTAAGCAACAAAGCTAAGGGTGTCAGGACTACGCCCAAAACATCGGAGACAATATTGTCATAAGGCAAAATAAAGTAAATATCAGAAAGAAAAGCATAAATCCCAAAAATACCTATCATAATTATTGATTGTATTTTTGTTGAACGGTTAATAGTCCATTTACTATGATTATCTATTTGTTTTTTTGTAGGATACTGATACACAATCAAAGAAATAATAATCATACTTAAAAACAATACCAAGAAATCATATTCGCTAAAAAAACTTACTTTTTCAAAATCCTCTGTTGTGTATTCCAAAAATTTTTCTAAACCTTTTGTAATATCTGTAAAAGGTTTACCCAAAGGTATTAAAATCAAACCCCAAAACAACATATAAATGCTTCCATCCAAAGAATGCAGAAAATATGCTGCAACACCACTAACAAAACTCACTATAAACGCAGGGTAATACAAATAATTCATACTGTTTCTTTTAGAAAATAAGGCTAACCCAACAATAAATCCACCAAACAATACAGGGCAAATAATGGAAACTGTTTTTTCTGTAACAGAAACTTCAGAACTTCCCATAAGTTGAATCTTATTTATCAGAAACATTTCTAACAAAAAAATAAGTATAATTGAAACAAAACCAACTAAACTTTGCAACACTTTGTTTCTTTTCAAGATTGTCATAAACCCATCTCCTTTTCTGATTTAATAATAGCAAAAACTTCTGTTTTTATAATCACGATGTAATTTTTGTGCTTGTTTTTGTAATTTTTGGATAATTTCCGGGGAACACTGTCTATCACAAATTCAATTAACCAATTGAAAATATAATCCACCTATGATAAAATAAAAACAGAAATTTTTCGGAGGATATAATTTATGAAAAAATTTATGGATAAAGATTTTCTTCTTTCAACCGAAACTGCAAAAAAACTTTATGCCGCTTGTGAAAGCACTCCTATTTTCGACTGGCATTGCCATCTTCAACCCAAGGAGATTTATGAAAATAAAGAGCCTTCTGATATTACTTATTTATGGCTCAGCGGCGACCATTACAAATGGCGCGGTATGCGTTCATGCGGTATAAGTGAAGAATACATTACAGGTGATAAATCACCTTACGAAAAATTCAAGGCTTGGGCCAGTGCTATGCCCAACCTTATAGGTAACCCCCTTTACCATTGGACACACCTTGAATTACAGAGATATTTTGATATTTACGAGCCTCTTTCACCTACTACCTGTGATGAAATCTGGGAAAAGGCTAATGCAAAAATCAAAGCCGGCGGTTTTACTCCCCGCGAACTTATTGAAAAAAGTAATGTAGCGTATGTATGTACAACAGACGACGCGGCAGACACTCTCGAATACCACAAACTTCTTGCAGAAGATAAGAGTTTTAAATGCAAGGTTCTTCCCGCTTTCCGTCCCGACAAAGCGCTCGGAATTGAACTCCCCGGCTACAACGAGTGGGTAGTTGCTCTCGAAAATGCTCTCGGCAGAAAAGTTGCATCTTTTACAGAACTTAAAGCAGGTCTTTTGGAAAGAATTGAGTTCTTTAAAGAAATGGGTTGCCGTGCTTCTGACCACGCATTCACATACGTTCCCTATAACCGCGCAAGCGAAGAAGAACTAAATGTCATTTACGCTAAACGCCTTGGCGGTGCAGAACTTACAACAGAAGAAATTGACAAATATAAAACAGAACTTATGCTCTTCCTTGCAGGCGAATACAACCGTCTTGGTTGGGGTATGGAAATCCACATCGGTGCAATGCGTAACAATAACGGTGTAATGTTCAAAAAATTAGGCCCTGACACAGGCTACGATTCAGTTGCCGACTACGAAATTGCCGTAAACCTTTCAAGACTTCTTGATGCCATGCTTTGCGGTGCGGGTCTTCCCAAAACAGTTCTCTTTACACTTAACCCCAAGGACAACTATGTGCTCGGCACAATGCTCGGTAACTTCCAGAGTGACGAAGCAGAAAGTAAAATTCAGTTTGGTTCTGCCTGGTGGTTTAATGATAACTACGACGGTATGAGAACACAGATGCAGACACTTATGAATTTAGGTGTTATTTCAAAATTCGTAGGTATGATTACCGACTCAAGAAGTTTCCTTTCATATCCCCGCCACGAATATTTCCGCAGAATCCTTTGCGAACTTTTAGGCGACCTTGTGGAAGAAGGCAAATATCCCGATGACATTGAATTTTTAAGCAAAGTTGTTCAGGATATTTCATTTAACAACGCAGTAAAATATTTTGGAGTATAAACTATGGCAGGAATATTCAGACAAAACACCGAAATCACTTATGATGATAAGGATTTAATAGAGGAAAATACGTTTATCGGAGCAGAGCCCGATATGACCCCTCTCCCCAAATATGAAGATATAAAAAATGACCTTCCCCAACCTGTCTGGGATAATCACAAAGATTATCTTGACTGTTATTGGAAGGCTTGGGAAATTGCTTTCGGCAATCTCGGTATGCCTACAAAGGAAAATGGTTTTGTCAGCAGTTATATTGACGCCGCTTTTAACGGTTGCATTTTTATGTGGGACTCGGCGTTTATGCTGATGTTCGGAAAATATGCCGACAGAATTTTTAAATTCCAAAGCACCTTCGATAATTTCTATGCCCATCAGCACGTTGACGGATTTATTTGCCGTCAGATAGACGAGGAGGACGGTAAAGATATATTTGCACGTCACGACCCTGCGTCAACAGGTCCTGAAGTAATGGCTTGGTGTGAGTGGGATTACTTCCTTAATTTCGGTGATAAAGAAAGGCTTGCCAGGGTGTTCCCTTGTCTTATTGCATACCACCAATGGATGCAAGAGCATTTCACCTGGCGCGACGGCACATATTTCTCTTCCGGTTACGGTTGCGGTATGGATAACTGCCCCCGACTTGATGAAAAATACCACATTTGCTACAGCCACGGTCATATGATTTGGGTCGATGCCTGCATGCAGGAACTCAACGCTTGCAATATTCTCATAAAAATGTCGGAAGTCCTCGGACGAGATGAATTTGTACCCGAACTTGTTGCCGAAAGAGACAATCTCTTTAAAGTAATAAATGAAAAATTATGGGACGATAAAACTAAATTCTATTACGACCTCCGCAATGACGATACGTTTAACGGTGTTAAGCACATTGGTGCTTTCTGGTCACTTCTCGCAAAGTGCGTTCCCGAAGACAGAAGCGAAGATTTCATTGCTCACCTTAACAATGAAAACGAGTTCAAAACAGAACACCGTGTACCCACCCTTTCCAGAGACCACGAAGAATATAATCCCAAAGGCGGATATTGGTGCGGTTCCGTCTGGGCTCCCACAAACTATATGGTTTTAAAGGGTCTTGACGCATACGGCAAGTACGAACTTTCTCACGAAATTGCTTGCTCGCACCTGAAGGCAGTTGTAAGCGTATTTAAAGATACCGACACACTGTTTGAAAACTATGCGCCCGAATTTTATGACGGCAAAGCACATAGGGGCAGTTCTTCACAGCCCAATTTTGTAGGTTGGACGGGACTTTCACCTATTTCAATTATGTTTGAATATGTTTTCGGTATAAAACCCGATGCACATAATAACAAAATCACTTGGCACGTAAACCTTACAGACCGCCACGGTATCGAAAAATATCCTTTCGGTGTAAACGGTGAACTTACACTTATGTGCGAAGCACGTGAGGATAAAAACGCAGAACCCGAAATCACCGTAAAATCAAACATCCCCGTAACTGTTGAAGTTATATGGGGCGAGGGTGAGAAGAAGAGTAAAACCATCTTAAAGAAATAATAAAAAGGACTTCAGCGAAAAACTGAAGTCCTTTTTCTCTCTATTTCCAATAATCAACATCGTGGGGAAGTCCTATATTTTTTGCTTTAAATACAGGGGTTACACCTTCTTTTCTTTGATTGTCGTAATCTTTAAGAGCGCGGAAAGCATATTTACTTAAAATAAGTATTACAGGCATATTTATAATAGTCATACCGCCCATTGTGACGTCCGCAATATTCCAGAGTAAATCGGCACTTAAACCTGCGCCAACGAAAATTACAAGAGATGCTATCACATAGTAAACTCGCATAAATGCTTTACTCGGCACTTTACCCATAATGAAAATAACGCATTTATCAACATAGTAAAGGTTCCCGAGAAGTGTGGTAAATGCGAAAAGAATCATTGCAACTGTAATAAATATTGGCCCGAATTCGCCTAAAGTACTGCTCAAAGCCGCCTGCACGTAAGGCGCACCCGAAAGTTTGTCACTTGGCTCAACGCCCGAACACATACACATAAATGCAGTTGCACTGCAAACAAGTATAGTGTCAATAAAAACAGAAAGCACCTGAACAAGACCTTGTTTTGCAGGGTGTGCAACTTCCGCGGAAGCAGAGGCGTTAGGTGCAGAGCCTACACCTGCTTCATTACTGAAAAGTCCGCGTTTAATACCGAACATTACACAAGAACCGCTGAAACCGCCGAAAATCGCTTCAAAATTAAACGCCTCAGAAAAAATTGTGCTGAATACACCGGGTAAAGCCTTAATATTAAGAACTACAATAAGAAGCGCTACAAGTATATACGCAACACCCATAATAGGAACAAGAAAACTTGTAACCTTAATAACTCTTGAGCCACCGCCCATTAAACAGTAACCGACTATAACCGCCAGAATAAGACCGATAATCCAGGGTGATATTTCAGGGTTATAAAAACCGTATGAAGAAAATGTTGACTGTAAATTGTACGAAGCCAACATATTAAATCCAAAACCGTATGTAAGAATAAGAAATACAGAAAAAATTATGGCAAGAGGTTTGTTGCGGAAAGCCGTTTGAATATAATATGCAGGTCCACCGTAACTGCCGTCAGGTCCTTTCGTTTTATAAATCTGCGCCAGAGTACTTTCCACGAAAGCAGATGCGCTACCGATAATGGCAATGAGCCACATCCAGAAAACAGAACCGAAACCACCTAAGCACAATGCAGTTGAAACACCTACAATATTACCTGTACCTACTCGCGAAGCAGTAGAAACCATAAGCGCCTGAAAAGACGAAACGCCCTTTCCGTCAGCGGGTTTTTCGGTAACGCAACGTATTTGCTCCCTAAAAAGTCTGAACTGAACAAACCTTGTTATTACAGTAAAATAAATACCGCCTAAAACAAGAACTATAATTAAAATATAACTGTACAATGCATCATTAACAGATGCAATAATTTCTCCTATCACTTCGATACCCCTTTGAAACATTTCTAACCCATTATAAACTAATTTCAATTTAAATACAATATTACATGTTTTTTCTTCTTTTATCTTTTGTTTTAAGTATAAATATGGTAAAATAAAGTGTAATAAATTAACACAAACGGAGGAATTATGAGTAAAGAAAACAAAATCGGAAACGCCAAACTCATAAGACGTTTTTTACCGTATTACAGACCGCATTTAAAAACACTTGTTTTTGACCTTTTCTGCGCAGCGCTTACAACTGTGTGCGAATTAGTTTTGCCTATGTTCGTGCGCTATATAACCGACGCTGCCATTGAAGATATTTCACTTTTAACCGCTAAAACCATACTTTCAATAGGCGGTATTTACGTTGTTCTCAGAATAATTGACGCTCTCGCCAACTACTATATGGCTTCTGTGGGTCACATAATGGGTACAAAGATGGAAACCCTTATGCGCAAAGATATGTTTTCCCATTTACAAAAACTTTCGTATTCATATTATGACGAAACTAAAGTCGGAACCATTATGTCGCGTTTTACAAGTGACCTTTTCGACGTTACCGAGTTTGCCCACCACTGCCCCGAAGAATTTTTTATTGCGGGTATTAAAATAATCGTATCGTTTATTATCCTTTCGTTTATGAATATTCCGCTTACTCTTATAATGTTTGCGGTTATTCCTTTAATGGCGTTGTGCCTTAGGTATTTTAAACACCGTATGAAAGAAAGTATGCGCGAATCCCGTGTTACTTTAGGCGAATTAAACGCACAAATTGAGGATAGCCTTTTAGGTGTAAGGGTTGTTAAATCCTTTGCAAACGAAGGCATTGAACAGGAAAAATTCAAAGGCGGTAACGAAAGATTTCTAAAAATCAAATCAGTGATGTACAAATATATGGGCTCTTACAGTTCAATTAACAGAACTTTTGAGGGTATTATGTACATAGTTGTTGCGGTTATCGGTGCGTTTTTCTTAGTTGCTGAAAAAATTGAAGCCTCCGACTACGTGGCATACCTTATGTACGCATCAATGCTTCTTACTGCTATCAGAAAATTAGTTGACTTCGTTGAGCAGTTCCAACGCGGTATGACAGGCATTGAGCGTTTTGCAGAAATAATGGATATTGAGCCTGCTATTAAAGACAAGGAAAATGCCCTTACTCTTAACGTCACCGAGGGAAAAATTGATTTTGATAACGTTACTTTTAAATACGCTGAAGACTCTGAAGAAATTCTCAACCACATAAATCTTCATATTGGCAGTGGTGAAAGTTTTGCTCTTGTAGGCCCTTCGGGTGGCGGTAAAACTACAATTTGCAACCTCATCCCCCGCTTTTATGAAATCACAAGCGGAAGTATTAAAATTGACGGAACAGATATTCGTGACGTTACACTTAAATCTCTCCGCGAAAATATCGGTGTAGTTCAGCAGGACGTTTATCTTTTCTCGGGCACTGTTAAGGAAAATATAGAATACGGCAGACCCGGTGCTACTGATGAAGAAATACGCGAAGCCGCCCGCCTTGCAGGTGCAGAAGATTTTATCGATAATCTTCCTGACGGTTTCGATACATACGTAGGCGAACGCGGTGTTAAACTTTCCGGCGGACAGAAACAGCGCATCAGTATAGCGCGAGTATTTCTTAAAAATCCGAAAATACTTATACTTGACGAGGCAACAAGTGCCCTTGACAACGAAAGCGAGTTCCTTGTACAACAGTCCCTCGAACGCCTTTCAAAAGGCAGAACTACCATTACCGTTGCCCACAGATTAACAACCATTAAAAATGCTGATAAAATTCTGGTTATTACTAAAGACGGCATTGCAGAAAGCGGCTCACACGAGGAACTGACAGAGAAAAACGGTATTTATTCGAGTATGTATACGATGTATAGAGTTTAATTTGAGGTGATTATATGACCAACTACCCTACTCCACACATTAACGCAACGCCTGAAGATTTTGCGAAAACCGTGCTTATGCCCGGTGACCCTTTGCGCGCAAAGTTTATTGCAGAAAATTTTCTCACAAATGCAAAACTCATAAACAACGTGCGCGGTATTCACGGTTACACAGGCACGTATAAAGGCACTCCTGTTTCGGTTATGGCTTCGGGTATGGGTATGCCGTCCATCGGTATTTACAGTTATGAACTTTTCAACTTTTTCGGTGTAGATAATATTATCCGTGTAGGCTCCGCAGGCGGTATGAATAAAGATATAAAAGTTCGCGATATCATCATCGCCCAGGGTGCTTGCACCGACTCAAACTACGCCCACACATTTAATCTTCCCGGAACATTCGCGCCTATTGCGGACTTTAATCTATTAAAAACTGCGGTTAAAAAGGCAGATGAACTCTCCCTTTCCTACTCGGTGGGTAACGTTCTTTCTTCCGATGTTTTTTATAACGATTTTGAGGGTGTTCCCGAAAATATGACATCTTCAGCACTCTGGGGTAAAATGGGTGTTTTAGGTGTGGAAATGGAAGCGGCTGCACTTTATATGAACGCGGCACGTTCGGGAAAGTCTGCTCTCGCAATCCTTACGGTTTCCGACCATCTCTTAACAGGCGAAAGTCTTTCTGCGGAAGAAAGACAGAATTCATTTACAGATATGATGACACTTTCACTTGAAACGGCGGTTAATTTATAAAATGAATAACATTAAACGAGTTTTTCTTATAGTTCTTGACAGTTGCGGTATAGGTGAAGCGCCCGATGCTGAAAAATTCGGTGACAAAGGTTGCAGTACCATTCGCTCTATTTCAAAATCTTCGGAATTTAATATAGACACATTGCGCTCTTTAGGTTACACGAAAATTGACGGACTTTCGTTTTTAGGTGACGGTGAACTTAAAGCACAGATTGCAAGGCTCAAAGAACTTTCGCAAGGGAAAGACACAACCATAGGTCATTGGGAAATTGCGGGGGTTATATCGAAAAAACCGCTACCCACATTTCCCAACGGTTTTCCGAAAGATATAATTGCAGAATTTTCCGAAAAAACAGGGCGAAAAGTTATTTGCAATAAAACGTATTCGGGTACTGAAGTTATCAAAGACTACGGCGAAGAACATCTTAAAACAGGTGCTCTTATCGTTTACACTTCCGCTGACAGCGTTTTTCAGATTGCCGCCCACGAGGACATTGTGCCACCCGAAGAACTATACCGTTACTGTGAAATTGCACGTGAAATACTCGTTGGCGACTTGGGTGTAGGCAGAGTAATTGCCCGACCCTTTGAGGGTGAATATCCCTTTAAAAGAACTTCACGCAGGCACGATTTTTCCCTTAAACCGCCTGAAGAAACTTTACTCGACCAACTTAAAACACAGGGCTTTGATGTTATCGCTGTCGGTAAAATCAACGATATTTTTGCTGGAGAGGGCATTACCGAGTACGTTTACACACAAAATAACGCAGACGGTATGGAAAAAACTTCAGAATATCAAAAGAAAGATTTTAACGGTCTTTGTTTTATAAATCTTGTTGATTTCGATATGGTTTACGGCCACAGAAATGACATTGACGGCTATGCAAAAGCCTTTTCGGAGTTTGATAAATGGTTAAAAACTTTTATAGAAAATATGATAGATGACGATGCTCTTATAATAACCGCTGACCACGGTTGCGACCCCGATTTTCCCGGCACAGACCACACAAGAGAATATGTTCCCTTTATACTTTATAATAAAAATATAACACCCGAAAACTTAGGAACAATTGACGGTTACACCTATGTTTCGGAATGTGTAAAAAAACTTTTAGGGTGATATTATGACAGATAAAGAATTACTTTCTTTAGCAGTTAATGCTATGAAAAAATCATACTCCCCTTATTCAAATTGCAAAGTCGGTGCGGCACTCCTTTGTAAAAACGGCAAGGTTTTTACGGGAACTAACGTTGAAAACGCTTCTTTTTCCCCTACTGTGTGTGCGGAAAGAGTTGCTGTTTTCAAAGCCGTTTCCGAGGGCGAAACCGAATTTTCCGGAATCGCCGTTGTTGGCGGAAAAGACGGTAAGATTAACGGCATTTTCGCCCCTTGCGGTGTATGTCGCCAGGTTTTGAGGGAATTTTGTGATGATGACTTTCCCATAATTTTAGGCGAAAGCGAAAATGATTTTAAAAAAGTGACTTTAAAAGAACTTTTGCCCTTATCTTTTTCACCCGATAACGTGAGGTAACAGTATGAGAATGTACGATATTATAAAGAAAAAGCGCGACGGCGGTGAACTGTCGCGGGAAGAAATAGACTTTTTTATAAAAGGCTACGTTGACGGTTCAATTCCCGATTACCAGGCATCCGCTTTATGTATGGCAATTTTTTATACAGGTATGACGGAAAAAGAAACTGCCGACCTTACTTTAGCAATGGCTGCTTCCGGTGATACAGTTGACCTTTCACGGTTCAAAAACCTTACTGCCGACAAACACAGCACAGGGGGTGTGGGTGATAAAACTACCCTTATTGTTGCCCCCATTTGTGCTTCCCTCGGATGTATAATGGCGAAAATGAGTGGCAGAGGTTTAGGACACACAGGCGGTACTATTGATAAACTTGAGTCCATTGAAGGCTTCAACACCGCCCTTTCACCCGAAGAATTTTTCGCACAGGTTGAAAAAACAGGCATTGCCGTTGTAGGTCAGACAGGGAACTTAACCCCTGCTGATAAAAAACTTTATGCTCTTCGTGACGTTACCGCAACAGTTGACAGTATGCCACTTATTGCTTCCAGCATTATGTCAAAAAAACTTGCTGCGGGAGCACACACAATAGTTCTTGACGTAAAATACGGCTCAGGCGCTTTTATGAAAACCCCCGAAGAAGCGGAAGCACTTGCAAAAGAAATGGTTAAAATCGGAAAAACCTGTGGCAGAAACACCGCGGCGGTTATCACTAATATGAACAGACCGTTGGGTAACAACATCGGCAATTCCCTTGAAGTTACAGAGGCTATTGACGTTTTAAAGGGCAACGGTCCCGAAGATTTAAGGGAAGTTTGCCTTACCCTTGCGACACAGATAGTGGCACTTTCCAAAAATATATCTGAAAATGCAGCAAGAAAACTTACGGAAGATGCCCTTAACTCCGGTAAAGCACTTAATAAATTTAAAGAGTGGATTGTTTCTCAAGGTGCAAAAAATGAAAATCCTGTTTTCAAAAAAGCAACCCACAAACACGAAATAAAATCATCCGTTGACGGATATATCATAAAAACCGATGCGGAAAAAATCGGTATTTCTGCGGTAATTTTAGGTGCAGGGCGTGAAAAAAAGGACGATATCATTGATATGAGCGCAGGTATCATCCTTAATAAAAAAACAGGGGATAAAGTGAACAAGGGCGATGTTATCGCAACACTTTATTCCTGTAACGAAAGCAGTTTCACTTCTGCGGAAGAAAAATTCCTTTCAGCCCTTAAAATTTCAGACACAAAACCAGAGGATGAACCGCTGATTTATAAAATAATATAAAAACATTATAAAAACTTGCCTTTGCAAAAAGCAACAGGCAAGTTTTTTGTTTATCTTCTATATTCTCTTTCATCCGGTTCACAGTTTATTTCCTGTACCCTTAATTTTATAACATCGGTATTTTTTATATAATCTGCTATATCCTTAATAGTTTTTGCGGTATCGGGTATATATACCCCGCACTCTGCACGGTATGTATCGCCGTGATAATCGCTGCCGCAAGTGAGCATTACACCTGCTTCCTTCGCCGCATGGTAAAGCACATCGTAATGTGTATCTTTATAAAGCGGATGGCAGTTTATTTCAAGTGCATCAAGGTAATTTGTGTCTAAAATCGGGCAATTATGGCGGAAGGGATGACCCTCAACAAGTATACCGCCGTTTTTATGAACTGTCTCATAAAGTTCTTCAAGCGATAAATCGTAAATACACGGATTTTCTCTTAAAAAATCCTCTTTCACTCCGTAAACGAGAAGATGAATTCTATCGGCAAAATTCATTGTAACCTCTATTCCGAAGAAAACTTTTAATCCGATTTTTTCACCGTATGACCTTGCGAGGTGATATTCATTTATATAATGTTCAATATAATCTTCACTTGACGGAAAGTCCTCGCAATCATCTGAGGTATAATGGTTTGTCAGTATTATACCGTCAACGCCTATATTCTTGGCTGCTTCAACAATTTCTTCCGCATTAAGACGGCAACAACCGCTGACACCTGACGAATGTGTGTGCATATCAATTAACATAAAATCCACCACTTATATTTTTATGAATTTAAAATTTCATTTCCGCTGTTTCACCTGCAACGAAAGACATTTTTAAAATATTTTCTTCTACTGTATACTCTTTATCTGTTTGAATATCGGTTGTTTTTTCATTGAGTTTCAGAAGAAGTGTGTTATCTTCCGCAGATGTTACACTGAGTTTTGTCACCTTGCCGTCACTCCAACTGAAGTCAAAGGTGAAGTTGCCCCTTGCTCTGATACCTTTAACAGAGCCACCGTTCCATTTTTCAGGTAATGCGGGTAAAAGTTCAACAATTCTGTTTTGAGGTGTACCGAGGTGGCTTTGAAGTAACATCTCCGTAATACCTGCAACACCGCCGAAGTTACCGTCTATCTGGAATGGCGGATGAATATCAAAAAGATTGTTTGCAGTACAGTTCTTCAAAAGATAACCCAGATGTTCGCCTGCATTATAGCCGTCTTTAAGTCTTGCGTAGAAGCAAACTGTCCACGCGCGTGACCAACCGGTAGAGCCACCGCCGTTTTCAATTCGTCTTGCGATTGTTTTCTTTGCGGCTTCATATATAGCCGAATCTGTTTCGTTTATCTGGTCACCGGGAAAAAGACCGAAAAGTTGAGATATATGTCTGTGACCGGGCTCAGTTTCTTCGTAATCCTTAATCCATTCCTGAATTGTGCCGTAACGCTCGCTTATCTTAATCGGCGGTAATTCAGCCAAAGTTTCCTCAAGTTCTTTAGCGAAATCCCCGTCAATTCCAAGTATATCACAGGCAGAAATCACCCTTGTAAACAACGCATTGATAATCTGAAAATCTATTGCGGCGGCGTGTGTAAACATACTCTCTTTCTTTTCGCCGTTGGCATCTATATAATAGAACTCATTTTCGGGAGAGTTTGAAGGCGATGTAACAAGGTAACCGTTACCGTCCTCGACTAAATAATCGCAAACGAATTCACAGGAACCTTTTAAAATCAGATAGATTTCTTCAAGATATTCTTTACTTCCCGTGTATTCATAATGCTCCCATAAATTAAGGCATAACCAGGGACCTGCCATCGGGAAGAAACCGCAGTCAACACTGTCGTGTACACCTGTTCTGCCGAAAGCATCGGTAGTGTGGTTAACAACCCAACCCCTTGCATCAAATAAATTCTTTGCAGTTGCAGTTCCGAAACCGCTGACCATTTTCATAAAATGAATAAAGGGCTTTGTTGTATCGGAAAGGTTTGCAGACTCTGCAGGCCAATAGTTCATTTGAAGATTTATATTAGTGTGGAAATCACTTCCCCACGGGGGATTAAAATCATGGCACCAGATACCTTGAAGATTTGCGGGAAGTGTTGCATTCTTACCCGAACTTTCAATTAAAAGATACCTGCCGAAATTATAGTATAAAGCGAATAAATCCGGGTCCTCTTCCCCATCCTGCACTTCTTCAAGTCGCTCATCTGTGGGCATATCCGAAAAATCGGGGCCGTCCAACTCAAATTTAACGGTATCAAACCATTTTTTATGTGTTTCAATATGCTTTGATTTAATATCGTCATAAGTCGCTTTACTGATTTTTTCTATGCAACTTTCTAATTTAGCGCGGTAGTTTATTGTTTCGTCAACATCAAATTTTTCAACATTGTAATTAGTGGCAAATGCACTGTAAACTATAACGTATGTAGCGCCGTCAACGTAAACGTTACTGTGGTCGGTGGTAAGTTGTCCGTCTGAAACTATACGCAGTTTACTGCCGAACGACATACCTTCGCCACCCCCACCGCACATGGAATCGGTGATGGTATTTACTATGCCGTTCATAATTATTGTTTCTTTATCAACGCAAGCGGTGTACGCATCTTGCTTACGCTTCATTGTTATACTGCAGGAAAAAGGTCTGCCGTCACTTGATACTTTATATACAAAAGCGTCGTAATCTTCACTTACGAAGCATTCGCTCTGATACTGCACGCTGTTTTTTGTCCAATAAACTTTTGCAACAGCATCGCTGAGTTCAAGTTCCTTGCGGTAATCTGTATAGGGAGATTTATCGGGGAAATCGATAAATATTTCGCCGAAACTTTCGTAAGAGCGTACTACGGGCGGGTCGGATAAAAATGTGGCTCTTGCAAGGTCTGCCGCTTCTTCAAGTTTTTCTTCAAAAACAAGTTTACGAATTTCAGAAAGGGCTTCAGGCGATGCGTGATATTTTTCTTGTATCTGTCTTCCGCGCCATAAGGATTCTTCGTTAATCTCTATCTGTTCGCAATGCGGGTTACCGTAAAGCATAGCACCGATTCTGCCGTTTCCCAGAGGAAGCGCCCACATCCAATCATCATTAAATTCATTGTACCATAATTTTGTTGACATAGTTTTCACCTTTAAAAAAGTATATTCTTCTTGCATTATATCACCGAACGAAGTGTATTTCAAGATTTTAAGGAAAAGAGGGGTGTTGCGTTGAGACATTAAAAACAAAAATCCGCCCTCTTACGAGAACGGATTTTCGTTTTGGCTGTTACGAACCATTTAGATGCCGGTTGCTTATATCAATTTATTTATTGCGTCGGCGTAATATGAATCTTCTTTTTCTTTTACAACATAGGCATGTAACCCGTTCGGATTGGAAACAAAACAATTTTCACCTGTTGTAGCATCAACACTGCCTTTCCCATGAACAACGGAGTATCCCGCTTTTTCTTCATCGCCGATTAACGCCAACAGACACAGCATAGGGTCCCACGAGGAACGACCGTCAGAAGACCCGTGATCACAAAGTAAAAGATAAAGCGGATCGTTTTTATCTAAATTACCACCGGTGATGACACTTGCTCCCACTTCCCATCCGAGAAAGGTTATGGGAACGGGACAAATATCACAAAATATGTTTGCGGCCACTCTTGAGCGTCTATTTCGGGCAAAGTTGTTTTCTTTCTTTGGGTTTTTATCCCATTTTCCTGCCATCATCCATATTTTTGAGACTTTGTTTTTTAAAAGTTCAACGCCGTCAAGTTCGCTTATATCGTCCGGTTTGCTTTGCAATAGTGCAGTTAAAACCTGCGGATATCCTATTTCAATCAACTCAATTGGGGAATCCGTGTTTGCAAGAATTTTTCTGTAAAGTTTTAAAGGATCTTCTGCATCGGCATTGCTGTAATATTTTTTCGCAAACAACGAAAGACGTTTCTGATAAGACGGATTTCCACCAAAGTCAGTTGCATCAAGGTCTATTGCGATCGGAATGTCATAAACCTCATCCGAGTTAAGAAAACCTTCGAGCGAGGTAACGCTGTGCTCCATACACGCATTTATAATTATGCCAAGCAGGTTAATTTCCTTTGCTTTGTGTGCACGCGGTTAACAAACGAATTGCCACAGCATCGTCACAATCGTCCCACCAATCCGTTCCTAATATGAATTTTCGCATAGTAGCACCTCTTTCAACCTCATTATACTTTTACCAAATAAAAAAAGCAAGGCAAAGCCTTGCAAAATACTTCTTCACTATTCACTATTACTTATTACCTTCCAAAAATCCTGAGTGCGATTTTAGTGAAAAGTGAATAGTGAAAAGGTAATAGTGAAAAAGTAAAAATCCCCGTTCTTACGAACGAGGATTTTTGGTGGGAGTGAGTCAAGCGTATCCGAACCTTTTTCCAAATCTTCTAAAGAAAGGCTTTTTGCACCTTTGTTGATGGTGTGAATATGCCCTGTTCAATTGCAGAAAGAATGTTTGAAATACCTTTGTTGTTTTCTTTTTGTCTTTTTCTAAGAAGAGGAAGAACATTGTTTTCATTTTTCTGCAAGTCCATAACCATATCAGTTATCTCTTCAATCAGATTATCATCCCATATAACACGAATTATTTGGTTGATAACGAGATTTTCAATCCAGTCTTTTTTTACTGCCTTCTTATCACAGCCACGCTTGCGTTTTGCAGATAAGCACTTGTAATAACGATATGTATTTTTGTTCCTTGCAGTACCGCTTTCACCAACCATAAAAGTCATACACTTACCACAGTATAGCTTGGTTGATAAAATATATTGTTCATCTGCTCTGTACCGTGCAGGTGAATTTTTATTTTTAGCAATCCTTTCTTGAACACGAAGGAACAAGTCTTTTGGAACAATGGCAGGTATACCATCAGGAATCACAATATCACGATAATAATACTCGCCCATATATCTTCTGTTTGACAACAAGTTGGAAACAGTGTTGATATTTAATTTTGTACCACGAGTGTTACGAATACCTTTGACATTTAATTCATCTGCAATTTCCTGCATTGTCATACCATCTTCATACATCTTGAAAGCCGATAAAACATAGGGTGCAGTTTCGTTATCAATTTCAAATTTCCGGTCTTTATTTATTTTGTAACCGATTGGAATTGTACCGCCATTAAAACGGCAGCTCAAAGCATTTTCAGTCTGACCACGGATAACCTTTTCTGCAAGTTCCGCTGAATAGTATTCAGCCATACCTTCAAGAACCGATTCAAGAATGATACCTTCTGCACCCTGTGAAATCGCTTCGGTTGCAGATAAAACACGAACACCATTTTTGCGAAGAATAGCTTTATAATGAGCAGAGTCATAACGGTTACGGGCAAATCGGTCAAGCTTCCAGACAATAACACAATCAAATTGCTTTTTAGCACTGTCTTTAATCATTTTCTGAAAGTCAGGACGGTTGTCCGTTTTAGCAGATAATGCTCGGTCAATATATGTACCAACAACATCAATTCCGTTTTTCTCAGCAAAGACCTTGCACTCTCTCAGCTGACCTTCAATGGACTCTTCACGCTGATTATCACTTGAATATCTCGCATAAATTACACCTGTCATTCTATCACCCACCTTATTTAACAACCTTATACTTAACCCTCGGACCATATCTAACAGAAGAAAAAAGTCCTAATTCTTCAAACTTTAATACAAAACCACGAATAGTAGCATAAGCAGCATCGCCAAAATCCTTTTCAAGTTGCTTGGTAGAGAATTCGGTTGTGCCATAGTAAGAAAGTACAAATTTCCAAAGTTTTGTTTCTTTTTCTGTTATTTTGCCACATTTAACTGCATCATCATAAACAGTTAAGGTTTCAACAGCAGTAGAACCTTCATTCATTTTATTGTAAACATTGTTTATGAAATAAAGAATGAATGGTGTCACATCAATTTTTCCGCTGGTTTTTTTATTTTCTTCAATTGCTGTATATGCACCATAATATGCTTTGCGGCTATTTTCGATTTTACTTGAAAATGGAATAAATAATGCAGACTGATAGCCTTTCTGAATCAAAAACCATAAATGCACAAGTCGAGCAATTCTTCCGTTGCCGTCAAAATACGGATGAACGAAAGCAATATAAAAATGAATAATAGCAGCTTTGATCAAATCATTAATATCATCTTCTGCATTGGCAAAGTCTATAAGTGACTTCATAAACTCCGGAATCTTTTTATAGTCAAGTCCCGAATGTTCAACATGGTCGCTGACAACATATACAGTATCATGTCGATACAGTTTTCCTTCAAGCAGTTTGTCATCATCAGACAGGAAATCACCAACTGTCATCATATAGAGTTTATAAAGGTTTTCTTCGGTGATTTTATTGTCAGTATCTGCAATAAATTCAAGACCGTGCTTAATACCTAAAATTCTGTTCTCTTGCTCATCCTTCGGTGCCATACCTTTAAGAATGTTACGTACACTATCACGACTGAAATCAATACTTTCAATAGCAGAAGTTGCCACGATCTCATCCTCTGCTGCCTTGATGCCATAATGCTGATCTTGAGATTGCAACAATAACTTTACGGCACTTTGATTAACTGCCGCATGATTTTCTATAAAAACAATGTGGATACCATCAAAATCAAAAAGAGGTAAAGGCTTATAATACAGATCTTCTAAAGTCTGCAAAAAGGCATTAAAATCCTCACCATATTTATATTTCATTTTTTTATATTCTGTAAAAGATTTGTCCTTAAGTATTTTTGTGAATACTTTAATATCCATAGCTGCCTCCCGATATTTATTAGTATCAGTTTGTATCAGTATAGCGCGTACAAAAAGAATTGTCAAGTATAGTATTCGCAATTGGCATAAAATGATTAGTATATAAATATTCGTCAGAAAAATTACATAATAATTTTGACGAATGTTCAAAATCAAATTTGAGTAAACATCCGCAAAACTTTGCCTGTGTCGGAGTTTTACTTAAAAATGTTAAGCCTCTTACTTTGTTGACTCCTTATGTAATACATAATAATTTTTATATTCTGTGCTATCATGACCTTTGAGTCTCTCATCAGATAAACTAAAGCCAAGTTCAGCTAATGCTATTATTCTCTCAACTGCTTCAGGATTGGCTTTTGTTGCAATTTTATCACAATCAAACAAATCAAATGTTGGTGCTAATATGAGCGTTAATATTTTTATGATTTCTGTAGAAAGCTCATAATCACTTCTCAAATCAAGTCGCAGCAAACCGCAATTTGTAAAATAATCATCTGAATCTCTATGAAAAAACTCTATCGTTCCTATAGCTTCTTTCTTTTGGTTGTCAATAATAGACCAGCGAACAAAACCTTGTCTGCTGTATTCCCAAAGCCAATACTTTATTGCTTCCATCATCCTGTTTTCTGTAGTGTAATAAAAATCATCACCACCGCAGTTGTCACTATTAAATAGCGGAACAGCTTTCACATCAGAATAAACCTTTAATAAATCCAAACAATCATCCGGATTTACCATTCTCAATGTATAACTTAAATCTTCAAATACAGGACATTTCTTATAAACATCTATCATAATCGCACCCCGACACAAACATTTGTTCTGTGTTTATTATAAGTGTTTTTTGCACAAAGTCAATAGGTTGATAAAAAATACCTTGACCGCGTTTTAATAGTGACTTATAATATACATACAATATGTATTGTTTGGGCTGAACAGCATGTTCCAGGTCCAACTATTCGGTAGGGAGTCTCCCTACCATTTTTTATTATGGTGAGCTATGAGGGAACTAAATTAATATAATCATTGACAATTCTAAAATCAACTGTTACAATATGGAAAACAAGGAAAGGCAGGTGGACAAAATGACAATGAATCTTAATTACCGAAACAGGAGAGCCGTTTTGTCCGTTTGCGATTGATATAATTTTTATCTTTTTGTAAATTAAGGCATCTCCGTATTTTCGGAGGTGCCTATATTTTTTACAGAAAGAGGTTTTTGAATGTATATAATTAAACCATTTGAAAAAGAAAAAATCCCATTTGTTTATGAACTTATGTCAGAACCAAGCAATCTTTCTTCTTTGCATACAGCTACAATTCCATTGGAAGAATGGCAAAAATCGTTTGCAGAACCGAAAGATACTGATGAAGAAAATTTTATCGTTTATAAAAATGATACACCTTGTGCTTGGTTAAAACTGAACGGGTTGCAAAACAAAGATGTTGCTTGGATTTCAATGCTTGTTGTGTCAAATGAATTCAAACATCAAGGTGTTGGACAATCCGCTATTGAATTTGCTATAGGCTATCTAAAACAGCGTGGATCCAAACAAATAAAATTACAAACAACAGACGATAACTTACCAGCAATCAAACTTTACTCTAAATGTGGGTTTACTGTTATAAGTAAGAATTCAGAAAAGATTATTATGCGCAAAGAGGTATAAAAATGGCAAAACGAGTTGTAGTTGTGACCTATAACGAACAATGGAAAACAGATTTTGAGATAATCAAGCAACATCTTTTTCCGGCAGTAAAAGATTTAATAATCAGCATTGAACATATCGGCAGCACATCTGTTGAGGGGCTTTCTGCGAAACCGATTATTGACATAGATATTGTTATCAAAGACTATTCTGTATTTGATACTGTGGTTGAAAAATTGGCAACTCTCGGCTACATACACGAAGGAAATCTCGGCCTAAATGACAGAGAAGCATTTGATTACAAAGGCAATGTAGATTTACCGAAACATCATTTATATGTTTGTCCTGAATTTTCAGCAGAACTTCACAGGCATATTACCTTTAGAGATTATTTGAGGAATAATCCCGAAGCCGTGATACAATACAGCAAGGTCAAAGAAGAAGGGGCAAGATTATTTCCCGATAGCATTGATGATTATATTGCATATAAGTCCCCTTGTATTGAGGAGATTTATAAGAAGTGTGGAGTTTAAATTTATGAAAGCAAACGGTTTGAATTGGACTTTTGATACAGTTGCCGACACCTACGAAAAAATTCGTCCCGGATATGTTGATGAGTTGTATCAGACTATCTTCAATTACAAACCAATCAATAATACAAGTAGTGTTGTTGAAATCGGTATCGGTGGCGGTCAGGCAACATTGCCGTTTCTGCAAACTGGTTGCAATCTTATGGCAGTTGATTACGGAGAAAACTTCTGCATAATTTGCCGCGAGAAATTCAAGGAGTTTCCTAATTTTTCAGCAGTTTCAGGAAAGTTTGAAGATGTTGATTTGGGTGGAGAATATGACTTAATTTATTCTGCTTCTGCCTTTCATTGGATACCCGAAGAAGTCGGCTATAAAAAGGTTTATAATATGCTGAAAGACGGTGGTGTTTTTACCAGATTTGCAAATCATCCTTACCGTGACAAAGGGAAGCCTGAACTATCAGCTGAAATGGACAGAATCTATGCAGAATATTATTGTAAATATCACAATAAAGAACCCAAACCGCTTATTGAATACACAGAACAACAAGCATGCGACAGAGCTTTAATTGCGGAGAAATATGGTTTTACGGATATTCAGTATAAGCTGTTTTATCGCACACGGACATTCTCTGCGAAGGAATATATAATGCTTCTCGGCACGTATTCGGACCATATCGCAATTAAAGAAACTATCAGAACAGAATTCTTTTCAAAGATAGAGGATGCAATTAACCGACACGGTGGAGAAATTACTATTTACGATACAATAGATTTACAGTTAGCAAGGAAATAAGGTGATAACAATGATAGACTACACAAAAATAAATTCAAAAACGTGGGATTCGTGGGCAGAAGATGGTTGCGAATGGTCGTTGCCTATAAGTCACGAAGAGTACGAAAAAACTACAGCAGATAATTTTGCTGTTGTCCTTACACCTTGCATTACCGTTCCACACGAGTGGTTTGGTGAGTTGAAAGGCAAAAAGGTGTTAGGACTTGCAAGCGGTGGCGGTCAGCAAATGCCTGTACTATCAAAACTCGGTGCAGAATGTACTGTGTTTGATTATTCTGACAAACAGCTTGAAGCAGAAAAAATGGTGTCCGAAAGAGAAGGATACAACATTACAATCATCAAGGGTGATATGTCAAAGCCTCTTCCTTTTGGAGATGAAACTTTTGATTTGATTTTTCATCCCGTCTCAAATAACTATGTTGAAGATGTTTATCATATCTGGAATGAGTGTTACCGCATACTCAAAAAAGGTGGCAGATTGCTTTCAGGTCTTGATAATGGTATTGATTATTTGTTTGATGAAAGCGACCCATTAAAAGTCGTTAACCCATTACCTTTCAATCCTCTTAAAATGCCGAAAGAAAAACGTGATGCAATGATTGCGAATGGTGATGGCATACAGTTCAGTCATACATTAGATGAACAAATCGGCGGTCAGCTCAAAGCAGGATTTACACTCAAATCATTATATGAAGACCGTGACAGAGAAGGCGGAAATATAATCGGTAAATACTATCCGCAGTATATTGCTACACTTGCTGTGAAATAAGGTGAAACAATGAAAATCATAAATACCTGCGATAAAATCAAATCAGTTTTTGCTGACGGATTCAGCATTGATTTATGGCGGAAATATGCAAGGGAAATATCACAGGAGCTTCCCTCAAAATGTGAAAATGATGCAAAGAGTTATGATTTCAATAAGGATGTTCTGCCTGTTCTTGAAAATGCTTTGAACAATGAAAAAATCGATTTTGTTAGCAGAAATTTTCAGACAGTTATTGATACGCTGAATGATAATTTATCAAAGCTGTTTGACAAAGAGCCTGATATTAACATAGTATTGTATCTCGGACTTTGTAGTGGTGCGGGATGGGCAACCACGCTTGACGGCAAAAATACCGTTCTTCTCGGAATTGAGAAAATTATTGAGCTTAATTGGGGCGATGAAACAAATATGCGTGCCCTGATTCTGCACGAAATCGGTCATTTGTGGCACAAAATGAACGGCAATTTATACATTCCTGATTTGACAAAGCGAAGAAAAGCCATTCAACAGCTTTATCAAGAAGGTGTTGCTATGGTTTGCGAGCATATCCTTTGCGGTGACAATGATTTTTATCATCAAGATAAAGATGGTTGGCTTGATTGGTGCTATAAAAATGAGAATCAAATAAAAAGAGAATATCTCCGTCGTCTTGATAACAAAGAAAGTGTGCAAGACTTTTTCGGTGATTGGTGTTCATATAACGGACATTCAGATGTAGGTTATTTCCTTGGTTGTCGGTTTGTTGAAGATCTTATGCAAACTTATTCCCTAAAAGAAATTGCAAATATGAAATACAAAACGCTTAACAAAGAGTATATAAAATTTGCTGAACATATCTTTTTATGCAACAATCTTCAGAACAGTTTTCCTGAATTCATAATTGAACAGGTGACATTAGAAAATCTCAGCAAATATGAAAATGTTTTTTATTCAAATGAAGATTATTATATGATTACGGACGGACATCCTGCAACAAAACAAGATTGTGTTGATACCATTGAATATGCTAAAAATTATCCTTCGGGAATGTGTTATTGTCTTGGCTTTTCGAAAGGACAACAACCGGTAGCATTTTTGTCTTTGCTTGAAGGATATCCGGAATCATCAACATTATATGTGGGTCTGTTCTTAATAGACAGAAGATTTCAAAAAAATTCTATTGGTACAAAGATTATGAATACAGTGTTTGAAGATGCTTTTTCCGAAGGGTACACTTCAATAAAACTTTCTGTTCAAGATAACAATGTCAGCGGATATCCGTTTTGGAAAAAACTCGGTTTTAAAGCCGTGAAAAGAACAAAATGTGATGGCTTCAATAATATCTCTATGGAATTGAAGCGTGATAACTAAATAAAATTTTGCGAGGTGATTATAGTGGCATTAGGGATTATGAGCTTTGGTATGCCCACGTTAATTGAAACACGTACTCTTGAAGAATGTGCCAAGCTGTGTGCAGAATTAGGTCTTGATTTTATTGAACTTAATATGAATCTGCCACAATATCAGCTTGATAAAATTAATGTTGATTATTTCAGAAGCATTGCTGATAAATACGGTATCTATTACACAATTCACCTTGACGAAAATCTGAACGTCAGCGATTTCAATTCTTACGTTGCAGAAGCCTACATAAAAACTGTTGCTGATACCATAAAAATCGCAAAGCAACTTGATATTAAGGTTTTGAATATGCATATGGCAAAAGGTGTATATTTCACCTTACCTGACAGAAAAGTGCTTCTTTTTTCTGAATACAAAGAGCAGTATCTTAAAAGTATTACTGATTTCAGGAATATGTGCGAAACTGCTATAGGTGATGCTGATATTAAAATCTGCATTGAAAACTGTGATGGATATGAGGATTTCCAAAAAGAAGCGATTGAACTGCTTTTGGAAAGTAAAGTTTTTGCTTTGTCTTTTGATGTCGGACATAATCACGGTATAGGTGGTACAGACGAAGAATTTATTATGAAACACAAAGACCGCCTGCATCATATCCATTTGCACGATGCTCAAGGCAGAAAAAATCACCTTGCACTCGGTACAGGTGAAATGAATATTGAAAAATATTTAAGTCTTGCAAAAGAGCAAAACTGCCGTGTGGTTTTAGAAACAAAAACTATTGACGGATTGAAGCAGTCTGTTGAATGGTTGAAAAATATTTTGTAAGCTTGGACAAAAGAAAAACCGAAAAGCCGAAGCTTCTCGGTTAGTTAAATAGCCATTGGTAATCCTGGCGACAGTCAATAACATAATCCACATAAACATTCATATCAACAATTTGGTAAACCAACATGTATCGTTTCCCGAAAGCAATATATCTGTATTGGTGTTTTGGTATGTTTTCGCCTGAAAGCCAAGGACATCTGTTTGGCAAGGTTTTCAAGGATGATGCTGTTTCTTTGAAATCTTTGACGCGATTTTTTGCTGCATTTGGACTGACCTTTGCTAAAAAAGCAGCGTGTGAAACAAGCATTTCCTTTGCTTTTTTTGAGACTATAACAGAATATGTTTCACTTTTCATTGAGGACCCCCGAAATTGCGGTTTCCATCGCTGTTGCAACCTCATCAATTGAAAATCCTTTTTCTCCATTTAATCTTGCCTCTTCCACAGCGAGAAGATCTTCTCGGAGTTTAAGCATCTTTTCACGCTTTGTAAAGGATTCAATATCCATGACAACTAAGTCACCTTCGCCATTTTTAGTAAGGTAAACAGGTTCTCCGGATTTTTTACAAAATTCGGAAATTTCATTATAGTTTTGTCTGATTGCTGCTGATGGACGAATATTCATAAAATCAACTCCTTGTAGCACTATTCTAACTAAATTATATATGAATTATACTACAATGTCAATAAGTTTTAAAGGAGCAAAAATGTTGAATTTTATATCAAAAGAACCTATAAACAACGGTTGGTCGGGTGACAAGAAATACTGTGTTACTACTGCTGATGGCACAAAATATCTTCTTCGTGTAACACCTTCTGAAAAGAGTACAAACCGTGAGAATATGTTTCGTATGCAGCAAGAAGTTGCGAAACTTGGTATTCCTATGTGCAAGCCCGTTGATTTCGGCAAGTGTGACGAGGGTGTTTACACTTTGCAAACTTGGATTGACGGCAAGGATGCCAATGAGGTTGTGCCTCTTCTTGCAGATTCAGAGCAATATGCATTTGGACTTGAAGCAGGTAGAATTCTGAAGAAAATTCATTCAATCCCTGCTCCTGCAGACCAACCTGATTGGGAAATCCGTTTTAACAAGAAAATGGACAGAAAAATACAGATGTATAGTGACTGTCCTATAAAGTTTGACGGTGCAGAATACATCATTGACTACATAGAAGAAAACCGACATTTACTGAAAAACAGATCGCAATGTTATCAGCACGGTGATTATCACATCGGCAATATGATGATAGAAAACGGAAAGGTTGTTATTATCGACTTTGACCGCTACGATTTCGGCGACCCGTGGGAAGAGTTCAAAAGCATCACTTGGTGTGCACAGGCTTCTCCGCTTTTCGCTTCGGGTATGGTCAACGGATATTTTGATAATGATGTGCCTATGGAGTTTTGGAAACTTCTTGCGTTGTATATCAGCCTTGGTACAATCACTTCTCTTCCTTGGGCAATTCCTTTTGGTGACGGTGAAGTTCAGACAATGCTCAATCAGGCAAAGGATGTTCTGGATTGGTATGACAATATGCAGAATCCCGTGCCGAGTTGGTATATAAAAGGAGAACAATTATGATAAGAAAAGCAACACACGATGATATACCTGCAATATCAGAATTATATCGTGAGCAATTCAGGGAAATGGCAAAACTGATACCTGATTTTATAAAAGAGGGCGACCAAAGCATAGAGTTCCTTGAAAAAACGATTTCGAATGATGATTCTGATATCCTTGTTTACGAAAATGATGGTACAGTTGTTGGTTTTATTTTGCTTCAGGCAAAGGAAAGACCTGGTTTTGACTTTATGATTCCCGGTAAGTATTGTTACATAATGGATATAATTGTAACGAAAGCGCACAGAAATAAAGGCTTCGCCACAGCTCTTATGAATTCAGCAAAGGACTGGGCAAACGAACAAAATTGCAGTTTTATAAATCTTGATGTCCTTGTGAACAATCCCGGAGCAATCAAACTTTATGAGAATCTTGGTTTTATACCAAAAGCTCAGGAGATGTATTGTAAATTATAAAAGAAGGTGTTGCTTATGGCAAAAGTATATTTAATCTGCGGTAAAATCTGCAGCGGAAAAAGTACATATGCTGAGCAGTTGCGTGTTAAGAACAATGCTGTATTGCTCTCTACAGACGAAATTACCCTTGCTTTGTTCGGTCAGCATTGTGGCGATAAGCACGATGATTACGTAGAAAGAACACAAAACTACTTATTCTATAAATCATTGGAACTCATAGAGGTCGGAATCAATGTTATTCTTGATTGGGGCTTCTGGATGAAGGAAGAACGGGATTATGCCCGAGAGTTCTATAATAGCCGAAATATAGAGTACGAATTCCATTACATTGATATCAGCGATGAAATCTGGAAGGCTCGCTTAAAGAAAAGAAACAATGCAATATTAGCCAAAGAAACAAACGCCTATTATATTGACGATAATCTCGCTGAAAAATTTGCTTCAATATTTGAAGTACCGGATGAAGATGAAATAGATGTAATAACAAGGGGATAAATTTAGTTTGAAAAGGATTTGATACTATGAAATTAGTTGTAATATTCGGCAACTTGGCTGTCGGTAAAATGACGGTTGGACAGGAGCTTGCAAAAATCACAGACTTAAAACTGTTTCATAATCATATGACTATTGAACCTGTTATAGAGATTTTCGGATATTATGAGGGTAAAACGGTACACAGACTGCGTCAAGTTTTCTTTGAAGAGTTTTCAAAGAGCAACAATTACGGAATGATATTCACTTATGTATGGGCGCTTGACCACCAAGGTGATTGGGATTACATAAAATATGTTTCTGATTTGTTCAAAGAGCAAGGTGCAGAAGTTTATTATGTTGAACTTGTTGCTACTCAGGAAATCAGGTTAGAGCGAAACTCAACTGAAAACAGACTTAACAATAAACCGTCAAAACGTAACCTTGATTTTGCAAGAAAGAATTTGCTTGATACCGACAAAAAATATCGTACAGAAAGTTATGATGGTGAAATAACATTACCGAATTATATCAAAATTGATAACTCAAACTTGGCACCGGATGTTGTTGCTAAAATGATAAAAGAAAGATTTGATTTGTAACAGGGTGTAATATGACGAAGTTTAATTGTTTTTTAGAAAACGCAGAAATGCTTAATGACAAATTTAATATTGTTCCGTTGCTTTATGGCTCGTTAGGATTAGAAGTTTTAACAAACACATCATTAAATGTAGATGATATTGATATCCTTATTCCACAAGTGTTTGTAACAGGCGACAAATGGAAAGAATTCAAATCCTTCCTGGAAAGTCACGGATATACATTAATTGATGAACATGAACACACATTTTGTAAGGATGATGTTGATTATTCCTATGCTTCAATTGATGGATTGAAAGAGTTTGCGGATATTGATGTTTGCGATATTGAAATTCGCAATATATCAGGAACTAAATTTATGCTTTTATCACTAGCACAATATCTGAAAGTTTATCAAAAATCTTCATTAGATGGTTATAGAATGAATGTTAAAGAAAAGCAGGATAATCAGAAAATTGAGTTCATAAAGAAGAAACTGTACTCTGTCATAAAACTTAAAGTAACCGAACTTTCTATGCTGACAACTCTTTTTAATTATAAAGATGTCAATGAAATGATTACCGAAAATACAAGAGATATTGAAAATGGTGTTATTGATATTTTCGCTTTGTTTGATGGTAAAAAGATTATTGGTGAAGTGAGAGCGAAATACGTTAGTGATGATGAGCGGTTTGCTGAAAAAGGCAAACGAGCATATTTATATGCGTTTCGTATCCACGAAAACTATCAAGGTAAAGGCTTAGGCTCATATTTGCTTGAAAATGTGTTAACCATGCTAAAAGAAAATGGATATAGTGAGTTTACAGTAGGTGTTGAAGATGACAATGCAAGAGCTCGTTATATGTACGAAAAGAACGGCTTTAAAGAACCTATTGCAAGAATAAAAGAAAGTTATCAGGGTGACAGTTATGAATATGATTTGTTATTAAGAAGATAGCCGAATTGATATTAGGAGCGATATATATGAGATGTGATTTAGTAAATACAATAAAACTGAATACCGAAACAATGTTTATTAATGCAGATATAATGCTTCAGACCTGCAATATGGACTATGTTCTCTGCGATATGCCGATTTGGAAACACTGTTACCATATGTTACACAGTTTAGACCAATGGTACATAAATCCTAAAGAATATGAACATCCAACATTTCATACGGAGAATTTAAACTCTCTTGATATCGCAAGTGAAGAAACGTTGTCAAAAGAGCAGTTGCAGGAGTATTTGCAAAGCATAAAAGCAAAAATTACAGATTATCTGAACAGCCTTGACGATGTAATGTTGTATGAGATACCAACCGGTTGTAACCAAAACCGACTTGGCTTGATAATGTCGCAGTTCCGTCATTTCTATGCACATTTAGGAAACATAAACGCAACTACAATAATTGAAACTAACCAGTGGCCGAGAGTTGTTGGTATTACAGGTAAAAGCGGTAAATCAACATCAGGATTATGGGAATGATTTAAGAGGAGTTTCAAATGACAAAATTTGAGTTTTTAAATGATTTTGATATTTTATCTGACGGTGAAATTACATTAAGAATTTCTCAAAAATATCAAGGTGATGATGAGTTGTTACCATTTTATTACTACGATATTTGTGTTGGTGATACGCCTATTGGAAAGATAAGCATTCGTATAGGTAATAATTATCATTCATATTACAACGGACATATCGGTTACGAAATTGATAAGGAAAACCGTGGTAACAATTATGCATACAAAGCGTGTAAACTTGTGTTGCAGGTGGCAAAAGCACATAGTATGCGTGAGTTGATATTGACTTGTGACGAAAGCAATATTGCTTCGTATAAAACAATTGAAAAACTTGGAGCTGAACTTATCGAGATAGTGAAACCACCAAAAGATTATTTTGCATATCGAGAGGATATGGAGAAACAGAGGATATATAAATTATGCTTGAAAAGATGAATGAATTTTTTAATAAACGGTTAGATGGTTATGATGAACATATGATGACCACTATAGAATCGTCTGATGTGTTTTATCCGTTTACAGCCGATTGTTTGCCAAAGACCGTTGGTGCAAAAATACTTGATTTAGGTTGTGGTACGGGTTTGGAATTGGAGCATTATTTCAGACTCAACCCATCTGCAAGAGTAACAGGTATTGACCTGACAGAATCAATGTTAAATGCATTGAAAAATAAGTTTCCCGAAAAGGATTTAACCCTGATATGTGGTTCATATTTTGATGTTCCATTTGATGAAAATGCTTTTGATGCAGCAGTATCAGTAGAGTCTCTGCACCACTTCACAAAAGAAGAAAAGATACCGCTTTATACAAAGCTTTTCAAAGCATTAAAAGATGGCGGATATTTTATTCTTACCGATTATTTTGCATTGAATGATGAAGACGAGCAAGCCTTCCGAAACGAATTGCTCCGTCTTAAAAAGGAACAAGGAATTGATGATAATGAATTTTATCATTATGACACCCCACTAACTGTTGAACACGAAACTGAAGCCTTGCTTGAAGCAGGATTTTCTTCCGCCCAGGTGCTGAACAACTGGGGTGCGACATTTACAATAAACGCGAATAAATAGGAGTAATTATGACAAACCAAGAAATATTGCAAATCGCATTACAGCAGTCGGCGTATGATTGTAACTGTAATGCAGAGGATTTCCTTTCGACTGAAAATAAAATTGTTTTGTCGCAGAAAAATGAAAAGGCAAGAGTATATATGCCATTACCACTTGAATGTGATTTGGTTTCATATGGCAACAATATTGTGGCGCAGGTCAGTCCGAGAATGAAAGAAACTGTCGAGTGGTACATAGGTAAATTCTCCGTTGAGCATTGTTTTGAATCACCCAATGTCATTGCACTTAACGAGAAATTGGCTCAATTTGGTTATAAGGTATGCTTTATGGCAGAATACTTTTTGCCTGATATCAACGAGCTTAAAGAATTGACTTGCGATTATGAAATACGAGTTTTGCAACCCGAAGATTTTCAACAATATTACACTGCTGAATGGGGCAACGCTTTGTGTAAAAGCAGAAAGCAGCTTGATAAACTTGCCGTTGGTGCTTTTGATAATGGTAAACTTGTCGGTCTTGCAGGCTGTTCTGCAGATTGCGAAACAATGTATCAGATTGGTGTTGATGTTTTGCCTGAATACAGAAGAAACGGTATAGCATCTGCAATCACAAGTCGGCTCGCTATTGAAACACTTAAGCTCGGCAAAGTTCCATTTTATTGTGCCGCCTGGTCAAATATAAAATCCGTTCGCAATGCAATTAGAAGCGGGTTCAGACCTGCATGGGTTGAACTCACCGCAAGAAACAGTGAATTTGTTGACGAGATGAATAAATAACATATAAACCAAACACTTCTCCCCGAACCCTACCATAATTGATAGGTTTCGGGGAGTTTTTGTTGTGATTTTTACCAATACGAGTAATTATAATTTGTTCAAAACAGAAAAACGAAAAGTTTTTGTAAAAAAATGTGAAGTATTTGTAGTTTTTTGTCATATATATTTGTCGGACAAAATAACATATAAAGGTTGTAAATGTTATGGATTACAAATATTACGAAAGAAAAATTAACGATATAATAATGAAATGTCCTATAGAAGCTGGTGTTGAAATACTTGTTTATAATTTAGTCGATGAATTTATTAACTATGCAGAGTTGTCTTTAGTGGATATTAATCGAATAAGAAAAAATTCAGATGAACGATTAACTACGGATTCAGGTGTTCCTGATATTGCAATTCTTTCAGATGATTTTGTTTTTAATACTAATTTAGGAAAAGTATGGGGGTTTGTTGAGGTTAAAGCACCAAACCAGGAGCTTTATGAAGGGGTTCAGAGCTTTTTTCATAAAAAAGAAACTAATAATTATTTGTATACAAATGGTTTGGTTTGGAAGTATTATAATAATAGTAAACTAGAGTGGGAGGTATATTTAACAACAAAAGAACTTCTCTTTCAAAGTGTTTTTGAAAAGATCTCAATTTCAGCAGAGGCCTTTGAAATTCTTTGCAACAAATTGAAGCACATCAAATGGACAACAATTAACTAAAAAAATATAATTGAAAATTTATTAAAAGGAAGAAAAAGAATGGCAAGTTTTTTGGAAATAAAAGAATTGTTAAGGGATATTTTTATTATTGATACCGATATGGACGAAGAGTGCGATATTATTGTAACTGGCCCTTCGTATACAGGAACAAAAAACAATATTGTGTTTTATAACAAAGATTTAAAATTAGCATACGATAAAATGCAAAATTATGTTAAAGACAAGCTTGAAATTTCAACAGAAAACTATCGTGAAGCTGTACTTAGATTTGCGATACATCCACCAAGAAATGTTATTGAAATGGATACAATTGAAGATCCTGTAAATGAACTTACATACTCAGTAGGATTGGCAACCCCAGAATATTGTATGTTTTTGTTGGATTTGCTTGTTGAAAATATTAAAACTGGTGATCGAAAGTTTTGCATAGAATTACGGCATCGTAGCCGTATGGTTTTTAGACGTAATCTGAGCAACGAAGAAAAAAATAATCCTACAGAATTGCTAGCAGAACTATTAAGAGCGTATACAATCAAACTTAATTCTAAAAACCATCTTTCTTTATATAAGTTAAGAAATTATTCAGCTTCATTTGAATTTGAAGTTATGTATAAACGTAATATCCCGTTATCGGAATATAATGACATTCAGGATATGTATTCTATAGGAAATTCAATGTTTGGCTATTCTTATGGAAATATAGAAACACCACCCAACAGAATATACAATATAGACGTTCTTGACTACTATACTATGGCAATGGAGTCAAGAGATCCTTTTACAATGTATATTTCTTTTTACCATATTATAGAACATTATTTTGATGCGGTTTTTAGAAAGAAGTTAACGGCTGAAATGAAGCAAAAAATCACACATCCTGATTTTTCGTATAAAAATGATGGTCAACTATATGAGCTAACTAAATATATAAAAAAACATATGAGTAATGATTTAGATTCAAGAAAAGGAAATGAGTTTGAATCGTTGAAATATGTGTTAATGGAATTCGTACCTATTGAAGAATTGATGAATCATCTCGCTTTGATAAATCCACAATTAAAAGATTATTATCAAAATAATTTAGTTCCTTTCACAACATCGAAGAAAACTAAGATTATGTGGTATGATACAAACGGTGTTTACACCAATTTAGCAACACGTATTTATGAAACAAGGAATGCTTTAGTTCATAGTAAAAGTGAACACATTTCTAATCAATATAGACCATATGAAAATAAAAATGATCTTATGTCTGAAATGGCACTAATAAAATCTGTAGCAGAACTAGTGTTAATTAATTCAAGTGAAATCCTTTAATTCGGGTAGAGCAAATGAGTTAATTTTAAAACATAAAGACTATTTGTTTTTGTAAATTAATACATCCTTAATGAGCGTGATTTGGATAGTAATTGGATTTTCTGTGACGATTTCTAAAAAGTTTAGTAATGGAATCAAGATGCAAATCGGATTTACAGGAAGGGATTTGATAGAAATGTTCATAGTGATGATTTGTTTGGCGGATGCGGGTGTTTGTGGGAGTCGTAGCAGACATAATGAAAATTTGACAAATCACGCAATGAAATAAGGTAACAACACTGAGAGGTGCAAAATCCTCTCGCTCCCGCCAGTTTGAAGCAGAGGTTCCTCTGCTTCATTTTTCTTTCCTTGCCCATGTGTAAAAACTTTGCATAAGAAAGATAAAGGAGCTGACAAAAAGTCAACTCCTTAAACTGTATTACCACTGTTAACCGACATATTCAATTACTCGCTCTCCCTCAGGAGTAAAGTAATCTACAGAAGCTGTTGTTTGAGGTGGGGTAACTTCGGAACTCTTGTTATTCTGAGTTTTTTCTGAGTAGGGCTCGGTTGTATCTTCTGCACTTACAAAGAAGTTCTCAGCATTTTTTGAGCTCAAAATATAATATTGGGATTTATCGTTTTTATCAATTTTTTTAAAATTCTGCAGTATCGATTCCTCTGCCTCGTTCATAACCTCATATAGTGAAAGCGTTGGTTCGCTGCTTTCTGCACAAAAATCGTTTAATGAAACACCTTCTTTTATAACATTGAAAGATGCATTGTAATCATAAGTAATCAAAATATTACCCACCGTGCCCGGTTTATCTCTATCATGTTCGTCACCAGGTACCCATGCATTCAATATTGCACTGTCAACTTTACCTGATTTTCTATACCGTATTCGGTAGCTCCTGACGTATATGTTATGGTAATCGGTATCAACAGTAGTTTTTATATTATCCAATATTTCGTCAAACTGATATTCGCTGACAGGAATATCTGATTCGAGAATTTTTGAAAATTCTTCTGTTTCTCTGTTTATTTTAAGATAAACTAAATCCCAATCAGGATATTCTTCTCTCAAGCCACGTTGCTTTGCTTCGCAATAAACAAAATCACTATCAGCAGATATTATTTTTTCAATACTGTAATTGGTATCCGTCACATATAGTTTTTCTGCAACAATATGAGGCTGTGCATCTTCTCTCAAATCAACCGAATAAAGTTTATAATCGTTTTGCACATAATAAAAAGTATTATCCACTACAACATAATTAGCAAGTGAACCACCAAGAACACAAACTAATCTTTTATCTGCATCGTACTCAAAAAAATATAATCCTGTTTCTTGGTATTCTGAATTTTCATTGATAACAGCATAATAGTAGTTATCCTTTATTCTATAAAAAGCACCTGTGTTGCTTGTTGCATAAGTATAATTTTTGTCCTCGGCTTTATCCTTATAGCCTGATTCTTTGAACTCAACCGCATACGCATCAAAACTAACTACAATTTTATTGTTGCGTCTGTTTTTAAACCATTCTTTAGGAACCTGAAACGAAAATTCTCTTTTTGGACCTTGAGATGTGCAATATGTTCTGTAAACACTATCGTCGCTCGTTTCACCGAATGGGTCTGACACCACTATTTCATCGCCCAATTCAAGTCCTGCATCAAACTGATTGGCATTTACAACATAAACTGTACCTTTTTCAGGTATATCTTTATAGTTCACTGTGTAATTAAACACAAAAACATCATCATGGCTGACAACTTTTTTCAGTTTTAACTCGGTATAATCTCCCTTAGTATCCCGGTAACGGAAACGATATGTTCCATTTTTTTCAAACATTTTGTCTGTTAACATATTTGAAGTAAAATCAACAGATATCATTGTTTCTTCTGCAGAAATAATTTCGTAACCTTCTTCACTTAAAATTTTATCTACAGTATCTTTTTTACGGGAAACAAGGATTGATGTCGGTCCGTCTGCTCCACCTATTATTCCTATGGAAGAACTATCACCATCAGGATTGGTTAAAAAGCAAGCTACAACAACGGCAATTAATAGCACTGCAAAAATAATCATCCAGAATGCAGGTTTCTTGTAATTAAGAACTGATTTAATTCTCTGCTTTACTCCGACCTCACCGAACGCCAGAGGACAAGCCATCACCATTCTTCGTTGAACACTGCAAGAAACTAAAGTTTCGGAATAGGATTTCTTTTCAGGGGTTGGCATATTTTTAATTACTTTTTCATCGCAGGCAGTTTCAATATCTCTGCAAAGCAGAATATATGCAACCCACATTACAGGATTAAACCAATAAACTGATAAAAGAATGAATCCTAACGGTTTCCAGAAATGATCTTTTCGTTTAAGATGAGCTTTTTCGTGCAAAGCGATATAACTCATCTGTTCTTCGCTTATACCTGACGGAACATAAATTTTAGGTTTAAAAAAGCCGAGAATGAATGGCGTATCAATGTTATCGCAATAATAAATGTTATCGGATAAGAGGAGAGATGCACCTACCTTTTTACGTAACCTTAGGTAAGAATCAAACCATAAAGGAGTATAGCCAATATACCGATTATCCATATTACTGACAAGATTTCTGTTACATTTGAAAAGGTATTTGCAGGTACGCTTACACCTTCATAATATTTGTCTCCAAGAATTTCATTAATGTTGCTATCCACCACAGGAACACCTGATTGAACAGTGAACGGGCGACCAGTTGATGAATTATTTACCGAAATAGTCTGAGAGCTTGGAACAAGACTTAATGAGCTTTCAAATGAAAATGGACAAATCAATCTTATTCCAACCAATGCCCATAAAAGACAGCTTATCCATTTAGGTGCTTTCTTTAAAAGCAACCTTGCAACCACAACAGCTAAAACAAGATAGTTTGCAGTTATGCTCATATTGAATAAATCAATAAATATATTTGCCATTTTCACACCTCCTCAAAGGAGTCGAGCATTTTCTTTATTTCTTCAAGTTCTTTTGCTGTTGGCTTTTTTCTGCTTGAAAAGGCTGCAATAAAAGCAGGTAACGAGCCTGCAAATGTTTCATCAACAAAATTCTCACTTTGTATTGCATAGAACTCTTTTTTTGAAATCAAAGAGGTAACAATACTGTTCTCTGTTTTAAAAATTCCTCTTTCACAAAGCTTCTTTAAAACTGTATAGGTAGTTGTTCTTTTCCAGTTAAGCTCCTTTTCGCAAAGGGCAACAAGCTCTTTTGTTGTTAACGGTTCATTCTCCCAAACAATATCTGCAAAACGAGCTTCAACAATTCCTAATTTAATTTCTGCCATAAAAGAACCTCCTTTGTTTGTCTATTTGCTATAGACTGCGGTTTTAGTCTATCACCAATAGACTGTGTTGTCAATAGTTTTCCGCAAATTTTCATAAGCATAAAAAGAGCAGAAGTTTAAAGAGCAAGAATTTTTATTCTTTTCATTTTTCATATGTTCAAAAATTTAACTGCATAAATCAAAGAATAAAGGATTGGTAAAAAATGCTTTTCAAAGTCCGTTACGATGTACTCTATATTCATTTTTCAAAAATATGTGTTGACAAATTTGCTGTGAAGGATATAATCAGACCGCAAGAACAAATGTTCTTGCGGTTTATTCTTTCATTACAAATTTTGAACTCAAGAGGTGAAGTTGATGGATGAGAAATTTCTCAAAATTTTTAGAGATGATGATATGATGCATGACATACCTGAATATCAGGCGAATGTGGAAAAGGCAGATTATCTTTCAAGAAAACCGTTGATGGATACAAATAAAATTAGTCTTGAAAACAGAGAACTGTTTCAACGAGTAAAATATAATTATACTAAGGCTTGGAGTCTTCAGAGTGTCATAACTCTCAAGAGAAAATTTCTCAAAAACTTTTCTCCTCTTTCTCCGGTGAGAATGATTGCTTCTCGTATGGAGATAATTGTGTTAAGTGCAGTTGCAAGGTTGATTGAAGAAGGTAGAGCAGAGCAAATAATTAATACTGTTTTTGAAGTTAACGAAGATAAGATTATTGCAATCGCTGAAGAATATGCAAAAGAGCTTGGTAAGGATGTTGATGATTTAACAGAGGAAGAAGTTGCAAAGGTGTTAGATATATTTGCCGATAGATTTCTCGCTCATAGGATGAAAGCTTTTCAACATGTATATAAGCTGCCAAGAATATTAAAAATACAGAAAAAGACTGCTGAGCTGGAAGATTATGATGATAGCGCAAAGGAGAATAATGATAAAAAAGACTATATTAAAAAAACTTACCACACACGAGCTAAAGCTGGTTCAACATTGTCCCTTGATGAATGGGAAGAGGCTGGTGGAACAGTTGTTTGCGAACCGTCTTTAAGCGTTGAAGCTCAGGTTGAAGAAATCTCTGAAAAAGAATGGGATGAGATTTTTATGAGCGTGTTTAATGAAGAGGAACAAAAAATATATTCCTTGATGAAAAAGAATAAAACGCAAGAGGAAATCGCTAAAGAGTTAGGTTATGATTAAAAAAGCGCTCATCAATCTTCCTGTTGGAATAACCACCATTAGAAATAATATATTTTTCTCCTATCGGTGTTGCTTTTGTATAATACCTCGATGTTGCATGATGTTGAATTTTAACTATTTTATAACTTTTCTCAAAATCTGACTTTATGAAATTTATAATCTCGGGAGGTGCATCACCTAAAAATACAAAACACTCTTCACAATCACATATCAAACTGATTGCATTCATGCATTTTATCAAATCGTGATACTTTTCATAATAAAATGATTTTATGATTTTTTGGTTCTCTTCAAAGAAATGTGTGTGTTTGAAAGTTTCTCCGTCTTGAATGAGCTTTTCAAAATAATCTTTCATACTTGAAAATATATTATCCTCAATTTGCAAGGAATTGTTTGTTTCTGATATATTATTGATAAATCTATTGAAACTTTCACAAAAATTTTCAATAGTCACATTTAATCCCAATTCATAAACAATTGGTAGCATATTGTCCCTATTAGTGGAATAGCCTTTATTTGAAATATCTATAAATTTATCAATACACTTTACATCAGGCCATAATATTCTGATTTTTTTGCTATCAAAATTAACAATATCATTTCGCTTTAAAAAAGTGATTTTTTTAGAAATTTTAATTAATTTTTCAAACAATTCAACAATCTGTTTGGATAATTTAAAACCCCAACTACCTGTAGGTGCAATAGCTAAAAGCGTTGCTATGCTATGGGTATAAATAACTGAATTATTAATAATGCTATAAGGCAAATATGTATTTTCAAATTTATAATCATCAGAAATTTGCAAAATACCATTAAAATGATCTTTATCAAAGTGAGATATCATTAAATTTTTTATCTTTTTATTTTTTATGTATTCTTCTATTTGTGAATATGCGAACTTCGCACTACTCAATTTTCCGCTGTCATCGCGATTAAGGCTTCCGCAGTCTATTAGCAAAGATTGCTCTCCACTTAGAATTAGGTTACAATCTCCAAATTTTACATTTTGAGTTTTAATTTTCATATTTTATCCCGCATCCATATTACAAAACTTTTTCTAGCTCTAAAAAAATCAAAAACCCGAACGTGTCACCGTTGATGACAAGGTTCGGATAATTTGACTTTGGTGGGAAGTAACTCTTTATATCCGAACATGTAAGTATTTCTACGGGGACGGTTTCAGTCCCGTCCCTGTAGTTGAAAAGGATTTGCAGTTCATTCTCATAAACTACAATCGAATTTATAAATATGTCTATAAGGCATTTTCGTGCCGAAAGGCTTTCTATATTAAGCTTTCGAAGCTCATAGAACCAAGAGACAACATCTTCTTTCGATAGGAAAGGCTTTTTTATTTCTTCCTTTGCTATAAGAAGTTCTGTTTCGTCACGGCTCTTTTCAAGTTCCTGTAATCTTTCTTTTGTTGAAGAGGTGTAAATACCGTCCTCAATAGCTTTTATAATATTATCAATACTTTTATTGATTTCTTTAAGATTAGAGCGAAGTGCCGGCAGTGCTACATTTTCCTTGCTCTGTTGTTCAACAGCAATGTCAGCAAGCTTATCAATAAGCTCATCATTCATAATGATTTTCATAATTTGCTTGAGAACTAAATCCTCAAGCAATTCTTTTTTTATGCCTTTTTTCTTACTGCAGCCTCTCTTTCGTTTGGCATTGATACACTTGTAATATCTGTGTTTTGCACCGTTCCTGCTTGTGCCTATTTCACCGACCCACAAGGAACCGCAGTTGCCGCACACAAGCTTAGAGGTAAGAAGATAATCTTCGGTAGCCTTATGCTTTGCAGGTGCACGTCTGTTTTTTGCTATGGCTCTCTGAACATCATCAAAAAGCTTGTCAGGAACTATCTGCGGTATTTCTCCTTTGTTTACAATATCACCGTACCTGTATTCGCCTAAATATCTGCGATTTTTCAGAACGTTTGTCATAGTGGTGATTGTCATTTCTGTTCCCCATGTGTTACGCATACCTCTTTCGTTCATAACCTTTACGAGCTGTTTAATTGACATACCTTCAAGATATTTTTTGTAACACTCAAGAACAAACGGTGCTGTTTCGGGGTTTATTGCATATCTTCGGTTTTCATCAATCTTGTATCCGATTGTGAGGGTACCGCCGTTGAACTTGCTTTTAAGTGCGTTTTCGTGCATACCTCTTGCAACTTTTTCTGCAAGCTCGGCTGAGTAATATTCAGCCATACCTTCAAGCAAGGACTCAAGCAGAATACCCTCTGCTCCCTGTGAGATAGTTTCTGTGGCAGATAAAACTTTAACACTGTTTTTCTTAAGCACATTTTTGTAATGTGCTGAATCATAACGGTTACGGGCAAAGCGGTCAAGCTTCCATACAAGGACAATGTCAAAAAGCTTTTGGGCGCTGTCTTTTATCATTTTCTGAAACTGCGGACGGTTATCCGTTTTTGCAGATAAGGCTCTGTCAATATAAGTTTCAAGAATTTGGATACCTTGTCTTTCCGCATAAGCCATACATTCTCTTAACTGACCTTCAATAGATGCTTCTCGCTGACTGTCGCAAGAGTAACGAGCATAAATTACTGCTGTCATATTTTTATTCCTCCTTTATCGGGTTGCATATTTTCAGCATCCCTATTATCGGGTAAAACAGTATCATCGGTCAAAGGTACGGATGCTTCAGGCTTGCGTTTTTCTTCATAGTATTTAACTATATCCGGGAATACGCAACGAACAATCCTTTCAAGAATATCATAGTCAAAGGGCGGTGTACACTCTGCTTTTGTACCGCTTAATGTTCGTATAACATCTGCTTTTATGATTTCATAATATTCCTTTATTTTCTTTATCCATTTTATAATTCTTATAATTTATTCCTCCTTATCTTTCATCCCGTGAATAACCACGGCTTCTGTTTTGTGTTTTATTCTTCTGTTGCTGTTCGATTTCAAGAATTTGGTCTATCTTGTTTTCCACATCAGGCTCAGATTTTTCAATTCTTTCGCAGGTGTTGATGTCCTTACGAAGAATTTTCAGCCTTTCGGAAAACATACTGATAGTATCTTTGAGTTCTGCAATTTCCTTTTCATCACCTCTGCGAACAGCACTTTTTAATTTGTTTCGGCAGACTTTTCTTGCATCTGTTATCTCTGCCATTTCGTTTATGCATTCCTGCTTAAACGCCTGTAACTGCTCATCAGTTTCAATATCGTTATGACACAAAAGATTCTGTTGCTCAATCAATCGGTCAAGCTTAATGATTTCTCGTTGCAGATATTTTTCGATATAGTAGTTTTCTTTAGGTCGGTTTTTCACCGCCTGAACCACCGTAATGAAATGAACATAGACCTCTCTGTAGTTTCTTTCAAAGTCATAAAGGTAATCTTTCCATTCATCCTGTGGCGGTAAATCAATTCGGTAATGCCTCCAATCAGCATAAAGCTTTTGACTGATTCTTTCAAAAGAATATTCATCACCTAAGTCACATAACCACACAGATCTTTTGAATGAGGGATGATTAACCGTTATATGAGGCTTACTGAAATCAAATCTGTAACCGAGCTTTTGCATTTCATAAAGAAAACCTCGCTCGCTTCCTGCACGAAGAATACACTCATCAATATCTTTTTTGAGCGTTGTGAATTTGTTATACTCTCCGTCACGCTCTGCAATATATTGAGGATAGCATTGATGCTTTGACGGTTTGGGATTTTCAATAACCGATAATCCCTGCTCTCCGCAAAGTCTGTCTGACACATTTCTCATTTTATTTAAAAATGTTTTGTTATCATTAAACTTTTTACCGTCAATAAATGAAACAGAATTTACAACAATATGGCAGTGAAGGTTATCGGTATTTTTATGAAGTGCAACGATGACTTCAAACTTGTCACCGAATAATTCTTCAGCAAGCCTACAACCGATTTCAAAAATCTGTTCAGGCGTTCCTTCGTTATCATCAAAAGATTGAATAATGTGATAACCAACGTTGCCTGAATTTTTATTAAACATATCTTTTGTTTCCTGCATCTGTGCTTTTGCAAACTCGGGAATGCAGTTTATACCTCGCACAAAAACTACTTCTTCGTCCTTCATACCGTCAGAAAAATTTTTATCGGCAGTTGTTTTTGCCGGATTCATTGCATAATCAATCAGCTTTGAAAGTCCCGTTTTCACTTTTTTAATTTTTGTTATCACTATAAATTTTCACCTCCCTGTATCAAAATTTTCGAGTAATTGCTTTTCACAATTACGCAATTCTGTAATTGCATTTCTGATTTCTTTATCGGTTACAAAAGATTTTGAGTTTAATGCTCTTGCTATCTGATTAAGATTGTTACCTATACGGCGAAGCTCCGGAACAACAGAACGGATTTCTTTAGGCGGAAATTTTATGCATTGGTACATTATTAAAAGCCTAATAATATCAGAAATACTCATACAAAATCTTTTTGTTAGGCTCAAAAGCATTTCATTTTCTTCATCATCAAGATAAAAAGCGTATCGGTGTTGTCTTTTTCTCGGCAAATGTTTTCACCTCTTTTCCTACTTCCGAGCGGATTTGTTGCAACAAATCCAATGCTCGCAAAGACGATACCACGTTTTTTATCGCTCCCATTGACGTTGCTTTTGAAGCACCATTGCATACCGTGCCAGAGCTTTTTCTGTTATCTCTTCCATCTTTTTCAGCGGCATATCTTTCTTGAAATACTTCTTAAAAGTTTCAACAGGAATTTTTACATACTCCTTTTGGTTCGCTTTTTGCTCCTGCATAATTTCAAAGATAGCATCCATAGTGAGTTTTTTCTCATCGCTTAACTTATGCATACGCTGTGCCTGAGATAGTGACGGAGTGCAGTCTTCACTTTCAATCGTTTCAATTAAGTTGCACTGTTCTTCTTCGGTTAAATATGAAAGCTCAACTGCAGGAGTGAAAGAAATTCTTCCTTCATCAACCATATCAAGAAGCGTCGGTTGCAAATTATTAAGACGGATATATCTTTGAATCTGCATTCGGGAGTCGGGCATTGTTTCTGCTAACTTTTCATCACTACGGAACCTCGTCCCAACTTGTGACGAAGTTAAATCAGTTCTTGCACCTTGCTTTTTCATTGCATCGTGTTTCATTTTGTACGCACGGGCTTTTTCACTCGGTAAGATTTTTTCTCGGCTGAGATTACAGTCAACAAAATTTATTACCGCCTCTTCTTTTGAAAATTCTCTTACATAAACGGGAACAACATCAAAGTTTAATTCTTTTGCAATCTGCCATCGTCTGTGACCGGAGATGATTTCATAACCGGTATCAGACTTATTGACAATCAACGGTGTGATAATGCCGAACTCTTTAACGCTCTCACGAAGCTCATCATACTCAATTTCATCAACACTTTGAAAAGGATTGTTTTCAAAGGGGTGCAGCAAATCAAGATTTAAATATTCAATTTTTTCATTAGACATAATTTTTTCAGTCCTTTCATAAATTTTTTGTTTTGTTTTTTGATACATAAAATTATGTTTGTATTTTTGCTAAAGCATTTTTTCACCGTCCTTAATTTTGATATGTAAGAATTTATGTTCACTTGTTTTTATGCTTTAAGTGTGCTATAATTTTCATGCAATCTAATTATGGCGAATTCGCCATAATTAAAAATCGAGGTGTATCATGAATAAGTTGATTGTAAATGACACAGAAATCAATGTTTCAAAAATTAATGATGAAGATTATATTTGTATTACGGATATGTTAAAAGCTAAAGATGGCGATTTCTTTGTCACTGATTGGCTTAGAAATCGTAATACTTTGGAATACATTGGCACATGGGAAAGTGTGTATAATCCTGATTTCAACTTTGAGGAATTTTCTGAAATAACTAATCGAGCAGGTTTAAATAGTTTCAAGATAAGTGTAAAAGATTTTGTTGAGCGCACGGGTGCAATTTCAATTACTGCAAAAGCCGGACGATACGGTGGAACTTATGCACACAAAGATATTGCATTTGAATTTGCAATGTGGATAAGCCCTCAATTTAAGATATATATTATAAAAGAATTTCAGCGCCTTAAAAATGAGGAGCAAAAACAGCTCGGTTGGTCTGCTAAGCGAGAGCTTGCAAAAATCAATTATCGAATACATACAGATGCAATTAAAAACAATCTAATTCCCGAACAGCTTACCGCAAAACAGACATCAATTATTTATGCCGATGAAGCAGATGTTCTCAATGTTGCTCTTTTTGGCAAAACTGCGAAGCAATGGCGAGAAGAAAATCCCGATACGAAGGGCAACATCAGAGATTATGCATCTATGAATGAGCTTATCTGCCTTTCAAATCTTGAGAATATAAATGCTGTCTTGATAAATGAAAATGTCCCTCAATCAGAACGTTTGCTCAAATTAAATAAAATTGCAATTCATCAAATTTCCGTATTGCAAGAAGTTGATAATAAAAAATATCTCAAATAAATTGCATAATGTTTCTGTGCTGCTCTCTTCGTGAGGGCAGTTTTTTTGTCGAAACAGACGCATAATGAAAAATAGTGAAAAAATAGTGTAATTTTAGTGAAATGTTGTTTCTTTGAAAAAATTTATATTTTTCAACAGAGCCATTTTTGAGTGTATTTTGACCTTAGTACTACGGGCAGAATTAACAAATTTTCAATGGAAATTTTGCTGACGGGGTACTGTTCATTTTATAAATTTCTATCGGATGATTTGCAAAAGTGCTTTTTTAGCTAAATTTCCTCGGTTCAGACCGTTGAAAATTAGCTTTTTTCAAATGGATATCTCCGTAATGAAGCAGGCATCATTCAAGCAATTTCTATTTGCTTTTTACGAGCCGAAGAAGGAATGAACAGTATTCATCTGCTTTTCACATTCAGCCGGATAGCTATATATACTTAAAGTTACTGCTAACTTAATTAAAGAATATTTTTCTCTTCTCGGTTGGTATATATCTCAGTTTTACTCTACTCAGCCTTATTACTTGCGACTTTTACGGTGACCTGATGCGTGTTTTCGGTATAGGTAAAACATACAGCTTTGCAGGTCTGCCCTTGCCCTGATATTTACGGCGGAGCAGATTGTATTTTTCAAGCTCACGCTGTAATCTTGTTGCTTTGTCATGACCACAACCGAGCACTTCGCTTGTTTCGGCAATAGTGTAAAAGATAAAGACTTCTCCGTTTTTATCGCACCAACCGTTTGTAGCTGATAACTGCATTCTGTCGAGCATCAATCCATAAAGCAGCTTCGCCTCTGCAGATAAATCCTTGTACTCCTCCGTAAATAACATCTTCGGCATTTTGAAGAAGATTTTACTTTGCGGTTCCTCGTAAACGATATCAATGTTCAGAATCATCACACTCCTCGGGTTTAATGCTTGCGATATAATCTATCATTTGTTGCATAATCGCCATTGTTTTTGAAAAGTTTTCTGGTTTTAAAAATACAGATTCGTCAACAAAAAAGGTTTCATATGTTTGAATATGCATTTTCAAAGTTCCATCTAATGATTCAAACATACTTTCATCGGTTACTTTAATACTGTCATCTCTCATTTCTGCACCTATTGTCCTTATAGCCAAAAGCATGTCTGGTGTAGGCTTTTCATATTTTTGTACTAACCTCAAATTTGCAGTAAGAGATTTTCTTTCTTCCTCAGGCGCTTTTGCAATATCTGCTATTACACCTTCAGGCTTCTTTATTTTGCCTGAAAGAATTTCCTCTTTGATGCCCGGAACAGCTTCTTCTGCTGCGTCTACACCTTTTGCAAACCTCTCGGCTCGAGCAACATACCCCTCACTGGTTTTTGTTTCTTCAGCTATTTTCTGCCTTGTTGTCATCCCGTTTTTCAACAGACCATTTTGGTCAGTTGAAAATTCAGCACCACGTCTCGCTCCACCGTGAGACATTTTCTCCGCTTCATATCTTTTTCCTATAAGATATTTCTTGTTTTCGGGAGTAAGATTTCTTCTGCCGAGCTGATTGTTGCAGATCCACGACAGCACCTCAAACCTCGAAGAAAACTCCTTTTCTACAATTTTGTATTTAAGCTCCGGATGTTCTGACAGAATATGATAGCGGTGATGCCCATCGATGATATATCCGTTCCAAGTGAAAATGGGGTTGAATATTTCACCATCGGATAAAATGTTGCTTTTTAGCTGTTCATACTCATCAACAGTAAGTGATGGTATGAGCATTTCAAATTCTCTGTCAATTTTTAAGTTTTCCATAATATCAATCTCCTTTATTTGTAATGATTCAGGTTGATTTTGATGATTTTTTCCTCTGTAACAGCTTTGTTTTTTGTAGGGTAAATTCTATTAAGCGGCAATAAAAATCCTTGTTTTACAGATTTATCCGAAAAGAGTTTAACTTTTATCTGAAAATACTCCCTACTTCTTTATTGCGACAAAAATTTGCATTTCTACAAATTTTTTTGCTCTCACCTATGTATTGCACGATTTTTTAGATTTTGGGGAAGTTTTTTTGAAAATACCCTCTACTCCTTTATTGGGACATTTTTTTGCATTTTGAACCACTTTTTTTGAATAATCTACAAAATGTTCAATTTTAAAACTTGTAACTCTACCATATATTCCCGACTTAATTCCGTTTCTGCTCAAATTTTCTTTTCACCATATATTTCTGACTGATTTTTGATTTTACCCAAATATTTTTTGATTCCACCTATATATCGGACGATTTTCTTGACTATAGACGAAAAAATATCTTCTACCATATATTCCCGACTAATTTTGAAATTTGGCCAATTTTTCCCTCACATATGTATTGCATGTTTTTCATACTTTGGCCGAAAATAAAAAAGCACCGTACGAACTCGAATGGACACAGTTATCCCACATCCAATCGACTTTCGTTACGGTGCTTGGTGGTTTTTCAGCTCTGAGAACAGAGTCCTGCCCCGCTTACGCGATTAAGAAAGTGGGTTCTTTCGTCTCTGCAACACTGATATGTAGGTACTTGCTGTGTGTTGCTTTTTTGAAAGATATGTACATTCGACTTCATACGGCGCTTGGAAGATTTTCAGCCTGTAAAGGTAACTGCTCCGCTTGCACGATTTAAAGTCGTTTATTTAATTGTGTTTACGATTATAGAACAAATGTTCTCTTTTGTCAATGGTTTTTTGAAAATTTTTTAAATGTGTAAATATTAAGGCCCCGTTAGGAACGCAGATTTACTGCAATCCTAACGAGGCTGAAATTATATCTGACAATCCGTACATTCGACTTGTTGTAAATATTTGCCTAAAATTATAGTGACAATTTATAATCATACATTTCGGGTAAAATATATCGAGAAATATCCGGAGGTAAATACAATGAAAGGACGAAAATTAACAGTAAAAATAATAGATAGTTTTAAAAATTTTCTTCAAAATGAAGAAAAAAGTACTAACACTATTGAAAAATATATTCGAGATGTGAAAGCGTTTGCAGATTATACGAACTGCTCGGATATAACAAAGGAAATGGTTATTGCATATAAAAACAAACTGATTTCCGATAACTATGCCGTAAGAAGTATTAACTCAATGATAGCTTCACTGAACAGCTTGTTTGCATTTGTAGGTTGGCAGGATTTAAAGGTTAAGTCAATAAAACTTCAAAGACAGGTTTACTGTCCCGAAGAAAAAGAACTGACAAAGGCTGAATATTTACGGCTTGTAAATACTGCAAAGCAAAAAGGTAATGAGCGTCTGAATCTGCTTATTCAAACAATCTGCGGAACAGGTATCCGTGTCAGTGAACTGCAGTATATAACTATTGAAGCAGTAAAATGCGGCGAGGCGGTTGTTTCTCTTAAAGGTAAAACCCGTTCAGTATTTATTGTCCGTGAATTAAAAAAGAAACTGCTCCGCTATGCAGCAGAGCAAGGAATAAAGTCAGGAGCAATTTTTGTAACTAGAAACGGTAATTCTATGAGCCGGACTAATATTTGGAGAGAGATGAAAAGCCTTTGTGAGCAGGCTAATGTAAATCCCGATAAGGTCTTTCCTCATAATCTTCGTCACTTGTTTGCAAGAACATTTTATGGCATAGAAAAAGATATTGCCAAGCTAGCGGACATTCTTGGCCATAGCAGTATAAATACCACGCGAATTTATATAATTTCATCAGGCAACGAGCATCGTCAGCGTATGGAAAATATGCATTTGATAATCTGAAACAACATAATCCACATTATGTTGCATTATGTACATAGGAATTGGTTTAAAGCCAATTAACCAATAATATTTTAGCATAATATCAATAAATTTACAAGGCATCACAAAACGAAAAGTATGATTAGAAGAATTGTTTTCAAATCTGAAGCAGCAGAAAAAAGCCTTTTCAACCTATAATTTAGAAAAGGCTTAGTTTATTATGCTTTTTTATACAAGTACTCTCATTTGTTTTGAGGGTATTTTTATTTTTGTTCAGGAATTACAACATAATGTGGATTATGTTGTAAAAATGATGAATATGCACGCAGAGGAAGATGAAAATGATTCAAAACGACTTAAAGTTTTTTACTAATGAGCCTGACAGAGATTTGTATACTCGTTTCTCTAATATTCTCAAAAGTAACACTCAGTTTTTCGATGTGCTTGTAGGATATTTTCGCTCAAGCGGTTTTTTTAAGCTTTATGAAGCATTAGAAAGTGTTGAAAAAATAAGAATTCTTGTCGGACTTAATGTTGACCGTTTTACGGTGAAAATTATCGATCAGGCAAATAACGAATATAAAATGGCTGCAATTTCTTCAAACGAAGGTAAAGAGATTATAAGCGATGAAGTGAAAAATGAATTTGAACAAGTAGATTCTTCCGCAGATGTCGAAAAAGGTGTGCGTGTTTTTATTGATTGGTTAAAATCCGGCAAGTTAGAAATACGTATGTACACAGAGGCGCCTGTTCATGCGAAAGTTTACATTATGAGAAAAGACCCGATAAAGGTTCCTGACATGTACGGCAGTGTAATCACAGGGTCAAGCAACTTTTCCGAGGCAGGACTTGTAAATAATCTTGAGTTTAATGTAGAACTTAAAGATTCTGCTGACGTACAGTTTGCATTAAGCAGATTTGAGGAATTATGGGCAAAAGGTGTTGATATTAAAGAAACATATATTGAAGCTGTTGAAGAAAACACTTGGATGAAGGATGATATTACCCCATATCAGCTGTATCTTAAGACAATATATGAATTTTTCAAAGAAGAAATAAACGCGGACAAAGAGAATTTTGAAACACTTTTGCCTGACGGATATATGCGACTTCAGTATCAGATTGATGCTGTTACTCAAGCTCGCAAAAAATTAGAAGCATATAACGGCGTGTTTATTTCTGATGTTGTCGGTTTAGGCAAAACTTATATCTGTGCAATGCTTGCTAATTCTTTTAAGCGTGATACATATAAGTTGTTTATTTGTCCGCCTGTTCTTGTTGATTATTGGAGAAGCGTTCTTCAGGAATTTGACGTCGCAAGATGCGATGTTGAGTCTCTAGGTAAACTTGACCGCATTCTTGAAAAAGGAGCAGAAAAATACAGCTATGTATTCATTGATGAAGCTCACCGATTCAGAAATAGCGGCACCGACAGTTTTACACAGTTACATCAGATTTGCCGCGATAAAAAAGTTGTTTTGATATCTGCCACTCCTATAAACAACTATACAAGCGACATTGAGAATCAGATTTATCTGTTTCAATCTAAGCAGAGTGGCACCATAAACGGAATTAAAAACATTGAAGGCTTTTTCAGAGGTCTCAATTCAAAGCTCGCAAAAAAAGCAAAGGGTTCTCCTGATTACCGTGCACAGCTCAGAGAAAATTCTGAAATTATAAGAGACAGACTTATTCGTGAAGTTATGATACGTCGTACTCGCGGAGAAGTTCAGCAATACTACAAGGATGATTTAGAAAAACAAGGACTTCGCTTCCCTGCAGCCGGAAGTCCTGAAAAAATAATATATGAATTTGATGATAAAACAGATGAAGCGTTTACGGAAACGATAGCTGCTATTAAAGATTTTGGCTATGCTCGATATACGCCGTTGCTGTTTTTAAAAGACAAGAAAAAATATTCACAATTGTTGATTTCACAGCGTAATATGGGCGGATTTATGAAGGGAATTCTTATCAAGCGTTTAGAGAGCAGCTTCTATGCTTTTTCAATGACACTGGGCAGATTCATAGAATCCTATGAAAAGTTCATTGAAATGGTGAAATCAGGCAAAGTATATATCAGCAAAAAAGTAAATGTTTACGACCTTCTTGATAATGGTGATATCAAAAAGCTTATGTATCTCATCGAGCAGGAAGATGTAATGGCTTTTGAAACCTCTGATTTTGAGCCTAAATTCCTTAAAGCTTTGGAAAGAGATCTTGCTGAATTAAAATATCTTCGTGACCTTTGGGGCATGATTAAGGTTGACCCTAAATTAGAAAAATTTAAATACGAACTTCAGAATAACCCGTATATGAAGGGCAACAAAATCATTGTCTTTACTGAGTCAACAGAAACTGTAGAGTACCTTTATGATAATCTCCGTGAAATCTACGGAAAACGAATAGTATGCTTTAGCGGTCAGAGTTCACAAGCATTAAAGGTTGAAATTGAGGATAGTTTTAATCCCAAAAACAAAAGTAAAGATAATGATAAATATGATTTGCTTATTACAACAGATGTTCTTGCAGAAGGTATTAACCTTCATAGAGCTAATGTTCTTGTAAACTATGACCTTCCTTGGAACCCGACTCGCATTATGCAGCGTGTGGGTCGTATAAACCGTGTTGGTACTGAATTTGACCGAATTTTTGTGTTCAATTTCTTCCCGACAGCACAAAGCGCGAAGCATATGCCTTTGGAAGACAGAATTCTTGAAAAGCTTCAGTCTTTCCACGATACTCTTGGTGAAGATTTCAAATATTTATCTGATGACGAGGAAGTTTCACCGCAGAAATTATTTAGTGATTTGAATAAGGATATTGATGGCGAAGACGAGGAGAGCACAAACCCCGAACTTGCATATTTATCAATAATAAGACGAATCAGAGATGATGAGCCGAAACTGTTTTCACAGATTAAGCGTTTGCCTCAAAAAGCAAAATCAGCCAAAACAGACGAAAATCGTGAAAGCGACTCAACCGTAACCTTCATCCGTAAAGGGGCTTTGAAATCCTTCTTTATATCCGATGAAATAAATACAATGCAATTGTCGTTTATGGAGGCTATCAAGCTGATTGAGGCTGATGTAACAACTCCTAAAGTAAGTGTAGGCAGCAAATATTATGACTATTTGAAGGATAATAGCGAAGCTTTTGACAATATGCTTGTTGCAGATGAGGAAATCACTATTGAAAAACCGATGGTTGCGGGTAATGACGCGAAAATTATAAAGACAATCAAAGGGATTTTAGCAGCAGACCAACTTACCGATGACCAAGAGGAAATAATGAAAACGCTTATCCGCAGATGGGAGAACGGTGAAATACCTGCAAAGGTTTCCAAAGATGTCGTTAAGGTAATCAATCTCGCTTCGGATATTATTGCCCTCTATTTTGATATTGTTCGTATTGTCCCTGAAACATATCTTGAAGAAAAACGAGAGAAAAAATCCATTATAGACGGTAAAAAAGAAATTATATTGTCGTGCTATCTCCGTGGAGGTAAAAAATGAGTACAGTTGTAAACAAAATTGAGAGCATATTAACATCTGAATATTCTGTTGTAAATTACGTGGACCTTATGCGTGAAATTTTTGATTCTATGAATCTTGTAGACCCTAATAATTTCCGTCCTGAGTTTTCAAACTTTTCAACACATATTACAGGTAGTGTTCATATAGGAAATTATACATCTCCTGATAAAAAGAAAATTGCTGTTTTTGCCGTTGAGTTAAAGAAAGAAAACTATGTCGAAAGTTCTCGCAGCACACAGCGTAGTTATGCAAAAAAACTCATTGAAAGCGGTAATTGTGATGCGGCTATCGTTGCTTTTTATACTGTAGGAGAAACAAAGTGGCGTTTATCATTTGTGCGTCTTGATTATGAAATGAAAATTGAGCAGGGCAAGCTGAAAACTACAGAAAACATTACACCTGCAAAAAGATATTCATTTTTGGTGGGTAAGGACGAGCCTTGTCACACAGCCATTGAGCGTTTCCGTCAGTTTATTATTGATAAAAACGCAAATCCGACTCTTGATGAGTTAGAGGAAGCGTTCAGTGTTGAAAAAGTTACAAAAGAATTTTTTGAGCTTTATTGCGAAAAGTTTTATCAGCTTCAGGAATTTTTGGATAGTAATGCTGATTTTGTTGAGGAATCACAGAAATGCGGTTTCACGTCTGAACAGTATGCAAAGAAGCTTATGGGACAGATTGTTTTCCTGTATTTCCTGCAGAAAAAAGGCTGGCTTGGAGTTAATGTTTGGTCACCGGTACTTACAGAAAAAGAATATAACAATGTTTTCTTTGTTTCAGGTGCACAGGGAAGAATTATAAAAGAGCATCTGCCGAAAATATATTTCAAACAGGCTGACGGTACATATAAACTCAACTCAAAGGCTTTGGATGATATTTCTGACGATGATGAAGAAGTAATCGCAAAGTACTTGCCGAGAAAAAAGACTTGGGGTGACGGCTCAAGAAAATTTCTCCGCACCATTTTTGAGTTTTCAAAAGCACATAAAGGCAATTTCTTTGAAAATTATCTTGAACCCTTGTTTTATAACACCTTAAACCATAACCGCGGGGCTATGGGTTATTGTCCTGCATTGCATTGTCGCATTCCGTTCCTGTCCGGCGGTTTGTTTGAACCCCTTGACGGTTACGATTGGAAATCAAACAACTTTGATATTCCTGATGAAATCTTCTCTAACAAGAAAAACCCTGCTGACCGTAATGCGGATGGTATCTTAGATATTTTTGACAGATATAACTTTACGATAAGTGAAGATGAGCCTATGGAGCGTGAGGTTGCTGTTGACCCCGAAATGCTCGGTAAGATTTTTGAGAATCTTCTTGATGTTAAAGACAGAAAATCTAAAGGCGCGTTCTACACTCCTCGTGAAATAGTTCACTATATGTGTCAGGAAAGTCTTATCAATTATCTCGTAAGAAAAACTGAAATTTCTGAAGATGCACTCCGTGATTTTATTCTTTATGGTGACTTTATGAAGGATGAAGATACCGTAAAGTCCAAGCGTGAAGGTAATGGCGGTATGTTTATTTCGCCTGAAATTTTCAAGGTTAATGAAAACGGTGAAATTGCTGTTAGCAGACTTAAAGACGTAGACGATGCTCTTGCCACTGTGCGTGTTGCTGACCCTGCTGTAGGTTCAGGTGCATTCCCTCTCGGTATGATGAACGAGATTGTAAGAGCTCGTCAGAATATTACGTCATATATGGCTATTGGCATGAGAGCACAGGATAAGTTTTTCTTATATAAAAATGACCGTTCACCATATGCATTAAAGCTCAACGCTATTAAAAATTCAATTTTTGCCGTTGATATTGAGCCGTCAGCAGTTGATATTGCTCAGCTTCGCTTGTGGCTGTCACTTGTAATCGATGATGAAATTACTCCCGATGCTACAAATGAATTAGAAGGTCATAAAAATCCGCTTCCGTTGCCTAATCTTGAATGTAATATCATTTGCGGCAACAGCCTTATTGATGAATTCAAGGGTATTAAATTGGTTAAAGAAAGTGATATTCTCGGTACGATGACCGCTGGGGTACAGATGGATTTCGGTCATGCAGGCTTTGAAACTGTTGTAAAACAGTTGCTGAAGGCTCAGGACGAGCTTTTCGGTTGTGATGAACCACATAAAAAGTTTGAACTGAAAGCTAAAATTCAATCTCTCAAGGATTTGATTATAAGTGAACAGTTATCGGGCTGTTCCGAAGAAACGAAGTTGGAATACAACTTTGCAGTTCGTCGTGCTTCAAAGCCATTTGTACTGTGGCAGCTTGATTTTGCAAGAGTGTTCAGAGATAACGGCGGCTTTGATATTGTTATCGGCAATCCACCTTACATTGGAGAAAGTGGGCACAAGGAGATTTTCCGTGCAGTAGCGGAAACCAAGTTTGGTAAGAGAAGTTATCAAGGAAAGATGGACTTCTTCTACTTCTTCTTCCATAAAGGATTGGATATTCTTCATTCCAAGGGCGATTTGGCATTTATTACAACAAATTATTTCCCGACTGCTACTGGAGCAAAAACTCTCCGCAAAGATTTCGCATCTCGTACATATATGCGTCAGCTTATCAATTTTAACGAGGTTCGTGTCTTTGAATCCGCACTCGGTCAGCACAATATGATTACGATACTCACAAAAGACAAGGAAAAAGACTTCCTCTGTCGTTGTACGATGTGCTCGGAATCTGTTACTGCAAACGCAGCAAAGCTTAATTCGATACTTATGGGAAAAGACGAAAAAGCCACCCATGTTTTCGTCGCACAAGATAACCTCTATGACGGTTCAGAGTATTATATCCGTCAGCAAGGTGTAACATCACAAGATACGGATTCAGTTGGCAGTATCTTGGATAAGATGGCGGCTCAGAAGCAGCGATTAGGTAAACTTGCCGAAGTTAATCAAGGCGTAGTAAGTGGGTGCGACACCGTTGCTACTCGCAACATGGAGTACATCCCTGCATCTTCAGGAAAGATTAAGAATGACGGCATTTACGTTTTCGATTTAACGAACTCAAGAGATGTTGAACTTGTTGACAGCTTTACTTCTGGAAAAGTGCTTTTAAGAGACTTTTACAAGAACTCCGATATTAGCAGATATTCTTGTAGCACCACACCTACAAAGAAACTTCTTTATTATCCAGATGGTCTTGATGAAAAGAAATATCCCGACATTCTTGAACATCTGGAAAATTTTAGAGACCTTCTTGAACATAGATTGGTTGCCTACAATGAGCATTATCATTGGACAGCACTTCATCGTGCGAGAAAGGAAAGTATATTTGTTGGCGAGAAAATTGTTGTTCCATATCGTACTCGCACCGCATCATTTGCTTTTAATGATGTTGAATGGTTCTGCCGTTCAGATGCTTATGTGATAACTCCAAAAGCCAAAGATGTTGACCTGTTCTTCTTGTTAGGCATCTTGAACTCTAAGCTGAATTTCTTGTGGCTGTACAACAGAGGAAAACGAAAAGGCGAAGTATTAGAGCTTTTCCAAGTTCCGCTGTCCGAAATACCTATCATTGAAACTACAGCAGAAAACAATGAACATATTTCTCAACTTGCAAGAGAAATCACTGAGGCAAAAAAAGCTAAGAAGAACAGCGATACAAGTGTTATGGAAAAGGAAATTGACCAGATTCTCTACAAAGCATACGGATTGTCTGATGCCGAAATTGCTCTTGTTGAGGAAAGTGTCGAGTAAGGAGACCGAACGATGGCTGATATTAAATACGAAATCAAAGAATCTTATGGCGAACTGTCCACCAGCCCGAAAGGATGGACAAAGGAACTGAACCTTATCTCTTGGAATGGAGCTGCGGCAAAGTTCGATATTCGTGAGTGGGGCCCCAACCATGAAAAGATGGGTAAAGGCGTAACCCTCACCCCCGAAGAAGCTGAAGCTCTGTACGAGCTGCTTGGTGAAGCATTAGGAAAGTAATTGTGCTTTCATCTTTCAAGGCTATTCGTCTTTAAAGTAAAGCAGAGATAAAAAAGCAGACCGTTTGTTCGAACGAGCAAACGGTCTTTTCACTGAATAGAATTTATTCTTTTTCTGATTTTGATATTTCTTCGCGTATGCACTTACAAAAAAATTCGTTGTTTTTAAAATGTCCTATATAAGAGAAATCTTTTACTGCCCAAAACTCACCGTATTTCTCAGTTCCCTTTCCGGCTTCTCTTCTATATTCACGCATAATCCAAACTATATTTTTATTGTTTTTCTTAAGAACGCTTAATAATTCATCCTTTTCAACAAGCAAATAATCCTGATATGTTCGCCATTTTTCTCCGGTAACAGTATATTGGGCTTTTATTTGTTTGTTGCTATCATAAAATACATAGCCATTAGAATCCGTGATGTTCAAAAACTTTCTTAATGGTTCTGATGGTATTTCATAATGAACATCGCCATATTCAGGGAAATTATAACAACATTCATCTACGACAGAATTAATATTAAGTTCAGGAAAGTCTTCCACATTACTACTGTCATATCGTTTCTTCCAAGGGAACCAACAAACTTCTTTTGGCGTAATATAACACGAGGTTATTAATCCACCTCTCCAATCTGGAGGATTGGCTAACATTTGAGATAAGTCAGCGTTATCAGATATTTGAGACACGAAAGAATCCATATGTTCGTCATCAACTATAATTGAACTAATAAAAATACAAGTTTCAACCATAGCACTGCCAAAAAAGCATGAATAACCACTTAACGCTAATAGTGAGTCATTATCTATCTTGTATAATCTATCAGTATTGTCAATTAAAATCCATTTCTGCCAATCAAAATCAGGAGCATTAATGACACTGTTGATTACATCAGAGCTGCTATTGTTTTCTGCTTCTAAAACAGCGTTTTCTTTTTCGGGTATGTGCCAAGGATTATCTTCAGGCAAATTATCCGGGTCAATTTGTTCTATTTCTTGAATAGGAATCAAGAAATCATCCAACAAACCATAATCGGTAATGTCTTCGGGATTTCCGTTATTAATATACTTAATTCTGTCAGATAAAAATCCGCTAAACCAGTTTCTGAATTGCCAAACGTATTTTTCACAAACAGTCATAATATTGCTTTGAGCTCCGTGTGTTGCAGAACGATGCATACGTCTGATAGAAACATCTAAGCCAATATATTCTTTATTTCCTTCTGAATCACACTCAAGACTACAGAAATTCTTTTCAGTCCATCCCATATTTAGAATATATGCATATGCTGCCGAAAGTACCAATTGATAAAATTCAATATTCTTAAATTCAGGCTGGACTATGCCTATCTTTTCAATCAATTTCTTAAATTGATTGTCCGCACCATAATTTGAAAAATCAGAAGTAAAATGGTCGATTAACACATATCTTGATAAATCATAGTCTATTTCACCATAACCGCCCATATAAGTTCCGGATAGTGCATCTTTGTTAAGTGAAATTTCATATTTTTTCGAATGATATGGTGGCAAATATTTTGTAACATCTGATTCGTTGTTTATTCCGCATATTATAGATTTTTTCACTATAGCAATCGAATAATAACGCAGCGAAACATCCATACACTGTTCAATTTTATCAGCGGATAGAATATTAGCACAAACCCAATCAGATGCACTTTTTATAAAAGTATCATTTGCACCATCATATACCAAACATGTAAGTATTGAAAGCAAATCACTTTTAATTTGAGGGTCATTTACATTAGCATATTTAAGAAACAATTTCCAGAATTCATCAGGAGTCGTTTTCGCCCAACGCATGAGCTCGTCTCTGCTATGTTTTCTAAAAGAATTGTTTAAATTTGAAAGAGCCCAAACATATATTGAAGGACATCCGTCAAAAAGGTCGTCTTTTGTTAAACAAAATTCTTCTAAATTAAGAGTTTGGGTTGTCGACCATTTATATTTTTCCGGTGCATTTAAAAATCCAGGAACAGACCAAATTAAATCTCTTTGAGCCGGTTTTTCAAAAGAAAACAGAAACTCATCAAGTACTTGAACACCGAGAGGATGACCAATATCTCTTGATAGTGGCAAAATTAAATTATTAGTAATTGTTAATAATGAGTCTGTATTTACTGACATTATTTCCAATGTTCTGTCTTTAAATAATTTTCCGTTTTCATGCGATGTGTGTCGCAAGGCATAAAACTGCAAATCTTGGATATTCCATGCATCTACAATTGCTGACAATGTTTTGTTTCTGGTAATTAAATAGTCATATTTTTGCATAGAAATAACCGACATTGTATATAATGCATTGCTATCAATAGCTGAATTTTTGCTAAAATCAATATCTTTTGGGTGTTTATATTCCTGAAGCACAAGCAAGGTCATTGCATAATCAAAATATCCTTGTATACCGGGGATGTAATAATATTCATCAGGGGACAAACCTTCTCCCTGTTTACAGTAAGATGACAATACACCATAATTTTCCAAATACAAAATCACTTTTTCGAGTTGATTTGTAGGAATTGAAGTATTTTTGGAAACATTATCTAAAAGAGCTTTTCTTTCTAATTTAGTATTTGTTAAAAACTCTTGAGATAATGCAATAATAACATTAAAAATATGTTGATTTTCTTTCGGAACACTTTCTTTTAGTGAATACTCATTTTCAATACAATCAATTTTTTCTCTGAAGAGTTTTGTTATGGAAACATCTGTGTTTTGCGCATAATCTATAGTTTTGTTTCTGTTAAGTTCACAAAATAGTTTTAATGCCAAAGGTGATGTTAAAGCAAATTTTAACCACCCTTTGTTTGTAGCTGTAATATTATATGAAACCATATAACTATCGAAAAGCTCATGTACAGGAGCATCTCCGTCGGAACTAATACGAATTTTATTAGCGTTCTCTATTTTATTTGGAATTGCGTGTATTCTTGATGTAAAACAAAATCTGATTTGTGGATATTTTTCTGTAATAACAGCAGATTCTTGAATCCTATTTATCCACTTATCATAGGGCTGACATTCATCAATGGCATCAATAATAACAAGCACTTTGGGTAAAATTTTTGTTTCACTCTCTATGCATTCAGCATTATATTTATGCCTGTTGACCATAGATGTTAATGCCTGCCATATTTCGTCTTCACTCCAAGACGATGATAGTCCTAAACTAGAAATGATTATGTCTCTCCAAGTATATGATTTCGGTATATTACGAGCCTGTACAAGTATAACAGTATGCATTTTTTCTTTTAGTATTTTTTCTGATACAGACGCTACTCCATGAGTTTTTCCTGTTCCTGGTTCGCCTACAAAAAGCAAAGGGGATTTATCCAACAAGTCATTATATTCATTAAACAAACGATAAAAGTCAACAGAAATCAATTTTTGTAATACATTGGTTACTTCTGATGAGTGAAAAAAGTGTCGCATTGAGCAATTGTTTTCGCGAATTTCTTCACATATATTATTGAAATCAATATATGTTAATCTTGAATTTGCTTTTGATGTCGATGTGTTTTCGAATAAAATGGCTGTTTTGATTTTTTTGCATTCATCTAACAATTCAACAACACTATCAATTGATATTGCTAATTCTTCTTTTAATTTCGGCAGTTCAATTTCAATCAAAGAAATTAATTGTTTAGATACATCAACATATTTTTCACACAAGTCAATGCCTCTTAAAACTCTGTTATATAAGTTTTGTTTGTGCGAAAAATTGCCTAATCCTAAAATGATTTTGGAGTATATTTTTCCATATGTGTTCAAATCAGGCACATATTTCGTTTGCAGCCAACTCGCTTTGCTTTTTTTGAAGGCAAGTTCAATTGTTTCTTCAGATATTTCAGCGTTTTCGAACCAATACTTATAAATACCCGCAGAGGTATCTTTTTGTAATTCTGATAATATCCTTGTTTCGTTCCATAATTCAACAGTTAAATTTGGATATTCTGTTTTAATATCAGAAATCATATTAGTCCAGCGTGATTCTTCTGTGTTTTCACCTTTTCCGGTTAATGAGGCTAAATCTCTGGGTACACATACGATATAACGCTTAATTTGAGGACGTATTTTAGCAGCAGTTTTTATCGAATTTTTTATTTGATTAATTTGAGAATCAGACATACTTGTCGGGAACCACTTTGCTTGTAACCCAACAACAGAGCCATCTACAAGTGTTGCGTAAGACTCCACACCACCATCACCGCCAGAGCCATTAACAATATTAAAATACTTTATTTGTGAAAGAAATTCTTCCTTGCACCAATTTTCAAACAGTTGGTTGCAAAGTGTTTCAAATGCTTTTTCGGGTGCTTCGTTATACGTTTGAAATGTTGACCAATTCATCTATAAATCTCCTTTATTATGTACCTTAATCGGGTAGAGGGGATTTTCTCCCCCCTCCCACACCACCGTACGTGCCGTTCGGCATACGGCGGTTCAGTTCTCTATCTCATATTGCTTCAACGCTTCTGCTTCTTATTCTCTAACAACCTATGACTTCCTGCATTTTGCCTCATATACGTTTTGGCTACTTTGCATATCGGTTCTGAGCAGAACATTTTTTATATGTGATATTGAACCGTTCAGCCCTTCCCAAATTTTCTCGGTACTATGACCTCTGCTGACTTCTCACAGTTCGTTGTTACTACAGACTTCTCCGTCTGTGAGACCTCACGGGATAAACCAATGCTCTTTCCTCGTCTACCCTCTTAATTTACATACTTGGGTTACGGTTGCCTTTTGGACTTCGTTGCTTATGGCCAACTTATCCGCCAAGTATGCCTTAGTATTAAGTTTCTGTTCGTAGGGCTACGATTTCGCTATCCCTTCTTCTCGCCTGTACCTCACGATACAAACCTTGGGAGTCGCTTTTGAGTTCGTCGGCAACTACGCCTCGGTGGACTTTCACCACAGAGCATTGATATGCCCGTCATACCATAAAAACTCCCCGCCAAGCAGGCAGGGAGAGTGAAAATCGTATTACCTGCCAAAAACAACATCGCTTTGACAGCGTTGTATTAAATTATACTCTTATTTCAGAAAATAATCAATAGCGTAAGTTTGATTATGTATATATTAGTTGCACATTTATAATCTCTCTTGCCCGTGCCTCAATATTCTGCATATGGCATACCCACTCCATCTGATTTTCCTCTTTCAGTTGCTCGGTTACGCCTTCAGCCTCTTTCATCTGCTCAACAAGAGTATCAAACATCTGCTGAGCGTGATTTTCTACCTCGGAACAGTGCTGATATAGCTTGCCTTGGGTGAGTAGTGTTGTAAATAGCACTTTCTTATGTTTTAGAAGATAGTCTTTATGTAACAGACCCCATTTACCGAGGCGGATAATTGATTCTTCGTGTGGGAATATGAGGTTGGGTATCCTATAATCATTGACTTGTCTGTAGGTAATGTTTGCCATAATATTCATCCTTTCTTGTTGTTGATAAATGTGTCGTAGGTGAATCTTGCTCCAAGCCTGAAGCCTGATATGAAACTGTCAGCATTACTTGTTGTTGAAAATTCAATGTAAGAGCTGACATAATTTTGGAACAGGTCCTTATCCTCGCCGGTTAGCCTTGCCGTGAGTTGCTCTTCCTTCTCCGCAAGGTTACTCAGTTTCTTTTTGAGCTTAGATATTAATTCTAAATTGACCTCTTGTGGCTCAATGTTGCCGTAATAAAACTCTTCAATGATATTAGCCATAATACCACCACTTTCAGTTTCCGCTCTTATCAATGATCTTTAACAACAGCTCGTCAACATCCTCAGTGGGGAAACCCTCCGCCAAAAGCATATTACGAAACTCATTCATACCGTTGATAAGCAGATTGCACTCAAAATCCGTAAACCTAATTTTAGTTTTTCTTTCCATAACAAAACCTCCTGTTATTTGGTAATTACATTTTACCTTATAACGGGAGGTTAGTCGAATGTGTGACTATCTTTGTAAATCTCAATCGATTTTTAAACCATATTCTGTTTGTGTTGCTTTAATTACAGGAATGCCAGCAAGTTCGGCATATTCACGAATCTTGTTTTCATGTTCTTGTGATATTTTCATTCCCATTATTACTCTAGATGGTCGAATGAACGGAATGCCTTTTCCATGTACCCAAAAATCAGGTGGAATATCTTCAGGGCCAAAATACCAAGAACCCGCATCATAAATCAATCGCCATTCGTTTTCGTATCTCCAATCATTGAGTTTATGTATAGCAAGATATTCCAAAAAACCAAATTCAGACTGTCTTTTTTGCAATAGTCTATTAGTCATATCCGGAAGTTTATCAACATAGTATACTGGGAACAATTTGTTTAGTTGATAGATAACTGTAATATCCGCAGTATTGTATTCTAAGCATATACCTGTATGTCCATTTGTGTAGTGGTGCCACATCGGTAGATTATCAGGTGTTGTTGTAAAACAGGCCAATCGAATCATTTTTCTTGCCATATCGCTTACGTTAGAATTTAATCTTTCAAATTCCTCCATAACAACTCGTGATAATGCAGCTTTTGTAAATTCAACCTTGTCTTTGGGAGCACTTTTTTCTGCTACATAAGTAAGCATGTTTTCATACCAAGAATCGCTATCAAAGACACTCACATAATCTTCGTCACTCATCTTATCTTTAAACAGTTTTGTGAAGTCCTCTTTATCTGTCATATATGCCGAAGGTTTAGATGCCGCTAGATTAGAAGAGGCCTCAAAAGGGTCGTTTAGCTCACCCGGATGAGACATGTACAATTCACCTCGAACTATTTCATCAAAACGATACTTGGATATATTAGTATCGCTTAATGTCCGATAACGATACAGTTTTTTTGGTATGTGTTGTCGCTTCAAATCAAGTGCCTGACGAAACTTTTTTACATCGCCAGACATGTATAATTCTATAAATTCCGTCTTCCAGTCCTTTACCTCTTCATCATAATTAGCTATGTCGGTAGTATTCATTGTGTATAATCCTTTTCTTTTATTAATAAAATTATTTGCATTGCCCATATATATAATTTACTTCAGACAAATACACCAATTTTGATGATATAGCAGGGCAGTCATTTGGATTGAAGATAACATAGTTAGTGCCATCTTTAACGAGAGAACTCCTGAAACAAAGCCCATCATATCCAAGATGCTCAATTAAAGATGCTATAAACTGAGTTATCAAATAGTCACCATCTTGGGTTTTGCTAATTTTGGAAAAATCCCGTTGAATATCATTGAATAAAAAATCCCTACCGTTAACTACTGCTGTTGGTTCAAAATCAAAATTTACCAAGTGTAAATCACGAGCGGGTTGTAACACAGCAACACTAATGGAGTCCCGAATAAATGGTCTTATTTCTGCGATAGCTGTATGTTCTTCCAAAGAAGCGTATAAATAAGAAACACCTTCTGAATTACATCTGCCTGCACTTGAAGTTCCTTTTGGAGGAGCAGAACTTCCATTGGCATCAAACCCTTGAAATCCGGATTCGATACGTTGTTTTATTTCTTTAGTCTCTTGGGAGTTAATAAAATCTTCGTGTTTCTTCCAAAGCTCAGCTAGCGTATCACTGTCGATATTTCTTTCTTCAAGTTCTTTCAATTTTTTTGGTGTATACTCGATACTGCAGTAATTGTTCCATTCATTCCACAACTTATGGTCACAATCTATCCTTACACGATAAATTTCCGTTCCCAACGGCAATTTGCATGAATTGCGTTTAAATTCAGACTCCAAAACAGGCAAGAGCGGATGTTCAAAAAAGAAACGATTGTTTCTTTTTAGGCAATCCTTAAAGTATTCCCACATATAGTATTCTATGTTATACCATCCGGGATGCTTATTGTTGTTTTGAATATATTGTTCAATTACATCTGTCCAATATGCATCATCTGTGTAAGCCGGAAAATTCATTAGAAAATCCTCCTTGGATGTTTATCTGTTTGTAAGTTGCTTTTAAAGAAAACAAAAACCGTATGGAAATGCTTTCACACGGTTGACATGGCAGACTATTTACTACCGTTATCACATTATAACATAAAAAGTATTGGGTTTCAATATATCACTGAATATATAGCGTTAACAATATCAATAAGAGGGTAACAACGCTTACACAATATTGATATTTACGGTAGCCGCTACCGAAAACCATTGTTGTTTAGTGTCGGGAGAGTGTATCAGAAATAAACAAAAAACCCGAACGCTTCACCAATCGGTAAAATGTTCGGATTATTTGTTTCTGGTGGGAGCGGGTGGATTCGAACCACCGAAGGCGGTGCCAACAGATTTACAGTCTGCCCCCTTTGGCCACTCGGGAACACTCCCACATATACTTTTATTCAATTGTGAATAAAAATGGAGCTGGTGGACGGACTCGAACCCCCGACCTGCTGATTACAAATCAGCTGCTCTACCAACTGAGCTACACCAGCGTCTCAACGCTTGACTACTATATCATAAATATCAGAACATGTCAAGAGAAATTTTTAAAAATTTTTAAAATTATATTCCGTTAAATATTTCCTGTTCCTTTTAACAATCAAGACTGCCGTTTTTGGCGACAGTCTTGATATTTTTATTTTATAATCTTGTCTTTTTTACGCCCTCGAGGATATATTTTTTAGCCTCAATGGCTTTTTCCATAGGCAGTGCTTCCATTCCCTCAAGCGGATAAGGTATTCCCATTTCTTTATATTTATTAACACCCATAGTATGATACGGAAGAACGTCAAGGGCTCTAAGATTTTTAAGTTTCCCTATAAACTCCCCTAATTTTCTTAAATCTTCCGGCTTATCGGTATATCCCTCTATTATTATATGCCTTACCCACAGGGGTATTTTTTTCGTTTCAAGGTATTTTGCAAAATCCAAAACTCTGCTGTTATCTTTACTTGTGAGTTTTTTATGACTTTCCGGGTCGATATGCTTTATATCAAGCATAACTAAATCCGTATAATTCATAAGTTCATCAAGTTTTTGCATATATGCGGGGTTATCCGTATTATAAGTAATACCCGAAGTGTCTATACAGGTATGAATGTTTTCTGCCTTTGCTTTTTTAAAAAGTTCTGTAAGAAAATCCACCTGTAAAAGCGGCTCGCCGCCTGTTACGGTAATACCGCCCTTGGAATAAAAGGAACGGTTTTTATTAAACTCCTGTAACACTTCGTCGGGGGTTATCTTTTCGCCTTTGCCTGTTTCCCATGTGTCAGGGTTATGGCAATATATGCAACGCAACGGGCACCCTTGCATAAAAAGTACGTATCTTATGCCGGGGCCGTCAACGGTGCCAAAACTTTCTTTGGAATGGATATAGCCTGTCATTTCATTTATATCTTATCGTGGAATGTTCTTGAAATAACCTCATCCTGCTGTTCTTTTGTAAGTTTTATAAAGTTTACTGCGTAACCGCTTACGCGAACTGTAAGTTGAGGATATTTTTCGGGATGTTGCTGGGCATCAAGTAGTGTTTCTTTTGAGAACACGTTTACGTTAAGGTGGTGTCCGCCCTTTTGAACATAACCGTCAAGAAGCGAAACAAGGTTATCTATCTGATTCTGTGTTGCTGCCATAATAGCATCCTCCTAAATTTATTATTCGTCTGTGTCAAGACCCTCAAAAAGTGTGGGTGTGCCACAGGCTCCGTTTGAGCAATCAAGGTCAACTTCAATATCACCCGCAAAAATTCGGTCATCCTTACCGAGTGCACCGGGGATAATTGAGAAAGTATTTGAAATACCGTCCTGTGCATCAATAAACGGAAGTTTTGCAACGGAAGCAAGGGAAGAAACTGCACCGTGTGTGTCACGTCTGTGCATTGGGTTTGCACCGGGTGCAAATGCCTCGCCTTTTTTACGGCCGTCGGGTGTTGCACCTGTATTTTTGCCGTAAACAACGTTCGATGTGATTGTGAGAATTGATGTTGTGGGAATACCGTCCCTGTAAGTGTGATTTTTTCTGATGTGGGTCATAAATCTGTGAACGATTTCGTAAGCGATACTGTCAACTCTGTCATCGTCATTACCGTATTTGGGGAAATCGCCCTCTACTTCATAATCAACTACAAGACCGTTTTCATCACGGATAGTTTTTACTTTAGCATATTTAATTGCAGAAAGTGAGTCCGCTACAACCGAAAGGCCTGCAATACCCGTTGCAAACCAACGTGTAACCTTCTTATCGTGAAGAGCCATCTGAAGTCTTTCGTAGCAATATTTATCGTGCATATAGTGGATGATGTTAAGTGTATTAACGTAAACACCTGCAAGCCACTGCATCATATCGTCGTATTTCTTCATAACCTCATCATAATCAAGGTATTCTGAAGTAATAGGACGGTATTCGGGTGCAACCTGTTTGCCGGAAATTTCATCCACACCGCCGTTTATAGCATAAAGAAGGCATTTTGCAAGGTTTGCCCTTGCACCGAAGAACTGCATTTCTTTACCGACAACCATTGAGGAAACGCAGCAAGCAATAGCATAGTCATCGCCGTGGTGGAATCTCATAAGGTCGTCATTTTCATACTGAACGGAAGATGTTTCAATAGAAATCTTCGCACAGAAACGCTTGAAATTCTCGGGAAGCCTTAATGACCAAAGCACTGTAAGATTGGGTTCGGGTGCTGCACCTAAGTTTTCAAGTGTGTGAAGATAACGGAAAGACATTTTTGTTACCATATGGCGTCCGTCAATAGCGACACCGCCGATAGACTCTGTTACCCACTGGGGATCACCTGAGAAAAGTTGGTTATACTCGGGAGTACGCGCAAACTTTATAAGACGGAGTTTCATTATGAAATGGTCTATCATTTCCTGAATTTCTTTTTCGGTATAAACACCGTTCTTAAGGTCGCGTTCGGCATATATATCAAGGAAAGTTGATGTTCTGCCCAAAGACATTGCAGCACCGTTCTGCTCCTTAACTGCAGCAAGATAACCGAAGTACAACCACTGAATTGCTTCTTTAGTATCCTTAGCAGGTAAAGAAATGTCGAAACCGTAACTCATTGCCATTTCTTTAAGTTGCTGAAGCGCTCTTATCTGCTCGGAAAGTTCTTCTCGCTCCTGAATAATGTGGGAATACATCGCAGAACGTGTTGTTTCTTTCTGCTCAAGTTTATCGGCAATAAGTCTGTCAACACCGTAAAGTGCAACTCTGCGGTAGTCACCGATAATTCTTCCTCTGCCGTATGCATCGGGAAGACCTGTGATAATATGGCTTGAACGGCAGGCTCTCATTTCGGGTGTATAAGCATCAAAAACGCCTGCGTTATGAGTTTTTCTGTGAGTTGTGAAAAACTCTTTTATTTCAGGGTCAATTTCGTAGCCGTTGTCCTTACACGCTTTTTCAGCCATACGGATACCGCCGTAGGGCATAAGGGCGCGTTTAAAGGGCTTGTCCGTCTGGAAGCCTACGATTTTTTCTTTATCCTTATTAAGATAACCGGGTGCATGGGAAGTAATTGTGGATATGGTTTTGGTGTCCATATCAAGAACTCCGCCAGCATCTCTTTCCTGTTTTGTAAGGTCGAGCACTTGCTCCCATAAATCTATGGTATCCTGAGTGGGACCTTCAAGGAAAGTTTCGTCCCCGTCGTAAGGAGTATAATTATGTTTTATAAAACTTCTGACGTTTATTTCTTTTTTCCAGGTTCCTGTTTCAAAACCTTTCCAATTCTCAAAATCCATTTGTGATTCTCCCTTTTTTCTATTACAGTAATAATTATACCACCGATAATGCTAATAATCAACAAACTATACACAAAATATGATAGGAAAATAGAGGTTAAAAAGTTAAATTTTTAGTGAAAAGTATATAAATGTAAAAAACGCCTTACAACAGCACAAAAAGTTTATGTAAACCATTCATACCGTCGGAAAGCGTTCTGTGTTATTTCAAATATTTATTATAATGTTCTTTTATAACTGCAAAAGTTTCATCGCTGAGCACATGCTCAATTTTGCAGGCATCCTGTGAGGCTGTTTTCTCGCTGACACCCAATGCCACAAGACTGCCTGTAAGTATTGTATGACGTTCGTAAATGGTTTTTGCAATATTCATGCCGCTGTCAGTTAACTGAATGTAGCCGTTACCGTCAACTGTTATATGCCCTGCTTTTTTCAAAAGACCCACTGCTCTGCTGACACTGGGTTTTGAGTAGCCCATATGGTCGCATATATCTATTGAACGGACATTCTCCTGTTTTTTAGACAATACAAAAATTGTTTCAAGGTACATCTCACCTGATTCGTGCACAATATCACCTCTCTGTTGCACATATATAATACCACAGACGCTCTTTTATTTCAAGCATTGAGTTACTTCCCTAAAATATCCGAAAGATTTCTCTGAATAAGTTCAGCAACATCCGGTTTATTCATAGAATAAACGTGAACATTGGTTATATTATTTGCGTATAAATCTATAATCTGGTCGGTAGCATAGGCTATACCCGCCTGTTTCATTGCCGCAGGGTCGGAACCGAATTTATCCACAAGGCTTTTAAATCTTTGGGGCATAAAAGAACCCGAAAGTTTAACCGCACGCTCTACCTGTTTTGCGTTGGTTATGGGCATAATACCGGGAATCACGGGCACGGTAATACCCGCTTCGCGTATTTTATAAAGGAAATTATAAAGAAGATTATTATCAAAAAACATCTGAGTTGTGAGGAAATCACAACCTGCATCAATCTTTTCTTTAAGTCTTTTTATATCCTCTCTCTGATTAGGACTTTCGGGGTGTATTTCGGGATAACACGCGCCGCCTATACAGAAATCGGGGTCAATGCTCTTTAACTCATATATAAGGTCAACTGCGTATTTATAATCCCATTCGCTTCGGTCAGCATTTTTAAGGTCTTCGGGAATATCTCCCCTCAGTGCCATTATATTTTTAATGCCCGATTTTTCTATTTCGTTGATTTTCTGACGGACTGTTTCCCTTGTTGACGAAACACAGGTAAGATGTGCCAGGGTAGGCACACCGTACATATCTTTTATATTCTTTGCTATATCTAAAGTGTATTTGCTCGTTCCCCCGCCTGCGCCGTATGTAACACTCATAAATGACGGTTGAAGTTTTGCAATTTCTTCAGTAGCTTCTTTTACGCTTTCAAAAGCGGTTTCGGTTTTAGGCGGAAAAACCTCGAAAGACAATAAAAGTTTTTCTGTGTTAAGTATTTCTGTAATTTTCATTATTACCATATCCCTTGATATATGAAATTATCTACATTATATGACTTGAATGTTCAGAAATCAAGAAATAAATAACACTATCAGAATTAAGCGGTCTTTTTTTGCGTATAATTATTAAACAAATGTAAACTTTAGGAAATATAGTGGATTTTTTACAAAAAACTCTTGATTCTTTAATAAAAAAGGGGTATCATATATTTAGCACTCGAGGCAAAAGAGTGCTAAAATACGACAAATTATTTTATTTTTATATTTTGGGAGGTAATCCACAATGACACTTAAACCTTTAGGCGACAGAGTCGTTCTTAAATTCTGCGAAGCAGAAGAAACAACAAAAGGCGGCATTATCCTCGCCGCTGCTGCACAGGAAAAACCCCAGACCGCTGAAATTATTGCAGTAGGTCCCGGCGGAATCGTTGACGGCAAGGAAATCAAAATGGAAGTTCAGGTGGGAAACAAAGTTATTCTCAGCAAATATTCCGGCACAGAAGTAAAAGTTGACGGTGAAACATACATCATCGTTCGTCAGAGCGATATTCTTGCAATTGTTGAATAATTACATTAACTCTTCAGGAGGATTTTATTATGGCTAAACAGATTATTTACGGCGAAGAGGCTCGCAGAGCACTCCAGGCCGGTATTGACAAACTCAGCAACACTGTAAAAATCACATTAGGTCCCAAGGGCAGAAACGTTGTTCTTGACAAAAAATACGGCGCTCCCCTTATCACAAACGACGGCGTAACCATCGCTAAGGAAGTTGAACTTGAAGATGCCTTTGAAAATATGGGCGCTCAACTCGTTAAGGAAGTTGCAACCAAAACAAACGACGTTGCAGGTGACGGTACAACAACTGCTACACTTCTCGCACAGGCTCTTGTTCGCGAAGGTATGAAGAACGTTGTTGCAGGCGCAAACCCCATGGTACTTAAAAAAGGTATCAAAAGTGCAGTTGCAAACGTTGTTGAAACAATTAAGGGCAACTCAAAGCCCGTTAAGGATTCCGGCGACATTGCGCGTATTGCTACAATCTCAGCAGCAGACGAAAACGTAGGCAACCTCATTGCAGAAGCAATGGATAAAGTTACTGCTGACGGTGTTATTACAGTTGAAGAAAGCAAAACCGCAGAAACAAGTTGTGATGTTGTTGAAGGTATGCAGTTTGACCGTGGCTACATCTCACCCTACATGGTAACAGATACCGATAAGATGGAAGCAGTAATTGACGATCCCTTCATTCTTATTACAGATAAAAAAATTTCCAACATTCAGGAAATCCTTCCCCTTCTCGAAAAAATCGTTCAGGCAGGCAAAAAACTTGTTATTATCGCTGAAGATATCGAAGGCGAAGCACTTGCAACACTTCTCGTTAACAAACTTCGCGGTACATTCACCTGCGTAGGTGTTAAGGCGCCCGGTTTCGGCGACAGAAGAAAAGAAATGCTCCGCGACATCGCTATTCTTACAGGCGGTGAAGTTATTACGGAAGAACTCGGCTTAGACCTTAAAGATGCTGCTGTTACACAACTCGGTAGAGCACGTCAGATTAAAATCAGCAAAGAAAACACAATTATTGTTGACGGTGCAGGCGATAACGAGGCTATTGCTTCAAGAGTTACTCAGATTAAGTCACAAATCGAAACAACAACATCTGATTTCGACAGAGAAAAACTTCAGGAAAGACTTGCTAAACTTTCAGGCGGTGTTGCAGTTATCCGTGTAGGTGCGGCAACTGAAACCGAAATGAAAGAAATGAAACTCCGCATTGAAGATGCTCTTGCAGCAACTAAAGCGGCTGTTGAAGAAGGTTATGTTGCAGGCGGTGGTGTTGCACTTCTCAATGCAATTCCCGCACTTGACGAATACATCGCTTCACTCAGCGATGCTGATGAAATCACAGGCGCAAAAATCGTTCGCAAAGCAATTGAAGAACCTGTTCGTCAGATTGCCGCTAACGCAGGTCTTGAAGGTTCCGTAATCATCGACGGTATTCTCCGTTCAGGCAAGACAGGTTACGGTTTCGACTTTGCAACAGAAGAGTACACAGATATGGCTGAATCAGGTATTCTTGACCCCACAAAAGTTACTCGTTCTGCACTTCAGAATGCATCTTCAGTTGCAGCAATGGTTCTTACAACAGAAAGTCTTGTTACAGATAAACCCGATCCCGCAGCAGATGCAGCGGCTAACGCAGCAGCAATGGCAGCAGCACAGGGCGGCGGAATGTATTAAAATAAACAAAAAATAGGTATATAAACGGAAGATTTCGGGTGAATCTTCCGTTTTTTATTGACACTTGTAATTCAAATTGCTATAATCTTTTTATTAAGGAGGAGATTTTATGAAAAAAACATCTTTTAAAGTGTTATCACTTCTTTTAGTAGCAACTATGCTCTTCTCTGTTTTACAGATTTCTTCCGTAGCAGCTGTTGACTACAAAATCACAAACCCCTATGAAAGCGTAACTGCTTATTTAGGCAGTGATAACAACCACTACAAAACAAATCTTCACACACACTCAACATACAGCGATGCTGATATTGACCTTTCCGCAATGGTAAAAGGTTTCTACAACCAGAACTATGATGTTCTCGCTATTTCCGACCACGGTGTAATCGGTGTTGAATGGGATGAAACACCCACTCTTTTGGCTCTTTATCAGTACAACCATATACTTTTAAATGACCAGTCACACCTTTCAACAGAAGAATACGAGGCTATTCTTAACGGTACATATAAAGACGATCACACAACCCGTACCAACAAACGCGGTATGCAGAGCGTTACAGGTGCTATTGAAGGTAACTACCTTGTTGCACAGAAAAACCATATCAACGGTTACTTTATGAACAATAATTCTACCGAAGGTGTTATGGGTAACGAAGGCGACTTTGAAACAATGGTAAAAATGATTGAGGATGCAGGCGGTATTTCACACATCAACCACCCAGGTGACTGGCTTGGTTCCGCAGGCGACCCCGACATTGCACGCGATCCCGGTAACGTTCAGTACTTTGCAAACCTTATGCGTAAATATGACTCCTGCTTAGGTATCGAAGTTTACAACGCTTACGACAGACCCACAAGCAGCGACCGTATTCTTTGGGACGAACTTCTTAAAGTAGTTATCCCCGAAGGCAGAAACGTATGGGGCTTCGGTAACAGCGATGCTCACAACCTTTTCGATATTGACACTGCATTTATGGATTTCGTTATGCCCTCTTATTCTGACGAAAACCTCAGAACTGCTATGGAAAACGGCACATTCTTCTCAGTATCAAGATACGAAGCAGGCGAAAGAATCGGCAACGGCGAGGCATATCCTCAGGTAACCGCCATTATGGTTGACGAATCCGCCGATACCATCACAATTATCGGTAGAAACTGCGATACAATTAACTGGATTGCAGACGGCGAAGTTATTAAAACCGCTACAGGCAAAAACGGTGTAACCTCATCAACAATTAAACTTCGTTCACACGCTGACGACATCAGTTGCTATGTTCGTGCAGAACTTCAGGGCGAAGGCGGTAAAACTCTTACACAGGCTTTCGTTTGCGACGACGGTAATATGGATGACCTTATTAACAGAGGCCCCGCAAACACTACTGTTCCTGTTGATTTCATTCAGGTTCTCCGTTCCCTTATTAACCTTATCCTCAGAACTGCAAACCAGGTTATCGGTAAATAATTTATTATTCATATAACGAAACCTCCGATGTGATAAAACACATCGGAGGTTCATTTTATTTTGTTTTAGTTTCTTCGGGAGTTTCTTTTTTTCTTTCAAATACTCTGTAATTTATCTTTCCGACTTTTGTTGTGGGAAGAGCATCTGTAAATTCAATTTCTTTAGGCTGGGCATTCTTTGCAATATTCTTCTTGCAGAACTCCGCAATTTCCTTTTCAACCTCGGCAGTGCGCTGAATACCGTTTTTAAGAACAATAACCGCTTTCGGTGCTTCCTGTCGGATTTTATCCTTAATACCTACAACGACGGAAGATGCAACGTATTTGCATTTATTTATAATGTTCTCAAGTTCCGTGGGATAGATATTATACCCGTTAGAAATAATCATTCTCTTAAGGCGTGAAGTAAAGTGAAGAATCCCCTCTTCATCAAGGAAGCCTAAGTCACCCGTATGAAGCCATGTTATGCCGTCATCGTGAGTACGGATAACATTTTCGGTTTCTTCTTTTTCGTTTAAATAGCCCATCATCACGGTAGGACCGTTAACACAGATTTCACCCACTTCACCAAAAGGCAATTCACAGTTTGTTTCGGGATCACAAATTTTAATTACTGTATCAGGGTTAGCAATACCCAGGTTGTCGGTTTCTTCAATATTTTCGCTTGTGGCAGCAATAAACGCAGTTGCCTCGGAAAGTCCGTAACCCACTTGAATATGAGCGTCAGACCCGCAGGACTTAAAGTAGTCAAGTACCTTTTTACGCAAATCGTCGCTGAGATAATCGCCACCGGAAAGGATAACTTTAACACTTTCAAGACTTTTGGGGCCTAAGGATTTGTTATTACTGATAACTTTAAGCATTGTGGGGATAGCAGGAAGAAGATTAGGTTTCTTCTTATTTATAAGGTCATTGAGTTTTGCGGTATCAATTTTAGGAACAACAATACATTTAAGACCCAAAGTTAACGGCACGTGTACGCTTACACAAAGTCCGAAACCGTGGAAAATGGGAAGGGCAGATAAAATAGAGTTTCCTGCTCTTGCCTCTTTGCAGACTGCATAACACTGTGTTGCAAGGGAGTTAAAACACAAGTTTGTTAAAACTATGCCCTTTGATTTTCCTGTTGTACCTCCGCTGTAAATTATAACGGCGGGGTCATTCTGTCCTCTTTTAACATAGCATTCTGCGTTACCTGAAGATTTAATGAAATCTTTCCAACGGATAACGCTTGCAGGATATTTAAGATTTTTTCTGTTTTTAAGGTTATACCCTGTTTTTAAAAGGGTATTCATACTGTTGCTGACTTCACACACAACAATATTATCCGTAAGACCTTTAACTTTAGGGAACGAAACATCTGTTGTAAAAACAGTAGTAGACTGAGCACCCGCAAGAGCCTCTGCAATTTCTTCCCGGCTACTGAGGGGATGTATTACATTACACACCGCACCTATTTTGTTTATTGCGTAAACCAGGAAAATAGCTTCGGGGATATTAGGCATACAAATTGTCACACATTCATTCTCACTGACGTTGAGTTTGGTGAGTGCCTTTGCAACAGTATCGATTTTATCCATAAGTTCACGGAACGTAAACGTTACATTAAAATACTCCATAGCAGTGTAATCGGGATATTTTTCCACGGCACACGCAAGCATATCGTAAATGGAGCCTTTATGATAGTCAAGATGTTCGGGCATTTCATCGTAGTAGCGAAGCCACTTTTTCTCTATCTCAGGAATATCAACGCTTTTGATGGCTTTCATTGTTGAAAGATATTCACACGCTTTACCCATAGAAACCACCTTTCTGTCTTTTGAAAATCTGTAAAAAATTGCATTTACACCGTAATCTCAAAAGAAATATAATGAAATGATATAGATTTTTTCCGACAAAGTCAAGGCATTTTGTGTTAAAAATGCGTGAAAACGAAACATTAAACAGGTGTTGTATAAAAAAGAAAAAACTGCAACATTTCTCAAGATGTTGCAGTTACATTTTATTTTCCCGTATTAACCATTTTCATTTTTGTGGCTTTCTGACCCCAATTGTTTGCCCAGGCTTCACAATAGAGTTTGTAATAAGAAACATTGTTCTTTTTTCTGTAATTTTCAAAGAAATTACACCAGATAACTGACGGCAACGCAATAACAATATAATAAAGAGGTCCTAAAAGAAGGCATTGCCAAGTGTGTCCGTATTCATGTATACGTGTATTATAAGTCCAAGGATTCACTTCGGGTCTGTCTTTAATAAATATAAAAAGTCCCATTGAAAGACCGCCCGCATTCCACGGCAAATACACAATATTTGCATATCCGAATTTACTGTGGGGTCTTTTTAGAATCTTGGTACAGATTAAATACGCTATGCCTCCTACAATATTTACAGGAAGCCCCCAAGTCCATTGAACTGTATAAAACAATATATCTTTTAAAATATTTTTCTTGCCTTTTGGCGGCTCTTTTACCGTAATGTCAATATTTCCGTAATCTGTATTTTTCATATTATTCTGCCTCCGATATAAGCCTTTTAAGTTCGGCTTCTCTTTCAACAAGTATTATATACTTGCCCTCTTCATCTTTATCAAGGGTATGACCCTCTGTTTCGTCGTTGTCTTTACCGAGCCAGGTTTTTTCAAACTTATAGCCTGTAAGAAGTTCACAACGCTCTTTTTCTTCTTTTGTCAACGTTACACTGCCGTATTTGTGTTTTGTGGCAATAGCCGCACGAATCATTGTGTGGTCGTCTTTAGTCATCTTAAACCTCTTAAGCATAAGCCACGCTACAAGTGCGCTGAGCATTGGAAGAACCGAGATACAAAGGCGGATACCTATTAACGCGCTGTCAGTCTGTTCAATATATACGCCCTCGTTACCTGTAACAAGACCGAAACCGGCAAGAATAACACCTACTAAAAATGTCATAACACCGCCTGTAACCTGTTTTACCATTGTGTTGAACGTACCGATAACTCCCTCACGGCGTCTGCCTGTTATAAGTTCGTCAACATCTGTAATATCGGGCAAAACGTTGTTACCCACAAAACCCAAGCCACTCATACCGAAGGGGTAAAGTACCGCACCGCCCAAAATCATAAGAACAAGTGTAACTATATAGGAAGAACCGGGTGTTACGGGTTTTACGAACAAAGCAATACCCAGACCGATAATCATAAACGGAGTAACAACCGCACCGCATTTACTTTTGCCCTTTTTCATTGTAAGGGCATAGTTTAACGGGAACGCCAAGGACTCAAACACACCTGCAAAGGTGTTGAAAAGCGGGTAGTATTTATAAAGATTTGCAAGATACGTTATGTAATAAACATTGGTTGTTGAATAAAAACTTCTTGCCATCTGCCAGAAAAATGACATTGAAAAATAATCTCTGAAAGATTTGTTTCTGAAAACCTGAACATATTCGTCTATGGCAGATTTAAGGTCAAGGGGCGGAAGTTTTTCATTTAAAGAACTGGGTTCTTTGCAAGTCTTAAACGTTGCAAAAATCGAACAGGCATAAACGATGGAAAGCACGATACCTGTCAATAAAAACGGCATTTTAGAATTTTCGGAAAGTTTATCGGATGAACCGAAAACTGAGAGGAATATAAGAAGAATGATATAAGAGGGCACCATTCCCACAGAATTAAAAATATAACTTACTGATGTATACTGTGTGCGTTTATTGTATTCGGGTGCTAACGTGGGAAGCATTGCCGTATGGGGAACATCTACCATTGTATATGCCGTTTTATAAAGAATATAAGCAAAGGCATAATACATTACGCAAGCGGTGGGATGCTCTTTCGCATCAAGACCGAAAGAGTTCCAGAGCATCGTATACGATATAACGAGTGGCGGTATACTGAGAAGCAAATATCTTCTGTGTCTGCCGTACTTTGAACGTGTACGGTCAGTAATTATACCCATAAGCGGGTCATTTATACCGTCCCATATAGTTGCTATCATAATAATAAACGTAGCGTAACGAAGTTCCATACCCACAACATTGGTGAGGAAAACCGTAAAATACATACTTATTATGTATCCGCCGCCACCCATAAAAATATTGGCAAAGCAATATTGTATCATAGGCCACACGGTGTCAACAAACTTACCCTCAACACCTATGGCTTTTTTAAATCTTTCACCCAAAACAATCACTCATTTACTTATAATTTTTAATGTAGTGTTTGTAAAAAACAACTGAATTTGCTATACTCTCCAAAGACATATTCTCGTTTTCGCTGTGAACGCTTGCAAACTGTTGGTCATTCATTTCAATAGGTGCAAAACGAATAACACATTTACATATTTCACAAAGATGCCTTGCATCCGTACCTGCAGGTAAAATATACGCCGCACTTACAACATCGGGGAAAACATCGGCAATACACGCCCTTGTATAATGAAAAGCCTTGTGGTTTAAATCGGCAGGGGTGAAATACTCATTGTTTTCACCCGGCACTAATTCAATACCGTATTTATCTGCAATTTTCTTTATTTGGGCTAAATCCTTTTCTAAATCTTTATCATCTACACAACGGATAAATGCTTTTGATGAACAGACTTTTTCCTCTTTGTTCATATTTATATCGTTGAAAGAACAGGTTGTGCCGACCATTGAGCCTGCCTGAGCATTGACTTTCGGCATTACGGTCTTTAAAAGACCGCCAAAACACCAAAGATTAGAAAAAAGAAGCGTCATAACAAAAGGCGTGTACGGACAAAGTTGGGTAAACATTGCTTTAACCTGCGGATAGAGCCTTTTTATAAATATATTTTTTGAATTGACTTCTGTTATAAATGCCGACATTCTTGCAACAGGTGTATTTGAATTTGCCGCAAGGCCTTTATGACCGCCACCGTCTTTTGCGTAACAGTTAAGGGTATATCTCCCCTTTTCGTGTACTGCCATCATAGCACAGTTACACTTTATACCGGGAAGCGGGGGCGAAATTATAGCACCGCCCTCATCCAGTACAGTTTCAAATTCAATGCCCTCTTTTTTAAAATATTCCAACGCTAAGGGTATACCGTCACCACCGATTTCTTCATTATGCGAAGAGCCTATGTAAACATTGGTTTCGGGCTGAAAACCCTCTCCCAACAATTCTTCCAGAGCCATAAACTCTGCAAAAAGCGGTGTTTTAGTGTCAACCGTGCCTCTGCCCCAAAGTGCGCCGTCATGAATTTCACCACAGAAACCCGGATATTTCCACTCGCCCTCCACAGCCACTACATCGTGATGACTCATAATCATAATATTACGGCTTTGGTCTTTACCTTTTATTTTATATATCCAACAGTCATCGCCGAAAGTTATCTTTTCCGCTGTTTTATGGACGAGAGGGAAAAGTTCAGCCATAACGTCACGAAGTTTCTTAAACTCCGTGTCATCAAAACTACCCTCAACGGAAACTGTTTCGCATTTTATCATTTTCCCAAGTTTCAGAGCATATTCCCTTTGTTCTTCGGGTGTTTTATGCTGCTTTCTCGGTGTTAATTTACGGGCGGTAAGTTTAACTCTTAGTGCATTGATAATTAAAACCAAAAGAAAAACAACGACTATTATACCTAAGACAATAAAAATTTCTTTCATTTTCTTCACCGTTCATATTTGTTATTAAACACAATATAACATTTTTTACCGACATATACAAGTTTTAAGAAAAAAAATAAGAACTCGCGTTTTCGCGAGTTCTTAATAGTTTAAATTTAATCACCTAAAAGACCGTGGTATCTGCCCATCCAATAGGGAAGAAGGTAAACATAGGGCATTACGGTTCTCATACCGTTTGCACCGGAAGAGCCGGGAAGCGTTGCGGTACGGTTAACGATTTTGCTGTTTATGTACACAAATTCTTCTGCACCGGAATCACAAACAAACTGATTGCCGTCGTAATTACAAATGGGTCTTGAAGAATACTCAACAGGATATTTAAGTTGAGGGGGCACACCCATTGCTTCCTGCTCGGTATCCCACACAATATCTTTTCTGTAACTGTTGTAAATGGGCCAACAAACAAGATCAAGGTTAATTTCGGAAAGAGATTTTGCAGCGTTTTCTATATCGCAACTATTGTTTGTCAATGAACCGTAAACAATGTTGCACATAGGTGAGCGTTCAACTCTTTGGTAATCCCAATGGTGTGTAAGACCCATCTTGAAAATTTCTTTCTGTGCTTCGTTATCGGTATAAACAAGAAGCGGATAGATGTTAGTAAAGTCAAGTTGGTCATCAATATGTGCTATGTGAGCATCTTCAACTTTATACTGAATGCAGTTCATAGCGTAGTGATGTTTCTTTATGAGCATATCGAAAACTTCGTTGTACTTTTCCTCACCTGTAACGTGGTACGTAGTTTTAAGGAACGAAAGAACTTCAAGGGAGTTTGTTCCCCTTTCATAGAACCATCTGTCATCGTTATTGAGAAGGTCAGGCTCCCAGTTAGCCCAGGTAGTAGGCACACCGTCAACATCGCAAAGGTGGAAGTTGTTTTCGAGAATATGGTCTGTGATAGTTTTTACAACTTCTGCAATTTTTTTCTTTTCCTTTTTATCTGCAACAAGGTCAAAGTAAATGCCGTATGCGAAATAGTGGCCTGTCATTTCGTCGCTTGATGTTTCGCCGAGCCATTCACAGTCGGGATCGTTTTCGCAGATATGCCATTCTTCCCTGTTACCTGTTCCGAAATCCTCTTCATAAGAATGTCTTGTGGCTCTTGCGGTGAAACCGGGTTTTCCTGTAACTTCGGTAAGTTTAATCATTGCTTCAACTGCTCTTTTAGCGTTAGCCTTTGCTTTTTCGTCACCTGTAACTTTATAACGGAAACACTGGCTTGCACAGTAAAGACCTGTGAAAAGACCGTCATTATCCGAGTTGGGAAGCCAACCTGACTCTAAATCACCGTATTTACGAAGTATTCTGTCAACCTGATAGCCTTCGTTTCTTGTGGTGTATTTTACTGCAAATTCATCAAAATGGTTTGCCTTTTCTTCAAGTGTCATATACTTTGAAGTGATAAGGCTGATACCTCTGGGAGTGAGCGCGGCAATAGTACCGTTATCGGAAACAGTTATCTTTGTAACTGTGGGATGCATAAGCCATGCACCGTAGGAGAAATATGAAATTTTGCCCTCAATAAGAGTAATAATACCGGTGTTTGTAGCAAAATATTTGTTACCGTTAGCGGCAAAGAACATATCGTTAAAAGAACCGTCGGGAACAGAATAAAAATCATTGCCGTTAAACCAATAATTTCTGCCGTCATATATATTAAGGCCATTGTCAGAGCCTACCCACAAATGACCGAGTGCATCAACGGCGATACAATTGATACTTTGACTTAACGCACCTGTTACATCGGGAAGAAGTTCCGCCCAATGACGACGCTTACCTTTCATAGACATAAGACCCTGGTCTTTTGTGCCGATATATACTGTTTCGCCGTATTTTGTTTTGTTATCGCGTGCGGCAAGGCAAGTTGTATCCTCGGGAACGTCAACAACTCTTACAAATTCATCATTTTCTGAAAGGTAAAGATCTTCTTTAGTAATGAGCCAAAGGGATTTGTCCAGTGCAACGGATATATCAACAACAGGAGAATTGAATTCTGCAATTTTTTTGATTTTTCCTTTTTTGATTTCAGCAAGAGCATTGCCTACTGCTGCATAAAGTTTACCTTTTCTTGAGAAAAGTTTTGATACTTTTGCAGCGTGTTTTTTCGTATTGCCGTCTGCATATTCAATAAGGCAATCGCCCTGAGCAATATAAAGAACTTCACCGTCAAAGGCAAGGTCTTTAACGTTTTCAATATCAATACCGTTGTCTGACGTGATAAATTTTTTGTCGTACTGTTTGAATTCACCGAAATAAAGTTTATTCTTTTTCATATTCGTCTCCTGTTAATATATTTTAGTTCCAACTGCTGATAGTGTACCACAATTTTCCCTTTCTGTCGATACCTGTTACAAAACTAACTGTTATATTTTCAAATAAAAACAAACGACCGAGCCTGTAAAGTTCGGTCGTTTGCGCGAGGTAAAGCGAAGGTATCGCTTATGCAAACAAGAAATTCTTGAATGTATTGATATAATCTTTTGCCCTTACGGCGCTTGTGCTTTCGGCAAAAATTCTTAAAAGCGGTTCCGTACCTGAAAAACGGCAAATAACAAAACCGTCTTCAAAATAAACCTTGCAACCGTCCTCGTAACTGACTTTTATAATTTCATCAGCAAATTCGGGCAAACGCTTATCTTCGAGCAACGTTTTAACTACCGCTTTTTTAGTTTCGGGTGCGAATCGCATATCATCCTCTACCATAATATGATCGCCGAAATCTTTATGCAAATTATCAAGCATTTCCGAGGGAGAAAGACCTGTAACGCTGACCATTTCTGCAAATAGAGAAGCAGCATATATGGAATCTTTGCCGTGAATATGACCGCGCACTGTAAGACCGCCCGAAGATTCACCACCTAAAACCGCGTCCACTTCATCAAGTTTTGATGAAATATACTTAAAGCCAACGGGAACTTCATAACATTTTTCACCGAAACTTTCGGCAATTTTATCAAGCATATGAGTTGTAGCAAGGTTTCTGACCACGGGGCCTTTCCAACCTTTATATTTGACAAGGTAATAATACAAAAGGCAAAGTGTTTCGTTAGCGTTGATATATCTGCCGTTTGAATCGATAACGCCGAGTCTGTCACCGTCACCGTCCATAGCGATACCTAAATCATACTTGCCGTTGATAACGGTATTTTTCAACGCAAAAAGACTTTTTTCGGAAGGTGCGGGCATAACACCGCCAAAATAGGCATCTTTATTTATATTTATAGTATCAATGGTACATCTAGCAGTATGGAAAACAACAAGTAACGGATATGTTCCCGAGCCGTGCATTGAGTCGAAAATAACTCTCAGACCGCGTTTTCTCAACGCTTTCATATCAAGAAGGTCAATAATATCATCAAGAAAATCATTGAAGGGGTTATCGAGGAACTGAACACTGCCGGTTTCCACCGCTGAATCAAAATCAAGATATTCAACTTCGGATATGTTTTCTATTATTTTTTCAAGCCTTGAGGTAATCTCAACAGGTGCATCACGCCCCTCTTCAATAAAAAGTTTTATACCGTTGTATGATGAGGGGTTGTGACTTGCTGTGATTTCTACACCGAAATAAAGATTTTTTGCCTTAACAGTATGCATAACAAGCGGTGTAGGCGCAGAACGCTCCATAAACCAGACGGTGATTCCGTTTTTTGCAAAAACTTCTGCAACCCATTTTGCCGCAACTTCCGAAAGAAAGCGCCTGTCATAACCGATAATTACAGGTTTGTCAGTTTTTTTCTCCTCTTTCATAAGTTCAAAAATACCTTTTGCAACACGTCTGATGTTACGGCAGATAAAATCTTCACCGATTATTGCTCGCCAACCACCTGTACCGAATTTAATTGTATCCATACACTCACCCTGCTTTTGTTAGTTTTCGGTTTTATTTTATCATATGTTTTTGCAGAAATCTTACAAAATCCGTCGTTCCTTTTATAATTTTGGTTGCGTTTTTCTTTCAAACCGTATAAAATAGACCCGGTGATAAAAAATGGATTACTTTAAGACTTCATTAGATTGTCCGTTAAAAGTAGACGGAATATACACTGTTCATTATTTTGAATATGCTAAAGACTTTGCCTATTCGGGTGAGGTTCACGATTTCTGGGAACTTGTGTATGCTGATAAAAAGAATCTTCTTATAACCGCAGGTGCACAGGAATTGGAACTCGAATCAGGTCAGATGTATCTTCATAAACCCAATGAATTTCATAATATACGGTGTGACGGAAAAAGAGCCGCTAACTCTGTTATCATCTCTTTTGATTGCGATGCCCCGGAACTTCTGGGTGTTTCAGGGCAAGTTATCACCTTAAATAACGACGACCGCCGTTTGTTAGGCAGCATCGTAAAAGAAGCAACTTCCGCCTTCGCCACAAGGCTCGGTGACCCGTACATCAGCGTAATGGAAAAGTCAAATTCGGGCGATTACGCCTGTGAACAACTCGTAAGGCTCTATTTAGAAGCACTTTTAATAAGACTTATCAGAGAAAACAAAAGCGTTGCACCCATAAAAATCAATAAAACCAATTCTGTTCTTGCAGAAATAACCGAATACCTTGCAGATAATGTTGAAAACAAAATCGAATTTTCTGATATTGTCAAACAATTCAACCTTTCTTCGTCAGTTATAAAGAAAATTTTCAGAGAACAAATGGGTTGCGGAGTTATGGCTTATTTCACTTTACTGAAAATCGACAGAGCAAAGGAAATGATACGCGAAGAAAAATACACTTTTACAGAAATTTCGGAGAAACTCTGTTTTAACAATTCCCAATATTTTACAACTGTTTTTAAAAGGGTTTCGGGAATGACCCCTACTGAATACGCAAATATGGTTCTGAGATATGCATAATAAAAACATTACAACACCCAAGCAGTTTTTCTGCTTAGGTGTTGTTTCAGTTTAATTTATTTTTGCAATTTTATTTTAACGGTTTTTATCTCCCAGGGTCTGAAAGAAAGTTCGCCGTTACAAACCGAACCGATTTCATTTGCCAATAAATCTGTTTCAGCAGTTACCGAACCTACGGCAGATGTTAATTTTACCGTTGCAGATTCATCGGAATAGTTACACAAACGCGCTAAAATATCATTTTCTTCGGGATACATAGCAGTTAAAATAACCTCTCCGCCCGTTGATTTGAAATCAGCAGCAGTAAACTCGGTTAAATCTCCGTCACCTTTGGGAACAGTTACGGCAATGGGACTTTGCTGATAAACCATTGCTTTACGGTGAAGTTCCGCATCCGTTAAATCACAATCAAAAGGCATAATGGCAAACTCGTCTTCAAATACACCTTCCAATATTCTTGTTCCGCACATATATTCATTTGAATATACAAGAGGAACATACAAACGGTTACCTTCAAGCGCACAACCCATACAACCTTTGTTGAAAACGGCAACACCTTTTTCTTTATCGCGTAAGGAAACCCAATATATACCGTGATAATATGTTGTTGAGTTAAAAGACTCCTCCGGTGAAACCTCAGTATCAATAAGAATACGGTCATCGGGATACCAATATTCTTCGGTTTTTCTGAGAGCGCCGTTCCACTCTGAAATAGAATACGGCAAGTCTCTTATCATACGGCGGTCTTTTCTGAGGCAAGCGTTTGCCACAAAACAGATTTTGTCCTCGTGGTGATGGCCGTTTAAAGTAAGCGGAACAGGTCTGCCCTGTGTAATATCAGTTCTGCCTACACGCTGGTTGTTCATTTCAAATTGAACTTTGCAATCTATACGTTTGCTTTCTCCGTTCATATTCATTTCAAATCGGAAAGGTATTCCGCCTATATCGCCTTTTTGAACAGCGGTAGCACTATGTGTAGAAACTTTCACTTCCCAAGTGCCTTTTGATGCGAATTCTTCATCATTAACCCAACCGCTGAAGAGGTAGCCGTCACCGTTGTCGAAAATATCAACATTAGTTTTAACGTCATTTATATTCGCAATACCTTTTTCAGTCAATTTTATAGTATAGCAAGGTGTTCTTAACTCGCCTGTTTCATCATTATAACTGAAACCTGCTTTTTGTTGGGGTATTTTGTTTTTCAAAACATAACTTTTAATACTGAGGGGATTAAGTTTTACAAGAACACGAAGTGTTTTTTTGCCGTCTGCCTCAATAATTTCACATTCGATTTCATTTTCACCGTCAAAAGCCGTCACATTATCTTTTACGGAAACTTCTACCCATTCTTCTATGGGGAATGAGTGAGGATTTACCACAATAAAACTCTCATTTTCCTTGTTTCCGAAACGATTTATAAGGGTGTCAACCGATTGTTTTTTTACAAATTCCGATGCTTCCAATGATGTTGGTATAAAACGGCGAGAAAGGTCAAGAAGTCCGCAAATAGTAACATCGTGATGCTGTGCAGCAAGTATGTATTTCCAGGCTTCTTCGGATTTTTGCTGAAGCGATTCGCCGCCCAACATAACGGAAAGTGAATTGAGTTTCTCCCCTTGAACTGCATCATTTTCACCCTTACGGATACCGTTGAAAATCTCGTTACCGCAATATCCCCAAGGCATCTGAACGTGGAAATCGTTATCCTCGGTTTTCAGTTCATCCTGTGCCTCGCCGTATATTTCGGGAATTTCCTGAAGAAGAATATACTGATAATTGTCTTTGTTTTCAGTATAGGCATTTATGGTTTCTATGGGCTGAGTTAAATCATCATACCGTGATGCCAATAGAGGTTGGTATTTAGAAAACATTTCCTCGAAATCTTCAAGGGAATAAAGTTCGGAATCCACAGGCCAGCGGGAAAGAATCCAGTTATCGACAGTAGTGCAGTTGTACCCTCTGCCCTGCCCGTCATAAGTCGGAACAGCAGGAATCTGTGTGCCGTCTTTACCTACCCATTTACCCCAGGCGCTGTTAAAGGTTTTGGGATAACCGTAACCCATAACATGAGAGCGCAAAATAGCCGCTTTATAACCGCAAAGTTTTATAAGTTGGGGTGTCTGATTATTCAGTGCAAACTCGGATATAGCGTAAACAGTCGGCGTCTTTCCGAAATAATGCAAATTAGTACGCACCGCGTAAAGTAACTGACGTGCGTTTGACTCTTCGCTTATAGTAAGGGATAACGGCTGACCGTAGGTTGTTGCACCCAAACCTACCCTATCGGGATATTTAAGGAGTAATTCCTTTGTCATTTCCACTATTTCGGGATCTTTTTTACTAAACTCATCAAAGGTAAATGATTCGTAATCAAGACCGATTTTAAGTTTGGGGTATTTCTCCATCCAGGTGGCGATATTACGCAAACGCGGTTTTACAACATCGCCCCACAGAACAAATCCGCCGTGGTCATAGGTTAATATATACATCTTTTTATCCATGAAAACACCTGCCGAACTTTTTATATATCCACAGTATATATGCGCCTTTACCCTTTTGTCAATTGATAAAATTAACGGAAAAACAGCGTTATTTTTTGCAAAACACTTTTAAGAACCGTATTTTTATGGTAATATAAAAACATCAAATTTTGAGGTGTTTAATGTGAACAATAAAAGTACTGATATACCCGTAGTTACACAATATGCAAGAACATATTCCGACCCACCGGAAAGAGTGCGTGTTTCTGCCAGGGGAATAACCATAAAAGACGGCAAAATTTTGCTTTCTTATGAAAGAAATACCGATATTTATATGTCCCCCGGCGGCGGACTTGAAGAGGGCGAAACATTAGCGGAATGTTGCGCAAGAGAACTCTCTGAAGAAACAGGCTATAAAGTTAAAGTCAATGAGGAATTTATAACAATACACGAATACTGTTTTGAAACACTTTACATAAGCCACTACTTCTTTTGTGAGGTATTAGAACAGGGAAAGCCATCCCTTACCCCCACAGAAATTGACCACGGCATAGTTGCACAATGGGTTGATATTGAAAAGGCTCTTGAAATTTTCGGCGGGTATGACTCAAAAAAAGAGGATTGGCGAAGCCTCTACCGCAGAGAGTTTACTGTGCTGAATAAAATTTTAGAAGAATAACAAATGAAAGAGTATCCGCTACACCAACCCAAAATACCCGGTATATGTAGAGATAACAAACTAAAATTCCACTCTTTTTCGCTATTTTTCAATCTTCATATTTTTTGCAAAAATTTTTTAAAAAAGTGTTGACAAATGAATATTTGGGTGGTATAGTATTAAAGCACTCGCGAGAGTGGCGGAATCGGCAGACGCGCACGTTTGAGGGGCGTGTGGTAATCCCGTACGGGTTCAAGTCCCGTCTCTCGCACCAAGACCTTGGTTATATGACCAAGGTTTTTTTCTTTGTCTTTCCCTTGTCAAAATGCGATTGAACCTTTAAATATCAAGAACTTTTGCGAAACAAACTTTCATATCCTATGTGCTTTTCGCAAGGACTTTCCTAAGGGCAAAATAATCATTCTCGGCACTCGAATGGCACTTTTGGGCACTCAGGAGCCGAAGAAACAATAGAAAGTTTTGTTCAAAACATAAAAATTCAAACAGGCAGTTGAGCTATGAAGCTTGACTGCCTGTTTTCTTTTGTGATAATTCGATGATATAAGAAGGTTTTTCAATATTCCCCTTGTTTTCATATATTTGGAATTTTACAAGGAAGAAAATCTTGAACTGCGACACTACACAGTTCCAAAATGGTTCTATATAATTTAGAAAGGAGATAACAAATTGCGAGGAATTACGATGGCTTTAGACAAAAACAAAATCAAGGGCGAGTGTTTAAACGGAGCATACAGCGAGCTCTCTTCTGTAATCGGTATAGATGCAGTACTGAAAATTCACGCAAAATACAGAGGAACACAGATGTTTTTCCCTGTGGAGTTATTCAGTAAAGAGTTCATTATCAGCCAAATAATAAATGAATACAACGGCTTCAACATTCGTGAGTTAGCTACCAAATACGGATATACGGAACGTTGGATTCGCAACATTCTAAAAGACCATATTGATAATGGTAATAAATAAAGGCAGGTGAATATTAATGAAAACAAAAACGAAAATCGTCATATTCTTAATAATTGCAGGCTTTGTTCTGTCGTTCGTAAGTATGATGTTAGGTGGAGAAGGCGGAGCAGGATTTATTTGTTTTGCAGGTGCTGCGGTTGTTTTTCTGTATATAGTGTTCGAAAAATTCTTTATGAAAGGGAAGAAATAATTAGGAGGCTTTAAAATGGGTTTTTTCAGTTTACTTGAAAAAGTTGCAGATGTTGCTTTACCATACGCATTAGATTATGTTGGAAACAAACTGAACTCCACTTCATCAGAGTTAACTGTTTGCTCAGATAATAAAGATGAACTGATTGGTGAATGCGATGAGCTATTGAGTGTTGTTGCAAAATTGAATATTGATGATGTAAAAGAAATTATAAATTGTTTTTCAGGAATTGACCGAAGAATTGCTAAATTAGATGCTTTGGATTGTCAAGGTGAAGACTATACTCTTTCAAAAGAAGTTTCCAGACTGCAAGATGAACGTGAAAATGCTATGACATCCACAAACAAAAAATATGACGACCGTTTAAGCGAGTTACAAAAATTAGGCTCTGATGCAAAAGACCAAGAAACTTGGAGCAAGTATAATGATGAATGGTTTGAATGTGAAAAAAAGTATCAGAAACTAATGGATTACAATGTAAAAAGCTTAACACGTTCAGTTAATGCATTCAGTTCATTTTTAAATGACTAAACCACTATTGTAAGGAGAATAAAAATGGGAATTCTTTTCGGAACAGATAAATGGGTTGAATACCGTTGTTCGCATTGTGGAGCTAAATCCCAACGACACGAAGGAACGGGGAAACCTGCTCCAGGTAATTGTCCAAGACGAAACAAAATGCCAAACGGACAACCGAGACCACACGTTTGGGTAGTAAACAGACGATACTAATAATTACATATTAACTTGTGCAAATGCCTATTTTTCGGGCATTTGCACTTTTTATTTTTCAGGAGGTGGTTTTTTGGTAAGGCGAATAGTCTCGTGTAATGATTTAGTATATGAAGAATTAAAAGAAGCGTATGATGTTGTCAAAGATTATTTATGTGAGGCTCTTGGTAGATTTGGTGTAGAGAGCTTTGCTATGTTTGGAACATTTTATTTCATTGATGATACACCAACAAAAAACGAATGTATTTATATGGGGTTTGAGACCACACTTGATAATCTAACGTTTGAATACACTGATGAAATAACAATATACTCAGGTGACTCTTGCAGAGTTTTGCTTAATCCTACTTTTATATGCGAGGAAAATGATTATGTAGTATCTCTATTTGTATTTGAAGACTCTATTGACACTAAAACGAGAGATAAAATCCGAGAATATATTGACACTCATACCACGAGAAAAATATGTTAAGCTGTTATTATCAACAGTAATAAATTACACCTTAATCTGAAATTCAGGTTGGAATTTTTAATAAGGGAGGATGAAATAATGAGTTGGTTCATAATAGGATTTGTTGGAACTATTGTTACTGTTCTTGCAACTGAAAAAATAATCCACAAATAAAATGAAAGGAGTGATAATATTGTTTTTGGCTTTTGTTTCAGCGGTTGCTTCTACAACTGTAGCAATAGAAATGTTTACTGCCGGGGCTACAACTGCAATCACTTTACTTTGTACAGGAACTAAGGTGAGAAAAAGAAAATGATAAAAATAACCTCAATAGAAGATTTGACAAAATTAGAGGGTCAAGACATCCTATTAGTCAAATATTTGAAACTGTACTTGAAAGACCTAATCAAACAATATGAGTGTGAAACTCTCTCAAAACACGGTAGTCTTTTTGTTTTTAAAGACATAGCAGATATTGAAAAACACAAAGAAATAGGCTTATCTCAACCAATAATAAAATCTACATACGAATTTACAGATGTTTTGATACTAACAGATGAAATAAGAGAAATAAGAGTACTGCATAGTTGTTTTCTTTTGAACAATGACTATGCAATTTCTCTTTTTATTCCATATGAAATGTTAGATTTAAAGACAAGAGCATTCTTTTTGCTCGACTCTACAGAACGACACATTGTATTATTATAATTTTTGAAAACTCTAAGGAGGAAGCTATGAACACTGAAAAAATAAAAGCTGTAATTGAAACCGAAATTGTATGCTCACCTGACGGAAAACATACATACGAGGTCATAAAAAGATTGGAAGGCATTGAAGGTGAAAAAGGATGTCTCATCTCCCTATATCCTACAAGAGACAAAAACAACATTTTTGCTTCGGACTCAACACTAAATCATCTTGTTTCACATATGCAGGAAATGGGACTGTGTGAATTGAGAATAATCAATCTGTTCTCAAAGGTAGTTGATGGCAAATTGAGTGCTAAAGGACTACAAGTTGATGTTGATAACCTGCAATACATTGAATCCATAATGTGTGATAAAAGCTTTGCTGAGTACAAATTCATAATAGCTTGGGGCAATTCAATGGCAACATCTTTTGCCTGTCAGCGTACAAAAGCAGAAGCTTTAAATATATTCAAGAAATACCATCGCAAAGCAAAAGCATTTCATATCACAACATCCAATGACACATTAGATGTTGATTTTGCACACCCTCTCTTCTTGGGGATAAGAGCAAATAGTGATAAATGGAAATTGAAAGAAATAACCATAACACCCCAAATGCTTGAAATTCCTGAAAAAGCATAAAAATAATATGACAATCTTTTTGAAAATTGTATATACCACTAAAAGCAGAGTTTCTTCGGAGGCTCTGCTTTTTTTATAAGTTTTTATTTTTTTGATAATAATCTTATCCAATTAACTAAACTTTGGATGATAGAAAATCCACTTTGTATCAAATGGTAATTTTTTCTTCTATATTGCAAATAATAGTAATACATCCTAAATTCCTGTCGCAAAAGGAGGTTTAAAAATGAAAATTAGTTTACATTGACAAAACAGATGAACTAAAACAACTCTTGTGTTCTCATTCATCAAAAAATAATACTTGGAGGTAATAGTTATGGAGATACAACTCCACAATAACAAACAAGAAATTCTTGATACCTTAGTCAACGGATTCAAGCCTATAATCATCTCAACAGATGAATACCTTGAGTATCTTAAAATTTCTAATGACGGTTTTATTCTTACAAGCAAATGGATTTTGAAACTAAAAAAAGAAAAGCGTGATGAATTATATTCAATTCAGGTTGTTAGCACTTATGTGAAAATAGTTTCTTGCTATCAAAATTCAAACTCAAATGAACGAACATATAACATTGAAATATTCAATGGAAAGGAATATCTTTCAGTCATAGTTGATAGTACTGTATTAACAACTCAAGGGTGTAAAGAACTTTTGAAATACGGATGTATTTTCAATGAAACTGATAATAAAGTTTTGCTTGAATATTTGAGTAATTCAGCATTTTCTGCACCAATCAAAAATGTACACGATTCACTTGGTTGGGATTGGGATACAGACTCCCCTACTTTTCTAACAGGTAAAATAATATCAACATCAGAATATGAAAGCGAATATGTAGGAAGTTTGGATTTGAAGCCCAAAGGCTCTCTTGAAGCTTGGATTGAAATGGTGGAACAAGAGGTCAGAAAAAATACTAATCTTGAGCTTTGTCTCTCAATAGGCTTTTCAAGTATTCTTCTTGGCTATCTGAATCACTATATGGATTTAGGATGTCTTGTTTTCAATTTTTGTAATACTTCAAGCAAGGGAAAAACAACTGCAGCAATGCTTATAGCAAGTATATTTGGAAATCCAGAGCTTGAAAAAGGTACAATCGTTTCGATGAACAGTACTAAAAATGCCATAATAGGTTTCGCATCCAGAAATAACTGCCATACAATTTGCTTTGACGAAGCTTCTTCTTGTGACAGAAAGTTTTTTAGAGAAATTTTGTACCAAATTGCAATAGGAAGTGATAAAAAACGAGAAAATCCTGACGGAAGTTTGAAAGAACAAAAAACATTCAATTCCTGTGTGGTCTGCACATCAGAATTTTCAATAATTGACAGTACTGCCCCTAACGGTTTACGTACCCGTATTTTTGAATTGAATTTTCCGTTAACAAATAGTGCAGAAAATTCAGATAACATAAAAAAATGTGTCTTTCAAAACTATGGATATGCAGGAATAAAATTTGCAGAATTCATAGTAAATTGTAAAATTGAAACTATTATAGATGATTACAATCATAGTATGAAAATTCTCAAGAAAAATCATAACGACTTGGATTTACACGAAGGAGATTTGACAGATAGAATACTCTCAAAGCTTGCAGTAATTCTTCTAACCTCTCATTACATCAATGAGTGTTTTAGTTGGGATTTTAATATAAATAACCACATTAAACAACTGCTTTCTATTGAACAATCCGTTGTTTCGGAAGCAGATATTTCAGAAAAAGCTTTGGAATGTGTTTTACAATTTGTAACAAGAAATAATAATCGCTTTTTCCACGAAAACAAGTACGACTCAACCCACGCATATAATGGCGAATCTATATATGGTGTGATTTCATCATTACCATCAAAGCCTTCCTATAAAAAGTTGACAATTTTGAGGTCGGTTGTAGAAGAAATCCTCTCAAAAAATGGCTTTGAAAATTTCAAAATAATATACGAGGGTTGGAAAAATAACGGTCACTTAATAGCAGGTAAAGACAGACCTTATAAAAGATTGAAACTACAAAAGGGTTTACCTGTTCAGCAATGTTTTGAAATTAAATTTTCAATAGATTAACAAATGGAGGAAAACACAATGAATATCCAATTACAAAATATAACAGGACGTCTCCCAGAGGGAGAATATACAGGTACAATAACTGAAGCAACTGTTTCAATGGACATAAAATACTTGTGGTTAAAAATACAGGTTGACGGAACATCCAATGAAACGCTCAACATCAGTATGCCTATCAACAGTGTTTTGTTCGATAAATTTGCAAGGTGCTTTTCAGAGGATTTAAATGTCGTAAACACAGATGATTTTGTAAATACAATGATAAAATTCACCTTGAAAGATAGAGAATCGTTAACAGGCGAAATATACTCAAAATTTGTAAAAATAATACCTTTTTTCGAAGATGAAGAAGAAAATAATAACGATAATGAAACAAATGAAGAATAACAATAAAAATTTCAAAAACATACAAAAACAATGGAACATAGAAAATCTACAGAAAACAAATAAAAATTTTTGAAGAAAAACATCGGAACATAGAGATTTTGCAATTTGTCTCAAAATCATTGGAAAAAATAAAATAATCTTTTTGTTGCATATGGAAAAATGGAAATTTGGAAAAAAGTGCTTTTGGGCAGTAAAGTACAGAGAAAAATTAAATGAAAGATTTGGAAAAACAATGGAAATAAAATGAATTTCGCTTTTCCTTTGCACTAAAACAAGTGCAAAGGAAACCCCAAAAAAATGAAAATAACTAAATTTTGAATATACATTATTCCTTTGAGTAAAAAAATTGAAAGGAGAAAAAACAATGGCTCATATTGAAATAATTGGTGAAGGGAAAAATAAAAGATACAAGGTAATGTATGAATTGCCACCTCTGATGGGTGAGAGAAGAAGAAAATCCAAAACATTCCCTGTGGGGACACCTAAAAGCGTTGTTGATGCGTTCAAACGACAAGTTGAAATTGACCTTGCGACGGGTGAATTTGTGAGTGCAAAAGAAATTACACTTGAAAAGTTCACAGAAACAGTCTATTTTCCCATTTTCACGAAGTTTTTGAGTCCCACAACGACATCAAATTATAGAAGGCTATATGAAAGCAGTAAACCATACTGTATAAAAAAAGTTTTTGGTAAATACAAGCTCAAAGATGTCACAAGAAGAATGGTTCAAAATTGGGTCAATACTCTTTCTGATAATACAAGTCCAAAAACAGTTCGCAGTTATTTGATGTTTCTTCATTCGATATACAATTCAGCAATAACAGAAGATATCATCAAGCCACATTGCAATCCAACAGAGCACATCAAACTTCCCCCTAAAAACACACCACCAATTGAAGCGTACACCATAGAGCAAATAAACAGGCTACTAGAACTATCACAAAATGACAATATAGCTCATATCACGATAGCGCTGGGAGCTCTGGCAGGGCTTAGAAGAGGAGAGATGCTCGGGCTAAAATGGGAAAGCACAAAAATCGATACAGAAAATCCTGAATTGAACATAGTCGAAACAAGGGTTGTTGTTGACGGAGAAGAAACGGTCAAATCCCCAAAAACAAAAGCAGGAAACCGAGTGATTCCCATTCCAAATTCTCTCGCTGAAATTCTTCGTCAAGAAAGATTGAACTATAGAACAAACAAATTGAAGTATGGTAAGGAGTTCAAAGACCTCGGATACGTTCTATCAAAGTCCAACGGAGAACCATACAGACCTGACGGAATCAGTATTCACTATGAAAGATTTATGTATAGAATGGAAAGTGACTATGGAATACCATACAAATCACTTCATAAGCTCAGGCATACTTTTGCCTCACTTATGATAGATAATGGTGCTAATCCCAAATTTTTACAAAAAGCGTTAGGGCACCAAAACATAGCTATGACTTTAGACACCTATACGCACGTGTATAAAAATAGAGAGCAATCTGAGATTGCAAAATTGGATGAAATAATTACTCTTCCGAAAACAGCTTCCTATTAAGTGCAATCTTTCTTGAAGAGATAGAAACTTTACACTAAAATTCAGGACACTTCAATGTCACTTGCACTATAAAAGCTACTAAAAATAATAAACTTTCGTGTGCTTTTCATCAGTACTTTCCTAAGTGTAAAATTGTTAGAATTTTCTTCACTTTTTGAAGACTGCTACCTTCAAGTCCCGTCTCTCGCACCATAGTGAGTATTCATAACACAAGTGAATACTCACTTTTCTTTTTTACATTTCCTCATAGTTAATATTGTTATGTATCGAGCAGGTTTGTAGCCTGCTCTTTTTTGTTATGCCGTGAGATATTCAACGGCAACGCCTTGTCTTGCTTCAAGGACGATATTTTCCTCTTTAACAGGATTTTCAATAATCCCGATAAAGCGGTAGTGAATAACAATCCTCTGTGTTTTGTTCTTTCCCTTGCCCTCAATAGAATGGACTTCAATTTTCTCAATAAGTTCATTCAAGAGTGCAGGTGTAAGCGTTTCCATCTGCATAAACTTACGGACAGCAAAAGTAAACTGCTCTTTGCTTGTACGGAGATTTTCTATCTCTGAAAGCTCTTCCTGATATTGCCTGATTTTTACCTTCAGTTCATCACGCTCGGTTTCGTACTTCTGTGATAACTGCATAAAGCTTTCTTCATTAACAATACCGTTGATGTGCTTCTCAAAGAGTTTTTCATACATCAAGGCAACTTCTTTTGTTCTTGCAACAGATTTATCAATACTGCTTTCAAGAAACTTCTGTTGACTGAGTATGCTTTTATTGGTCTTTGCTTCAAGAATATCTGCAAAGGCTTCTTCATCTTCAATGAGAAAACTTGCAAGACTTCTGAGCTCAAGCATCACAATCTGCTCCAAAGAATCAGCTCTGACATAATGTGTACCCTCACAGGTGCCTCTGCGACCTTTGTAGTTGGAACACATAAAATATTTGATGTCAGTATTAGGATGATTGACATTGAACCATAAGGGACTTCCGCAATCGGCACAGTATAGCAATCCGCAGAACATATTCTTTTCAGCATGTTCGGGATTAGGTGCTCTGCGTTTACCTTTGGCTTTCATCTTTTGAACAGTTTCAAAAGTATCTCTGTCAATTATCGGCTCATGAACATTCTTGAATATCTTCCAATTCTCTTCGGGATTCTGAAGTCTTTTCTTGTTCTTGAAGTTCTTTGAGTAAGTTTTGAAGTTGATAACATCACCGCAGTATTCCTGTTGTGCAAGAATTTTCTGTACTGTTGTCTTACACCATTTATAAGGGTCAGGCTGAGTTTTTTTACCGCCCTTGTTAAGACCTTTGCTCTGCCAATATGCCATCGGTATCATTACTTTGTTTTCCTGTAAGATACGGGCAATAGTTTCATTACCTTTACCTTCAATACACATTGCAAAGATACTTTTAACAACTTCCGCTGCTTCGGTATCAACAATCCATTTCTTTTTGTTATTCGGGTCTTTCATATACCCGTAAGGCGGTTGAGATAATGGCTCACCGAGATTACCACGAATTCTGTGTGAACTTCTGACCTTGCGACTTATGTCACGAGCATACATCTCATTCATAATATTCTTGAACGGTGCAATTTCATTATCACCTTCATTACTGTCCACTAGGTCATTGACCGCTATGAATCTGATATTATGCTCAGGAAAGAAGTTATCCGTATAGTGACCGACCGAAACATAATCTCTGCCGAGACGGGATAAGTCTTTTACCATTACGGTTGTTACATATCCCATTTCAATATCTTCAAGCATTGCCTGAAAACCGGGTCTGTTGAAATTAGTTCCCGTATAACCGTCATCAACATAATACTTTGTGTTTGTGAGTTTTAACTCTTTTGCTTTTTGTGACAGCAACTTTTTCTGATTACCTATTGAGTTGCTTTCGCTGTCTGTGCCGTCGTCACGGGACAAACGGCAATAAATGGCTGTTATGCCAAGGTTATCTGACTGCATTTATCCTCCCTTCTCCGGCAGTCGAATTTACATATTCTGTATTAAGTGTATTTATATCATCGGCAATTGTCAAATGTGCAAAATCGCTTCCGATAAAAGCTGATATTTTTTCTTTCATACTTTTATTTTCTGTTTTACTGAAACGGGTAGATACAACATAGCGGACACCGTTGATTACATATTCATTCTCATCATAAGCTTCATCCGGATTGTATTCTCCTCGGGTATTGTCTATTATTCTGTGAAAACTTAATTTACAATACTCCCAAAAGGATAAAATCTTTTCTGTCATTACCTTGCACCTCTGTCTTTCTGTTTCATAAGATGCTTTCCGTAATACTCAACAGCCTTCGCAAGGAAATCCTCTTTTTCCTTTACAGTGGCAGTAGGCTTGAGATATTTACTGATTTTATCATCGGGGATTTTAACTGTAACAACCTGATTTGCTTTCGGCTGTTTCATAATGGAAGATATTTCCTCAACATTCAGTTTACCCTCCTGAGATAACTTTTTCAGCTTCTGTGCTTGTGAGAGTGAAGGAGTACAAAGCTCTTTCTCAATAAAATCAAATAGGTTTGTTTGCTCTGTTTTTGTGAGATACGAAAGTTCAACGCCCACAGAGAAAGAGATTTTATTCTCATCAACCATACTGAGAAGCTTTGGAATGAGCTTTGTCAGACGGATATATCTTTTTACCTGAGATGCACTGTCTTCATCCGAGATTTCCTTTGCAGATAACTTCGGTCCGACTTGGTCCGAAGTTAAATCTGTGCGTTTCCCTTGCTTTTTCAGAGCATCCATTTTCATCTTGTAAGCAAAGGCTTTCTCCGAGTGTAGAATATGCTCTCGGTGTAGGTTACTGTCAACAAGGATGATGTCTGCTTCCTCTTTGCTTATGTCCAATACAACAACGGGAACCTCTGTCATTTCAAGCCTTGTTGCTGCAAGGTATCTTCTGTGACCTGATATGATTTCATACACATCCGCCTTATCGTCCTTTCGCACCATAAGCGGCTGAATAATACCGTTTTCACGAATACTGTCCTCCAACGGCTTCATATCCTCCTCACGGTATTTATACGGATTTTTGAGATTCGGTACAACGCTACCTACAGCCATATTTACGATTTCGGTTGTCTGAGGCTTTGACACCTCTGTTTCTTCTGTTTTTCCAAACAGTTCTTCAATAAAATTTTCTTCTTTATTCATTTATCTATTCCTTTCATATTTCTTAGATTTTGATTTTCTTTGAGTCTGTTCTGTTTCTTTGGCTGTTTTAATAAGCTCTGATATTTTTTCTTCACCGAAAATGCGTTTAAGGAGTTTAAATTCTTTAACCTCTTTATGCAACTTTTGATTTTCGGTATAAAGGGCATCATTTTCTTTCGTGAGATGTTTAACCATATTCTTATCACGGGTGCCCCACAGCTTTAAGTTTTCAACCTGAGCTTTAAGCTCAAAGCACATCTTAACTGCCGTTTTTGCAAGAGCAATAATACGATTAAACAGAGGTTCAACTATTTTAGTCTTATATGCCTTTGCCGACATTAAGGAACTCGGTTCGGGAAGCTTGTACTCTTCTTCGTCATAAAACATATTTGTAAAGCTTTCCACCTGAACCTCGAAATCGAGCATATCGTTAATTTTTTCTGTTAGGCTTTCCGCCTTTTCTTCAAGCTTCTGTATCTCTTCGGCACGCATTTTCTTCTTATAATCATAAACACTCAAATGCTCATTATGAGTGCCGAGCTGTTCCCATTCAACACCGTACTTTTCCATAACAGAAGCTAACTGCTGTTTTTCCGATAATGCCCATTTACTCCATTCACTTTCAAATTTACTCTCTCCCTTGAACCCTTGAGATAAAAGTGCTTGTTTAAGTGAAACACGGGTATCAAGACCTCTTTTGCTGTTTGTTACAAAGGGAACGAAGTCAATGTGCAGATGTGGTGTTTCTTCATCAAGATGAAGATGAGCGGAGAAGATTCTCAGGTTTGGATTACGCTCCTGAAAGTGTTTCATATATTCATCAAGAATCCTGACAGCAATTTCGCTGTCGGCTGATTTTGAGTTTGTATCCTCTCTGTTGCCAATCTGAACAATAACCTCGTGAAAGAGCTTTTCTTGTTTGCCGGTGCGGATTTTATCATAATAGCTTTCTATCTTTCTGTCGGCTCGTTTTTGCTTATCATTGAATCTTTGAAGAGCATCATCAAACATCTGATGATACACCTGCTCGAGATTTTCATTACAGTATTCAATGTTCATCTGTGTTCTATTAGAGTCAACGTTCTGTGCAATGAAATCTCTGCGATTATGAGTAAGTGAGCCTTTACCTACGCTGAATGATATTGTTTTCCTTATACTTATCACATCCTTATTTAAAATAAATTCCGTCTCAAGTTTTGTTACTTTTGTCAAAAGTAACGCAAAAGCACTTTTGACATCCATAATGCTATCAAAAGATGCTGTTGCGCTCTCCGAGGGGGTTATAGGGCTTTGCCCTGCAATTTGCGAATTGCCACCCAACAGGGCTGTTTTTGTAAAACCACCCTGTACCCCGTAAAACTTTACACTCACCATTTATGAACCATACAGATTATTCATAAATGGTGATGCCGTCGCCTCTATGCCAATGAAGCCTCTTACTCTGCGATGCTCTCTGTTGTAAACATTGTTACTGCTTTTAATACCATACCTGTTTTCATTGGCAATCAGAAAGTCACTCAGGCTTCTTGAACTCATAGGCGACAAGGCATTTTCTTCGCACCACAGCTTGTAAATCTCATACAGTTCCTTTGAGGTTACGGACTTATCTTCTGCGAATACAAAGTATCCGTCCGATTCCATAAATTCAACTGCATTGACATTATTACGCTTAACGGTCTCACGGTTACTTTTCGCACGTTCACTCTCTGTAAACTGAAAGTTATTGGCGAGTAATCTCTGTAAGCCTTCAAATGCCCATAAGAATATACCTTCGATTTCCTTGCGCATTTTATCTGCTATATGAGGGTCATCAATTCTTTCAGCATTTTTGTCCTTGGTTGTCAGTACAAGCTGACGTCTGAAAAAGCCGTCGCTTTTATCAAACATAGCCTGCAGGTCACCGTTGCTGAAAGCAAGAAGTCTTGCGTACATATATCCCTGATAGCTTTGCTTATTCTTCTTTTCAAGGTCCATCTTTCCTTGTGCGGTAACAATGGATTTGACATAGTTTGTGTGCTTGAGTCCCTCCATACGAAGGTCATCGTCAATACACAGCAGAATATGCTCAAGGTCTGCTCTTGCAAATCTGTTCTCGGAGATTTTGCCGATGCTTCCGTCTTTCATGTTGCTACCAAAGAGCGTTGTCATAACAGCACCTATCTGCGATTTACCTTCACCGCCGTTACCTTTGATAACCATCATTCGCTGACCTTTATTGCTCGGTATAAGGCAGTAACCGATAAACTCCTGAAGTGTCGGTATATCCTCCGGATAAAGCAGTTCATCGAGAAAAGACAGCCATCGTTCAGGCTTCGGTGCATAAGGATTGTACCTTACAGGAAGCCTTGTTCGTACAACACTTTCTTTGATATCGACAAAGCAACCGTTAAAATAAAGTGTGCCGTCTTCAAGGTGTATTCTGTCTGTTTCGGGTGCAAAGGTTTCATCAAGTGCTTCTATTTTCAAAAGCTCAACGATATTTGAAATCTTCTGCGGTACATTAGCTACTGCACAGATTTTGAGGTCATCAAATACCATTCTCTTAAGAGGTATTTCATCAACAACTCTGCCTTCAGTAGTAAAGAACGAACCACCCGAGAAGAGAATTTTATGCTTGCTCAGAAATTCCTCACAGAATATTGCCTCATTGATTATTTTTCCGTCAGCCCATGCAGGCCCCTCAACACCAAATTCGTCATTTGAAAATTTGCCATCTGAATTTTTACTCATTTCTTATTCCTCCTATCTTCGGCTTACTTGTTTTTACTCCTTTCCTTTTATTTAACCTCCTTGCCGTAGGGTAGGTCAGTGTATGTATTTCCTACTTATATACCGCACAAATTTTGATGTTTTGCTCACCATAATCAAAAAATATATATGAGAGTTAAGCGATTTCGCTGCGTACGTGCGTACAAGTGTACGTATGTACGCAGGAAAATGAACAAACTTACTCTATATATAAATGAGAATTGAGTGCCTTAAAATGTTCCTGATATTTTAAGGGTGGCTATAGTATCCTTTATACTGATTTCAGTTGGTGGGGGCAGTTATTATATAAAGAAACTGCCCCTAATAGTAATGAGAATAAGCACTACAAAAATGTTCCACAGAATTCTCTTTTTGCCGTTTCACCCGAAATAGTTCCTGCCCCGGAATCTCACCGCAGCGTTGCATCGCTCATATCATCGCAAAGTCATATCACTTTCGGACGGTCATTCAGTTGTCAAGCACATGAGAGAAAACATCCCTCAAGGGGTGACTTTTAAAACGCCGATTTTTGTAGGTTTTTTCAAAACTTTTTTATTTTCGTTAAAATTGCACAACAAAAAAGCCGTCACATAGACAGCACAAATAGCGGGAGGACATTTCTTCCTCTCGCACAGTTTGTACTGAAACTATGTAACGGCTTAAACTTTAAGCTCTGATTGTCCGTATGTTACTAACCGAGTATCGGACTATACTTTTTCGGTCAGATAATATGTGTTGGCATAAAGCCAATAAGTAAAAATATATGTTTCAGATTATATTTAGTTGTAGGGTAAATACATTATTTACCAATTTATTATAGAGAACATTTGTTTACTTGTCAAGAACTTTTTCGAAAAAGAAAATATGGTGTCGGTTTTCACCGACACCACAAAACTAATTATTATACATAAAAGTTAATTTTTAATACGATTGAAGCCAACTTACATCTAACATGAGTTGGCTTTTGTATATTCATCAATCTTTCTTGTAGAACGATTTACTTACAATAATACTGAATTGTTGTAAGATAAGAAACAGGATAATATCTAATTATACTTAATATTTTATGAATTAAAATTAAGGAGAAAAAATGAAAAACAAACTCAATGTGTTGGTAATTTGTAACTATAAAATTGAATTTAAAACAACGACTAATCTAGTGGATTTTACCGTACTGCTTTCTCCATCTAGATTTGAACTTGAACAGAATTTATTTAATCACACTTTTGATCGTGTCATTCCACTTATATCTTCAAACAAAAATTTTGATTATGATTTGCTTTATATTTTGGAAACAGTTGGATAAATAATCTTATTATCAAAGATAAAATCACATTTTTAAAATCATCAGCTTAAAAAAAGAATTTCGAAATCTGGACAAGATATAATTATAAACAAAAACTAAAAAAAGAGCCATCTGCATTGATTCTAGGTTGAACAATATTGCCTTCATCATCAAACCATACCAACTCAAACACTTGTTCATCTTCTTGTATGGTATCACTTGCAAAAGCTAAATTTGTAGTATTCGCCATAAGAAAAATTATTGCTAACAATAAAGTTATTATTTTTTTAATTTCATTTATTTTTCAGCTCCTTATATTATAATGATAAAGAAAAATTAATTACGGCAATTATGCCAATAATACATAAAAGTATTTTGTTTGCTTTTTCTTTCTTTTTCCAAAAAAATGTATTAAATAACATGTACGATAAGCATCCTAAAACAGCTCCTAAGGTATCACTTATTACATCTGTTATATCAGTAACACCTAGATAAAACACATACTGCATAACTTCAATAAAAAAACTAACAGTCAATGGAATTACAAATGAATAAATACATATTTTATTTCTTTTAGATATCATTTGTAATAAAAAGCCAAAAGGAAAAAATAAGATTGTGTTTAATATAATATCACGAAACATTCCGCTTCGATCAACATACCAATCAGAAAAGGGAATATAATTAATTGCTTGAGAGCGAAAACGATCTTGTAAAAAAATATCAGATAATGGAACATATTTAAACAAGGTTACATCAAAAACTAAATCGATATATGAGAAAAAAGAAAGTACAAACATCATTATAAATATTATGTTTTTTCGTTTTTCAGATAGATGAAACTTGAATTTTTTAGGATTATCATTATTTTTTTGTAACATTATTGGGCTCCTTTTCTTCTCAATGTTGTTTCTAAAAATATAGTCTTGAAATTTTATGATTCTTACAAAAAATGTTACATAAAAAATTCATTTAAATTTTGTGTGTTTTTATATATCTTTAGTTATCAGTAAAAAACGAGGTGATACATAATCGTACCACCTCAAAAAATGAATCCTAGGTCCAACTAAATTTGTTTTATTTTAAATGTTTTAATATTTTAGTTTGAATTTTTATGATACCAATTATCTTGTGCCTTTTTTATATTAGTATCAGAATCTCCCCATCTAATACTACCAATATTTGCTGTCTTATCTAATGCAAAAATTAGTGAATATTGTCCATCAATTGTATCGAACGAGATGCAACCATCTTTAATCCTTATTGCATCAAGTGTGTAGCCCATATCAGAAAAAGCAGCTTTAATAATGGCTAAGGCACTATCAACTTCTTCACACGTTTCTAATATTTCTCCGTCTTTTGACGCAAGAGATAGAATGACATCATCCTTGGTATAACCATCAATCCCTATACAGATATATGAATCCTTATGATTGTCATTAATTACATCCCTCAAATATTCGATAACAACATTGTAGCTGTTTATATTTTTATTTAAGTTTGCATTTTGAATCATTATTTTTTGATTGTTAAAAACTAATAATACAGAAGCAACAATCACAGCCAACAGCAATACGACAACAAAAGCAATCAATAATTTTGATTTTCTCATTACAATACCACCTTTTTAGCTATCAAATACAGGGTGCTTAATACAGTTTTTCTGTTACATTATAAACTGTATCTTCATCAATCACAAACTGCTTGATTTTTAGCGGATCATAAGCACCATTATCGCAATATGTAATAAGCAGACTTTCATTAGACAGTGGTTGAATATTAACGAAATACGGGTCTTTTAAAGGCACGGAAAAATTTGTTGCATAGATTTTGTTATTTTGTATGTCAATTATATATAGCGGATAATCATTCTGTTCAATTTCTCCGCTGTACACATTAACATTACTCTCAATAAAAAAGATATATTTGTTTGTAACGGCATATTGGACTTGACGGTCCGCACCTTTCATTACAAGGTCAATTCCATTTTGTGTTTTTTTGCAAATATAGTTTGTAAGGCTTTCATATGTTCGAAATGCAATATAGTCTTCCATTAAATGAAGTTCAAGCATTTGTTCTGAACCAATGATGTTTTCAAAACCAATTAAAGCTTCTTCATTCATTAATTTTCCGCTTTTGTCATAATGATATAAAAAGAATTGATATTTACCGGAAATCAGACGGCGCCCCAACCCAAATAGTTCTCCATCTTTTACCGCAAAGCGTTCTATTAGTATTCCTTCACTGTCTGTCCAACTTACATCATTTTCATATCTTTCATTAATTATTTCTTTTTTTTCGCCATTTATATCATAAATCCAAGCCGTTGATATTACGGCATATTCCGTTTTATCAGAAGGTCCTTGTGTAATGCTATATGATAAAAATTCTGTATCATTTATTTGACACATATAAATTAGTGGGTTACTGCATTCTAATTCATCGACAATTTCAATAGTTCCATTCTCGACGTCAATTCTTGTTAATTTCACATCGTGAGCAGTATCTTCAGAAAATTCTGAAGTGTAGCTTTTCCATTCGTAAAGATATTTATCCTTAAGCACTACCATAGAACCGGAACCAACTGACCAGTTTGTAATGTTTTGAGGAGTATTTAACCTTATTTCTTTTCCTGATTTAGATTCAATCAACATAAATTCGTCATTTATTCCGCCATCTGAATATGTAGATTTATACCCATAGTAAGTATTGCCTATAGCATTTACGATTGTAAAATTGTTTAGGTTCAAATTTTTAAATTCTTTTGCCAAATTTGTTGATTTAACATTGACTTTTGGCAATATAACATCTTCATTCAGATTAATGCTTTGTGAGGTGTTTTCTGATTCGTTTTTTTCATCTGCTGATGGTTTTGAATCAACACTTGAACAACCAAATAAAAAACACATAGATAATAGAGCGAAGCACACTAACAAAGACGAGTATATTGATATAAATTTTTTCACGATAAATACTCCTTATTTTATAGTTTTGGCGAGTTATATTGCATCGTCTAATTCCATTGAAATTTGAATTGTATATAGAGACAAATCGTCCTTAGTTCTGTATCCTTAAACACTAAAAGCTTATTTTTTCAGCATACTGTTCCCACGCGATATGTGTATCCTGTGGGAACAATAATTGTTTTAGAAAATGTTTTTGACACTATGTTTTATAGGATATATTTTATAATTTCCTCAAAAACGGTTTTACATTCTTCTTGCGATCTTCTCGTCACACCGTATGCATTTTTATCACTTTCGGCAACGGTATAATCAGATGTAAACTGAACTAAAACTCTTTCTGTATTACGACTATTGATTTTATCATTTTTTTAGTTTTTTTATAATTCCAAAAGCCATCCAAGAGACTATCGTTATAATTGTTAGTATAATAGTAATAAACTCAATAAAAAAACCTATACCATCATCATATCCAACAACAGCCGGATTGATAAGCATCAAAAGAACAAAAGCCCAACAAATACAGGTTATTATCGACAATATGTATAATAATCTTTTCATGCAATCACACTCCTTGTAAAATTTAAATTTAACGTGCATAAACACATTTGTTTATGCCAAAAGTTCCATGAAATTAGTTAACAACATTAAAACCGCAAGACATATTGGCAATATTATCACAGATACTGATATTCTTTTGTTTTGACTATCTTCTTTTAATTTTTTTCTAACAAAGATCATAAGAAATATTGTTATTATATAAAGAGCAGGAACTATCCATATGCCAAATAACATCAAAAAAGATAAGAATTGACAAAACTCTTCACCTAAAGGCAGATAACTAATCCAAGCAAATAAAGGTATCTCAAAAAGAACGACTAAATATACCGCTAACATGACAGACGCCCAAATTAAAGTAATATACATGAAAATATTTTTCAATTTAACTATTAGACCAGTTTTCATACAATCACACTCCTGTTTTATATTTATGATTTTAATTTTTTCGGTGTGATATAAAGCGTATACGCTATCACCAATAAATCAACAACTAAAATTGCAGTAGGTATAGGTGCATCCCAACTATCAGGGTAAAACATATTGCACACTAAACTCGGATAATATAATATAACATTTATAAATGTAAAATAGAATCCCTTTGAAATATCAAACTTTTTATAGTGGTAAACATAATAAATTGTAAATGTAATTAACGAAAATATTGTACCATATAACAGATAACCCATTATTGAATCATTATGAAAATCAAAAGCACTCATTAATTTTATTTTGACATTTAGAAGATTTATTATAATTGCACTGATTGGATATATCCAACCAAGTAAATATCCTACTATAACTATTGGCTTTTTCATAATATCACTCCTTTTTAAAAGCTGTTTCCAAATACCCAATAGATTCCCAAAAAGCTTACAACGGAAAACAGGAAATGAAAAATCAAAATCTTAATAGATTCTTTATCAACGGCATCTTTTTTCTTACATAAAATATGTATTTTTATAATTAAACCAATAATTGCAATTATGTTTTGCTATTTTATTCTATGAAGAAAATTTCATCCAACAACACTTACTTAATGGTTTTTGCAAATTCTATTGCGTCGGATAGTTTTAACGGAATTTGAATGAAATAAATAGATAATCCATCTCTATAAGTAATTGCCGCATAATCATCTTGCATAAAACAGTATACAGTTGTGTTGCCTATTGTTAGTTCTTCAATATTACTTGTGACGTTAAGGAATTCTACATCCGGCACTATGTCCTCCATGGCATATTTACTAATATCAATACTGCCAAGTTTGTTTTTGTACTCGAACATAATATTAACAGAGTTAATGTATTCACCTTTTTCATATTCTATTTTTGTTATATCATATTCATCAGATAAAATTGCCTCAGGTAATAGAAGTTCATTAAATCCATTGTCAGCAAGTTCCTTTGCGAGTTCAGTATTGAGAAGCTGATAAGCATCCGCTTTGTCTTCAGTTTTATCAAAATTAATACGAATATAATCATTATAAAGTTCAACAATACCATCAAACAAATTAACGTCAAATACAACTGCAGATACCGACAATGTGCCAACGAGAAAGACTGCAATTGCAGCGGCAATAGCGGCAAACTTTTTGAAATTGAGTTTTATGTGTTTACCATGGAAATCACCATTACCTTTCTTTTCGTCTGTATCAGGTGTTTCAGCATCAAGCTTGTTTAATTTATCTAAACAAAACTCAATAAGCTCTGTGTCCATTTCTTCTTCGGACTTTTCCATCTCCTCATCAATTATTCTGTTAAGGTTTTCTTCTAGTGAACCATCGAGCATTTTATCATTGATGAAGGATAAAAATTCTTTATCTGTAAGCATTATTTGTTCTACCTCCAACTATATAGTCTGACATTTTCAGATTTCTTACAAAAAAATTATAAATTTTTATTCGCTTAATACTTTTTCAATTAACATTTTTGTTTTTTGTTTTAATCTGAATAGTTTCTGATAAATGTTATTTTCTGTAGCATTATATTCTTCTGCAATTACAGAAATGGACTTCTTTAATGTATATCTGTCATATAGTAATTGCTGTTCTTTATCATCAAGCATATTAATAACTTTTTCTTTAAGAGCCGGAATTTCCTCATCTTCAATTTGGAAATATTCATCATACACAACACCATAATATGTATTATCAAAAGTTTGAGAATCAATGTAAACAAGTCTTTCTGCGTCTTTTTTTGCTTGTGTATAGATATCTTTTATTTTATTGTTTGCTACTTTTGTTAACCATCCTTTTGGATATTCTATTATTTTTCCTTTATCAAAAGCATCAGACAAATCAAGAAAAACATCCTGAATACAATCATCAATATGTTCAGGCAAGCTCTTAAGTTTATAGGTACACAGTTTACGAATATATGGCTCCTGCTCAGCCCATATATTATAAATCTGTTTTTTTAACTTCTTATTATCCATACCTTACTCCTTGAAGTAATATCTTTCATAAAACAATTATAGCATTATGTAGTTGCCATTACAATAGATTGAAAAGAAAGGTTGCCGAGCACACTTTAATTGCTGAACTATTTAAACTATAAGAAGGTACCTGGGTACTGAAAATTGACTATATCATTGCAGAAGCACTTGAACTCGGCCCCTTAAGAATGGAAGGATTTGTGTGTATTGAAATTTATGATATATATATGATATAATTTTCCTATAAAAGCATAGATTTTTCCATTAATGCTAAAGGAGTGTGATTTTATGTATAAATACGAATACGAAACCGTCAGATGTGATTTTGGTGGTTGGGGTTTAGGCTCAGGTAATATTTATTCTATTGAGGATTATCGCTCAATTATAAATAAACGAGCAGAACAAGGTTGGAGATATGTTGGATATATCCCCACAAAACAACGTGGTACAGGTCACACGCAAGAACTTGACTTAATTTTTGAAAAAGAGATATAAACTTATGGATATAAAATCATTTAAGAAAACAGAAATAGACTTATCCCTTTTAGGGTTTGATATGAACGGTGATTTTGAGCTTTATTATTGTACACCGAAAAAGGCTCAAATTATTGCTTCATCAGGTGTTGATGGCATACATTTCTGCACTATTCTGCAGTTTGGTGAAATAATCTTTGCCGTAAGTCCGATGAATTTCGGTGACTGCGTTCATCCTATTGCACGTTGTTTTGAAGATTTGCTCCGTTTGCTCCTTCATTGCGGTGATATTGCCGCTTTGGAACAGTGTTATGCTTGGGATGAAGAACAATACAAAGCTTTTCTTATAGATAATCCTGTAACAGAAAAGCAACAAGCTGTATTGGAAGAAATAAAGAGCAAATTCTGTCTTGAACCAATATATGATTCTTTTGCATATGTTAAGGAATTGCAAGCTGAATTTGATTTATCTCAGATTCCGTACACTGAAGATTACTACGATCCCGAAATGAATGCGGCTGCTCCCGAAGTTCCAACAGAATGGGCAGTATATTATGAACACGGTTTTTGGAATAAAAACGCCAAAGGAAAACCGGGTGAAGAGATAGTTATAAACAAGACTTTTTCTTGGGGCGATGAGGTATGGCACATACCTGCCGTTTATTCTTGTTCAAAAGGTTTGGTTGTTGATTTCTGTATTGAAATACAACCCGAAAAAGAAAAAGCATTTATTGATAGATGGTATCCCGTTCTTGCAAGGGATGAAAACATCAGTGATGAACTCCGTGAACAAATTGAACAAGAAAATCCGATAGATGTAAATTTCAGAACACATTTACGGGTTAACGGAAAGCCTGTTATTGCTAAACACGGCAACGCTATTCAATGGCTTCCCAAAAGCTGTATGCCTGACGGAGAAAGATGTGAAAGAGAGTCCAAAGAAATAATCAGGTATTACGGTTTGGATGAAACAAAGGTTTGGTCTTTTCACCGCATCTCATTTCCTTGGTCAACAAAAAGAAAGCCTGAAATCAAAACTATCAGTTTAAAGTTAGAACGAGAGCTTGTTACAATTCAGGGTGTTCATTTTAAAAATCCTTCAGTAGGCGATGTTATTTCGTTTGTTCATCCCATTCATAAGACAGAACACCAATTAACTGTTCTTGCTTATGAGAAACAAGAGTTCCCACGTCAAGGTTTTCAGCACGAAGAATATGAATTCCCCACACTTCATACTGCAATGACATATACATTGGAGCCTGAATTACTGGGAAAAAACTTTCAAGTGCGGGATTGTCTTCAGAATGAACAGCCTAAACGCAAACCCCATAATCAGTTTGAGCCACAAGCAAATTATGATGCTTGTGCTATTGCGATTATCGGCGGTGCAGACGGTCCGACAGAAATTTTTGTTTCGGCAGGTCAGGATTTAGAACAGCACAGAGCTTTATCTGCTTTGCGATTTGAACACGCAGATGATATTGAATGGAAAGTAGTATTCCATGAAAAACTGATGGAAGATATAGAAACTGAATTATTGTAATCTTATTTGGTTTTTTTGCGTAATTAGTTTACAGATGATAGATAACAAAACATCATCACATTGGTGGAAAAAGCTCATAGAACATTTCAGCGAAGTAGGAGATACTTTTGAAATCAGATGTTGGAAAGAGGAAACTGATGAAATAAAGCAAGCATCTTTGTATGGTAATCCTACGGAAGATAAAAACGAGGTTTCTGTTAAAGGTGTTGTTACTGCAGAACTTCTTTCAGAACTTTTGTCGGATGAGCCAAGTGATAAAAGCATATACAACAAGATGACAAAGTATTTCACAATAAATGTTGAAAACGATAAATGCTTCTTATGCAGTGCTCATTACGGCACAGAAATGTATTTAGAAAGAGTTTCTAATGCCGATATTTCATTTTTTAAAAGCGTAGTTAAACAATATGATGATTGCTTTAGTGTGCGAATAGATAAATAAGAATTTGACAAAGGAGTGTGATTGAATGAAAAAGAAAGCTGTTTTAACTGTAACAATTTTAATGGTTCTCATTGTTGTAGTCGGCATTACAAGATTATTTCCATCCTACGCATCTACAATAAAATCAAATTGGGATATATCACTTCCTATAAAGGCAGTATTAACCGAAACTTATGAAAAGGATTCCGGTGCAAGTTTTCACGGTGACGGTATTCGATACCATGTTTTTTCGTACAAGTATGAGGATTACATAGATTTAATGTTTGCTTGGACCCCCAACGAACATAAAACTAATTTCTATCCGACAACCCGTGAGGCAGCAGAAGTGTGGCTCAATGAAATTGATGTTCCTGCGGACGAAAGACCTGATTATTCAAAATGTTACTCTTGGAGTAAATCTCAAGAAGATAACAGCGAAATCATATTTTTGTGGGACAACGAATTAAACAAGCTTTATATTATTGAAAATTTCATTTAAGGAGGAATAGTTATGGCAAAGTTAGAACAAACCCTTAGCGGTAATTTTAATCAGATACTTAATAAATTTGAGCGAGGAATACTCAATGGCAGCATGTCTGCTTCTCTTGAAGAATCAAGTGATTTTCATAGTGGTGATGCACGTTGCAGTGTCCGTGTTTTTGAAAGATATAGCTATTCAGGCGGAAACCGTGTCAGTTTAAGCGTTACGCTTTTTCAGAACGGAAACGATGCAATTCATATATCAGCTATCACAACCGGCGGTAGTCAGGCCATGTTCTTCAAAATTAACACCTTTGGCGAAGAAGCCTTCCTTGATAAACTGAGAGAACTTTTATAAATTCGGAGAAATTTATGATAAACAGAGATAAGTTTATTGCTTTTCAAAATTATGGGCAGCATAAAGGATTCTATATTGATGAGAATTTTGACGACGTGTTAAATCATATTTACTACGAGGACTTTTTTGAGTATCCTGATGATGAAGAGTTTCCGTATACATCTGCATCACAATTACTTCGGGGTTCCTGCAACCTTTTTGTATTAGGATTGCAGAATATTCTCGGCTATACTCCATACATCATTGAAGGAGATAACAAAAAAAGTTTTCATGCCTTTTCTCAGGTTTATAAAAATAGGACTTGGTATTACATAGATGCACGTGGAGTAACTACTAGTTTTGATGAATTCATGGATGTTGCTAGAGAGTTTGTGTCTGATAAATATACAATCAGGGTATCAGATGAAAATGATATTGCAGACTGGAAAGATGATGCCTATTACAATGAAGCTATCGCCTTTGCAGAAGCGGTTATAAAAAAATATAAAGAATGCTATAACGTATAAAACACTCTTATAAATGAAAGGTACATATAAAATATAAAGCCATCGTTTTTTGACGCCGATGGCTTTATTTGTGTATTTTAAGCGTATATTAGGTTATCGCAGACAATCTCTTTTGCTCTTTGCTGAATGCAACCCATTCTCTGCACCCACTCCATCTGATTATTCTCTTTCAGTTGCTCGGTTACACCCTCAGCCTTTTTCATCTGCTCAATAAGAGTATCAAACATATCTCGTGCTTGATTTTCTATCTCAGCACAGTGTTGATACAATTTGCCTTCGGTGAGCAGTGTTGCAAACAGCACTTTCTTGTGTTTCAGAAGATAATCTTTATGTAACATACCCCATTTACCAAGCCTGACACTTGCTTCTTCGGGCGGTAATGTAAGGTTAGGTATGTTGTAATCTCCAACCTGTCTGTATGTAATATTTGCCATAAATTTCATCCTTTCCTATTTGTGATAAAAGTGTCATATGTAAATTTTGCTCCGAGCCTGAAGCCTGATATAAAACTGTCTGCATTACTTGTTGTCGAAAATTCGATATAAGCACTGACATAGTTTTGAAATAGATCCTTGTCCTCACCGTTCAACCTTGCAGTAAGCTGTTCTTCTTTTTCGGCAAGGTTGCTCAATTTCTTCTTGAGTTTAGGTGTTAATTCTGAATTGACTTCTTGTGGCTCTATGTTACCATAATAAAAATCTTCTATAATATTTGACATTATGTATTCCTCCGTATCTGAGGAAATATATTAGAGTACGAAAGATAGAATATGTATTGCCGGAGAACTACTTGTGTTATGAACATCCGCACCAAAAAAAGCGACACCCAAGAGGGTGTCGTTCTTTTTTTGTGCAATGAAATTCGCCTTACGGCGAGTGAAATAGTTTTCGCTATGAAATACGCCAAAGCGTATGAAATATGCTGTCGCATATGTTTTTTAAAGGCGAATTTTATTTCATATTGCGACATTGGAGCAATATATCATAATCCAAAGGATTATTTCATATTTTTCGCAAGAAAAATATATCATTATGATTACATACTCGGCTATGCCGTGATTTTTATTTTCAGCAGTACTTTCATACGAAAAAGCAGATGTTCATATTTTAGCATACAATAATTTTTATACAAAATATGAAAAAACAAATCAAATATCATTTAGAAACTCTTTAATTATGGAACTGCTCAAATCATCTTTTATAAAATTGAATTTATCAAAGTTAGTGATTGTAATTTCTAATGAATTTATTTTTAACAATGCACTTTCATTGATTTCAGTTTGTTCATAAATTTTGTTCAAACCCAAAACAACGAATGGATTTTTAATAACATAAATTGTGCCACCATCGTATTTGTTCAAACAAACAAAGAAAACATAATACATATCCTCCTTCTCTTTCGCAATTCTAACTTCATTGCTTGACATAAAAAAGCGATTATTCCCTTCGTTGGTTGTTTTAACTTCAACACACGAAACACTATCTCCAACACAAACCTGAAAATCATATCCTACGTGGTCCAGTTGTTTTTTTACTATTGAACCAGTATATTTTTGAATTATATACTTTTCTACAATTTTTTCACCAATATTTCCCTTTTCTTTCAGTTTTTCAACCCAAGAACATTGTTCGTCATTTATAGGATTTTCGTTATGTAGAAATTCGTTTGTTTCATAAACTTTATATACAGGAACAAAGTCTATTAATGGTGTTATTTTATACATGACCACAATTCTCCCTACAAACAACCCAATTTTTCCCTTCTTCGCTGAACTTTTTAACACACCAATTGTCAGCTATAGCCTCAAACTTTTTTCCACATTGTGGGCAAGTCCAAAACATAATTTTAATATCATTCTCGTCAACTCCAAATTGCGAATCATTTTGTTGTTCATAAACTAGAGAAGAACTATCTACATATTCTAATATTAAATTTTCTTTCGCAAAAATTTCCATAAAGGCTATTATAACATGCTTTACAAAAAAGCCTTTGTTTTTACAAGCTGCTTTAAAACTTTGATATATTTCTTTGTTGAATGTTGTGTTTAATGTGTCTTGTTCCCACTCATCTTTTTTCCATTTGATTATATGTTCATCTCTTAAATTAAAGCGATCATTTGCATATTGCAGCATAAACGTTTCAAGCATTACATTCATTGGATAACCCCGTTTTTTACAACAATCTTTGAAATCCTCAAATACTTTCTTATTTACTTTTGTATTCAGTGCAGTTGTTGCGAATCTTTGAGCATCGCTTGTTACTGGTTTACCCATTTGTATTTCCTCCAAATTTCAAAAAATATATGTTTTCCATTGTTTTTTATCAAGTGTATCATAATTATATAAATGAAAATATTATAATCAACTTAAGAGAATCTAATAAAAAACATTTTAAATATCACAGACAACATAGATTTAAAAATAATACCTTTTAAATAGTAAACATCCCTGTTAAATGACATAATCAAATAGCAAAGATGTTTTGTTGTGATGATTAAGTTTTGTGCCTAATTTTTAAGAAAGTCCCATTTCTGAAATAAACCTACTTTGTTCTTTGTCGCTTGAAGAAATAAAGTACAGATATTTTTTCGCTCTAGTCATTGCAACATACATTAATCTACGTTCTTCTTCAATATCTTCTGCAAGAGAATTGGGCCATTCATTGTCATAGCAATCAAGGATAATTACACCATCATATTCATGTCCTTTGGAACGAGTGGCTGTAATAAGAGTTATTTTGCTGTCCTCGGCACATACATTTCTTTGAGCTTTGTCAATATCTTTCCAAAATTTTCTGAAATCATCTCCGTATTTTTTTGCAACTTCAGTCAATCGGAAGAATTGCGGTTCTTTATAGTGATTATCTTCATCAGCTTTATTGTAGTCCTTTGAAAGTCCTTCGAAATCTTCAACAATCCTTTGCATAAACTGATAAACAGTATCAGCAGAAACTGTATCATAGAGAATTTCATACAGTTTTTCTGCAGGATACCCTTTTATTTCTTCGGGGTAAGTTCTTAAAATCTCCAATGCATCCATAAAATCTTCCGGATTCCGTTCTTCAAGATATCTGATTATTTGACTCTCTTCTACTTTACTAAGCTCATATCGAAAAATCTTATTACACATTTGTAAAAGCTCTTTGCAAATAGAATCGTTATCGCAATCTTTTGCCCTATACACAATCTTGATAATCTCGTGCAAGGATTTCATAGCTTCACCGGAAAAAATATCAATATCAGCATCGACAGAATAGTTTGTTCCCTCCGAAGAAAGCATAATCTGATAAGGGAAAATTGCTGCCTGTTTTCTGCCAATAACTGCAACATTTTTACATCCGTTTTCATCTATTAATTCACGAATTTTTCGTATAGTTGCATCTACTACTGTCATATATTTTTGACGGCTGATAACATTTACTATTGGTTTGCCAGGTGCCTTTGATTTTAATTCTTTAGGCTCTCTTTCTTTATTATGTTCAATAAGTTTGCGAGATAATTCTACTATCTTTTTAGGAGAGCGATAATTTTCGTTAAGAACAATAGTTTCAAATGAACATCCCATATATTTTTCCGGATAAAGTATATACTTGGGTGTAGTTCCTCTCCAACCAAATATAGCTTGGTCATCATCGCCAACAATTGTAATACTTGTTTTCTTACCGGCACCGTGATATATGCTAATTGCATTTATTAAAGTCATATCTAATGGATTGATATCCTGAAACTCATCAATTAAAATGTGGCTATATTTTACAACACCTTTAGGAAATTTTTTCTGTTCAATGTTAGACTTAAGTATTTGTAATGCCCAATATTTCTGGTCTTCAAGGGTATATCTTAAATTTTCATTAAGTTTTACAACAGATTTCTTCCAAAATTTAAAGAAATCGGAAATTGCTTGTTCTGACTTCTTTTTATCAAGAATATCAATACCTTGAGCATTTAACAGTTTTATATATGATTCATTTAGCAGATTGAGGAGTCCTAATTCCTTTAACTTTCGACAATGATTTTTATACTCTGCTTTTGTCATACAGTGGTCAAAGCCTAAACTTTTTAGCAAGTCGATTAAATCTATAATTAATTCAGCGTTTCGATATTTTGTTCTTGAAGATTTAATCATAGAAAAAATTCCAGGGAATTTGTTTATTACAGAATTCAAATCATTAAAAACAAGCTTTGTTCGTTCAACCTTGTTTGTCACCAAAGATTTATTTGCAACTCTTATCTGTTCGTTACCCCATGAATTAAGAGTTCTTACAGTTGCTCTTATATTTTTGAATTCAGAATTACTTTTAAGTCTATTCTCCAATTCGGCACTCGCAGCTCTTGTAAATGTAACAATTAGGAAATATGGAGGAACTTTGCCTTTCTTTGCATAATCTTCCGTGATAAATTTACATCTCCACAATAAAGAAAAGGTTTTACCTGAACCTGCAGGAGCTAATAATCTAATATTTTTGGATGCTGCACTTTTACAAAATTTGCGTTGGTTTCTGTTTAAAATAACATCAGAGGAAATATCAGAAAGCTCTGTATCATCAACCATTTTACTATTTACAGATTCAGGATGTTTCAATATGTAAAAAATACACTTTTCACATTCTTTAATATATTCGATGTTATTTTCAACACAAAAAACCATTTTGCCTTCAATATGAGCAAATTTTATATCATAGGAATCTTCAGAAGGTGCAATAAAGAAACGATATTTTTCATCTTTTTTAGAAAGCCCGATAAGTCCATTTTTTGAGCAAAACTTAAGGTCTGGGTCACATTTCCACATTTCTTCCTGAACGGACATATATAAGGATATGAGCTTTTCATCATTAGCAAAAAAACTTCGGACAAAACTAATTGATTGGTCTATATCACAAAAAGTTTCTCTTTTTAAAACATCTTGTTTTCTTGGTCTTCCCATAGTAAAGCTCCCTTTAAACTAAATCATTTACCAAATAAAGCGTATCAATATTAATTGTACTAATAATACAAAATTATATCATAATTCTACCACAAATTTCAACTAAACACACTTAAATACTACATATATTAGTTTTATAAAGTTCTAATATGTAACATAAAGCACAACCATAAGTTGTCTTTTTCGGTATTTTTCCGTCCATATTCCACCACTTACCCAAATCCCATCTCTCACATAGAAAATGCTATAAACCACAAGGAAAAATCGCAAATTTTAGTTTGAAATTCGGGCATTTTTAGGGAATTAGTTTTAGGATTCTGAGGGGTTGTAAGAATATTTATTTTCAGCAGTACTTTCCAACGAAAAAGCAAACCGCAATTCCTTGATTTATTAAGGAGTTGCGGTTTTATTTTTTATCGGTTAACCCAAGGATATAATCAACTGTTGTTTTATGGTATTTTGCTAACGCAATGAGGACTTCGGGCGGTATTGTTCTTTCTCCGCTTTCATAATAAGCATAGGTTCTTTGCGGTAGATTTATTGCTTTTCCCATTTCTGTTTGGGTTAAGTCTGCATCTTCCCGTAAATCCCGAATTCTTTGAAACTTCATATAATCACCAATATGATTATACGCAAGAACAAACTGTTCTATTGACACCAAGAACAAATTGTTCTATAATAAGTCTATAATCACGTAGGAGGTCTTTATATGAAAAAAATTATTGCTTTTCTGTTAGTTGTTGTTATGTGCGTTTCTTTTGCCAGTTGCGAAGTTTCATCAAATAACAAAACAAATACTTATTACAAAATAGGTGATACTGTTTCAAGTGACATTCTTGAATTCACTTTAGACAAAGCCACATTAGCAATTGCTTTGAACAATGTAATGGATGAGAACTATGGTTCACCTAAAGAATATAACGCACAAGCAGATAATAACAATCCCTTTGTTTGTGCCAAAGGTAACACTTATGCTGCGTTCACATACACTATAAACAACCGTGACAGAACAAACTATACCGGTGTATTACCTCTTGTAGAGGCAGAATAAAAAGACGTTACTTCTGACAAGCAAGTTGACTGTTCTAAATATATAAAGGAAACAGGCGAATGGAAATCCACAGGAAATTCTGCAATTCCCCCTGTGTATAGTTGGCACTTTGTTTTAGAACCCGCCAAAGCGGAAACATACCATTCCTATATCAATATACCTGCCGAAGCAGACAATCTTACTGATGATTTTATATTAACCGTAAACTTGCCTGCTTCCGATGGTTCAACATTCAGTTTTTCTTACTTAATCACACAAGCGAACTAACAGATTTTTCCCCCACTCCTCACGAGTGGGGTCTTTTTCTGTCCCTATTCCCCAACATCCTCTCACCCATCACGCTCCTGCAGAAAACCGTATAAATCAAAAAATAAAACCGCAATTCCTTTATTCTCAGGGAATTGCGGTTTGCTTTTTTATTTTTCAAAAGTCACATCGCAATTGTCGCCTACAGAAAACAGCATTGACGGTTTTGTTATATCAAAGCCGTTGGCGTTTATGTTTTCTGTTTTAACCTGCACCGTATTAGTGTCGCTGCTGTTGCCCTCAATTTTTGAGGGTAAATAGGATGTGTAGGAGATATTTTTAAACTCTACGTTTTTTATTTCAAAATTCTCTTTATCCTCATCATAAACTTTTACAAGGATTGCTCTGCCTTCATCGCGGAAAATTTCGATATTTTCAAATAGAACTCCGTCAATACTGCCTTCGCACTGTTCTGCAACAATAACAAGTGAACCTATTCGATCATTGTCCCATACCCCATCACGATAAACTACTGCACAGTCGCGGAACGTGATGTTTGAAACAGGCATACTCACCTCACCGCAGATGCCAAAGCATCTGGCGTAACCACCCCAGGCTACACAATTTTTAAAGGTAATATTATTACTACCCATTGTTCCGCCCAGTCCTTTTACTTCAAACTCGTCATCGGCGGTTCTCGCAAAACAATTGTTGATTGTTGCATTTTCCGTATTACATATAGCAAAGCCGTCTGCATTTCCGCGGCTGCCTAAAATATCTACTTGCTCTACAGAAACATTATGACAGCAATATGTAATAAAAGACCATTCGGGTGAGTTGATAATTTTAATTCCGCTGACGGAAATATTATCACAATAATTGAAAACTATTCCTCTGCGTTCTCTTCGGTCAAGACGTGTAAGGTCAATAGCACCACGCCCTCTAATAACAATGTTATTTGATTTGTAAAAATTCATAAACGGGTATCTTGTCAGCCCGATATGATTATCCGTTAATGCTTCCTCCTCAATCCAACGATTCTCGTCTTCTGCACTTTCTATATCGTAATGATGCTTGGCAACAAGATATGCACCTTGCTTGAGATATATTACCTGATTATCTTTTTCTACAAAATTAAGGTAATCAAGTTCATAAACGCCCTTTTCAAAAACAGTTACGTTTTCTTTGCCGTATTGCTTAATGTAATTGGAAATTTCCGCATCTTCGTCGATTTTTTCTCGTACAAAAAGAGTATATCCGTAACTTTGTTTTGCACCGTTGAAAAGGAAAGTATAAATACCGCATTTATTTATAGATGCACGGACAACTCCGTCTTTCCATTCTGCTTTTACGCCCGCAGATTCAGGTAAAACTATTGCATTTTTCAGTTTTGCGGAGCCTTCGGTCAACACAATGTTAAATGAAAAATCCTTGTCCGTATTAACATACACCTCAGAAAAAGAATGCAAATCACCTGTATCCTCAGAACGATTAAAAACCATAGACGCATAAACGGGTATGTTTGTATTGCCTATTTTCGCAGTATAGTAGGGAGATTCAATAATGCCCCCTATATCGTCATATCCGCCCGACTGCTCATATTCCGGAAGTTCGGCACTTAAACGACCTGTAAACTCTTCCTCGGTCAAGCCCGCTTCCTCTAATGACATCACCGCTTCGTCTGCATATTCTAAATAAGAAAATTCAAAGTTTTCTGTTTCCGGATCAAGTTCTGCAGGGTAAAAAACAGATGATAAAGAGACAGAAATCACGGTAACTATTGTGTAAAAAACTTTCAAAATTTCTTGCATACTATTCTCCCGTCTGCTTGTTATTTTTAAGTTTAGATTTTATGCCTTTTGCATTCATCTTCATTTTAAAACTTATTATACTTTGAATTATAGAATTATTTTCATCAAAAAGCAATAAAACAGTAAAAATCCATATATTTTTCGTGGCTTTGGTTGTCCTGTTAAATATCTACCGTTGCACCGTTTCAAAAAATTATATTGTATCACCATTGGATTGATGATATATTATAATTAACATCATACACAGGAGGAAAATGTATGTCAGAATTTTTCAAAGCGGTGGTAGCTTTTTTAGAGGTTATTTTATACATAACCGGTGTTTTCACTGCCGATACCACTATAGATTACGGTGGTGATACATATGTTCCTCAAGAGATTTCAGCACCTATGTATATTGTTGACGACGGTGTTTCAGATTTCGTTATAGTTACCACGGAAAATCCCGATGCAACAACCAAAACTGCCGTTAATGAACTGCAAACCTATATCAAAAAAATCAGCGGTGCTGAAATCAAGGCGGTTACGGAAAGTGAAGTTACTCCCGAGGACAGTGCAATTATCCTCGGCGAAACCTCTTTAGAAAAAGGGATTGTTGATATAAACCGTTCTGAAATTGCCCAAGACGGATTTATGCTTTATTCTGACGGCAAGCACTTATTTATTGCGGGTTCTGACAACCGCGGCACTCTTTACGGCGTTTATACTTTCCTCGAAGAATATCTCGGTGTCCGTTGGTTTACCCCGGAACTTGAGGTTGTACCTGAAAATAAAGATATTATAATCGATTCCCGAATTAACCGAATCGTTGAGCCTTCTTTCTCCATACGGCGAAATGACTGCCAAGGAACAAACGATGCCCACAGAGCAAGAACGAAAATGAATGTTTCTTTCTGGAACGAGGCTAAAGAATACGGCGGTGCTCTTACCTATGTTTTATGGGATGTTACTTTAGATAAATTGGTTCCCGACGACCTTATCACCGAACATCCCGATTACTTCGCAACAACCGCCGAGGGCACAAAAACAAGAGACCACGTTTGTCTTTCAAATCCCGATGTTCTGTCCGTTGCGGTTGAAAATGCCAGAAAGGCTATTCTCGCCTGTGAAACTGATGCCAAATACATTCACATCGGTCAGAAAGACAACACAAACTACTGTAGGTGCGAAAAATGCGAAGCACTTTACGAAAAATACGGCAGTGTTTCTGCCACCACAATTCTTTTCACAAATGCTTTTGCAGATGCTCTTGATGATGAATTCCCCGACTTTACGTTCACTTTCTATGCCTACAACGAAACAGACCGTCCCCCGACGGATACAACACTCAGGTGCAATGATAACGTAGTTCCCGTTCTTTGCGGACTTCACAAAGCCTGCCGCAGTCATCCTCTTACGGAATGTGGCTCTAAAGACGGTGATGAAACCTTCGCAAACCTCTTCGGAAGCCCGGAGCCAACTATCCACGAAGATTTTGCCAACTGGGTTAAAATTGCCGATACCACATACATTTACGATTACACCATTAACTTTATAAACACGGCTCAGTTTTTCTCAAACTTTGAATATATGCAGTCCACAATGAAATATATGCACGACATCGGTATTACCGGCTACATATATAACTGCGGTGATACTCACACGGCGGCATTCAATGAACTTCGCAATTACCTTCTTTGCAAATTGCAATGGGATGTAAACTGCGATGTGGAATATCATATGATGGATTTTATGAATGCCTATTACGGCGAAGATGCGGCTTCGTATATTAAACAGATTATAGATATTCAAACGGCTCAAACTAAAGTATCTGCCCACGCATTCGATTTTGACTGGCATTATCAAGCGGGATTTTATCCGATGAATGTTGCCGTTGCTCTTGACGGCCTTTGGGAGAAAGCGCTGACTGCAGATATTACGGAAGAACAACTTTTTAATGTTGAAACTGCAAATCTCAGTTGGGAATATTACAAAGCCAACCAATTCTTAGATAAATATACCATTCTCAATCCTTTCAGACACAAAAGAATTGAAGAACTTTACGATTCTATGAAAGAACACGGCATAAATAAAGTTTCTGAATTCAAGGAAATACCCCCAAAAGATGAAATAAACTTTATGCAAAGACCGTATAATTGGGGATAAAAAGAAAAAATAAATTTTTGCGTTCATATCTTTATTTATTGACTAACACAAAAATCCGTGCTAAGATTTTTTATAAAGTGGTGATATTATGTTTAAAAAAGTTCTATCCTTTTTCTTGTTTATGACAATTCTTTCTTGCAGTATAACTATGGCTTTTGCCGGGGAGGTGCAAACTTCATTGTATTCGGTTTACGATAACGGTATGCTTTTTAAACAAAACGAAGAGGCTGTTTTTGCCGGTACCGGTAAGCCCGGTGCAGAAATATCCGTATCTCTTTTTAATTCAAGCGATGCTATTGTTTGCGAAGGAAATGCTATTGTTGGTTCCGACGGTGTTTTTTCCGTTTCGTTTGTTGCCCCTGCAGGAAGTTTCGAGGAATACTCGGTTGTTTTAACTGCTGATTCGCAAGAATTTGCAAGGCTCGAAAACGTTGTTTTCGGCGAGTTATGGCTTGCAAGCGGACAAAGTAATATGATGTATCCCCTTGCACAAGAAAAATTGGGTAAGGAAATGATGGCGAACGGCGATAAACTGTCAAAATGGCTTCGCGTTCTTATTGAGCCCGCATACCCTGAATATAACGGCTCTGCAGAACTTGTTCCCGTTGATGCCCAAAACGATATTAAGGACGCACGTTGGGTTACAGGTGAGGACGACAGCATTTACGGTATGAGCGCCGTTGCATATTTCTTTGCCGAAAGTATGCTCCAAAAATTAAACATGCCTGTTGGTATACTCAATTCCTCTTTGGGTGGCTCTGCAATTGCATCGTGGATTTCAAGAGATGCGATTGATAATTGCCCCGAAGTGAAAAACATCCTTTCAACCCATGGCCAATACATCGAAACAAACAATTGGAACGAAGCCGAACAGGACATACATCGCGATATGTCGGCAAACTTCAATTTAAGAACAAACGCTCTTAAAAACTTCAGGCTTTCGGGTATGATTTGGTACCAAGGTGAGTCGGACCTTATGCTTGGCTATTCCCCCGAGGAATACTCTGCTCAACTTGAACTTTTACAAAACTCCTATACCGAACACTTCAACTATAAAGACGGTATTTTGCCCCTTATTTATACACAATTGGCTCCCTTTATGTACTCGGATGACGGCTTTAACCTTGTTGATTGGAACATTGAATATTCCGAATTCCAAAAAGAAAATCCCGATTCGAGAGCCGTTGTTACAAATTATGATATTCCGTCAACCTTTACAAAGGAAGTCGGCGCAATTCATCCCGAATGTAAAGAAGAAATCGGCAGAAGAATGGCTCATGCCGCTGACGGACTCGTTTACGGCAAATATACCGATTACTCCGCCCCCTATCCGACGAATATAGAAATTGCAGATTCAAGCATTTTCGTAACTTTTGCTGATGTGGGCGACGGACTTACGGTAAACGGCAACACACTTCACGGCTTTGCGATATGTGACAACAGAGGAATATATGTGCAGGCAAATGCAGAAATAATAAATAAGGACACCGTAAGAATTTATTCCGACAGTATCACCGCGCCTACCTCTGTTACGTATGCGTACTGTGTGGGAAATTACCGTTCAAATCTTTACGCAACACAAAACAACAAAACTATTCCTGCAAGTCCTTTTAAATGGAATGCTCCCGAAAATGCACATTATTGGGCGGATAAGCCGTGGACCGACTGCGATGATACGTTGCTGTGGCACAATTATTCCGACTCATACGGCGCCTACTATAAAGCCTGGTACGGTAAAGACGCAAAAGTAAAAATCAGCAGCAGCGATGCTTTTAGCGGTGAAAACGGACTTAACATCGTTTCTTCATCCGAGTCCTTTACCGTTAACCCGGCACTCACATACAAAAACGGCGCTTCAACAGTAACCTTTGATGAATCCGATGACAACTATTCCGATTACGGTGCAATAAGTTTTTATGTGCGAAACAACGGCTCGGAGGATGTAATCTTTAACCGTGTTGAACTTTACAAGAATATTCTGTCTTACTATACACCTGCCGATTTTAAAGCGGTTACGATACCTGCTGACGGTCAATGGTACAAAATAAACATAAGCCTCAACACCCTTGTTATGAGCAATGATACAACCGACCAAAGTTTTTCTAACAACGTTCTTGAGGGAGTAAAGGATATTAAGTTTGCTTTTTCTTCCGATAGCGATGCCAATATCAGTATGGATAACATCCGTTTCGAAGCAGAAAACGAAGAAGAAACCGCTTCATCTCCCGTTTTTAATTTGTTTGAAAAAATCAACTCTTTTATAACCTTTATTATATCGCTTATAATGAAGATATGTTGAAACACCACGGAAAAATAGGTGTATTGAATTCACTATAGTTAGGAAAAAGGAAAAACTTCTTACATTAAAAAATCGACACTCTTCATTGAACTGCCCCAATTTGTACGGACAGCACAAAAAACACCCACCTATGGTGTTAAATATTAAATTTTAGGTAACAAACTGATTTCGTTTTTCAAGCGGAGTCAGTTTTGTTTTTAATTGAATTCTTTCATTGTTGTAAAAG
>JAGAJB010000014.1 GCA_017626295.1 Clostridia bacterium | reverse complement strand
TTCTTCGTTGATTAGATAACTTCTTATTTATATCTTTTTTCAAAGTCCTTCTCATAAGGGCTTGTTTTGTCATACCTTTTTTTCCTAACCATTAAATTTCAAAAAAACTCTTGACTTTTAATAGTTAGTCACCTCATATAAAGGAATCGTTATCTTCTTTCAGAGCCTTGCTGTCTTTAAGAAATCCCGACAGTATAAGCATAAGAAGGATAAATCCGAAGGAAAGAATCGGTATATCAACACTGAATTTTACGTTTGAAAGCTCATTTATATATTTAAGCTGAAGTACAGAGAAGAGAGCAGTTACACTCACGGTAACTCTCAATGCAAGTATGCAAATAGAGGAGAGCTTTTCGGTGACTTTTAATGTGTTTTCACTGTATCGGTCAAGTGCAAATTCCGAAAGAACATCTAAACAGTAAATTACAATTATAACACCGAAAACAGAGGGCAGAATCGAGTTTGCAAAAGAAAGCAAAGTAACAATACCGATTTCAGTTTTTACAAGCTCTGTGCTGCATAAATCAAAGACGAAAACTGCACCGGTGATTTTCAGCACAAGAGAAAGAAGTTTTTCTGTTATTTTTCCCTCAGCATTTTTAACAAAGTCTGCAAATTTCAGTACAAGATAACCTACAAGGAACGACCAAAAAGAGAATGCTACCATTGAAGCTCCCTTTCCGTAACCATGAGGTCCCATCTCTGAGGGATTTATAAGCAGATATACCACTGCAAACAGCACTGCGGACACAAGAACAAGCAAACTGTCAGTTTTTACGAAAGTCTTATTTTTGATTTTAAAAAGCATTACAAAAACAGGAACAAGACAGAAAAGCGAATAAATCACAATCGCTAATGCGTTTCCAAAACTTCCCGAAAGGGACATAGTGCCAAGAAAATCAGCAATCTTCGCAAGCGGAAATGAAAGCAAATCAAACACACTTTCAACCTTTACACCCATACCTCTTATAACACCGATAACTCCAACCGCTTCAAGCAAAAGAAAAAGCAGATATTTTTTATTTTTCATGTTCATTCCTCCATAAAGTGCGGCCAATGCAACCTTTAAATTATTGTTTTACAATAATTTCTACATCTTCATTATATCCAAAAATTATCGTTTGTCAATAATTATTATAAAAATCATAATAAAGAGTTTAACCTCAGTTTATAATATAAAAAGCGATGTGCAATAGTCAGTTGTTTGACTACTGCACTTACATTTATCATATAGATAGAATGTTTTTTGTTATCAAGAGAAGAATCAAAGCGGCTCTTGATAATGAAAACAGGCTGTGCTACCAAACAAGGACTACAACTCGACAGCCCTTGTAATTTTCATCTCTCATATCCTATAGTTTTCTTCTGTTCTCTCGGCTGATACTGCCTTTCCCGCAATTCTTCATAGTATTTCCGTCTTTCCTCCTGCTGTTTAACATAGCGGGCATATTCTTCCTGCCTTGCTATTTCAGCCTTGGTAAGATAATGAGGTGGTGGCTCACCTATGAGCTTTGAAACGGTATCAACGCTTCGGTTGAAATCGTATTCACTGATGTTGTAATCTGCCTCAACCTTTTGCCTTGCCTCTTTTTCTTTTTCGGGGCGTATTTTCATTCTCTCTGCTTTGAGTTCTTCGGCATCTGCTTCATCAGCCTGCTTTTCGGTTTCTTTGTACTGAGTAAGTGTCTTTTGAATTTCTGCTTCCATTCTCTTTTCCTCTGCTTCAAGCTTCGGGATTTCAAACCTACGCATTTTCTCAAAGTAAGACTTTGCATTAACAATATCCTGTTCGGTTTCGCATTCGTTTTGTAAGAGAATATTCTGCATTTTGAATTTCAGCTCTTTAAGCTCAAATTCGTAGTGGTCAACATAATAATTAGCTTCGTTGTATTTCTGCTTCATAACCTTGGGAGTGAGCTTCAGCTTTTTCTTTGCTTCTTTCAGATTTTCCTCGGTTGTCTTAATATCGTCCTGCAGCTTATGGAAGTACACATAAAACTCATCTGCATCACGGACCTCGTTCATAGCCTGATGCTTTATTCTGTTAATGCTCTTTCTTTCACATTCAAGGATAATCATACTGACACGGATACCTTCAAGAGCATCTGCAAGTGCTGGTATTAGTAGCTTCGCCGCAGTAATAACAAGCTCTGTAAGGGCCTCAACGGTTTTGCGAAGACTGGTAATAAGACTGTTATCCTTACAGATAAGAATGTTAATTCTCATCCTCTGTGTTACTTTGCCTTTCTTCTTCATTTTCTTGCTTGAAACACCCTCGTGAATGGTTGGTTGCAGAAGTATTCCTCTTGCCGCAAAGCTTCGGTGGTCGATAGGCTCAATGTTCTTTTCTTCTAAATCTCGGTTTACAATATCTGCCCATAACTTTCTCCATTCACATAACTGCTCATCACTGTTCCAACGCTCACTTATGGGATTTTGTCTGCCGTACTTTGTGCTTTTCGGATATTTGTTTACTCTCTCATAACCGTCAGCCTTTGACGGTGGCAGATATACTTTCTTGCCGTCAACATAATACTGATACTGCTTTTCCCAACCCTCTTTTTTGGCAGATAAAAATTCAGAGGCGGTAAAGCCTTGCTCCTTACCGTCTCTGATACATAAATATTCTTTTTCTGTTTTTCTCTGCCAAGTACCGTCAGGGTTTAACGGTCTGACAGTTGCCATAATGTGAGCGTGAGGATTACCTTCGACAGTATCGTGAATACAGACATCAACACACATACCGTCACCAACAAGAGCCTTTGCAAATTCTTCTGCCTCTGTAATCTGCCTTTCACGGCTGACTTCAACAGGCAGAGCTACAATGAACTCTCTCGCCAAACGACTGTCTCTTGTTTTCTCTGCTTCTTCAACTGCGTTCCATAGCTTGCTTCTGTTGTACCATTCGGGCGGAGCGTGTGCCGGGAGAAAGATTTTCTCATAGACAAGACCGCCTTTCCTGGTGTAATCGTGTTTTGCGCCGTCATACTCGTTAGTGATTTCACTGCAGCTCATATATGCACTTGCGGCTACGGCTGAGCGACCTACACCACGGGTTATGACTTTGGCTTCAAGGTGATAAATTGCGGGTATCACCGTCCTTTCTTTGGTTTAGAGATTGTTTTTGTTAGTTTAGTTATGATATAATAATTAAAGTAATTAGTTAGGGGTGAATTCTTTGTACTATCATGCATCACAAATTGGCGACATAGTTTTTATTTATTGTACAAAGCCACTAAAAAGAGTTATGTATAAGTGCGAAGTGGTTAAGTGTAATATGCAATTTTCTGAATGTGTAGATGACCGTGCTTTTTGGATAGATATTGAAGAGTATAAAAAATCACAATCAGGCATGTATGCTAGGTTGAAGTTACTCGAACAAGTAGATAGCAATAATCTAGATTTAAACAATCTAAAAGAGAATGGTCTTACCGCTGCACCGCAAGGACCAATAAAGGTAGCCAAAAAATTAGAAACTTATTTAAATAAACATTTCAATGATTTTTATAGTGAAGGCTTTTTTAATGATGTAAATAAAGATGAACAGTATCATGAAGGACACACTATTACTTCAACAGTGAACAAATACGAACGCAGTTCAATTGCAAGAATGAAGTGCATTGAATATCATGGCTCAAAATGTTTAATTTGTGGTATAGATTTTGGTGAACGATATGGGAAACTTGGAGAGGGATTTATTCATGTTCATCACTTAAAACCACTACATACTATAGGTCAGGACTATATTGTTGATTACAAAAAAGATCTTATTCCTGTTTGTCCTAACTGTCATGCTATGATACATAGAATTGAAAATGGCGAAAATATGACGGCAGAAGAAATTAAAGAAGTTTTGGAAGCCAATTTCTAAGAGGATTTTATATGAGTAATAAAAAAGATAATGCTGTTAGTTCACATATTCAAATGCCCAAATTACTATTAAAACGTTTTCATAATGAATATAATCGTTTTTATTATTATGATGTAAAAAACAAATTCATTGGCAAAAACGGAACGGCCGAATCTACTAATACAGAATTGGGTTATTACTCTGTTGGTATGGAGCATTATTTAAGAGATTCTATAGAAACACCTTTTGGTGAGATGCTTTCTTTACTTGAAAAAACTTCTTTTAATAATCAAACATTAGCTATGCCTTCTAGCTTTGAGACAACCACTAAAAATTTCTTGTATGCTTTAATTGTTCGTGGTCCAAAGTTCGAAAATCAAATGAACGAAGCAGAGGATTGGTTGCAAATTTTCACACGACAAGAACAACACGATTTTATTGCATATAAAGGGATTGATATTGCAAAAGAAAACAATCTTCTATCTAATTTTATTGTAACATTCATGATAAATGAAACAGACATTCCTTTTGTGTTGTCAATGGACGGACTATACGGATATTCGTTTAATAATTATTTAGTATTAAACTTACCTATATCTCCTAAGATAACGGTTAGTTTGTTTCCAAAACACTATTCAAATAGAGTTAAACAAAAGGATGGTTCAATATCTATGTTTCAGATTAACAAATCAGATGATGTTATGATAATGAATCAAGCCTCTTTTTTAGCTCAAATCAAACGAAATTGGGGCTATGTTGTTTGTCCACAAAAAGAAGAATTGGAGAGATTGAAGAAAATGTATATTTGCTCTAAATAATTGTCCTTTATCTGTGCTCTGCTCATATTTATAGCCAACTCAACACTATCTTTTATTAAGAAATTCAAAAATGGATTTGAACTTAAATGTGAAATGAAAGGACTGTATTTATTAATGATTTGTATAGTTTTGATAGGTGTTCCTGGGGATTTATCCGCCGTCTTACGTGGGTGCTGTTGAGGTAGCTGAAGGTTGTATTTATAAGTAGAGTGCATTAATATAAAGGGATGTAGGCGTGAGGTTCGAATCCTCAAGCATCCACCAAAGTCACCTAATAACTTAGGTGACTTTTTCCGCACATTCGACAAAACACAAACCTCCTTGTAAAATGGTATTACCAAATACAAGGAGGTCATTTTTATGTTCAGTAAGAAAACAAAACTGAAACTCACGGACTTTGAGTGTAACCTTTTAATCAACGGAATGAAAGAGTTCCGAAACAAAACTTTCTCGGACGGTATCCTCACATAAGATGTTGACGAACGGCTATTGATAATTATTAATCAAATAGGATTTAAACAACAAAGGTTGTTAGGATAGTTGCTTGATTATATGGATTTGATATGATAAAATACGGATAAAAATGAAGTGAATATTTAAGGAGAGAGCGCTGATGAAGCATATACTAATTTCTAAAGAGAAAAACCAATACGTTGCTAATTTGCATTGTCATACAACACTTTCTGACGGCAGAAGAACGCCCGAGGAAATTCGTGATGCATATAAAGAACAGGGGTACAGCATAGTTGCATTTTCGGACCATGATAATTATTTTGACCACAGTGATTTTTGCACAAATGATTTTGTTGCCATAAATTCCTTTGAGGCAGATATCAGCGACAATATTGTGAGTAGCAGTCAGTTCCGAAGATGTTATCACCTCAATGCATTCAATATAAATGGCGACAAAGAAGTTTCGCTTCCTGCCACACCTGACTATAGAGATATGAAGGGCGTAAACGAATATATACAAAAACTCAAAAATTTAGGCTTTATAGTTGCGTATAATCATCCTTACTGGTCAATGCAGTGTCTTGATGACTATCGTGATTTAGAAGGTTGCAGTATTGTTGAAATATATAACAATTCTGTGTTTATTGAGGGCGGAGATGACGGACAAGAGCAGGTTTATGATGAAATGCTCCGTAGCGGAAAGCGACTGTTTTGTACTATGGCAGACGATAATCATAATGAATTTCCTTTTGGCGATGTGCGTTGCGACAGTTTCGGGGGTAAAACAGTTTTTCTCTGCGATACTCTCAGTTATGAATCTGTTATATCTGCCATGCAGAGTGGGTCTTTTTATTGTACCCGTGAGCCGAGAATTTTTGAACTGACTTTAGAGGATGGTAGAGTTCACGTTGAATGTTCGCAGGCTCAACGTATAGCGCTCTCAACAGCAGGCAGACGCTCAAAGGCTTTGCATGCTCCTGCGGGCGAATACGTAACTCAAGCAGATTTTCAACTGGAGGATGAGGACGTATACTTCCGAATTGAAGTGATAGGTCCCTCAGGGAAAAAGGCGAACACTAACGCATATTTTGTTGAAGATTATGAATGATTCAAATGTGTTATACTTCAGATAACGATACGGATTTTAAAATGTTGAGGAGGAAAAGGGTATGGATGTTTTATCCATCGGAAATAGTTTTTCGGAAGATTCTCAGAGGTATTTGAACGGTATTGCTAAGACTGACGGTGTTGAACTTAACACATTTAACCTTTTTATCGGCGGTTGCTCTTTGGCTCTGCATTACAGAAATATGCTTAGCGAGCAACGGGAATACACACTACAGATGAACGGAGAGAGCACGGGCTTCAAGGTGTCTTTAAAGGAAGCGCTTCTCAATCGTGAATGGGATGTTGTTACTGTTCAGCAGGTCAGTAACGAGTCGCCGTATTACGATACATATCAGCCATATCTTAACCATCTTGTTAAATATATAAGAGAGTGTGTACCGAAAGCGGAAATTGCCGTTCATCAGACCTGGGCATATGAGCAGGATAGTTACCGTTTGAATGTTGAGTTGGGGTACAGTAGCCATACGGATATGTTTAAAGATATTAAACTGTCGTACCAAAAGGCTGCTGATGAAATTGATGCGTCTTTTATAATTCCGTCGGGTGAGGTTTTTCAGTCGATTATTGCAAACAGCGCAGAAAAAGTACATCGCGATACTTTCCATGCAAGTCTGGGGTTAGGCAGGTATGCTCTCGGACTTATATGGTATGCCGTATTAACAGGGAACAACGTCAAAAACAATACGTTTTCCTGTTTTGATGAAGAAATTTCTCCTGCGCAGATAGAAACTGTTAAAAGATGTGTTGAAGAAATTTATGCAAAATATAGCCGTAAAAAGTAAAGTTAAAGTTTTTGCGGAGTATTATACACTACAAATAAATATGTTAAAGTAACTGTTGAGGAAGATTAATTGAAATGATATAATAAACAAGAAATCTTTGTAAAAAGTGAAAACGTTTTGTGAAATTTAAATCACAAGCACAAACATCGGTTGCTACGGCAGTACAGGTGCGGATGTTGAGTACGAAGAGGAAGGTTTTTTCGAGAAAATTATACGCAGACTCCGCGACGTAGGCGAAACAGTGGCACACGAAATAAAGGTTATTTTTGACTAAAAAATAATATATGATTTTCCACTGAGGAAAGGAAAAAGTTGCATGAAAACTACTGAAAAAATATTGCAAGGGGAAAAGCGAGAACTTGCAAAACTTCATAAAACTCAGAACAGAAGTTTGGGAAGAAAATACTTTTTTATTTTGCTTGTTCTTATTGCTGTAGTTAATATTCTTGACGAGGTTACAAGTAATCTTACTGTTACAGTACAGTCATCCTTTGTAACGGAATTTTTCGTAAATAATCCGTTTATGGGTAAATATTATACCTACGAAGATGGGCTTGCTTTCCATTCGGGTATAGGCGTTTTTACCTATGTTTTAGGTTTGTTTACACCGTTTTATAAGGCACTGGCGGACAAATGGGGAAGAAAACCCCTTTTTGTTATTTCAACTCTCGGTATGGCAGTGGGACTTTTAGTGATTCATATGTCGTCGAGTTACATAATGTTCCTTGTCGGCTATGCCATCATAAGCTTTTTTATGGGTCACGATATTCAAATTATCTATATTCTTGAAGAAGCGCCCACAAAACACCGTGCAAAAATTTATAGTTTTCTTAAAAGTTTCGGTATTCTGGGTGTTATTCTTATTCCCGCGCTCCGAGATGTTTTGATGGGGGACGATGCAACAAAATGGCGTGACATTTTCCTTGTTCCTGCTCTTATCGGTTTTGCAGCAGTTTGCCTTGTTCTTCTTTTAGCAAAGGATACAAAAGTTTTTATCAATGAAAGAATTGCATATCTTTCTCGTCCTTTTGAAGAGCGACAGTCACAAAAGGCTGTAAAAAAGCAAAAAAAAGAAGCTCAGAGAAATCAAGCCGGCGTGTTTAATGGTGTGAAATATATTTTCGCTAATAAAGACACTAAAATGCTGATTATCGCTCATATCATTTTTGATACGGCAATGCCTGCAATTGCGTTGTATTTTGAATCTTCAATGCACCGTGCAGGAATGAGCACAAGCGATATTACAAAGGCTTTGTTTATGGTTCCTGTTATTTATGCCGCTAGCACATTTCTTTCGGGATTTATTGCTGATAAAGCGGGCAGAAAAACGACGGTTACACTTTTCTCGGTAACTTGTGTAGCAGGGTACATTCTTTTTGTAGTGGGTATTCTTAATAATTGGAATCCTTACCTTATAGGCTCGTTTGCAGGTTTATATCAGGGTTCATATTGGATTGGCAGAGATTATATGAATGTTATGATGACTGAAAAAGTACCCACGGATATACGTGCATCTGTTGTTGGGGCAGAGGGGCTACTGGTAATTATCGGTCTTGCTGTTGGATATATAACTACAATTATCAGTATGACGGTTATGCCTATTTGGTGGGCTTGCCTTATGGTATCAATTCCCACGGTTTCGGTAGCTGCAATTATATTTACGCTAAAAGTGAAAGAAACAAAAGGTGCAAATCTTGATATAATAGGATAACAAAAACATTCCGGAAAGATGTGATAAAATGCAGACGATATTTGATTCGTTTTTAGAATTTGACCTCAGTGTATTTCAATGGATTCAAAGTATACATAATGATTTCCTTGATGCGCTTATGGTAGGTATTACAACCCTCGGTAACGCAGGCGCAATTTTTATTGTTCTCGGTCTTGCGCTTTTATTTACAAAAAAATACCGTAAGGCAGGGTTTGCCGTTATTGTGGCACTTCTTGTAATGCTTCTTTGTAACGACCTTTTTCTCAAAGAGTTCTTTGCAAGACCCCGTCCCTTTAACCTTTTTGAAACAGACCCCGAAAAATATGCGGTTTGGGGCAGGGAATATATTTACCCCGAACTTGTAAGCAGACCCACAAGTTTCTCTTTCCCGTCGGGACATACGGCTTCAGCCTTTGCGGCGGCTGTTGCTCTGCTTTGTCATAACAGAAAATTCGGCATTCCCACTGTGGTTTTTGCGGCATTTATGGGTTTTTCAAGAGTTTATGTTCAGGTGCATTACTGTACTGATGTAATCGGCGGAGTTATTTCAGGAATAATTTGTGCTCTCATTGCGGTAGTTATTGTTAAATTCCTTTCTCCTTTAGTTGATAAAGGTTTCAATAAACTTTCTGAAAAACGCCATAAATCAATATAATTTAAGCCCTATACATCCCTTGACTAAGAAGGGGTGTATGGGGTATAATTTTTAAAACTCGAAATTCGGAGGCTTTCAAATGTCTGAAATACCCTTGTATAAAAATCCCCGATTTTCTCCCGAAGAACGTGCGGAAGATTTGCTTTCCCGTATGACTTTGCGCGAAAAAATTGCTCAACTTGATATGAAATTCGGCAGTCAGTACGCAACGGAAGTTGACCCCAACGACCATTGCTCAGTAACGGAAACTACAGATTATCATTGGGATAAATTAAGGGAAGATTTCCCCGACGGTCTGGGTTATCTTCACGACAATTACTGCGTGCCGTCTGTTATGAATAAATTACAGAAATTCTTTATGGAGAATTCAAGGCTCGGTATCCCTGTAATATTTACAGGTGAAGCACTTCACGGTATTGCGGGAACGAGGGCTACAATTTTACCTATACCTACTGCGTGGGCGGCTACTTTCGAGCCGAAATATGCTTACGAGGCAGGCCGTGTTATTGCTTCTGAAACAAGGGCTTTAGGTATTTATGAAATTCTTGCTCCTAACCTTGACGTTGCAAGAGACCCGCGATGGGGCAGAACAGAGGAAACTTTCGGCGAGGACACTTGCCTTTCGACAAAAATGGCGGTAAATATTGTAAAAGGTCACCAGAATGATGATATATCCGCAAAAGACTCTGTAATTTCCGAGCCTAAGCATTACTGCGTTCACGGTATTCCCGAGGGCGGTGTAAACTGCGGTACTGCAAGGGCAGGCTTGCGGGAAATTGAAAGTTGTTATTTGCCTGTGTTTGAGGCTGCTATAAAAGAGGGTGGCGCAAAGGACGTTATGGTAAGTTATAACTCCATAGACGGCGACCTTTTAATGACGTCAAAGCATTATTTACAGGAAGTTCTCAAAAATCGCTTCGGACTTCAGGGTATTTGCCGTTCCGACTGGGGCGGTCTCAGACGGGTTCACTATCTTCATAAAATGGCTAAAGACCCCAAAGATGCTATATATCTTTCAAAAAAGAACGGCCTTGACTGTCAGGGCGGCGACGAATATCCCAACAAACTTTGGGTGGATTCTTTGGAAGAACTTGTAAACGAGGGTAAAATCCCCGTTGAAAATATCAATGAATCTTGCCGTCGTGTACTTAAACTTAAATTCGAACTTGGTATATTTGAAAATCCATATACTGATGAAGAAGCGTATAAAGATATAATCAACTGTCAGGCACATCTTGACAAGGCACTTGAAATTGCGAGAAAATCAATTATTCTCCTTAAAAATGACGGAATTCTTCCTCTTGATAAAATTAAATATAAAAAAATAGCCTTGATAGGTCCCTCATCAGATAAAGTTCGCCTCGGCGGATATTCTGCAAAACCTGTGGGCAGAAATCTTAAAACTATATACGATATTTTAAAGTCAGAACTTCCCGACACGGAGATTTTACAATGTGACGGTTGCGGAATAAGTGACGGTGATTTCCAATTCGCCTTAGGCGACCAACATCATTTGATGGGTATTAAGGCGGAAGAACAGCAAGAAAATATAGAAGAAGCCGTAAGTATCGCCGGAAAATGTGATTTGATAATTTTCTGCGGCGGTGACGATACCATTTCAAGCGGTGAGGGCAGGGACAGATGCGAACTTACCCTCTGCGGCAGACAGACGGAACTTATGAAGAAACTTTCCGAAACAGGAAAGCCCGTGGTTTTTGTTATGATTCACGGCAAACCCCTTGCAATTAAGGAAGAAAGCGATATTTCCAATGCAGTTCTTTCCTGTTGGTTTGGGGGCGAAAGCGGACCTCAGGCTATTTGTGATGTTCTTCTGGGCAAAGTAAACCCCGGCGGAAAACTTCCGTTTTCACTTCCGCGAAGGTCAACTATGATTCCCTGTTATTATTCAATGCTTCCGGGTGCCAGTAACGAATATTACGAGGGCAAGGGCGATGCCCTTTATCCTTTCGGTTTCGGGTTAAGTTATACCGATTTCCGATATTCTGACCTTGTAATTGAAAAGACAGGAAAAACCGATGTAAAAGTTAAACTTACCGTTGAAAACATCGGTAGCGTAACAGGCGATGAAGTTGTTCAGATTTACGTTGAGGACTGTGAGAGTTCTGTTGTGACGCCAACGCTTCTTCTTAAAGATTTTAAGCGTGTTACATTAGAACCGGGTGAGAAAAAAGAGGTTGAATTTAACCTTGATTATTACGCATTCCGCCTTATGAATCAGGCGTATGAATGGGTTGTAGAGCCCGGTAAATTCGGCATTTATGCCGCATCATCTTCGAGAGATATAAGGCTCAGCGGAGAAGTAATATTAGATTAAAGGAAATGCATAATATGGAAAAGGCAAAATATATTGATCCGATGATAGGCACTGTGGGTGAAGAACAATCAGAAACTTCCCACGGTGGCGGTAAAACCCATCCCGGTGCTTGTACCCCCGGAGGAATGGTGCAACTTTCACCCGATACTGTTACAGGGGGGGATAACGGCACGGGCTACAATTATTGCCAGAACACAATTGAAGGCTTCAGTTTTAATCATATGAGTGGCATCGGTTGGTACGGTGATTTGGGTAATTTACAGATTATGCCTGTTGTGGGGGAAACGGACCTTCGCAGCGGCAGTAACGAGCACGTACCTTTTGAAAAAGGAACTGTGGGTTGGAAATCCGGATTTTCTCACGAAAACGAAACTGCAGGTGCGGGGTATTACTCCGTATTGTTAGACAGATACAATATTTTAGCGGAAGCCACGGTTTCTGCCCATACAGGTATGCTCAGATTTACATACCCCGAAAATGCGGATAAAAGAGCCATTTTTAATTTCTCACGAAGAATCGGCGGTAAGGCTGATTTTCAACATATTGATATTATCAATGACAGGCGAATAGAAGGTTACATTCACTGTACGCCCAAAGGTGGCGGATTCGGTCACGGCCACGGCGGTATTTCATATGACTTTTATTTCGTGTGCGAATTATCCGTTCCTGCAACGAAAATGCAGTTTTTCTCCAATGAAACATATATTGACGGTGATATAAAAACTTACGAAGGCGAAGACGTAGGTCTTGTAGTTCACTTCGGTGAAGACGTAAACGAGCCTGTAATCATAAAAGCAGGTGTTTCCTATGTGGATTCAGAGGGTGCTCTCAAAAATTTTGAAGCGGAAAGCAAAGACTTCGATTTCAATAAGATGAAAGAGAGAGCATCTTATGAATGGGAAAAAGTTTTTGATGGCGTTGAAGTAACAGGCACAGATGAAATTGACCTTAAACTTTTTTATACTTGTCTTTACCACGTGTTTTTAGATCCTCGTTCTGCAATGGATGTGGACGGCAGATTTACTATCGGTGACGGAACTGTTTTTACTGCCGATTATACACACCGCACATTGTTCAGCGGTTGGGATGTTTACAGAAGCGAGTTCCCTTTGCTTACTGTTATCAGACCCGAAATGGTAAATGACGAAGTTAATTCTTTACTCAGAATTGCAGAACACAGAAATGAGTCATTACCTCAATGGGAACTTCTGGGAATAAATGCAGGTTGTATGGTTGGTGACCCTGCTACAATTGTGGTTTGTGATGCGGCTGTTAAGGGTATCAAAAACTTTGACGTAGAGAAGGCTTATGAAATTATGAAAGCCTCTGCACTTTGTAAAAAGGAACTTTTCGGAAAACCTTTCCGCTCGGTAAGACCCGACTGCAAGCAGTACCTTGAAAATTGCTACGTTCCTGAAGAATTAAGTGATACTTTGGAATTTTTACTTGCAGATTACACCACCGCAAAACTTGCGAAAATGCTGGGTAAAACCGAAGATGAAGAATTTTTTATGAATCGTGTAAAACGGTATAAAGAGAACTTCAATAAATCGCTCGGATTTATGGCACCCAGAGAAGAATCAGGTGCTTTCGTCTTTGAAAATGACAGATACGATGACGACGGTTGCGTGGAAAGCAATATTTTCCAACAGTCCTGGTTCGTGCCTTATGACGTTATCGGACTTTCAGAACTGTTCGGTGAAGAGCGCACAATAGAACTTTTAGAAGAGTTTTTCAGCAGAGCCGATTTCGGCGCTTTGTGGAATGATGACTATAACCATTCAAATGAACCTTGTCATAATATAACCCATTATTTCAGTATGTTGGGACTTCCCCACAGAACGCAGTATTGGACAAGACGAGTGCAAAAAGAAGCCTATCGCACAGGCGCATTCGGTTTTTGCGGTAACGAAGACGTAGGGCAACTTTCTGCCTGGTATGTTTTATCGGCGCTTGGATTTGCTCAGGTTTGTCCGTGTAATGAGGAATATTTTATAAACACACCGCTTTTCCAAAAGGCAAAAATTAAACTTGACCCGAAATACCATTCTTGCGAAGTTTCGGACACGTTTTTCGTTGAATGTGATAACAATCCGTTGGAATATCCGTATATTAAAACAGTGCATTTAAACGGAACAGAAATAACAAAACCGTATCTGACATTCTCCGAAATTACATCGGGCGGTGTTTTAACTTTTGAACTTTCAAAAGAGCCTTGCGAAGATGTATTGAAAGAAGTTTTTAATTCGTTTATAGAATAAATAAAAATTCTCCTATGTTAATCATAGGAGAATTTTTATTAGTTAAAGTTTTTAATTTCTTTGAATTCTATACCTTTTTCCTCAAAAAATTCAGTAGAGTTTTCTTTGAATTTTTCAGCCGAAAAAAACGTAGAATTATATAAATCAATTTGCTCTCCGCTTTTGGTAACGGCAATAATATGAGGGTCTTTTTGAAATTTGCCGTCAACGGTGTATCCGTCAACCAAAGAAAAGTAATCTATTGCGGAATAGTTGATTTCACTTTGGTAGAGTGGGAAGAATTCTTCCGAATATTTAAAAGAATTTTCATAAAAAACCGCAGTAGAATTAACACAGGTTAAAAGACCTAAAATTGCAACGCACTCTGCTGTAATTGTAAAATATTTTAAGAATATTTCGGTTGTCTTGCTGAACTTCGGAGAATGTATTGTTTTATCACCCTGAGATTTTACTTTTTGCTCTCGGTGTTTTATAAAATGGGTACCCAAAGCCGTTGAAAGAAGAAAAGCGAAAATGGGTATTAAAATCATATTTTCTGAAATACCCGTAATAAAAATGCTGTCCTTAAATGAAAAGGTACATATTAAATAAAAAATAGCGCATAAGACAACTGAAATTAAAACATCAAAGAACAATGAAATAAACAGTAATTTTACAGTGCCTTTTGCTCCGCCGCCGTGACGGATAACCCCTTTCTCCACAGAAGCGTTTTTGACTGCGGAACTTATTTCATCAGTTTTACCGCCGTTTTCAATATATTTAATAAGATTTTCGTTGTATTGTGAACGGTATTTGGCTTTTTTGAGTTTTTTTAAGGCTTTTTCGGTTTTACCCGTAAAAAATAATGATTGTGCGCCTACTACCGCAGATTCAATTTGTGCCTCAAAGAAATTTTTGAGCATCATATTTATAATTTTATCTGCCGCACCGCCTAACATATCGCCGCTTTCAAGGACATTGTCACCAAAGTATCGGTTTACACTTTCTTTTTGGGATGTTATAAGTCGGTTTTTAGTAATGCCGTTTTGGAGTATAGCAGTGAGTTTCGGTATAAGTGAAATAAGTAATTCGTTAATATCGCCGAAACAATCCCTCATAAGTTCTCTTGAGTCAACAAAAGTATAGGTGTAACAGTTAAAGTTAGTAGGCTCTGCAAAGGCTAAAATATCATACACGGAAAAGGGAATGGTCGGGTCGCAGTCAAGGGCGAATGAAAGCCATATTGTCTGCTGAGCATAAGCCGCACTGCCTTGTTCTATATATGAAATATCAAGTTTGAAACCGTCAAAATTATATGTAGCAACAATTCCGTTTTTGTTTTTGCCGTTTTTCCCCGAAACGAGTGTTTTAAAAGCAGGACTTCCCGTTTTTAATATAATTGCACTCCCTCGGCACTGTGTAGAAAAATATTCTTTAAGTTCCATTATCGTTCCTTCGTATATGAATAATATAGAAGATATTTTACTAAAAACTTTTATTTCCGTCAACTAAAACGAAAAATGTGTTAAATTTATTTACAACCTGCCTATTGCGGCGGATAATTTATTGGAGTATTATATTGTGTAAAAGGGGTGTATATTATGCTTTCTAAAAAATTTATTTGTGCTACATACGATTATTCTACATACAAAGATTTTGTGGCATCACCGTTGTTCAGAAAAGCATTTGATGTTGAAGAAAAATGGGAGAAAGCCACAGTCACTATCGGTTGCGCAGGCTTTTACGATGTTTTTATTAACGGCAATAAAATAACCAAAGGTCTTATTGCGCCATATATATCTAACCCTGATCATCTTGTTTATTATGATAAATATGATATAGCACCGTATATTCAACAGGGTAAAAACATTCTCGGTATTCAACTTGGTAACGGTATGCAGAACTGCCCCGGCGGAGAAATATGGGACTTTGAAAAATCAGATTTTCGCGGTTCTCCCAGATTTGCTTTCAGCATCGAAATCACGGACAGTTACGGAAAAACAACTGTTCTTGAAGCAGATGAAACTGTTAAAACTGCAGACTCACCTGTAATGTTTGATGATTTGCGTGCAGGCTGTTTTTACGATGCACGAAAAGAATACGATAACTGGTCCGAGCCTTGTTTTTCGGATTTTGATTGGAAAAATGCTATTAAAGCCGAAACTCCCCGAGGGGAAAAACGTATTTGCGAGGCAGACCCCATTTCGCCCATAAGACACCTCAAACCCATAAGTATAAGAAAGTGTAAGGTTTTACCTTTCAGACCGAGAGGCGATGTATCGAAGGATTATTCGGATTTTCCGTCTAAAGAGCGTGAGGGTTGGCTTTATGATTTCGGTATAACTTCCGCAGGTATAGAACGCCTTAAAATCAAGGGGCAGAGAGGTCAGAAAGTTGACTTGCAGTTCGGCGAATATTTAGATGAAAACGGTAATCCCGACATCAGCAATGTTCAGTTCTATCCCGACGGTTTCTCTCAGCGCGATATATATGTTCTTAAAGGTGAGGGCGAGGAGATTTTTGAACCGCAGTTTACATACCACGGTTTTCGTTATTGCGTTGTTTTCGGTATTACCGAAGAACAGGCTACGGAAGATTTACTTACCTTTATAGTTTGCAGTTCAGAACTTAAAGAACGAGCAAATTTCCGTTGTTCCGATACCACTTTAAACAGGTTGCAGGCAATGGCACGAAATTCCACCCTTTCCAATTTCTATTATTTCCCCACAGACTGTCCACACCGCGAGAAAAACGGTTGGACGGGTGACGCCGCCATATCTTGCGAGCAAACAGTTATGAACCTTACTCCTGAAAAAAGTTACAGGGAATGGATACGCAATATAGTTAAGGCTCAAAAACAAGACGGTCAACTTCCGGGAATTGTTCCTACAGGCGACTGGGGTTATGAGTGGGGTAACGGTCCTGCGTGGGATTGCGTTTTAACGTATATTCCGTATTACGAGTATATTTACCGCGGTGATAAATCTATAATGGAAGAATGTGCACCAGCGATTTTCAGATATGCAGAATATCTTTCAAATATGAGAACAAAACGCGGTACTTTGGAGTTCGGTTTAGGCGATTGGTGTCCTGTTACGGTTATTAAATCACCACTCGAATTTACAAGCAGCGTTATAGGTATGGATATACTCAAAAAAGCATCGTATATGTTCGGTGTTATGGGTAAGAAACTTCAAAAAGAGTTTTGTGATAAACTCCGCGGAGAAATTCGCGACGCCGTAAGAAAATATCTTGTGGACTTTAAAACAATGACCGCCATAGGTAATTGCCAGACATCGCAGTCAATGGCAATTTATTACGATGTTTTTGATGAAAGTGAAAAACCGGAGGCTTTCAATGTGCTTGCAGAAATTGTTGAAAATGACGGAGTACACGTTGATTTCGGCTTCATAGGTGTAAAACCCATATTCAGAACTCTTTGCGAGTATGGCAGGTGTGACCTTGCTTATAAAATGATAGCACGTCCCGATTACCCGTCCTACGGCAACTGGATAAAACGCGGTTATACGGCACTTCCCGAAAATTTCCACCCCGAAAACGAGTTTCCGGATTCCCTTAACCACCACAATTATTCCGATGTTTCGGCAGTGTTTACACAGTACTTTGCAGGTATCAAAGTTAATCCTTACCTCGATGACTGTAACGAAATAAATATAGAGCCCTGCTTTGTAAATGAACTTACAACTGCTACCGCTTTTTATGAAAGCGTAAAAGGCAGGGTCGGTGTTTCCTGGAAACGCGAGAACGGTGTAATTGAACTTACCGTTCAGAAGCCCGACGGGGTTTACGGAAAAATTCAACTTCCGAAAGGTTATATTTTTGAGGATAAAAAATTAGGATACAGAAAATTTGAAAGCGGAGTTTACCGCGTTATAGATTTGAGTTGGGAACCCGAAAACATTATAGAGGTGTAAAATGGAAAACAAAGTTAATGTAATTGACTACGGATTTTTTAAACACGACGGTCTGGATTTTGAATACCAGGTCAGCGGAAATCCCGACGGTGAAGCACTTGTTATGCTTAACGGTAACGGGGGAGATTATCGTTGTTTTGAGGGGGATTTATATGTTCCGTTATCAGAATATTTCAGAATTATCCGTTTTTCAACCCGAGGAACAGGCAACACTCCCTTGGGCGATAAAAAACTTACTTTTGAACTTTTTTGTGATGACTTAAAAGCACTTCTTGATTATTTAGGCGTTAAAAAAACTAATGTCTGCGGTTTTTCTGACGGAGGAAATCTCGGTATGTGCTTTGCGGTTGCATATCCCGAATATGTTTCAAGACTTGCGGTTTTCGGTTCTAACCTTAACACAAGGGGAACAAAAACGCTTGACCAATTAGGTATTATAAAAGACCATCGTATATATGCAATTAAAGCGGCTCTTACAAAAGACCACGAGTGGAAAAGAAGATGCGAAATTGAGGGTATGATGGTAGGGCAACCCAAACTTAATTACAAAAAACTTTCTGCAATAAACGTTCCGTTCCTTAATGTTTTCGGCGAGTTTGATATGATAAAACGCAGGCATTCAAGAAGAATAACAAAGGCAGTAAAAGGTGCAGAGGAAGTTATGGTCTTAAACGCCGGCCATAGTACAGCATTTAAGAAAACCGATTTTCTCATTTTGCCCGTAGTTAAAAAGTTTTTAGGAGTATGAATGAATCGCCACTCTAAGAGTGGCGATTTTTTTGCATTTTGCATTGAAAAAGAGGGCTTGAGATGTTATAATAAAATGTAAAATTATAATCGGGTGATATTTTTGAGTCGAAAGAAATGGGTCGTTTCCCAGTGCGACAGAGACCGTGCGGCAGATATTGCAGAAAACTGCGGTATAGAGCCTTTTGCGGCATTTCTCCTTTGCTCTCGCGGAATGACAGATGAATTTGAAGTTGAGAGTTTTTTATATGACACAGACTTAATTGACCCTTTCACCCTTCCCGATATGGATAAAGCCTGCGAAAGAGTACATAATGCACTTGAAAACGGCGAAAAAATTACTGTTTTCGGTGACTATGATGCTGACGGTGTTACATCGACGGCACTTTTGTATTCCTATCTTTCATCGCAAGGCGCAAGTGTGGATTATTATATTCCCGACAGAACAGGGGAAGGGTACGGTATGAATAACTGTGCCATTGATACTCTTAAAGAGCGCGGAACAAGCCTTATTATTACTGTTGATAACGGCATAAGTGCGCTCAGCGAAATTGAATATGCGAAAACCTTGGGGATAGATGTCGTTGTAACGGATCACCACAGGGTCGGTGAAACTTTGCCTGATGCCGTGGCGGTAGTTGACCCTCACAGGTCTGATTCTATGTGTGAGTTCAGCGAATGGGCAGGCGTAGGTGTTGCGTTTAAGTTTATTTGTGCCCTTGACGGAAGCGAGGGTTACGAACTTCTTGAAGAATACGGCGATTTGGTGGCTTTGGGTACGGTTGCCGATATTGTTTCCCTTAAAGGTGAAAACAGAATACTTGTCAGAAGCGGACTTGCATTTATGAATGCTTCTTTAAGCGACGGAACTTTGCGTACGGGTATACGTGCGCTGGTTGATGTGTGCGACAGTTCGGGTGAACTCAATGCCGGAAGTCTTGCTTTCAGACTTTCACCCAGGATAAATGCGGCAGGCAGAATGGGGTCTGCGGAGCGTGCTTTGAAACTCCTTTTATCAGACGACAAAACCGAAGCGGAGACCATTGCCCGCGAAATTTCAGAAGTTAATTCACAAAGGCAATCGACCGAGGCAGGTATTACCGAAGAGGCAATTGAGATTATAGAGAATAATCCCCATATAAAATACAAGCGTGTTATTGTTGTCAGCGGTAAAGACTGGCACCAGGGCGTTATCGGTATTGTTGCGTCACGCCTTGCGGAAAGGTACGCAAAACCCTGTATAGTTATATCCGAATGCGGTGAGGAAGCAAAGGGCAGCGGCAGAAGTATAGACGGTTTCTCCTTGTACGATGCTCTTTCCTACTGTGCGCCTTTGCTTGTGCAGTACGGAGGTCACGTTCTTGCTGCGGGTTTAACTATTGAAAACGGTAAAATTGATGAATTCAGAGATATGATTAACGAGTATGCCCTTACAGTTCCGCCGGCAGTTCCCGTTCTTCATATCGACTGCAAACTTAATCCTGCGTCTATAAATTCGGATGTTCTTTCTGCTATGGAAATTCTTGAACCATACGGTGCGGATAATCCTCAGCCGTTATTCGGGCTTTATAATATGGAAATTTCATCTGTTCAGCCTGTTGGTAACGGCAAACATCTGCGAATAACCGTAAAAAGAAAAGGCTATTCGGTAACGGTGATTTTGTTCTCGGTTTCACCTGCAGATTTTCCGTACAAAGTTTCGGATAAAGTTGACTTGGCTGTTAAACTTTCAAGTAATGAATATATGGGTAAAACTCAGGTAAGTATACAAGTTAAAGATATACGCCTGACTGAATATGACGACGGTAAAGTTTTAAATTCCGAAAAGGATTATGAAGATTTTTGCAGCGGCAAAGCGTTGTCATCTTCTGCCGTGAAAAATCTTTCGGTAGACCGTGATTTCTGCGGTAATATTTACAGATTTATAAAGGCAAATAACGGATGGAATTTTTCTGCCGAAATGCTTTGTTACAGGCTGGGACTCTCTGAGGAGTATCTCACAAGTTGTAAAATTGCGCTGGATGTATTAAGTGATTTGGGTATCATAATTTGTAAAGAGGGAAAATATATATTACCCTCAGAAAACGTGAAATCTTCGCTGGAAAATTCGTCTGTTTTCAGACGTGTTACAGAACTTAAAAATCAGCGCATCTGACAGGGGTGATAAGAGTGGATGAAAATACCAGTGTTGAACTTATGTACAACGAATTAAAAGAACAGGCAGCCGAACTTTTCAGCGAAAAAGATGCGGCAGTAGTGGATAAAGCCTTTAACGTGGCAAGGGAACGCCATAACGGTCAAAGGCGTTCTTCGGGTGAGCCGTATATTATTCACCCTGTTGCAGTTGCTAAAATTGTACTTGATTATGGTATGGATTATCAGTCCGTTGCGGCGGCGATGCTTCACGATACGGTTGAAGATACCGATTTAACTTTGGAGGAAGTGAAGAAAGATTTCGGCACGGAAATTGCTGCTCTTGTTGACGGACTTACAAAGTTAGGTAAAGTTCCCCTTGATATTAAGGATAAAGAAGAGCAACAGGCGGAAAACGTAAGAAAAATGCTTCTTGCAATGTCGGAAGATATAAGAGTTATTATCATTAAACTTGCCGACAGACTTCATAATATAAGAACGCTTAATTTCGTTGCGCCTCAGAAACGCAGGGATAAAGCCCTTGAAACTTTAGAAATTTACGCGCCTATTGCCCACCGTTTAGGTATCAGGGCGATTAAAGAGGAACTTGAGGACAGAGCCATAAGTTTCCTTGACCCCGTAGGTTACAAAGAGATAGAGGATGAACTTTCAAAACAGGGTAAATCCCACAAGGAATTCCTTGAAACCATCAAAAAACAAATAGGCGAGAGAGTGTGCACGGTAGTTCCCGAGGCGGCTCTTGAAGCGCGTATCAAAAGTGTTCACGGCATATACCGTAAAATGTATATGCAGAATAAGAATTTTGACGAGATTTATGATATATACGCCGTCAGAATCATAGTGAACTCGGTTATTGAATGTTACGACTGTCTGGGTATTATTCACGATATGTTTAAACCCATTCCCGGAAGATTCAAGGACTATATTTCCACACCTAAACCCAATATGTATCAGTCACTTCACACTACCGTTATCGGTAAAGCGGGTATTCCCTTTGAAGTGCAGATTCGTACCTGGGATATGCACAAGACCGCTGAATTCGGTATTGCTGCCCATTGGAAATATAAATTAGGTCTTAACGGTACTGAGAAGTTTGAAGAACGCCTTGCGTGGATTCGCCAACTTCTTGAAACTCAGAAAGAAGCCGATGACGTCAAAGACATCGTTATGACCATCAAAAGCGACCTTGTTACAGAGGAAGTGTTTGTTTTCACCCCCAAAGGTGACGTTATAGATTTGCCTGTCGGCTCAACTGTTATTGACTTCGCTTATGCTATTCACTCAGCCGTCGGCACAAAGATGGTTGGTGCTAAAGTGGGCGGCAGAATAGTACCTCTTGATTACAAGGTGCAAACAGGCGATATTGTGGAAATTCTTACATCGTCACAGCCGGGTAAGGGCCCCAGCCGAGATTGGCTTAATATTGTAAAGACAAGCAGCGCAAGAACTAAAATTCGTGCGTGGTTTAAAAAGGAACGTCGCGATGAAAATATCGTGGAGGGCCGTTCCGAACTTGAAAGAGAAATCAAACGCAACAAGATGCGATTTACCGACGAAGAGTATCAGAAACTTATTGAAACTCTCGCCGAGCGTCAGCATTGCGCCACAGTTGACGATTTTTATGCGGCAATAGGTTACGGCGGTTTGTTCATTTCAAGGGTTATGCCTTTTATAAGGGATGAATATAACCGAATTGCATCTGCTAACCAACCTGAAAAAATCAAAGTTCAGGATACTTCAAAGTCAACGAAGCGTGCAGTGGGCGAAGGTGTTACGGTTGAGGGTATTGATAACTGCCTTATTAAACTTTCCCGCTGTTGCGCGCCTATTCCCGGTGACGAAATAATAGGCTTTATAACCCGCGGTCACGGTGTTTCTATTCATAAAAGGGACTGTTCCAACGTTCCTAAGGATATAACAGCCTGTGAGGAACCTGAACGTTGGGTAAGCGCCCGTTGGCTTACAGGTAACACAATGCAGGAGTTCAAGGCGGGTCTTGCTATTCTCTGCGAAAGCAGAGTTGCGCTTATGGCTGACGTTGCCACACTTCTTGCAGATATGCGGGTTATGATTAACGCTATTAACACACGCGAACTTAAAGACGACAGAGCGTATATTTATTTAACCATAACCGTAAAAAGTACGGATTTCCTTAACGTTGTTATTTCAAAACTCAAAAAGATAAACGGCGTTATAAATGTTACAAGGAGCAGTAATTCATGAAAGCGGTAATACAAAGAGTTTTAAACAGTTCTGTCAGCGTTGACGGAAAGGTTGTAGGCTCATCGGATAAAGGGTATATGATTCTTGTGGGCGTAGTTAAAGGCGATACCGAAAAACACGCCGATTTACTGGCAAGAAAAACTGCCTCTTTGCGTGTTTTCGAGGATGAAAACGGTAAAATGAATTTATCCGTTCTTGATATTGACGGTGAAATTCTGGCTATTTCACAGTTTACCTTGTGCGCCGACTGTAAAAAAGGTAACAGACCCTCTTTTACACCGAGTGAAGAACCCGAAAGAGCAAAAGAACTTTATGAAGTTTATTGCGAAAAACTCAAAGAGTACGGCGTGAAAAGAGTAGAACAGGGCATATTCGGTGCGGATATGAAAGTGTCACTTGTAAACGACGGCCCTGTTACAATCTGTTTTGATACAGATATATGGAGTGTTTAAAATGTACGTTAAAGCAATTCCGTTAGGTCCTGTCAGCGCTAACTGTTACATTATTTGTGACGAAAAAACTAAAATCGGCGCAGTTATAGACCCGGGTGATTATAATGCTGTTCTTTTAAAAGAAATAGTGGCTTCAGGTATGAAAGAATTAAAATACATTCTTTGTACCCACAGCCATTTTGACCACGTTTCAGGTGCAGGAAGACTAAAAGAAAAATATCCCGATGCGAAGATATTGGTAGGTCAGGAAGATGCTCACGCATTAAATGACGCGGTTTTCAGCCTTGCTACATTTTTCGGTGCGCCTTTTTACCCCTGTGTTTCGGATAAAACTTTAAAAGACGGCGATGAAATCACAATAGGTGATATTTCTTTTGAAATAATATCAACCCCCGGTCATTCACCCGGCGGTGTGCTTTTTTACTCGGAAAGTGAAAAGACAGTTTTTACAGGTGATACTGTTTTTAAAGGGAGTATAGGCAGAACCGACCTTTACGGCGGTGACACTAAAACTCTTACGGACTCTTTGAAAAAGATTAAAAAATTACCCGCAGACTGCGTTATCTTCAGCGGTCACGGTGAAAAAACAACCGTAGAACACGAATTGAAATATAATATGTTTTTAAGATGAATATTTACTGTATATCACACGATTTTTTATATGAAACGGAAAAACTGCTGATGTTGTTTTTTCCTCTTGAAAAGAATACCGCATTAAAGGAATTTACAGAGGACAGCGGCGATTATTTCTATACGGAAATAGACCGCGGTGAAAATAATATCCGTTTTAAAGCAGTTTTTTCATATAAGGGACAAAACCGTTCGGCGGAGAAAAATATGTCTTCCGAAGAATGTACCGACGAAGAATATGAACTTCTTTCCCTTGCATATCCGCTGTTAAAAGAACTTTGCGGTTTTGCGCCGAAATGGGGAATGCTGACGGGCGTCAGACCTTCAAAACTTATTATGAATAAAATGGTTGAGATAGGTGAGGACGGTGCAAGGGATTATTTTACCAAACGGTTTTTTGCCGATGAAAAGAAAACGGAACTTGCACTCAGCGTAGCAAAAACGGAACTCCGAATTATTGAAAATTCACCGAAAAACTCTTTCAGCCTTTATGTGAGTATTCCTTTTTGCCCTACAAGGTGCAGTTACTGTTCCTTCGTTTCTCATTCAATAGGAACGGAGTCAGCGAAGAAACTTATGCCCGAATACGTCAATAAACTTTGCGAAGAAATTGAATTTACCGCAAAGAAAGCGAAAGAAAACGGACTTGTTCTTACAAATGTTTATTGGGGTGGTGGCACTCCCACAACCCTTGAGGCAGAGGATTTAGACAGGGTTTTAACTGCCATAGAAGATAATTTCGATTTAAGCGAGTGCGGAGAATACACCGTAGAAGCAGGAAGACCCGATACTGTTACGGAAGAAAAACTTCTTGTTCTCAAAAAACACAATGTAGGCAGAATCAGTATAAATCCACAGACATTTTCCGACAGCGTGCTTAAGGCAATAGGCAGATGTCACACAACTGCTTTAACAGAGGAAAAGTACCATCTTGCAAGAAAGATAGGTTTCGACTCCATAAATATGGATTTAATTGCAGGACTTCCGATGGATAACTTTGAAAGTTTTAAAAGAAGTGTTGACAGGGCAATACACTTAGGTGCAGATAATATTACCGTTCATACACTCGCTCTCAAACGCTCCTCTGCCATTGTTACGGAGAATGAAAGCGATTCCGTCAATGCAGAGGGTATTTCAAATATGCTGGACTACGCCTTCAACGCCTTGACACAGGGCGGGTATCACCCCTACTATATGTACCGTCAAAGTAAATCTTTGGGTAATTTTGAAAATGTAGGCTGGTGCAAAGAGGGGAAAGAATGCCGATACAATATTCTTATGATGGAAGAATATCAGCATATCCTTTCCGTAGGTGCAGGGTCGGTTACAAAACTTCTTTCGCCCGGTATAGAAAAAATCGAAAGAATTTTCAATTACAAGTTTCCTTTTGAATACATATCAAGATTTTCCGGTCTTTTAGAAAAGAAAGAGCGAATATCTACCTTCTTTTCAGAGTATGATAATAGATAGGAAATAAGATAAGGCGGTGTAACGTGGCAAATATCAATAATACATTAGAATACATTCAGAATGCGGCGAAAGAGCCGAACGGATTTATAGAGGAATGTGAAAACCGTTACAATAATAAGATTAAACGTATAGCAGAGGAAATAGAGAAAAGCGGAAGGACCGAAATCGTTATGATTGCGGGACCAAGTTCCGCAGGTAAAACTACTTCCGCCAAAAAACTAAGGGAACATCTTTCAGAACTTGGTTTAAAAAGCCATACGGTTTCCCTTGACGATTTTTATGTGGATAACTGCGATGCGCCCCGTTTCCCCGACGGTACACCCGATTTTGAAACCGTTGATGCGCTTGATATTTCATATTTTCAAAAGGCTATGACAGACCTTATTGAAAAAGGTGAGGCTGAACTTCCCGAATTTGATTTTCTTAAAGGTCAGCGAAAACCTGAGTATAATCATATTGAGGTTTCCGACAAAGATGTTATTATTGTAGAGGGTTTACACGCCCTTAACCCTAAAATAACAGACCATTTACCCCAAGAAAGACTTCTTAAAATCTATATAAATCTTTCTTCGAGAATTTATGACAAAAACGGAAATATTGTTTTAAATAAACGCAATATGCGTTTCGTAAGGCGAATGGTACGCGATTATAAATTCCGCGGTAACTCCGTTGAAACATCTTATAAAATGTGGATGACAGTGCGTTACGGTGAAGATATGTATCTTTTCCCCTTTAAAGATAATGCGGATATAAAACTTAACACCATACATCTTTACGAATCCTGTGTTCTTAAAGATACGGCAATAAAACTACTGGGTGAAATTGATAAATCGTCAGAGTTTTATAAGGAATCCCAACGGCTTATCAGAAGTCTTAGTAAATTCCCCTCGATTGAATCGGATATTGTTCCCGACAATTCCCTTCTGAGAGAATTTATTGGTGCAAAGGAGAGTTAAAATGACTGATAAATCTGCAAAAAAACAGAATGTTCTGGGCGGTGCAATGGTCCTTGTTGTTGCTACTGCCCTTGTTAAAGTAATCGGTGCGGTTTATAAAATACCGCTTACGGGTATTATAGGCTCTTTGGGCAGGGGTTATTTTGCGTCGGCTTATAACATCTATACCCCTATTTACGCTATTTCTATGGCGGGTCTTCCTGTTGCGGTTTCTACCATTGTTTCAAGAAATGCCGCATTAGGTAAGTACCGTGATGTAAAACAGGCTCTTAAGATTACTTTCCCCTTATTCTTAGCCTTGGGTATTGTGGGCACAGGCGCACTTTTCCTTGCGGCAAAGCCCTATGTTGATTCAGTAGGCTCACCCCTTGCTATTTACAGCGTTTTCGCTATTTCTCCCTCAATACTTTTCTGCTGTATTATGAGTACATACCGTGGTTATTACGAGGGCCTTAACAATATGTACCCCACGGCTATTTCCCAGGTTATAGAGTCTTTGGGAAAACTCATTTTCGGTCTTGTGCTTTCATACGCAGTAATTAACTATGCCGAGGTACAGATAGCCTCAACGGGTGAAGTATTCGGTCAGGTTATAGAAACCGAGGGCGATAAAGCCATAGTTTACGCCATTGCGGCGGCAGCGGCAATTTTAGGTGTTACTTTAGGTACTGTTTTCGGTGCGATTTATACGGTTTTGCGCCATAAAATCAAAAAAGACGGCGTAACTAAAGAGATGCTCGTTAATTCACCCCTTGCATCGCCTAAAAAAGATACTGTTAAGGAAATTGTTGCCATTGCAGTGCCTACTGCTATCAGTTCACTTGTTCTTAACGTTACAAACTTTATTGATACCTGGATGATACAAAATCGCCTTGAAAGCGTTGTGCAGGAGAATTATGACGTAATAATGGGTATTTACGGTGACTCAATTACAGCCGCAAATATCGCTAAAGAGAATATTCATACTTTCCTTTACGGCGCTTACGATACAACTCTCGATTTCAGAAATCTTATTCCTACAATTATGATGACTTTAGGTGTAAGTGCTATTCCCATTATTTCCGGTGCAGTTGCAAAGAAAGACTATAAACTAGTAAATGAAACGGTAAATACCGTTTTCAGAACTACAATGCTTATTGCACTTCCCGCAGGCGCAGGTTTCTTTGCCCTTTCCGAGCCGATTTTAACGCTTCTTTATAACGGCACGGAAAATCAGTCGGGTATTGCGATTGCGGCTCCTGTTCTTGCTCTTTACGGACTTATGATGGCAATTCTTACCCTTTCTTCGCCACTTACAAATATTTTACAAGCTATCGGCAGAGCCGACGTTCCTGCAAAGGCACTGGCTTTGGGTTGTGCTTTCAAAATAGGTTTTAACTATCTTCTTATAGGCATTCCCGAAATCAATATCAAAGGCGCAGTGTTCGGAACGGCATTCTTCTATTTCGTATGTATTATTTATAACTACGCTGTTCTCAGAAAAGAAACAGGCGTCAGAATTGATATTAAAACAGTTATAGTAAAACCCCTTATTTCAGCAGTCCTTTGCGGTGCAGCAGCCTGGGGTTCATACAGACTTTTAAGTTCTGTTTTAACCTTCGGCGATATGTCCGGCAGACTTAACGGCAACTCCCTTGCTTGTATAATTTCAATCGGTGTAGCAGTGGTTGTATATGCCATTTCCATACTTTTGTCAAAAACTTTGGTCAAAAATGACATTTTATTGCTTCCAAAGGGAGAAAAAATTGCCAAAATACTTGAAAAATATAAACTTATCGTATAAAATAGAAGTTACGAGGAAAACGATTATGGCAGTGAATTTTGAATTTAAAGAACGTTATAATTTTGATGATTTAGTACGTATTGTAAGGGTGCTTCGTGAACCGGGCGGTTGCCCTTGGGATATGGAGCAGACACATCAGTCAATACGTGAAAATTTCCTTGAAGAAACTTACGAAGTTATCGAGGCAATAGATACCAACAACAAAGACCTTATGCAAGAGGAATTGGGCGACGTACTTTTACAGGTGCTTATGCACTCCGATATGGCTCGTACAGAGGGTTGGTTCACTATTGATGACGTTGCCAACGATATTTGTAAAAAACTTATTATAAGGCATCCCCACGTTTTCGGTGACGTTACGGTAAATAATACAGGCGATGTTTTAAAGAATTGGGACGATATTAAACGCCAGACTAAAAAACAACGCACACAGAGTGAAGCAATGGCGGCAATTCCCGCAACTTACCCCGCACTTATGAAAGCACAGAAAGTTCAGGAAAAAGCCAAGAAAGCAGGCTTCGATTGGGATAACGCCGAGGGTGCATTCCTTAAAATCGACGAGGAAACAAAAGAACTTAAAGAGGCTTTGGCAGGCGGAAATAAAAACGCTGTTGAAGATGAATTGGGTGATTTGCTTTTCTCTGTTGTTAATGTTGCCCGCTTTTGCGGATGTGAGGCTGAAACGGCTCTCGATAAAGCAACCAAGAAATTTATGGAGCGTTTCACAATTACCGAAAGCCTTGCAAAAGAAAAGGGTATTGATATGAAAACCTCTTCTTTGGAAGTTCTTGATGAACTTTGGGAAGAAGCAAAAAAGGCGAAAGCCTCTGAGTAAGTCCAATATAAATCGTGTTTACGATTTGGAAAATAGAAAACAAAAAATTTTTGGAGGAATTCTAAAATGAACAAAACAGATCTTGTAAATGCAGTTGTAGCAACAGGCTTAAAGAAGAAAGAAGCAGAAGCAGCAGTTGCAGCAGTTTTCGGTGCTATCGAAGGCGCTCTTGCTAAAGGTGATAAGGTTCAGCTTATCGGTTTCGGTACATTTGAAGTTCGCGAAAGAGCAGCTAAAGAAGGCCGTAACCCCAGAACAGGCGAAACAATCAAAATCGAAGCTTCTAAAGTTCCCGCTTTCAAAGCAGGCGCAGCTCTTAAGAACGCTGTAAAATAATTAAATAAATAAAGGCCTTCGCAAGTTCAATGAAACTTGCGAAGGCTTTTTTCTTTGTTTATTCAACTATGTTGTTTAACCAGACCTTCTTTTTAACTAAAGTCATACCTATTATAACTTTAATAATGTCAATAGCCTGAACTATGGGGAATATAACCCATATAGAAAGGTGGAACGCATAGAAAAGTGCAAAGGCAACAGGGACGTTTATGCACATAATGAACACGCTGTCCATAAGGAATGTAACAAGAGTTTTGCCACCGCTTCGTATTGTGAAATAGGAAGCGTTTGCGAAAGCGTGAACAGGTATAAATATGGAACAAACTTTTATAAAGAAAGCGGCGTATTCCTTTGATGCGTCGGAAACATTGTAAAGAAGCGGAATTTTATCACTTATTAAGAATACTATAACACCTATTCCAATGCTTAAAACAACCGAGAATGTAATAAGTTTTCTGTCGGTGTCATAGGCTTTTTCAAATTCATTTGCGCCTAACTGTTTACCGATTATAATTCCTATACTGCTTCCTAAAGAAATGAAAGCGATATTTGCAAGATTCATAACAGTTGAAGAAATACTGTAACCTGCAACAACGTCAATACCGTGTAAACTGTACGCAACACTGAGAAGTGACATTCCCAAAGACCAGAAAAACTCGTTAAACAGTAGGGGCATACCTTTGACGGTAATATCCTTGAACACTTTCTTCGGTATTCCGAAACTTCTGAAAACGCCTTTGAAATAGGTAAATTTTTTGCGTTTGAGTATTACGAAAACTATTATAACCGCACATTCCACATATCGTGAAATATTGGTGGCAATAGCCGCACCCTGTACGCCTAATTGGGGGAAACCTAACTTACCGAAAATAAGAACCCAGTTAAAAAGGCAGTTGGTAAGAACTGCAATAAAGCCTGCCACCATAGGTGCAACGGTTTCGCCTGTTTCGCGTAAAGTGCTTGAGAAAATTTGTGCCACACAGAACGGAAAAATACCCCAAAGTATAGTTTTTAAATATTTTTTAGCAAATTCCAATGTCAGTGCCACATCGGCATTGGCATCGCTTTCATGTAAAAACATATTTATAAGCGGTTCTTCAAACACGTTGAATATAAATATTGCAACACCGAAAAGCAACAATGTAACTATTACTTTATAGCGTATTGTGTACCTTATTCCGTCAGGGTCATTTTTGCCGAAAAACTGCGCAGTAAAAATACCCGCACCGCTTAATGCACCGAATACGGCAAGGTTAAAAACAAATATAAGTTGGTTTACTATGGAAACGCCCGACATCTGCTCAGTACCCAGAGAACCTACCATAAGATTGTCGAGCATACTGACAAAGTTTGTGATAAAGTTCTGTATCATAATGGGTACGGCAACCGACATTACCGTTTTATAAAAATTTTTGTCGCCGAAGTATTTTTTGAGAGTCATATTACTTAATTAAATCGTGTTCCTTAATGTAGTTAATTGTTTCGTCAACAGTTGTGAAAGCGAGGCCTACAACTGTGTCTGCACCGCCGTAATAAATAGCAATTCTGCCTGTATCCTCATCTGCAAGCGCAGCACAGGGGAATACAACATTAGGCACGTCACCCACAAATTCATAAGTTTCGCGGGGAGAAAGAAGGTATCTGTCTGCCCTGTGAAGAACTTTCCAAGGCTCATCGCGGTCAACTATCATAGCACCCATACTGTAAGTAAAGCCGTTGCAACTTGTAATAACGCCGTGGTAGAAGCAGAGCCAACCTTCATCCGTTTCAATAGGTGTAGGACCTGCACCCACCTTTGTCATTTCCCAATTCATTTCGGGTTTAATAACAAAACGGTGTTTGCCCCAGTATGTAAGGTCAGGGCTGTGGCTGAGGAAAATATCGCCGTAAGGTGTGTGACCCTTGTCGCAGGGACGGGAGAAGAGCATATATTCGCCGTTTACTTTTCGGGGGAAAAGCACGCCGTTTCTTGATACGGGTAAAACTGCGTTTTCAAAGCGTTCCCAGGATTTAAAATCTTCGGTTGAGGCAATACCTATGGAAGTACCGCGCTCTGTATGGCAAACCCAGGAAAGATAGTATTTGCCGTCGATTTCGCAAAGTCTGGGGTCATAGCCGTGGAAAATCTTTTCATCGTTTAATTTCCAATGAATACCGTCGGGACTTTCACCTGTAACAAGGTACTGCCCGCGGGTTACATCGTCCATTCTGAAAACGCCTGCAAAACCGTCACCGTAAGGTACGACTGCGGAGTTGAAAATGCTGTTTGCATCTTTTACGAATGTGCGGTCAATAATAGGGTTTTCGGTGTATCTCCAAACAGGGTCGGAGCAGTTGACAGGTTTGTCCTGCCAGGGAATGTTTTTAACTTTTGAATTGATGATTTTTGCCATTTAAAGCACCTCAACTGTCGTAATAATTTATTGTTTCTATAATCAGCGCACCCACATCACCTATAGTTTTTCTGCGCACTGCAGTAATTTTATCTGCCGTAGAGGAAACGCTTTTTGATATGTGTTTTTTAGATGTTCCCAAAGAGCAAGCGGCAAAATGCTCAGCCGAAAAAGGCGAGAATGAAGCCGTGCCTAAAAGAGAACTTTCTTTTGATAATTTAAGTTGGAGGTTGTCTGCAGCCTGTGCTATAACCGAGGCTACTTCCGCGGAACCGTTTGTACCGCTTCCGTCACGGAAAAATACTGCCAATTTCTCGGAAGTTGTAATTTCTTCAATGGGAATAAACACTGTGCGCACGTCTGAAAAAAGGCGTCTGTATTTTTTAGCGAAAGCATATGAGCCCACTTTTGACGAATATCCCGAGCCTGTGAGTAAACAACATACTTCGGTTTTTTCGTATCTGAAACCGTCCTCGAACAACTGTTTCATAACGCTTAATATAACTGAGGAGGGAATAAGGCTTGAACTGACGCCCGAAGCGGATACTTTAGGGTTTACGAGAAATAACGATACGATGTAAAAGGGGAGAAAAATCAAGCAAAGACCTCTGAAGAAGTTGAATAAATCAGAGTTTGCAGGAGCACCCGCAAATAAATAAAAAAGTTGACAGCAGAATAAAACCGTGTTACCCACAATTGCGCAAACACTTAAAATAAAGGGCGCTCTGTTGCCGAAGATAAAACCTCTTAAACTTTGGGGTGCATCAATATTAGCGGTAAGTACAACCCGCATTCCCGTTTCGCCCCGTGAATATCTTTTTCCTAAAATATTGCCCGAACGTTTTTTGGGTTTGATAAAATCAAATTTAGTTCCGTCAAAAATGAATTTGTATACAAAAACACAAAAAACAACAAGATTTAATATTAAAGAGATAATAACAGGGATAATAAGTCCTTTGTTTACGGAAACGGAGAAAAATACAACACAGATAATCAGGAGCGCGCACAGTAACTTTTGCGTCAAAGTGCCCGCCCCGGGATGTGTTGTGAAATTTTGTTCCGATGTTTCATCGCAGTATTTCATAAGTTCATTAAGAAACAGGTGTCGCGCCTGTTCCTCGCCTTTTGAACCTGCACGGCGGTCATCGGTGTTTTCCAGAATATTTTCCGCCGTTTCTAAAACATAATTTACATTTCTGTCGTCAAGGTTTGGTAATGTTGTCATTATATACACTCCGAGACGTAGTAATTATTTTATAATTTTCTTAAACGTGCTGTATGCATTCTCCCATTCATCTCTGTTATCGGGAGTATAGAGTTTAAGATTTTCGCCGTCAGCAATTATTTTACGCGCTTGCTTAATATCGCTGATAGCACCGCTTGACATAAGTTGAACTGCAATGTTACCAAGGGCAGTTGCTTCAATGGGACCGCCGTAAACGTCTACGTTACAACTCTGTGCAGTCATACTGAGAAGAAGTTTATCTTTAGTACCTCCACCCATAACGTGAATACGGTCATAGTCTTTTCCTGTGCAGTCCTTAATGCCGTCAAATGTGTAACGGTATTTCATTGCAAGGCTTTCGTATATGCAACGCATAATTTCGCCCACGGTCTGAGGAACATACTGATTAGTTTTTTCACAGTATTCCTGTACTCGTTTCGGGATATTGCCCATAGGGGCGAATTCGGGAGCATCCGGGTCAATGAAACATTTAAAGGGCTCGCATTCCAAAGCCACTTTTTCAAGGTCAGCGTAAGAATATTCTTTGCCCTCGCGAATCCATTGACGGCGGCTCTCCTGTATGAGCCAGAGTCCGCAGATATTTTTAAGGAAAGCGATAGTGTAATCGTAACCGCCTTCGTTCGTAACGTTGAGTTTTTTAGATGCTTCGTTCAGAATGGGCTCTTTAACCTCTGTACCGAAAAGGGACCATGTTCCGCAACTGATGAAAGCGAAATCATCGTTTTCGCAGGGTGCTGCTGTAATAGCACTCTGTGTATCGTGGGAAGCGACGCTTATAATATCTGCCTTGGGAACACCTAATTCTTCACATATATCATCGCTTAACTGACCGATAACCGCACCTGTGGGAACTATAGGTGTTAAAAGGTCCTTTTTGATGCCGAAGGTATCAAGAATTTTATCGGACCAATCGTGTGTTTTTAAATCAACCATCTGTGATGTGGTTGCAATGGAATACTCTGTTGACTTAACACCCGAAAGCATATATGAAAGAAGGTCGGGCATAAAAAGAAGTTTATCTGCTTCTTCAAGAATATAAGGACGGTTTTCCTTTAATGAAAGAAGTTGGAAAATTGTATTGAAATCCATAAACTGAATTCCTGTAATATCGTACATTTCCTCGTGGGACATATACTTTTTTGCAAGTTCAACCATACCGTCGTTACGTGCGTCGCGGTAGTGAACGGGGTTTTCAACAAGCGTACCGTCTTTTCTGAGAAGACCGAAGTCAACACCCCAGGTATCAATACCGATAGAGTCAAAACCGCCGTCCTCTTTAGCCTTGAGAATACCTTGCTTTATTTCAAAGAATAAACGCTGGACATCCCAATAAAATGTTCCGTTGATTTTTACGGGGTCGTTAGAGAAACGGTGAACTTCGCGCAATTCGATTTTATCACCGTCAAAAACACCTACTATGGCTCTGCCGCTTGATGCACCAAAGTCGAAAGCGAGAACTCTTTTTTTCAAAATAATCACTCCTAATTATTTAAGGAAACAGTTAATAATAATTTCTTCGGCTTCCTGTTCTGTTTTACCCATTGTCTGAAGTTTGAGAAGTTGGTCATTGTTAATTCTGCCGATGGCGGCTTCGTGAACAATGTTTGCATCGCAATGATTTGCGGCAATTTCGGGAATGGAACGGATTTTTGCATCGTCCATAATAATAGAGTCACACTGAACGTGAGCGCGACAGGCAGCGTTACCAACTGCGCGGGGATAGAAAACCTGCTCGGATGTATCCTTTGCAACGGAACGGCTGATTATCTGTGAAGATGCGCCTTCGCCGTTGAGTTCAATAACCATATCGGAATGGGCAATCTGTTTTCCGTGGGTCATAAGTTTTTCGAGAATAACGAGTCTTGCACCTTTTTCAAGTTTAGCAACGGTATCTCTCTTTGTGGAGTCAACACCGCGTATTTGCACGGACTCCATTTCACAGAAGGAATTTTCATCCATATAAATCTCTGTTTGGGGATTAAGGATTCTTTCGCCTGTACCTTCGCCCTCGCCGTAATGTTTTTCAACATACTTAATGCGAGCGTTTTTACCTATATGGAAACGGTGAATACCGTCGTGTTTACTCTTTTTGTCGCCTGAGTTGTGAATACCGCAACCTGCAACGATAAGAACGTCTGCATCATCGCCTATAAAGAAATCATTGTAAACAAGGTCTTCCACGCCTGCTTCTGTTATGATAACAGGGATGTGAACGCTTTCGTTTTTTGTGCCGGGTTTTACTATAATATCAATACCGGGCTTGTCCGTTTTAGGTTCAATGGTTATGTTGGCACTTGACTGTCTTTCAACGCCTTTGCCGTTTTTTCTTATGTTGTATGCGCCCTGAGGTACGCCGTGAAGGTCGGCAACTGCCTCGAGCATATGAAGTTCTGTTTTATTCATATAGTATTTCCTTTATCTGAATGTACAAGTGTTGTCAAATTCTGCCATGAGTTCGGGGAAAACTTCCTCAGTAGGTCCGTGCTTTTTAACCACGCCGTTTGCTATAATTGCAATTTCATCAGCGATTCTCATAATTCGCTCCTGATGGGAAATTATAACCATACTCTCTTTACGGGTTTTTGTAATTGCTTTGAAACTTTCAACAAGCATATTGAAACTCCAAAGGTCAATGCCTGCCTCGGGCTCGTCGTAAATTGCAAGGCTTAAATCCCTTGCCATAAGGGTTGCAATTTCTATTCTTTTTATTTCACCGCCCGAGAGGGAAGAGTCAACCTGACGGTTGAGATAATCTTTAGAGCAAAGTCCGACCTGTGTAAGATATGCACAGCATTGGTCTTCGGGAAGGTCACTGCCGTGGGCGAGGCTGAGCAGGTCACGCACGGAAAGACCTTTGAAGCGTGGCGGTTGCTGGAAAGCGTAACCGATACCGAGTTTTGCACGGTCTGTAATGGACATATCGGTAATATCAGTACCGTTCCAGAGTATCTTACCGCCTGTGGGTTTTTCGATACCCATTATAAGTTTTGCTAAAGTGGATTTGCCGCCGCCGTTGGGTCCTGTTATAACAAGAAATTTGCCGTCCTCAAGGGTGAGCGAAACATCGGTTATAATATCTTTTTCGCCTTTTTCGTCGGCAACATTAAATGAAATATTTTTTAGTTTGAGCATAAATTTCTCCGGAAATAATTATATTTAACTATTATATAGTTATTCAATTTTAGATTATATACAAATAAACACATTTATTCAAGTCTTTTTGAAAAATCCTTGTTATAGAAATGGTTTTATGATATATTGTTAATATTAAAAAAACGGTAACGGAGTGTACTATGATGTCACGAATAATTGAGTATATAAAAGATAAAAAGATTCTCATTCTCGGTTTCGGAAGAGAGGGTAAATCAACTTACAATTATATAAGAAAGCATTTACCTGAAAAAACGCTTTCAATAGGTGATAAAAACAAGCCTGAAATTGACGACAGTAATGTTAATATTATTTACGGTGATGATTATCTTAAATGCTTGGGCGATTTTGATATTGTTTTTAAAAGCCCGGGTATTGCATTTCTTGAGGATAATATGTACCCCGAAACTACCGAAATTACCTGTCAGACAGATATGTTTCTTCGTTTCTGCGAGCCTACGGTTGTAGGCATCACAGGCTCAAAGGGTAAAACTACAACATCAACCCTTATTTACGAAATGCTCAAAGCGGGCGGTGTTAATACCTGCCTTATCGGTAATATCGGTGTGCCTGTTTTTGAAAAAGCGGACGAGGGTAAAGACCTTGTGGCAGTTATTGAGATGTCATCACATCAACTTGAATTTACAACCGCTTCGCCTCACGTTGCGGTAATTGTCAATATTTACGAAGAACATCTTGACCACTATAAAACAGGGTTCAAAGGCTATGTAGGTGCAAAACTTAACATTGCCCTTCATCAGCAAAAAGACGATGTTCTGATATATAATCCCGAGCAGAATCTTGAGGGTGTTGTCAATTGGGACGAAACAGTAAAGGGTATACCCGCACCCGTTACGTTTACGGATGCTGAAAATGACGCTTTCATAAATGAACTCTGGAACTCAACAGAACACCTTAAGGGTGAACATAACCGACAGGATATTGCGTATGCCTTGGCGGCTGCAAGGGTTTTCGGCGTAAGCGACGAAGCCGCAAAACTTGCCATAAAGAACTTCGGCGGAATAGAGCACAGAATGGAATATGTGGGCGTTGTTAACGGTGTGACTTATTATAACGACAGTATTGCGACGATTCCCACAGCGGTTATGGGTGCGGTTAAGGCTATCGGAAATGTAGATACACATATATTCGGCGGTCTTGACAGAGGAATAGATTACACAGATTTTATTGAATTTCTTAAATCAAACAGTGTAAATAACCTTATCGGCTTGCCCGAAACAGGTCACACCATAATTGAGGAACTTAAAAAACAGGGTTGCACAAAAAATATGGTTTGTGCAAAAGATATGGCTGACGCGGTAAAATCTGCTGATGAATGTACCGAAAAAGGTAAATCCTGTTTGTTCTCACCTGCTGCTGCCAGTTATAATTACTATAAAAACTTTGAGGAAAAGGGCAAACATTACAAATCACTTATTGCAGAATTGACAAAATAAGATTTGAGTTGTATAATATTCCCATCAAAAATTACAATTTGTATAAGGAGAAGTATTTATGAAGAAGATTTTATCTGTCTTTCTTGCAGCAGTAATGCTCGTTTCACTTGTAAATGTAGGTTTCGCAAGTTACAAAGATGAAGCAAAACTTCAATTCGATGAGAACGGAAACTTCAAAATTCTCGTTCTTGCGGATATTCAGACAGGCTACCCTGTTCCCGACGATATGATTACGTTTATCTATGAGTCTGTTGAATTCGCTCAGCCCGACGTAATTGTTCTTTGCGGTGATAACATCAATACAGAAGAACCCGAGGCTTTTGATGATGTGTTCAATGCCCTCGACAGAACAGGCGTTCCCTATACTGCAGTATTAGGTAACCACGATGAAGAGTCATCAGGCGGTCTTACAAGAGACGAAATAATCGAAAAATATATGTCTTATGACGGCAGTCTTGTTTATGATGCTGACCCCGCACTTCACGGTGCAGGTACTCATAACCTTCCCGTTCTTTCAAGTGACGGCTCTAAGGTAGCATTTAACCTCTGGATGTTCGACTGCGGCGACTATGTTTACGATTCACACGGCGAATGGCTCGGTTATGACTGGGTTCGTGAAGACCAGATCGAATGGTACAACACAGTTCGTGATGAAATGACAGCAGAAAACGGCGGCGAACTTGTTCCCTCCATCGCTTTCCAGCACATTATTCCTCAGGAACCCTGCGAAAAGATTTTTGTTCCTTCCGACGTTAATATGGGCGACCTTACCATTAACTTCCAGGACGGCACAAGCCACACATTTATTCCCGATGTTAACGCTTACGGCGGTTATCTCTTCGAGAAATCCTGCCCCAGTTACGGTAATGACGGCCAGTGGGCAGCAATGCAGGAGGGCGGCGACGTTCTCGGTGTAGTTGTAGGTCACGACCACGTTAATAACTTTATTGCTGATGTTGACGGCATTGACCTTATTCAGACACCCGGTTGCACATTTTCTTCATATTACAACAACCTTATCCAAGGTGCTCGTGTAATTGAAATCAACGAAGAGAATCCTTGGGAGTATTCAACATACTGCTTAACATCAAATGAACTTGCACAGGATGAGGGCTCAGGTTTAGGTAATGACAGAAGTGAATTTGAGTATACATTCTTCTATTATTTTGAAAAATTCTTTGCAATGTTTATGAATGTTTTCCGTAATCTTCTCGGCGGCATTGTAATTGAATAATCAGTGAAAAGCTAAAACGGCGCCTTCGGGTGCCGTTTTTTATTCACTGGAAATGCATATTTTTTACATATATACAATTATATTGCATAAATATTTACGGTGTAAAATGTTGTAATTTTTGTTACAAAGGTGTAAAATATCACAAAAATACACAAAATAATCGAGGTTTTCATTAGGTTTTACGGCAAATCAGCGAAAATTTTAATAACTGAAATAATTTATTGAAAAGTATTGACTTTTTTTATACAAAGGTGTATAACTATGCATATCGAATGAATATTTTTGCACAAGACAAATAAATCTTGTTTTTGGAGGAAATACAGTTATGGATAAGAAAGACATTAAAAAAGTAGTTCTCGCTTACTCGGGCGGACTTGACACATCAATTATCATTCCTTGGCTTAAGGAAAACTACAACAACTGTGAAGTTATTGCTGTTTCCGGTGACGTCGGACAGGGTACAGAACTTGACGGCCTTGAGGAAAAGGCAATTGCAACAGGTGCTTCAAAACTTTACATTCTCGATTTAAAAGAAGAATATGTTGAAGAATACATCTGGCCTTGCCTTAAAGCAGGTGCTGAATACGAGCAGTATCTTCTCGGTACATCTCACGCACGTCCCTGCATTGCTAAAGGTCTTGCAGAAATCGCAATTAAAGAGGGTGCAGATGCTATCTGCCACGGTTGTACAGGTAAAGGTAATGACCAGGTTCGTTTTGAATTGACTCTTAAGGCTTTTGCTCCCGAAATGGCTATTATCGCTCCTTGGAGAGAGTGGGATATTAAATCCCGTGAGGAAGAAATCGCTTATGCTGAAGCACACAACATTCCTCTTAAAATCAACCGTGAAACCAACTACTCAAAAGATAAAAACGTATGGCACCTTTCACACGAAGGTCTTGACCTTGAAGACCCTGCAAACGAGCCTCTTTACAACAAGGAAGGCTTCCTTGAAATGGGCGTTTCTCCCGAGCAGGCTCCCGATGAACCCACATATGTAACAATTCACTTTGAAAAGGGTGTTCCCACTGCTATTGACGGCGTTGAAATGGGCGGTCTTGCAATTGTTGAAAAACTCAACGAACTCGGCGGCGCAAACGGTATAGGTCTTCTTGATATTGTTGAAAACAGACTTGTTGGTATGAAGAGCCGTGGCGTTTACGAAACTCCCGGCGGTGCAATTCTCTACAAAGCACACGAACTTCTTGAAATGATTACTCTTGACCGTGACACATCACACTACAAAAAACTTGTAGCACAGAAATTCGGTGAAGTTGTTTATAACGGACTTTGGTTCACACCTCTTCGTGAAGCACTTTCAGCATTTGTTGATAAGACTCAGGAAACTGTTACAGGTGATGTTAAACTTAAACTTTATAAGGGTAATATCATCAACGCAGGTATCACATCACCCTATTCACTTTATGATGAAAACGTTGCATCATTCGGTGATGACGGCGGTGCATACAACCAGCAGGATTCTGCAGGTTTCATTAACCTCTTCGGTCTTTCAATAAAGGTTAAGGCTCTTCTCGATAAACAGAGAAACGAAGAAAACTGATTCTGATATAAAACACTGCGACAAAGGTATATTCCGCCTTTGTCGTGTTGTGTTTATTTCACTATAGGAGATATAATGTTATGCAACTCTGGAAAGGCAGATTTTCAAAAGAAATCGACCCTAAAACCAATGACTTCAACTCATCAATAAAATTTGACAGCCGTATGTACAAAGAAGATATTGACGGCAGTATTGCTCACGCAACTATGCTTTGCACACAAGGTATTATTTCAAGTGATGACCTTGGACTTATTGTCGAGGGACTCAATAATATCAAGACTGAAATTGAAGCAGGTACGTTGCTTATTGACCCCAATGCCGAGGATATTCATACTTTTGTTGAGGGTGAATTGACTTCGCGTATAGGCGCGGCGGGAAAAAGACTTCACACAGCACGAAGCCGAAATGACCAGGTTGCACTTGATATAAGACTTTACCTGCGTCTCGAGTGTGATGATGTACTTAATCAACTTACGGAACTTATTGATGTGCTTTGTAAGAAAGCGGAGCAGTATGCGGGTGCGGTTATGCCCGGTTACACACATCTTCAGAGAGCACAGCCTATAACTTTCGGCCATCATTTAATGGCTTATGCAGAAATGCTCCTTCGCGATAAAGAGCGAATAGTTGATGCTGAAAACCGTATGAATTACTGCCCCCTCGGGTCTTGCGCTCTCGCAGGTACTACATACAATACAGACCGCGAAATGACCGCCGAGGCTTTAGGTTTTAACGGACCTATGCAGAATTCACTTGACGGCGTTTCCGACAGGGATTTCTGTATGGAGTTGGCTTCTGCTTTATCAATATTGATGGTACACCTTTCCCGCTTTTCAGAGGAAATTGTTCTTTGGTGTTCATGGGAATTTAAATTTATAGAACTTGACGATGCGTTTTCAACAGGTTCATCAATTATGCCTCAGAAGAAAAACCCTGATATTACAGAGTTGATTCGCGGTAAGTCGGGCAGAGTTTTCGGTGATTTGATAACACTTCTTACAATGATGAAAGGTTTACCTTTAGCATATAACAAAGATATGCAAGAGGATAAAGAGGCAATTTTTGATGCATTTGATACGGTGAAAATGTGTTTAACCGCATTCATCCCAATGCTTGATACTATGACAGCGCTTACCGAAAATATGCGTAAGGCTGCCGCAGGCGGTTTCATCAATGCAACAGACTGTGCCGATTATCTTGTAGGTAAGGGACTTCCTTTCCGTGATGCATATAAAGCAACGGGCGAACTTGTGGCACTTTGTATTGAAAAGGGCCTTACTCTTGAAACATTGCCCCTCAGTGAATACAAAGGTATTTGCGAAATATTTGATGAAGGTGTGTATGAGGCAATAAACCTTGACAAGTGCGTAAATGACCGTACTTCTCTCGGAGGTCCTGCACCGCAGAATGTTTTAACTCAGGTTGAAAGAGTTAAAGTTTTAAACAAAGGATAACGTTATGACGAAAATATTTATTGACGGTAAAGCCGGTACAACAGGCTTGAGAATATATGAAAGACTTGAAAAGTTTGAGGGTATTGAACTTATAAGTCTTGACGATGAAAAAAGAAAAGACCCTGCTTGCAGAAAGGAAGCACTTAATAATGCGGATATTGCATTCCTGTGTTTACCCGATGATGCCGCAAGAGAGTCTGTTTCACTTATCGAAAACGAAAATACAGTAGTTATTGACACGTCTACTGCACACCGTACTCTTGATGATTGGGCATACGGTTTCCCCGAACTTTCCGCTTCTCACCGCGAAAAAGTGAAGAATTCAAAGCGGATTGCCGTTCCCGGTTGTCACGCAAGCGGATTTATATCCCTTATTTATCCTCTTATTGAGGCAGGCGCTCTTGACGGCAGCGAAAATCTTTCTTGCTTTTCACTTACAGGTTACAGTGGCGGCGGCAAAAAAATGATAGCCGAATACAAGGAGAAGAAAGACGAACTTTTAGGTGCGCCCAGACAGTACGGACTTACTCAGAATCACAAACACCTTAAAGAGATGGTTAAAATATCGGGACTTAAAAACGCCCCTGCATTTTGCCCCGTAGTAGGTGATTTCTATTCGGGTATGGAAGTAACTGTTCCCGTATTTAAAAGCGAACTTAAAAAAGGATTCGATATAGAAAAAATAAAAGAAATATACAAAAACAAATATACAGGACCGCTTGTTACATACTGCGATGATTTAAGCGAAAACGGTTTTATTTCCGCAGGTGTTCTTTCGGGTAAAGATTCAATAATAGTTTCCGTTTTCGGAAATGAGGAAAGAATTCTTCTTACAGCGCGTTACGATAACTTAGGCAAAGGCGCATCCGGTGCAGCAATAGAATGTCTTAACATTGTTTTAGGAAATGCAGATACAAACGGACTTGAGGTATAAAATATGGAAATTATAAACGGCGGAATTTGTGCCGCAAAAGGTTTTACCGCAGGCGGTATCCATTGCGGAATAAGAAAAAATAAATCTAAAAGGGACCTTGCCCTTATTTTCAGCGAAACTAAAGCAAGTGCGGCGGCGGTTTACACCACTAACCTTGTAAAAGGCGCACCCCTTGCAGTAACTAAAATGCATCTTATGAACGGCATTGCACAGGCGGTTATCTGTAACAGCGGTAACGCAAATACCTGTAACGCCAACGGCATTGAAATCGCTCAGCAGATGTCAGCGATTACTGCAGAGGCTCTGGGAATAGATGATGATGACGTTATTGTCGCTTCAACAGGTGTTATCGGTCAGCCTCTTGATATAACACCTATAAAAAATTCCATAGGTGAACTCAAAGAGTCTTTAGGCAACAATAGTGCCGAAGCCGCAGAGGGTATTATGACTACCGATACGGTTCAGAAAGAAATTGCAGTTTCTTTTGAAATCGGCGGTGTTACCTGTAAAATCGGCGGTATTGCAAAAGGCTCGGGTATGATTCATCCCAATATGGCTACTATGCTTGTGTTTATCACTACGGATACTGCTATTTCACCCGAAATGCTTCAAAAGGCACTTTCAAGTGATATTCAGAACACATTTAATATGGTCAGCGTTGACGGTGACACATCAACAAACGATATGGTGTCCGTTCTCGCAAACGGTATGGCAGGTAATAAGGAAATCACAGCGGAGGGCGAAGATTTCGATGCATTTATGAAAGCCCTTAATACCGTTACCGTTCACCTTTGCAGAATGATTGCAGGTGACGGTGAGGGTGCTACAAAACTTCTCGAATGCCGTGTAACAGGTGCTTCGGATGAGAAAACCGCTAAAACAGTTTCAAAGAGCGTTATTTGTTCTTCGCTTACAAAGGCGGCTATGTTCGGTGCAGATGCTAACTGGGGCAGAGTTCTTTGTGCTATCGGTTACAGCGGTGCAGATGTAGACGTTACTAAGGTTGATGTTTCGTTTACTTCCGCTAAGGGAACAATACCTGTCTGCAAAGACGGTTCGGGCATTGACTTCTCCGAAGAAAAAGCAAAAGAAATTCTTCTTGAAAAAGAAATTATAATAAACGTAGGTCTTAATTCGGGCGAGTTTACCTCAACTGCCTGGGGTTGTGATTTGACCTATGAATATGTAAAAATAAACGGCGATTACAGGACTTGATAAATATGGATTTGAATATAAATAATCATCAGCGTGCGGAAATTCTTACACAGGCTCTTCCGTACATTCAGAAATATCACGATAAAATAATTGTTGTAAAATACGGCGGTAACGCTATGATAAGCGAAGACCTTAAAATGCAGGTTATGGAGGATATAGTTCTTCTTTGGCTTATAGGCGTAAAACCCGTGCTTGTTCACGGAGGCGGTCCCGAAATTTCGGAAATGCTCAAAAAAGTAGGTAAAGAGAGCGTTTTCGTTGACGGACTTCGTGTTACGGACAAAGAAACTGCAGAAATCGTACAGATGGTTCTGGCAGGTAAAATCAATAAACATCTTGTAAACCTTTTAGGTGAGTACGGCGGTAATGCGGTTGGTATTTCGGGTATTGACGGACACCTTATTGAAGCAAAGGTCAAGGATGAAAGACTCGGTTTTGTGGGCGAAATTACAAAGGTTAACGTTCAACCTATTTTTGACCTTATTGAAAAAGGCTATATCCCTGTTGTTTCAACAGTAGGTTGCGATAATGAAGGTAACGTTTATAACATAAATGCTGATACTGCCGCCTCTTTCATTGCCGGTGTTATGAAAGCCGAAAGACTTATCACAATGACAGATATTCCCGGCATTTTAAGGGATGTTAACGACCCCGACTCTATAATAAAAAGAGTTAATACCGAAGAAGCGCGTCAACTTTTCAGAGAGGGCGTTATTTCCGGCGGTATGATTCCTAAGGTTGAATGTTGTATAGAGGCTATCGAAAAAGGTGTAAGACGGGTTACAATTCTTGACGGACGTGTACCCCACGCAGTTCTTCTGGAATTACTTACTGATGAGGGTGCAGGTACTCTTGTTAAGGGGATGGAATAATGAACATAAAAGAACTTGACAGTAAATATATTGCTAATACATACGCACGTTTTCCCATTGAAATTGTAAAGGGTAAGGGCAGTAAACTTTATGACGAAAACGGCAAAGAATATATTGATATGGGTACAGGCATCGGTGTCAGTATTTTCGGTGTAGGCGATGAAGAATGGGTGAGTGCAGTTACTGAGCAACTTACCACTCTTCAACATACATCTAACCTTTACTATTCTTCGCCCTGTGTTAAACTTGCTGAAATTCTTTGCGAAAAAACAGGTGCAAAAAAAGTTTTCTTCTCCAATTCCGGTGCGGAAGCAAATGAATGTGCCATAAAAGCAGCAAGAAAGTATGCCGCAGAGAAAAAAGGCGCAGAGTATTACAATATAATAACCCTTAACAACAGTTTCCACGGCAGAACAATAACCACACTTGCAGCCACAGGTCAGGAAACTTTCCACAAGGATTTTCTTCCTTTAACGGAAGGCTTCCTTTACGCTGATGCAGGCGACCTTGAGGGCATTAAGAAACTTATTGAAGAAAATAAAGTTTGCGCGGTTATGATAGAGCCTATACAGGGTGAGGGCGGTGTTGTGCCTCTCGGTGAAGATTTTGTAAAAGGCCTTGAAAAACTTTGTAAAGAAAACGATATTCTTCTTATTGTTGACGAAGTGCAGACAGGTAACGGAAGAACAGGCGCACTTTACGGTTTTATGAAGTACGGCATTTCACCCGATATTGTGTCAACCGCAAAAGGTTTAGGCGGCGGACTTCCTTTGGGTGCTACTATGTTTTTTGAGAAAACCGAGGATGTTTACACACCCGGTACACACGGCTCAACTTTCGGCGGTAATCCTGTTTCCTGTGCAGGTGCTTACAATATTATTAAGAGATTAGACAGTGATTTTCTTAATGAAGTTGAGAAAAAACACGATTACATTATAAATGAACTTCAGAACAGCGACGGTGTTATCAGTATAACAGGTCTTGGCCTTATGCTTGGCATTGAAACCGAGAAAGATGTCAGCGAAGTTCTTAAAGAATGTCAGAATAACGGCGTTCTTCCCATAAAAGCCAAAAATAAATTAAGACTTCTTCCGCCGCTTAATATCTCTTTTGAAGATTTAAAAACAGCAGTAGAAGTAATCAAAAATGCTTGTAAATGAGGTGTCTCAGATGAATCTTAAAGGACGCGATTTTTTAAAATTATTAGATTTCACAAGTGAGGAAATTGAGTATCTTATTAACCTTGCCGCAGACCTTAAAAAGAAGAAAAAAAGCGGTATCCCTCACGATACACTTAAAGGCAGAAATATTGCCCTTATTTTTGAAAAAACAAGTACAAGAACCCGTTGCAGTTTTGAAGTTGCCGCAAGGGATTTGGGTATGGGTGTTACATACCTTGACCCTGCCGCTTCACAGATAGGCAGAAAAGAAAGCATTGCCGATACAGCAAGGGTATTAAGTTCTATGTATGACGGTATTGAATACCGCGGTCACGGTCAGGAAATTGTAGAAGAACTTGCAAAATATTCTTCAGTACCTGTGTGGAACGGACTTACAAATGAATTCCACCCCACGCAGATTCTTGCAGATTTCCTTACAATTAAGGAGCATTTCGGTTATCTTAAAGGAATCAATTTTGTGTATATGGGTGATGCAAGATATAATATGGGCAACTCCCTTATGGTCGGTTGTGCAAAAATGGGTCTCAATTTCACCGCTTGCGCTCCCAAAAAATATTTCCCCGATTCTGCCCTTGTTGACGAGTGCAGAGAAATTGCAAAAGAAACAGGCTCAACCCTTTCTTTTGTTGAAGACCCCTTAGAAGCAACTAAAAATGCCGATGTTATCTATACAGATATTTGGGTTTCAATGGGCGAGCCTGAACTTGTTTGGGCTGAAAGAATCAACGATTTGTCTGAATATCAGGTGAATAAGGCTCTTATGGCTAATGCAGGCGATAAAGCGATATTTATGCATTGCCTTCCCTCATATCACGATAAAAAGACGGAAATCGGTAAACGTATGTGTGAAAAATTCAACCGCGATGCTATGGAAGTAACTGATGAAGTTTTTGAAAGCGAGCAGTCAGTTGTTTTCAAAGAGGCTGAAAACAGAATGCACACAATCAAAGCCGTAATGTACGCAACACTCTAAAAGAGTTTATCTTGTATGTCGTAGTAATGTATAAGTCTTAAAAAATTGTATTTCTCGTAAAAAGATAAAATTTCATTACAAAAATCTTCAGGTGCGCCGTAGTTTATAATTACTACGGTGCATTTGTTTTTCATTCCGCAGAATTCAAAAATTGACCGTATATTGTATATGCGGTTGAAAATTGACTTATCACTGTCGTAAAGGGGTATTGTGACTGTAATATCATCCGTGCGCCAAACCATCACACGAATTACGCACAGCATTAAGAGAAATATAATTCCTAAAACAGCAAGACCTAAAGTTATAATATCTGACCACATAAAAAATAACACCTCCTGCATTATAATATGCCGGAGGTGAAAAAGGGGGACTGTTGCCGTAGCAACAGTCCCTTCATTATTAAACGAGTTCGTATGTCATTACTGCCTGTTCAAATTCATCAGTTGTAAGGAATTTGCCCTGAGCAAAGTCTCTTGCGTAGAAAATAACGCTGTCGGGAGTAACTTCAACGTAAAGACCTGTACCGGGATTGTTGTAAGAACCGTCTTTGTTGTCAATACCAACAGAGGGAACATTGATACCCTGAACGTTGTTTGCTTCGTCAATTGTCTGGTAAGTGTTCTTACCGAAACCTGTGTGAAGGTGGCCTGTAATGAAGAATACATTCTTATAATCGTTAAGGATTTCGTAAACTTCGTTTGTCTGTTTGCCGATAGAACCTGTTAAATCGGGGTCTGACTTTGCTTCGTATGTGGGAAGTGAACCGTAAACATCGTCGCTGTTTGATGAACCCCAAGTACCGGGAAGACCGTGTGATTCAGCAAGGGGATAGTGAGAAACAACGAATACGGGTCTGCCTGTTTTGGTAGCCTCTTTGAGTTCGAGGTTAAGCCACTGAAGTTGAGCGTCGCTGATGAATGCGTCTTCAAATCTCCACTCGTCAGAACCTATAACAAGGAAAGTATAACCATCTACCATATATTTGTAGTGTGTACTGTTCTGGTCATTCTGTCCTTTGTTAAGTTTGTTCATAAATTCAAAGAAGCGAGCGGTGCTCTGACCATATTCGTTAAGACGAATGTCGTGGTTACCTGTACACATAATGAAGTTTCTTGTATTGAAACCGTTAATGCTGTCATAAATTCTGTCGAATTCTTCCTGGAAACCGTTTTCTGTGACGTCACCGGCAACTATGAAAGCATCAAGTTCAATCTGAGAATTCATAACATCCTGAGAGAAGGAGATAAGATTTTTTTCTCTTTCAGGCATTATGTTAGAAACCTGGGTATCACCTGTTACTACAAAATCAAGAACGGTAGAGGGATCCATAGTTCTGAGTGTATCGTCAGTTGAAGGGATGGTGATTGCACCTAAAGCCATAAGAACTGACATAAGTATTGACATAAGTTGATAAATTGCGTTACTGAAATGAGGCATTATTACACAACCTTTTCCATAATATTTTTCATCATTATACCACTATTGGAAATTTTCGTCAATGACTATTTTTTTAGTTTGCGATTTTTGTTGAAAAATTACAATGTATATGGTATGATTATCTTCGTAATAGTTTATTTTTTAGGAGTAATATTATGGAAAGATTACTTACAAGATGGGGTAAAACTCTCAATAAGGAGTTACCTTTGAACGACTATCCCAGACCTCAGATGAGGCGTGACAGTTTCATTAACCTTAACGGTGAATGGAACTATGCTATTTATGATGAATACAAAAAATTCGCAGGCTATCAAGGTAAAATTACAGTTCCTTTCAGCCCCGAGTGTATCCTCAGCGGTGTTGAAAAAATAGTAGAGCCCACCGATATTTTGTATTATCAGAAATTTTTTGATTTCAAAAGAACAAACCACCGTGTTCTTCTTCACTTCGGTGCGGTTGATTATGAATGCACCGTAATTCTTAATAACAAAGTTGTAGGTGAACATAAGGGCGGTTATCTTCCCTTTACATTCGATATTACCACCCTCATACTCGACGGCGAAAATGATTTGCGCGTTGAGGTTAAGGACCCAACACAAACAGGCACACAGGCTCGCGGTAAGCAGACGTTTAAACGTGGCGGTATTTGGTATACACCTCAGTCAGGTATCTGGCAGACAGTATGGATTGAGGAAGTCTGCGAGGGTTATATTGAGTCAGTTAAACTCACCCCCGATATTGATTATGATGAATTGAAAATTGAAATAAATTACAACGGCGACCCCAATGCAGAAATGGCAGCAATTGCTCTTGATAAAGGCGTTGTAATGGCAGGTTGCAAACTTGAAAACGGCAAAGGTGTAATCAAACTTTCCGATTATGAGTGTTGGAGTCCCGAAAACCCGAAACTTTACGACCTTAAAATAGTAGCGGGTAACGACCAGGTTGAAAGTTACTTCGGTATGCGTAAGTTCAGCGTTGGCGAGGACGAAAAGGGTACACCCAGATTTATGCTTAATAATAAACCTTATTTCTTCAACGGTCTGCTTGACCAGGGTTATTGGAGTGACGGTATGTATACTGCACCCAGTGACGATGCACTCATTTACGATATTCAGACTATGAAAGATTTAGGTTTCAATACTTTAAGAAAACACATTAAAATTGAGCCTCTTCGTTGGTATTATCACTGCGACAGACTCGGTATGATAGTCTGGCAGGATATGATTAACGGTGGCGGAGCATATAACTTCCTTGCAATCGGAACTTTGCCTTTCTTGGGTATGCTTTTCAACAACAAGCACGTCGGTAGGGTAAGCGACGGCAAAAACCATTACAGATTCTACGCAAGAACAGACCCTGCAGGCAGAGACGAATATTTTGAAGATTCCGAAAAGATGATTGACCTTCTTTACAATGTACCCTCATTAGCATTGTGGACTCCCTTTAACGAGGGTTGGGGTCAGTTTGAAAGTGAAGCGGCGTATCGTTTCTACCGTGAAAAAGACCCAACAAGGCTTATTGACCACGCAAGCGGTTGGTCGGACCAGGGTTCAGGTGACGTGAACAGTTTCCATATTTACTTCACTCCCTTCCTTTTCCCGAAATACAATAAAGAGGACACACGACCTATTGCCCTTACAGAATTCGGCGGTTACTCAATTCAGGCAAAGGGACACACTTATAATAAAAAGAAATTCTTCGGTTACCGTAAATACTATGACCAGGATAAATTCGATGAGGCTATAAGAAACCTTTACGAAAACAGAATTCTCCGTTGTATTAAAGAAAAGGGCTTGTCTGCCATTATTTATACAGAAGTAAGCGACGTTGAGGATGAATGTAACGGACTTCTTTCATACGACCGCGAGGTTATAAAAGTAACACCCGAAGTTATGAAAGATATTAACTCTAAAATTAAATTATAAAATGGAAAATACCCTAAGAGTTTAACGCAACTCTTAGGGCATTTTTATTATTCATTCATTCCGCAGCATTTTTTGTATTTTTTACCGCTGCCGCAGGGACAAGGGTCATTTCTGCCGGGTTTTTTATTTGCCTTTTTAGGCTCTTTTTTAACTGTTCCGTCATCGGATCCCGATGTGGAGGTAATTTTTACTGTCTGTTTTCTTTCAACAGGCTCTTCTTTACGGATTCTTGCCTGTAATACAAAGTCAACAGTACCTTCGCGTATGCCGTTTGTCATTTCTTCAAACATATCAAGACCTTGGTCACGGAAAACTATAACAGGGTCTTTCTGACCGTAACCCATAAGGTTCATACTGCGTTTGAGTTGGTCCATAGCATCAATATGGTCCATCCAACGAATATCAACGTTTCTGAGAAGACCTACGCGCTCAATTTCTTTAATAGCCTCTTCGCCGTATTCTTCTTTTCTTGCATCGTAGATTTCCTGTGCTTTGTTGAGTAAAACTTCTGCAATATCTTCTGTTTTGTTAAGTCCGTCAATATCACTTTCTTTAACAAGCCAGGCGTATTTTGTGAGAAGTCCCTTTGTGTTCCATTCGTCAGTTGACACTTTAGAGGGACAGTAGAAATCAACAGATTCGGAGATGGTATCAACTACCATTTTCTGAATAAGTGAACTTATATCTTCACCGTCAAGAACCTGGTTACGCTGACCGTAAATAACTTCACGCTGTTTGTTCATAACGTCGTCGTATTTAAGAACGTTACGGCGGATAGCAAAGTTATTGCCCTCAACTTTCTTCTGTGCGTTTTCAATGGTTGAGGTGAAAAGTTTTGCTTCAACGGGCATATCGCCAATGCTCTTGAATGCGTTAAGGGTGTTGTAGAAACGGTCGCCTGCGAAAAGTCTTAAAAGGTCATCTTCTGCAGAGAGGAAGAAACGGCTCTCACCGGGGTCACCCTGACGGCCCGAACGGCCGCGCAACTGGTTGTCGATACGTCTTGATTCGTGACGCTCTGTACCGATGATATAAAGACCGCCTGCGGCTCTTACCTTTTCTGCTTCTTCGCTTGTCTGCTTTTTGTATTCTGCTTCAAGTTCGCGGAAAGTTTTGCGGGCGTTAAGAATATCTTCGTTATCTGTTTCGGCGAAACCTGTTGCTTCTGCAATAAGTTCATCGTCGAAATCCATTTTCTTCATCTGTGTTTTTGCCATAAATTCGGGGTTACCGCCAAGGATAATGTCAGTACCGCGGCCCGCCATATTTGTGGCAATTGTAACTGCACCGTATTTACCTGCCTGTGCAACGATTTCTGCTTCTTTTTCGTGGAATTTAGCATTGAGAACTTCGTGCTTGATACCGCGTTTTTTAAGGTATCTTGAAAGTTTTTCGCTCTTTTCGATATTAACGGTACCTACAAGAACAGGCTGACCTTTTTCGTGACACTCTACAATAGTATCAACAATAGCACCGAATTTTGCTTCCTCGGTTTTATAAAGTACGTCATCGTTATCTTTACGGGCGAGGGGTTTGTTAGTGGGAATTTCCACAACGTCAAGGGAGTAGATTTCCTGGAATTCAGCACTTTCGGTCATAGCAGTACCTGTCATACCGGAAAGTTTTTTATAAAGACGGAAATAGTTCTGGAATGTAATGGTGGCAAGGGTTTTGCTTTCGTGTTCAACCTTTACGCCTTCTTTTGCTTCAATAGCCTGGTGAAGACCTTCGCTGTAACGTCTGCCCATCATAATACGGCCTGTAAATTCGTCAACAATGAGAACCTGACCGTCTTTTACAACGTAGTCAACATCTCTGTGCATTGTGCCGTATGCCTTAAGAGCCTGGTTTATGTGATGTTGCAAAGTAAGGTTTTCGGCATCCATAAGGTTTTCAATATTAAATGCTGCCTCGGCTTTTGCAATACCGGATTTTGTAAGAGTTGCAGTTTTTGCCTTTTCGTCAACAAGGTAATCGCCACCGGCTTCTGCAACAATATCTTCCGCATCTGTTTTTGAGTCCAATTCTTTAACCTTAACCATTTTAAGACGCTTAACGAAATCGTTTGTCATACGGTAAAGGTCTGTGGAAGCGTCACCTATACCCGAAATGATAAGGGGTGTTCTTGCTTCGTCAATAAGGATAGAGTCAACCTCGTCCACAATTGCGAATGCGTGACCGCGCTGAACTCGTTGAGAAGCATACATAACCATATTATCACGAAGATAGTCGAAGCCCATCTCATTATTTGTACCGAAAGTAATATCGGCATTGTATGCCTCTTTTCTTTCGGCATTGTTTTTCTCGTGGATAATAAGACCTACGGTAAGGCCCATAAAACGGTAGATTTTACCCATCCACTCAGAGTCACGCTTTGCAAGGTAATCGTTAACGGTAACAATATGAACACCGTTACCCGAAAGCGCGTTAAGGTAAGCGGGGAGGGTTGCAACTAAAGTTTTACCTTCACCTGTTTTCATTTCGGCAATTCGTCCCTGGTGAAGAATGATACCGCCGAGAATCTGAACAGGGTAGTGCTTCATACCTAAAACGCGCCACGCAGCCTCACGGCAAGCGGCAAATGCTTCGGGTAAAATATCGTCAAGAGTTTCGCCTTTCTGAAGGCGTTCTTTAAACTCAGGTGTTTTTGCCTGAAGTTGTTCATCGGAAAGTTTGGAGAATTCACCGTCAAGAGCGAGAACTTTATCTTTAATACCGTTTATTCTCTTAATCTCTTTAGTAGAATAATCTCCGAAAAGTCTTTTAAGTAAAGACATTTATATCTGTCCTTTCATTGTGGAAAATTATAACTATTTAAATTACATTGTACCACATACACTTTGCTATTGCAAATGATTTATAATATTTAATTTTTTATTTACAATTGTCTTTAAAGTTGTTACCATAAAAGTAAGATTTAAAAAAAATTTTCAAATTTTTGCAACAAAATGAAATATTTAACACTCTATATATGCGGAGAGTAAAATAAAATGCAAAATGCAGAATGAAAAATGCAAAATTAAGGGACCTGCGGTCAGCAATTCTGAAATAGAAATAACTACATTTCTAAAATAGTATATGAATATACGAAGGAACAATAAGGTTTGCGAAGCTATATAATCGGCTTTGCCCCGAAATTTTGCATTCTGCATTTTGAATTTTGCATTTAAACAGGATGGTGATTTTATGGATATTACCGACAATAATACCTTACTTATTGAACGTTCAAAACAAGGTGACACCTGTGCTTTTTCACAACTTTATTCACTGTATGCTACGGATATGTTCCGTTTCGCTATGTATATGATGGGTACCCGCGAGGATGCTGAGGATGCGGTGCAGGAAGCGGTATTCTCCGCCTGGCGTAATATACATACTTTAAAGGATACATCTCTTTTTAAAGCGTGGATTTTTAAAATACTCTCCAACAGATGTAAAACAGACCTTATGAAGAAAAACAAACTGCCCGACATATTACCCGTTGAGGATTATGAATTTATGTTGGGTGACGAAGATTTTTCTTTCGACAGCGCAGAACTTAAAGAAGCACTTTCCTCTTTAACACCGCCTGACGGACAAATTATTTTACTCTCCGTAATCGGTGGGTTTAAAAGTGATGAGTTGGCGGAGATTTACAGTATGCCTGCCGCAACAATCCGTTCAAGGCAGAAACGCGCACTTGAAAAACTTAAAGCAATTCTTTCGTGAAAGGAGCATTAAAATGAATAACGGTAATTTAAATGAGATACTCACTAAGGAAGAACTTACAGAATTAAATGAAAAATTAAAAGCAAACGAAAATATCACATTACCCGAAAGTTTAAGTCCTGAAAATATGGCTGAAAAACTAGAAAATATTGAGCAATTTGTTCCCAACGGTGAAAAGAAAGCAACTAAAGAACGCAACAAAAAGAAAATAATATTCAGATCCCTTGCAACTGCAGCGGCATTTGTAATAGCGTTTACTTCAGTAATGATTATAAAACCCTGGGAAAAAGAGCCACCTATAAAAAACGGCGGTGAAACTTCAAAACCTGTTGAAGTGCAGGATTATGCCGAAATTGAAACAATGTTCGCTCAGTATTCGGAGAATTATAAAGAGTACTACGAATCTACAAAATATTCGGATGTACTGGACAATTTTAATTTGTTCGGTAGTAAAGCAGACAGTGCCATAGTTGAAGATTCAAGAGAAGAAGTGATAGCACAAAATTCTGCGTCTGCTCCTTCTATGAACGGTTCATCCACTGTTGTAGGGTCTTCAAGTAGTGATACCAATTCTCCTACAACACCCGTAGCACAGGCAACCCAGAAAAATGAACACGGTGAAACCAACGAGCAGGTAAAAGGTGTCAGTGAAGCGGATATTATTAAGAACGACGGAAAATATCTGTATATTGTTAACCCGGATAATGCGGATTGGGGTAGTTACTATGATGAGTTGTACAGCGACTTAGAAGAAACTACCGTAAAAGGCGGTCAGTCTACACCCGGATATAACCCCAATGCTAAAATAACCGATCCTGTACCCGAAAGTGCAGAGGAAACAGAGAAACTTTCCGAAAAAACAGAGTCGGGAATGCCCATACTCAAATATGACTGTTCAATTTCCGTTGTTCTTCCCGAAAGTGACGGCTCAATGGGTAAAGTATTTACTTTTGACATAGCAAAACCGGAAAATGAGAATATTTATTATATGGATATTTCCGAAATGTATGTAAGCGGAGATAAACTTATAGCACTTGTTAATTGTCGGAAGTATAACGACAGGGAAGAAACCTCTGAAAACTCTAAAACATACCGTAGCGGTTGTTATTACGGAAGTAATGACCTTACTTTGACAATGGCTGTGTGCTTTGATATTTCCAACAGAGCAGAGCCTGTTGAAACCTGGCGCATTTATCAGGACGGAAACTATGTTTCCTCAAGACTTATAGGAAATCAACTTGTAATGATTTCAAATTATTATGTGGATATTTCTCTTGATGAAGAAACGGTTAAAAAGACTTGCGTTCCCGAAATAGGTTGTGATTCTGCAGAAATGCAAAGGGTAGATAAAGACTGCATCTCTGTAATGGAAAACGTTTATGATTCCCGTTACATTGTGGTATCAACACTTAATACAAACGATAAGGAAACGTTAAAAACACAGGCTATTTTAGGTGCGGGCGAGAATGTTTACTGTACAACAGAAACTCTTTACGCAACAAGCACCGATTACGATTATGACAGCGGAGTCGAAGAAATTTTCGGTGCAACTTCCTCCCAAACTCAGATTTATAAGTTCGATATAAGAAACTTTGATGTAAAATATCTCGGTTGCGGTGCAGTTGACGGCAGAGCCCTTAATCAGTTCAGCATTGATGAATATAACGGTTATCTTCGTATTGCCACCACAACAGGTGATTGGGGCGATAGCCTTGTGAACCAACTTTATGTTTTAGACGGTGACCTTAATATAGTAGGCTTAGTGGAAAATATGGCAAAAGGTGAAACTATCGAATCAGTCAGGTTTACAGGTAACACAGGTTATGTGGTAACCTTTGAGCAGACAGACCCCTTATTTGTAATAGACCTTACAGACCCGAAAGCCCCGAAAATAAAAGGTGAACTTAAAATCCCCGGATTTTCAACTTACCTTCACCCCGTAGGTGAAAACCTTGTTCTTGGCGTAGGCGTTGACGGTGATGAAAACGGTCAGAACGGTGGAATGAAAGTATCGCTCTTCGATGTTTCCGACCCCGAAAATCCTGTGGAATGTGACAAAGTAACTGTAAGCGGAAATAATACGGATTACCGCAGAGTATATGTAAACTCCGCAGCATACCATACACATAAGGCTATGTGTTGGGACAGTGCTCACAGTACAATGTACATTCCTTACGGAAAAAGTGAAGATTTGTGGGCTTCTTATGACGGCTCAGGTTATTCTCACAAGGATGTGGGAGGAATTCTTGCAGTAACGGTTGATACGAATAACAAAAAACTTTCAACGTCAGCAAATTACGTAAGCAATTCAACAGAGTATAAAAACTCAATTGAGTTCACAAGAACAACGTATATAAATAATATAATTTTCGGTTATTCATCTGCTGATAATATTTTAACTTCATTCGATAAAACCACGCAAAAACAACTTTATTCCGTTGAAATCGGATAAAATAGAAGAGGGGATGTAAAAAAACGTGAGTTTTTTTACATCCCCTTGTTTTTACCTTAAAACTAAATTTATTACTTGCTGGTAGTCTGAAATGGTTATTACGCCGCTACTATCAAAATCACCTGCAAGGATATAAATTTCTTCTAGAGTGTTTTTTTCAGAAACTGCCTTTTCGGCAATTGAGGCATCTATAACATCTGTTGCACTGTCACCATTGAGGTCACCATATACTATGAGTTTATAAGTGAAAGACAAAGCACCATCCTTAAAGAAGTAAAGTGTTGAACCTGTTCCGTAGTAGTTGGTATTTCCGTTTATGTATGATGGAATAGCCATTATGTTATAGCCGTCAGATTTTACAATTTCATCAACAGAAGTTTTTACGGATTGTTGGGTGAATATGGTGCCCGCTTCTGTATTTATTACGGTTTTACCCACAGGCACAAGATCGAGGAGAATATAAGGAATATGATTTTCTTCTGCGTAAGTTTGTGCATATGAACCGTTGTAACAGTGTATTGTGACATCAGCGCATCCCGAAAATGCCGTTTCGCTGATTTCGGTAACTGATGCAGGTATGGTTATTTTTTGTAAGTTTTCGCAACCAGAGAAACAGTTATCTCCTATTATTTCAACGGTGTTGGGAATATTTACGGAAATAACGCTTGTTTTGTTTAAAAATGCGTTTGCGGATATAGATTTTGTTTCCGAACCGTCTATTTCTAACGGTACGGTTACATTTTCAGCAACGCCGTTATATGAAGTTATGGTTAATGCATCTTCACTAAGTTTTTCATAATCAAAAAGGGCAGTAGGTATTACATTGAAGTTAGTTATATCTACCATAACCGTACTTGAAAGAAGGTTGTTACCTATAATAGTGAGAGCGTAACTGCCGTTTTTACTGACCGTTGCTTTTAAAGTTTGAGTAACATCTTCGCCGTTAAAATAAACGGTCATACAACCTGCTTCGCCCACTTGCGGAACGATAGCAACTTCGTAAGGTGCATCGGTATTCACAGTAACTCCGGGTATAATATATCCTGAGGGCTTAACCTTATCTATCATTACTTTATATGAATCTGACGGTGCGCTTTCAAGACCTGCACCGTTTATTGCTTTGAAAGAATAAAAAGCATTGGTGCTGTTGTCAAGAATAAGTGTGTTGCTATCGAGTTCATACCAATCTGTACCGTCACTGTAATAATAAGTACAACCCGAAGGACAGTTATTGAGTGTACCCAAAGTGAAGATAACATTATCACTCGTCCATCTGCCGAAGGTGCCTTCAAAATCAACTCTTATAAGAGGTACAGTTCTGTCGATATTTACTGTGAATTCATAAATATCACTTTCAAGACCAGAATATGAAATTGCTTTGAATGCGTATGTGAAAGTGCCGTCTTCTTTTGCTTTGAGAGTGTCAGTTGTCAGTTGATTCCATTCTCCACCGTCAATGTTGTAATAATACTCGTAAACACCTGAGAATGTGTCGGCCTCGGGTGTGAAATAAACAATATCATCCGCCCATTCGCCACTTGTGTAACTTTCACCGTTTTCACCGCAAACAGCATTAAGCGTTGTTATAACGGGTTTTGTGCTGTCGCGAATGAAACCGTCTGTATAGAACGAGGAAGATTCGTTCCCTGCTTTATCAACAGCCACAAATTCAAAATAACCTTTAAAGTTAATATCACAAACTGCTTTTAATTCATCGGATAATATTATCCAATCAGTTTTTGCGGAGTAGTTAGGGTTTACTAAACGATATTTGATGTAAGCAACACCGGCAACACCGCTGTCTTCTGCTGTTGGTGTTGCAACGAGGTTACCGCTGTAATAATTACCGAACTCACCTTCGGTATGACGTTGCGGTGCATCTTCAGGCTCTTGCGTAACAGCAACATTTGTGATACCCGGTGCTTCTTTGTCAATGTTGTTGATTTCTATTGACGTTTCATAAGAAAGACCGCAGTTTGATACAGTTTTTACTGTATAAATTCCGTTGTGGCTGACTGTAAAAGAATCAGCTTCGCCGATTTCTTTACCATTTAGTGTGAGCGATTTTATACCGGAAACACCATATGTTAAATTATCAATATTTACGCTGTAATCAGTGTTTGTGATGGTTGTTACTGATTGTGTCAGTGTGAATGATGGTGTTGTATTATCAAATTTAACTTCAAAACCTTCGGTTTCATCACTTTCATATCCTAAACTGTTGACGGCTTTAAAGTATATAATATAATCACGGTTGGAAGAAACGGTATACACATTTCCGTTAATTCTTACCCAACTTGTGCTTCCTTCAATTCGCCAGAAATACGTTACACCGTCAAGAGGATGTGTACACGAAAGATTAAATACAATATTTTCGGAAGTCCATTCTCCCAAAATTCCGTCAATCTCTGCAGAAACAACGGGTTTACCATAAATTGTTATAGGAAAGAATGCTTCAGCAGTTCTGCCTGCGTGTTCATAGAAAATTCTGACTTGTTGTTCAACATCAAAAGTTTCCATCGAAAAAGAATTATAATCAATCTCATAATCGGAGATTTCTTCACTTTCTGCATTAAGGTAATTTGCAATAACCTTAAGACCTGTTGTGTCAAATTCATCACCTTCAACATAAACGGATTTATCGGGTGGTGTAACAGTCAGAGAATCAACCTGTTTTGAGTTTATTTGTACGGCAAAAACCGCGTTATATATTTTACCTGCTCTTTCTACGGAAACAATAATATATTGCTGCATATCAAGAGCGTTGGGGTTAAGTTCGCTGACAGTATAATCAGTTACATTGCATTTAAGAGCATCCTCAGTAAAGTTTTCCCAGTCGGTATAGTAGGGTGAAAGCGATTCTTTATTATAGTTCAGATAAACTTCCATACCCGTAAGGTCAAGTTGTGTTTCGCCCTCAAGATATTCTGTTTTTTCGGGTGCTTTAAGTGTTATACTTTCTGGGGCAATTTCAACTATTTCGATTTCTTTTGTTCTTTCCACGTGTGTCTGGAGAAGGTAACGGCTGAAACCGTAAAGAATTGTTTTGCCTGCGGATTTGCCTGACACAACACCATCATCGGAAACAAACGCAAAGGCATTTTCTGTGTTTCTGTTAGTGCCCATATAAGCATTTGAAACACTCCATGGGGTAGAACCATCATCTTTTATTAAAGCCCAATATGTTGCGGATTGTGAAAGGTTGGTAGGGTATGTTGTCATTGTAAATGAATGCGGAATGTCTCGAACAACATAGTCCGGACCGTCAATCTGACCGTCGGTAAATTTTGAAAGATTAAAAAAACCTCTGGAAACTTTAACTGTTACGCTTTTTGTGATACCTGAAACAGTTGCGTAAACCGTTGTAGTTTTTGAAGAGTTTCTGCCACCTGCATCACGACCTAAAACCATACCGTTTTCATCAACGTATGCAATGGAATTATCAGTCACACTCCATTTAACCGTTTTTAAAAGGCTTGTTTCGTAGTCTGTGGGTTCCAGAACATTTATAGAAAGTTGAGAATATTCACCTTCGTCAATGTCTAATGTTCCTGCAATTTCAAAATTTGTAATTGCTTTGCCACAAACAATCTGATATGTGCCCGTAGCACTTGAGGAGCCATATGTTGCTGTGCAGTATATGGTAGCAACACCTGCTCCTAATGCGGTTACATATCCGTCTGCGGTGATACTTACAGCAGAATCTTGTGCAGGGGTATCCGCAGTTGCGTGAATATATTCTCCGCTTACTGCATCAATTAAACCCCATTGCCGTGAAACACTTGTGGAGGCATTGAGTCTTGAAGGGTATATATTTGCGGTGTACTGTGCACCTACACCTATACCCAAAATTTCATCACCGCTTATTTCTACTGAGGACACGGTTGTATTAAGCAGTGAACGGGTAACCTGGATTTCAATTTCTTTGGAAACACCGCCCATAGATGCTGTTATTATTACGTTTTTTGAGTATTCAGTAAGTCCGCTACCACCGTCGAGACCACTTACTACACCGTTTTCATCCACAACGGCTATTGTGGGGTCTGAGGTTGACCAGGTGAGGTCACCTTTATATGCACCCGCAGGATTTACATTTTGAATGGAAAGTTGTATTGTAGAGCCTTCTGCTACATTTGTTTCGCCTGTGATTTCGAAATCTGTAACCGGTAATTCCGATTGGTTCACAACTGTAAATGTTATGGTATCTGTAAAAGCGGCATAAAGAGTGCTTTCGGGATTTACTCTTACCGTAACTTCGCCTGCCGCTAAAAATGTTACTAGACCATCTGTGGTAACATTCGCATAATTTGAAGCAGCGGTATCAAGTGCATTTTTGCCTACTGCCCACTTTATTCCTTGATTAAGTCTTACAGGTGTGCAGGCTCCATACAATTGAACAGTGGAGCCCACTGCAACAAGAGATGGTACAGTTTTTTTGTTAGTTATGTGAACGCCTGTTGGTGCTACGGATGCGACAACGCTCTTTTCTATAACAAATTCAACACTGTCGCTACCCAATATATTACCTTGCGCATCGTAAACAGTTGCGGTTATAATTACATTCATGTTGTCAAGATAAGTGCGTAAGGATTCTGCAAGTGTTTCACCCACGATGGTGGATACTATTTTTACGATAGTGTCGGTATCGGTGTTATCCAAATCTATTCCCGAAGAATCAAGTGCTGCCCATATTGCATTTGCAGTGCTTTCACCCACAAGAGGAAGAGTTTTTATGTTTTCGTCAATCCAAAGCTGAATTATGGCTTTTTTTGAAAAATCGTAGGCTGTAACTTTTCCGGTATCGTCAACACCGGCGAGTAAAGGTAGATTACTGTTCCAAACTATGTATTTACCATCTGATGTATCTATATCGGTATATGTTGTCGTGCCGTCCTCGGCTGTTAGGGGGGTACGTAAGGAAAGTTCGGCTGAACGGTACTCCTGGAGATATATTTTGTCTGTTACCTGTGCGTTTTCATAAAAAATTTCCGCATAAGAATGCGCTTGCACCGATATTACGGGAAAACAGGAAAGTATCAGAAAGATGCTTACAAGGAAGCTTAGCGTTTTTTTCATGGTTTTGCCTTCTTTCAAAATTATCGTATACAAAAAAATTATAGCATATAGAAATATAAAAAACAATACTTGACAATACAAAAAGTGAAGTGTGTTTTGTCCGGTATGATTTTGATTACTGTTTTTGCAGTATAATCTGATTGAATTATTGTGATGCCTATGATATACTGATTTTATAAATAATTAAAGTCAGGGGTAATGTATATGTCAGGCACTATGAGTAAAAAAGATAATATATTGCAAGCCGTAAAGTTTGCGCTGTTTTCTGCTTCGGCAGGAGTTATTCAAGTGGTTAGTTTTACACTTCTTAACGAACTTATGCCCGACGTTCAGGGCACAAATGCTTTTACAAAATGGTTTTTTGAGTCCGAATACGGCGGCTGCTACCTTGTGGCACTGATTCTTTCTATACTTTGGAATTTTACCGTTAACCGCAAATTTACGTTTAAGTCTGCGGCAAATATTCCCGTTGCTATGCTCAAGGTTTTCGGCTTTTATTGCGTGTTCACACCTGTTTCCGTTATCCTTGGTGAAATGGCAACTCAAAAAATACCTTTTGATTTCGGCGAATATATAGTACTCGCTGTAACGATGTTATCTAATATGGTATTGGAATTCTTGTACTGCCGTTTTGTAGTTTATAAAAACAGTATGAATACAAACAGTTCTGCTAAAAAAGATGAAAAGGAAACCAGCAATGCCACAAACTAAATCAACTAAAAACACAAGAATTTGCCCTGTTTCAAGAAAATGCGGCGGATGTCAGCTTATGAATATGACTTATGAAGAGCAACTTCGTTTTAAACAGTCAAAAGTGGTTAAACTTCTGTCGGGTTTTCACAGAGTGAACTCCATAATAGGTATGGAAGAGCCTTTTCATTACCGCAATAAAGTGCAGGCTGCTTTCGGAAGAACCCGTGGCGGTGAAATAATTTCGGGTGTGTATCAGTCAAGCACACATAATATAGTTAAAACTGATTTTTGCCTTATTGAAGATAAAAAAGCGGATGAAATTATTTTAACTGTAAGAAAACTTGTAAAAAGTTTTAAACTGACAGTTTACGATGAAAAAAATTCAAGAGGTTTTCTCCGTCACGTTCTTGTGAAACGCGGTTTTACAACAGGTGAAATAATGGTGGTTCTCGTTACGGGAACTTCCGTTTTCCCCTCCAAAAACGCTTTCGTAAAAGAACTTCTCAGACTTCACCCCGATATTACAACAATAGTACAGAATATAAACAATAAATTTACAAGTATGGTTTTGGGGGATAAAGAAACCGTACTTTTCGGCAAAGGTTATATTGAGGATATCCTCTGCGGTTGCCGTTTCAGAATTTCACCCAAATCTTTTTATCAGATAAACCCTGTTCAGACAGAAGTGCTTTACGGTAAGGCAGTTGAGTTTGCAGATCTTACCGGTAAAGAAAGGGTAATAGATGCCTATTGCGGAATCGGTACAATAGGTATCGTTGCCTCCTGTGGTGCAGGGGAAGTTATAGGCGTGGAAGTAAACCCCGATGCTGTCCGTGATGCCAAAGTGAATGCAAAAATAAATGAGATAGAAAATATAAGTTTTTACTGTGCGGATGCAGGCGAATTTATGGTTTCAATGAAAGAACAGGGAGAGAAATGCGATGTTCTTTTTATGGACCCCCCAAGAGCAGGCAGTGACAAAAAATTTCTTTCCTGTGCAGTGTCCCTTGCACCCGAGAAAATAGTTTACATTTCCTGCAACCCCGAAACCCAGCAGAGAGATTTATATTATTTAACCAAAAACGGTTACAAGGTAAAGAAAATTCAGCCTGTGGACATGTTTCCGTATACGAGCCATGTGGAGACGGTTGTTCTTTTGTCCCATCGCAGACCGGACACACATATCGACATAAAACTTGACCTCTCAGAGCTTGATGTAACCGCAGCTGAAACCAAGGCAACATATCAGGAAATCAAGAATTATGTGCTTGATAAACACGGTCTTAAAGTGTCAAGTCTTTACATATCACAGGTTAAGGCAAAGTGTGGTATTATTGAGCGTGAGAATTATAACAAGGGCAAAGAAGGACACCGATTGCCGAAATGTCCGAAGGAAAAAGAAGAAGCCATAATGGATGCATTAAAACATTTTAATATGATATAAAATTACATATCCACACATTCGACTAACCTCCTGTTATAAGGTAGAATAAAGCTACCAAATAACAGGAGGTCATTTTTTATGGGTAGAAAGACAAAAATTAAGTTTACGGATTTTGAGTGCAACTTACTTATCAACGGTATGAATGAGTTTCGCAATATGCTCTTGGCGGAGAATTTGCCCACCGAGGATGTTGACGAGCTGTTATTGAAAATCATTGATAAAAGTGAAAAATAAGGAGGCTGTCATTATGTCAAACAAAATTCAATATCGCCGTGTTGGTGACTATTTAATTCCTAACCTCATCTTACCACCCGAAGAAGCAAAAGTCACACTTGGGAAGTGGGGTATTATACATAAAACATATCTTGAAAAGCATAAGTATGTATTCTTTAACACACTGCTTATGCAAGGTAAGCTTTATCAGCACTGTGCTGAAGTTGAGAGGCAGGCTCGTGATATGTTTGATACTCTCATTGAACAAATGAAAGCGGCTGAGGGTGTTACTGAGCAGTTGAAAGAAGAAAATCAACTTGAATGGGTACAGAGAATGAATAACATTCAGCAACAAGCAAAAGAAATTGTACTTGATGAACTGATATACAAATAAAAACAGCCAGGCATTTGAATATTGTATAGCAACAGCACGACTTTCAAGAAACTGTAAGCCGTGCTGTTGCTGTTATGCGTATGTTTTTATAATTTCTTCTGCAACAATCCGTTTTGAAATGCATCGATCCATTGCCTGTTTTTCTATGTAGCGATGAGCTCCTTGCTCGTCCATTTTCAGTTCGCTGATAAGCAACCATTTTGCACGGTTAACGATACGGATTTCTTCCATTTTTTCTTCAATGGATAGTGTTTTCTTTTCTGACTTTCTAAAGCGTTCCCTTGCACTTGACATCCAGTTGAGGGCTGTTAACAAAGTGGGTTTTGAGGTTGGCTTTGAAAGCGTGAAAACACCGTGTAAGCTCACCGCCTGTTGTATTTTGTCTATTTATAATATTATACAGAAACAGCATTTCTCATTAAACGAGATATACAATCCTATAATAAGAGATATATTATCTATATACAGGCGATTAAAACGCATATTTAGAAAAAGCCAAGATACCGATTACTGTATCTTGGCTTTTGAAATTATTTGTTTCTTACACTATCTAATACCATATTTTTCAATGATATAGTCCATATCCTTGTCGCCTCTGCCGGAGAGGTTGATAAGCACAGATCCCTTACCCATTGTCTTTGCAAGCTTCATACCGTAAGCAACGGCATGGGAACTTTCAATAGCCGGGATGATACCCTCCATTCTTGAAAGTTCAAAGAATGCATCAATGGTTTCGTCGTCGGTAACCACATCATACTTTACTCTGCCCAGGTCGTGCAGGAATGCGTGCTCCGGTCCGCAGGACGGATAATCCAAGCCGCTTGCCACGGAATACACGGGAGCAGGATTACCGTTTTCATCCTTCAGCATAATGCTGTTAAAGCCATGCATGATGCCTTCTTCACCATAGGTGAGACTTGCGGCGTGGTCACCCATTTTAATGCCTCTTCCGAGAGGCTCTACACCGTAAATATCAACGGGGTCGTTCAAAAAGCCTGAGAAAAGTCCCATTGCGTTTGAGCCGCCGCCCACACAGGCAACCACCGCGTCGGGAAGTTCTCCCGTCATATCAAGGAATTGTTCTCTTGCTTCAATACCAACAACACTCTGGAAGTCGCGTACCATCATCGGAAACGGATGAGGACCGACCACCGAGCCGATGCAGTAGATGGCTTCCTTATATTCATTGCAATATGCGGCGAAAGCGGCATCTACTGCTTCTTTTAGGGTTTGCAGACCATCTGTTACCTCGACCACTCTTGCACCAAGGATCTTCATTCTTGCCACATTGGGAGCCTGTTTTTTAATATCTACAGCACCCATATAAATGTCACACTCCAAGCCGAAGTATGCAGCGGCGGTAGCGAGCGCAACGCCGTGCTGACCCGCACCCGTTTCGGCAATGACCTTTTTCTTGCCCATATACTTTGCCAGCAACACTTCACCCATACAGTGATTAAGCTTGTGTGCGCCGGTATGGTTTAAGTCCTCACGCTTAACATAGAGTTGAACGCCCGTGCCGATTTTATCCGAAAGCCTTGCAAGGTGGGAAATCGGTGTCGGTCTGCCTTGAAATTCTTTGCGGATACGGCGAAGTTCGTTGATGAATTTGCGGGACTTGCAGATGGTCTGGTATGCTTCGCTGATCTCATTCATAGCGACCTGCAGTTCGGGTGGAATATAGGAGCCGCCGTATTTGCCAAAGTAGCCGTTGGTGTCGGGATAATTCTTAAAATAGGTATCAAAATCAATATTGTTAAATTTCATTATAGTTTCCTCCATAAATAAGTTTTGTTTTAGGTTGGTTTTGGGTTTATAATCTCTTTCTGTTTGATTTCATATATTCGGCGCAAGGAGCGCCACCAGCGTTTTGTCATCATTATATTTACCTCCTTAATACAGGAAAAAGCTCCTTTGACTTATATCTTCCGTCAAAGGAGCCTTCATATAAAACAAAAACGCCCTTGACAGAAATATACACTCTGTCAAGGACGAATAGGTACAAATAAAGTACGACACTATCCGCGGTGCCACCTTGATTCACAGCATGACCTGTGCGCTTAGCAGGATACCAACATATCCCCGGCAAATGACGTCTGCCTACAACGTCGCAGAATACTCTGGGAAATCCCATTTGACTGCGCCCTCAGCGGTCCATTTGACAACTTGTTTCTTACCTGACTCTCAGCACCCACAGGTTCTCTGTAAAGGCATTATTGCCGTTATCTCCGCTTCAACGGTTTGAAGTATTAACTTGTTATATATTATACTCACGCCATATGCATGTGTCAATAGTTTTACGGTAAAATCTCAAAATAATCTGTAGAATTACAGTAACATTTCATCATAGACTGCTCTTACACCACCAATAAATTTTGGACGAGTACGGGCAGCGACAACAGTTGCATATCCTATTTTGTTGTTTTCAAGTCGTGTGGGAACAGCAACTTTTTTAAGGTGCATACCTATTAGAGTTGATCCAATATCTAAACCGGCATCTGCTTGTATTTCCTCAATAATGATTGGGTGTTCAAAATGGCTATATGCCGTTGCAGCAAGGGAACCTCCCGCTTTTGGTTGTGGAATAACATTGACAATTTCTGCACACGGAACAGCTGCACGTTCTACGACAATCGCACGGTTTAAATGCTCGCAACATTGTATTGCCAGGTGAATATGTTGCTCCTTCAAAAAATCATAAAGAGCAGTAAAAATTTGTTCCGCTACATCAAGATTGGAGTTGGTTCCGATTTTTGACCCAACGACTTCACTGGTAGAACAACCTACGACAACAATATCACCCGGAAGTAATTTTGCTTTGCAAAAGAGTTCATTTATTGTTCTATTAGTCTGTTGATAAATCTCACTTTCCATTTCTGATTCCTCTTTATGAATATGTTTTAATAATTTCTTCTGCAACAATCCGTTTTGAAATGCATCGATCCATTGCCTGTTTTTCTATGTAACGATGTGCCTCCGGTTCGTCCAATTTGAGTTCGCTGATAAGTAGCCATTTTGCCCGGTTGACGATACGGATTTCTTCCATTTTTTCTTCAATGGATAGTGTTTTCTTTTCAGTCTTTCTAAGTTTTTCCCGTGCACTTGAAAGCCAGCTGAGAGCAATTGCCATTGTCGGCTTTGAGGTTGGCTTTGGAAGCACAAACACACCGTGTTCTGCAACCTTGTCGTAGATTTCTGCTTGAAGTTCTGCCCGTACCATCAGGAGTACGACGGTCTCTTTTGAACTACCTGTGTCAATCGCAAAACGAGTACCTATATCATCAGGGAGCGGAGAGTTGATGATAACAAAATCAAAAGCACGTTCGGCAAATGCTCGCTTGGCGGCACTGATGTTCGATACGAAATTGGTTGGTGAATATTTTGAGGTAGGGAGCAGAGCGGAGAGTGCATCATTAAAACCTTCTGCCGCCGAAACGATCAGAACGCTGTAAACTCGTTCTTTCAGACTCATTTTTGCTCCCCTCCTTTTTGGGCTGCTATTCAGCTTTTATTTTTTACAGTAG
>JAGAJB010000013.1 GCA_017626295.1 Clostridia bacterium | reverse complement strand
TTCTCTTAATTTGAGTATTTCTTTTTCATAATCCTTTATATGTAGATAATTTCTAGGCATAAAAACTCCTCCTATGGTAGTTTTATTCTACCATAGGAGGTCGTTTTTTTCTATTGTCCGTTTTTACTGGACTTGTTCATTTGGTGTAGTCGTAATTTTTATATAATAATGAAGAAAAACAGGAGTTGAATTTTTTTAAATTTTATTCTTGAAAAATTTTTCAGTTGCAAGATAAATTGCGGGCACTACCACAACCGCACTTATAAGTTCTATCAAACCGTTTGTGCTGATAAGTGTTGCAATAATTACTTCCAATGTTTTTGCTGCTTCGCCGAATAGTGTTTCAAAGCCACCGGAAATCTTTAATGCGCTTAAAACTAAAACTGTGTTTGTAAGTGTTCCTGCAAAAGCGGATAATGCCAACGAAATAGGCTTTTTGCATTTTGTTTTAGATAATGCGTAAAAAACAAGGCCTGCAACCAAACCTACGATAATTCTGGGGACGAGTGAAACCAATGGGTTCTGGAATGGGATAATTCCGAATTGGAATGCTCTCATTACACAAGTTAAACCCCAGACACCGCCCAATATGGCACCGTATTTTGGCCCGAGTATAGTTGCGCCGAGAATTACCACAACGTGTAGGGTGGTAATTTCAATGATACCGACAGTGATATAGCCTAAGTACGGTGTGAATGTCATTACGACTGTCAATGCCGCGAATAAGGCGCACAAAACAAGACGAATAAGTTTCTTTTTTTCTTTCATAATAAAACTCCTTTTGCTGCTGTTCCGATGGATACAACGCGTATTAGTCTATTACCTGTTTTTCTTATATATTATCAAGAGTCCCTGAAGAACAAGGTCTTTGTTAAAAATAATATCTTTTTCACAGCAAGCAACTATTTCTTTAGCAAGGCCGCCTGTTGCAACTAAAGTTTTAATGGGTTTTCCTAATTCCTTTTCGATTCTGTCAGCCATACCGTCAAGCATAGCGGCGTTACCTAAAACAGTGCCTGCACGAATACATTCAATAGTATTAGTGCCGATGGTGTGTTCGGGTGCTGAAAGTTCAATGGTGGGTAACTGGGATGTTCGTGCAGAGAGTGCATCAAGGGAAATACCGATACCCGGTGCTATGGTGCAACCGGCAAACACGCCGTTTTCATCAATAAGGGATATTTTCGTAGCAGTTCCTAAATCCATAACAAGACAGGGTAGAGGATATTGGGCTAAAGCACCCACAGCCCCTGCCACAAGGTCTGCACCTAATTCTTTAGGGTTGTCTGTTGCTATTTTTAAGCCGTTTTTTATACCTGCGGCAACAACGAGTGCTTCGCACCCTGTTACTTTTTTTATAGCATCTTTAAATATGCGTGTGAGTTCCGGTACGACGGAACTTATTACCGCACCTTCAAAGGCATTGTCTATTTTCTCAAGTTCAAAAATTGCTTTTAGTTCAAGGGCATATTGCTCGCAAGTTCTGTGGCGCTGTGTTGCCATACGGGCAATTGTTATAGGTTCATCGTTTTCAAAGAAACCGAGGGTTATATTGGTGTTTCCTATATCAGCCGTTAAAATCATATAATCATCTCCGAAAAGGAATATAATTTACATATGAATTATACTATATGATAAAAAAAATCGCAACAAGTTTTTGAAAATGCGAAAAAACACTTTAAAAGGCAAATTATGTATGATATAATTACAAAAAATAATATAAGGAGATGTTTTGTTTTATGAAAAAGTTTTTTTCAGAATTTAAAGATTTTATTGCTAAGGGCAATGTAATTGACCTTGCAGTCGGTGTTATTATAGGTAGTGCTTTTTCCGGTATCGTAAAAAGCCTTGTTGAAAACATTATAACACCCGTTATTACACTTCTTACAGGCAGAGTTTCTTTTACAGATTTATTTGTTGCCCTCGACGGTAACGAGTATGCAACTCTTGATGCAGCAGTTAAAGCCGGTGCTTCAACCATCAACTACGGCCTCTTTGTTCAGGGTGTAATTGATTTCTTACTTACCGCATTTGTTATATTCCTTCTTGTTAAGGGTATAAATAAAATCAGAGGTATGGGCAAAAAGGAAGAAGCAGTTGTAGAGGCTGCTACTACAAAAGTTTGTCCCTTCTGTAAGAGCGAAATTGCTATTGAAGCAACACGTTGTCCCCACTGTACTTCGGAGGTTGAATAATACTAATGGGTCGCATTAGATATTTTATTGCCCTTTGGGCATCAAAAGCGGTATATATGTTGCTGAGATTTCTTAAAAGAAATGCAACAATGTACCCCGGGTATATTGCACTTAAAATTTGCCCTGATTATCTGGCAAGAACGAAAAAATCACCCAATGTTCTTTGTGTTACGGGAACAAACGGTAAAACAACCACTACCAATATGGTTGCGGATATTCTCGCCCAAAGCGGTATGAAAGTTGTTTCAAACAGATACGGTTCCAATATCAATACAGGTGTAGCCACTGCGTTAACACACAGTGTCAGCGTTTTCGGTAAACCTAAAATTGATGCACTTGTGCTTGAGGTTGACGAAAGATTTTCAAGGCTTATTTTACCTTTTATTAAACCCGATTATCTTATTGTTACAAACCTTTTCAGAGATTCAATTAAAAGAAACGCACATCCCGAATATATTTTCAGTATTCTTGATACTTATGTTCCCAAAACTACAAAACTTATTCTTAATGCAGACTGCTTGCAGTCCTCACAGTTATTAAAGGATAATGTCCGCGTTTATTTCGGCATTGATAAGTTGGATACTGATGTTACCGAGTGTGTGAATCTCATTAACGATTTTTCTATATGTCCTGTTTGTGATGAGAAGTTAAAATTCAATTATCTTCGTTATCATCATATCGGTAACGCTTACTGTCCCAAGTGCGGATTTAAGTCATACGATGCCGATTACCGACTTACAAATATTGACTACGAAAATAAAACGATTACCGTAAAACACGGCGAAACCGAAAACGTTTATCCTATGGTAAACAGAGCTCTTTATAATATTTATAATGAACTTGCGGCAGTAAGTCTTATGTCGGAATTCGGTGTTGACCTTGAAAAAGTCAAAGACTATATGCGCAAAATCAGTGTTACCCAGACACGTTATAAAGAGGATAAAGCGGGCAAGACCGAAATTGTTCGTACAATGGCAAAAGGTCAGAACTCTGTTTCCTGTTCGAGAACACTTGATTTCGTAGGTCACGAAACAGGTGCAAGAACTGTATTTATAATGATAGACGATTTGTTTGAACGTCGAGACTCTTCGGAATTTATGGGTTGGATATATGATGCCGACTTTGAATTCCTTAACACTCCCGATATAAAACAAATTGTGCTTGCGGGTCCCCGTTGCTTTGACTATAAACTCAGACTTCTTATTGCGGGTGTTTCTGAAGACCGTATCCTTTGCGAAGAGGATGAGTTTAAAGCGGTGGATATTATGGATAAAGATATTGATAAACTTTATCTTCTCCACGATACTTCCACATACGACCTTGCTTGCAAAGTTGAAGCGAAAATCAAAACAGTTTTTACTGAGGCACATAATTTAAAGGCGGTGAACAATAATGAAAATTGAGGTTCTTTATCCCGAAATTTGTTGTTTGTTCGGCGACAAGGCAAATATGCGCTATTTTGAAATGTGCCTTCCCGATGCAGAGTTTGTTAAAACTCCTGTCAGCGAGATGCCGCATTTTCTTACGGAAGATGTGGATATGGTGTATTTCGGCTCTTGCAGTGAATCCAACCAGGAACGTATACTTTCAAGGCTCAAAGGACACGAACAGAGAATTAAAGAGTTAATTGATAAGGGCGTTATATTCCTTATGACAGGTAACACCTTTGAGATTATGGGCGAATACATCAAAAAGCCTGACGGTGAAAAAATTGAGGGATTAGGCATTTTTGATTTTTATGCGGAGCGCACTATTCCGAAACGCTACAATTCTTTGTTCCTAGGTAAATACGGAGATATGGAAATCGTTGGTTACACCAGCCGTTTCTCTCATTGCTACGGTATTAAAAATGAGGATAATTTCCTGACAGTTACCAAAGGTTACGGCTCAACTGTTGATGCTAAAACCGAGGGTATAAACCGAAACAACCTTTTCGGAACATACCTTTTAGGTCCTTTCCTTATTCAGAACCCTATGTTTACCGAACACCTTATGAAAAAACTAGGGGTGGAAAATCCGCAGTTGGCTTTCAAAGAGGATATTATGAAAGCATACGATGTCCGTCTTAAAGAATTTAAAACAGATATAGTTTTTGCTGAATAAAAAAATTGCCCGAAAACAGAAATTCGGGCAATTTATTTTTTTCTATAAATTGACAAATTTATAGAAATTCGTATAATATATAAATATAAATAAGTTTACGGGGTGTTAAAAAATGAATGTACCCAAAGTTTTTGAAAGTGAATACAGATTTTGTTTAATAATGTGGGAAAATGAACCTGCAAGTTGTTCTCAACTTGCTTCCATAAGCAAAGAAAGACTTGGTTGGTCACGAACAACTACATATACCGTTATTAAAAGATTATGTGACAGAGGTATTATTAAAAAAGACGGCTCTATCGTAACTTCAATTTTCAGTAAAGAGGAAGTGCAGGTGTCTGAAATGGATGAACTTCTCGAAAAGAAATTTGAGGGTTCTGTCCCTGCGTTTATTGCCGCCTTTGCAAAAAGACAAAAACTTTCGCAGAAAGATATGGAAGAGATTCAGAATATTATAAAATCTAGTGGCGAGTAATAATAAATTCAGCAACTTGTTCTGTATTTTACAGAGCAAGTTTTTGTTTTTGTATTGACAAATTTATACTAATGAATTAAAATAAAAATGTGGTCTAACGCATTAAACTTTTTGTGCAAAAAGGAGAGAAAACTATGAAAAAGATAAAAAGAGCCTTAGCAATACTTTTGGTAATGGTAGTTTCCTTTAGTGTTGTAAGTGTGGGTGCTGAAGCGGTAAGCGTTTCTACAACAAATAGAGATTACGGATATATGTTGCCCGCTAATTATAATTTAAGCAAAACGGTTTCAACGGTATATCTTAACGGAAATTATGATTATATAAATTTTTATATTAATGCAAAGTCAAGTGATATATATTTCTTTTATGAGATATATTCGGATGAAAACTGTACCAAACTTGTAACAGGTGATTTTACTTATTGCGAGAATTCTGGTAAATATACATACACTCCATATATACAATTACTCAGAACATTTACAACAGGTACATATTACTGTGTTACCTACGCTGCAGATATTGATAGTAATGAAAATGTCAAAATTTCAAGGTCTTCGCTGACAACCTTCAAAATAGTTGTTAATCGACTTCCGTCGTATAACCAGCAAATGGTAGGTTTAAAGTATGTAGGTACACTGGTTGATGGTCCGACAGTTGCTTGGTACAGACTTAATGCTGCGACTGTTAAATACCATATTTACCGCCGTCCTTTGATGGGGACACAGTGGGTAAAAGTAGGAACAGTTAATGGTTCAAAAGTGATTTTTACAGATAAAACAGTAAAAAATAAGAGTGGTAGATATGTTTATACAGTAAGAGGCGAAGATAAAAATGGAAATCTTACAAGATTCCATTACACTGGTGTTACTTCGCATTATGCAGCCGCACCGGTTGTAAATTCTGTAAGCGCGAGTGCTGATAATAAAATACAAGTTAAGTGGAACAGCGTGGGTTCTACTGCAAAATATTATATTTACCGTAAAGAGAACAACGACGGATGGGTGCTTCTGAAAAGCAACCATACAGGAACGGTGTTTTATGATACTACTGCGCAAAGCGGAAACAATTACAGATACACTGTTCGTGCCTTAATTCCCACAAGTACAGGTAATGCTTTCAGCTATTATTATGATGGTAAAGCGGTAGACTATGTTGCAGCACCGGAAATGACAGCGGTCAATAAGGTGGATGATGGAATCAAAATTGATTGGAATTTGGTTGCTGGCGCAACCGGTTATACAATTTATCGACGCGACTTTAATACACGTAATTATTGGAAAGAAATTGGTAAAACTAAAAAATTCATTACATCATTTGTTGATGAAACAGCAGAGCAAGGAAAATCCTATACTTATACAGTTCGCGCAGAGGGTGTAGGTGTCAGAGGGAGTTACATAAGTGCAGGTATAAATTATGTGTTGCTTGATGCACCGGTTATATCTTCGTGTGAACAATCCGGCAATGAAATTTTCTTGGAGTGGAAGAAAATCCAGTATGCAACTGCATACGAAATTTATACAGAGAATGAAGCAGGCGAATGGGAATTTTTAAAAACTGTTGATCCGTATTTTTATGAAGATATAACAGCCTCCTATTTTGTACCGGATAGAGTAGGAGAACTGAAATATCGTGTTCGTGGTATTTATAAAGATCAGTCATATGGTGAATTCAGCGATGTTGTTAGTTTAAATTATTATCCCCATATAATAGGCTTACATTCTGAAATAAGGGTAGCAGGTAACTATTTCGTTTGGAATTCAAATTCCAAAGTTGATAAATATAATATATATAGGGCGCTCATTTCAGATGACGGTGAAACTTCAGGTGAATATGAGTTTTTAACTACAGTTAATGGCAGTGCGGATCAATCAAAGATAGAATATATAGACACATCAATTGACGGCGATAAGTCATATAAATATGCAATCAAAAGTGTTTATGCTGACTATGAGCATGTTGATTATACGGAAGTCTCTTTTGCCAGATTACCTGTGGATGCAGTTGAAAGTAACGAAACTGTAAGATTTGTACAAACGTGTGATAGTGGTCAAAGAAGAATTTATGTGTCAGGGTTGAATCCGGATTTTGAATATGATATTTACGGATATAATTACAAAAGAGAAATGTGGGAGAAGTTGTACTATGGGGAAAGTAACGGTAGTGCAGATATAATTGGGTACAATTTCCCTATTGGCAACAGTAAAGGCGAGTATACAATTTCTATTGTTTATCATAAAGATGGAAAGTCAACTCCTGTTGACGCCAACCAATATACCCAAACGTTTGTTGGCGGAGTTGCTGGTAAAGCCACAGCAAAATTACAGCATAATGGTGTTTGGTTTACTTGGGAAGGTGTTGCTGGAGCAAAGGAATATCTGATAACTTACAGAGATAGGAAAGCCGGCATAGATAAAACCATAAAAGTAGAAAGCGACGGAAGTGGAGTTTACGAAACACTTCTGGAGGTTGATGTGTATCCGGGGGTAGAGGTGTCAGTGGATATTGATGCAAGAGTGTCTGATTTACAATATGTAAGATATAATGCATCAATATCATCCCAAAAGGTTCCTAAACTCTATAAAGCTCAAAGTGAAAGTGATGGGTGTATAACAGTTTATTGGGCGGAACAAGTTGAAACAAACTATAGGATTTTCAGAAAAGCAGAGAATGAAGCAAGTTGGACGTGTATTAATGCCAGCGCCCATGACCAGCGAAAATTTATTGACGGTAAATGGTATAATTATTATAAAGATGAAACTGTAGAAAATGGCGTAAAATACACCTATACAGTAAGAGTGCCTAAAACTGTTGTTAGTTCGAATGGCAATACGATCTATTTGGATAGCTTTCATGATATAAAGGGTGTTTCTGCTATAAGCCTTTCAATGCCGACTATCAATAGTGCCACTAATACTACCAAAGGTGTTAATCTTGGTTGGAATAAGGTTAAGGGTGCAGAAGGCTATTATGTTTACAGAAAAACACCATCATCAAATTGGGTGTTAATAGGTAAAGTTGCGGATGGTGCAACAGTTTCTTACTTGGATACAACAGCAAAATCAGGTACAGAATATTATTATACCGTCAGAGCATATTCAGGCTCAACACTTTCAAGTTACATAGGAAAATATGTAAAATACAACTAATTCTGATTTTACAGCCCTTGCAAAAATGCAAGGGCTGTAAACATAGTTTGACAAAATCAGACAAATCATATAGAATAGAGTTGGTTTAATCAGTTAGAAAATTGTAGCTTTAGGTGGCAAAAACAATGAGTGAAATTTTTAGTTGTATATTAAAGTTGTCTGTTGACGCTTCATATTTGATAGTAGCGGTGATTTTGGCAAGATTATTACTCCGCAAATCTTCAAAAGTTTTTAGAAAAATTTTGTGGGTTTTAGTTGGTTTGAGGCTTTCAGTTCCGATTTCTTTTGAAAGTGTTTTAAGCCTTGTTCCGCAAACCACTAATGTGCTTTCAAATGAAACTTTAGTAGGTGGTAATATCACTTCAGTTCCGACACAAGCGGCTGCAACGGAGTCTTTTGATTTCTTGCAGATTTTACCTGTTGTATGGGCAGTTGTGGCAGTCGGTTTGTTAATATACGGTTTAATAAGTTTTATAAGATTAAAAAGAAAAATATCCGATGCGGTACTACTTGAAGACAACATATATCAAAGCGAAAAGGTGGATTCGCCCTTTGTTTGCGGTTTTATAAAACCTAAAATATATATTCCGTATGATATGGATAGTGATACATTTAACTGTGTTATAAAACACGAGAAAACGCATATTAAATGTCTTGACCATATATTGAAAGCCCTTGGATTCGGGTTATTATGTGTTCATTGGTTTAATCCTCTTGTATGGGTTGGTTATATTCTTTTTTGTAAAGATATAGAACTCCTTTGCGATGAAATTGTAGTGAAAGATATGACCGAAGAAAATCGCAAAAAATATGCACTTGCCCTTTGCAATATCGGTGTTGAAAAAGTTAAAATCTCCGCTTGCCCCGTAGCTTTTGGTGAAGTAGGAATAAAAGAGAGAGTAAAGAATACTGTTAATTTTAAAAAAGTAAAATCTGCAATTTTGATAATTTCAGCAGTAGCTTGTGTGGTGGTTGCGGTGTGCTTTATGACAACTCCCGTAAAAGCACAGGAAGAAAAGACGGAACCGAAACCCGAGGAAACTACACTTGTTGTTGAAACAACCGAGCCTGTTACTGTTCCCGAAACTGTTCCGGTTATCGAAACTGTTCCTGTTACCGAAGTTTCTGAAACAACAGAGTCGGTTATTGAGAAAGAACGTGTGACAGAAACCGTAACCGAACTATACATTGAAAATGATGGTGCTAATAAAATATACGATGTGGTTGAAGAAGATTTATCTGAACAAAATGAAGAAACGTCAGGAAACTTAAATAGTGAACAGATTTTACAAAATATCGTAGACCGACGTAGAAATAAAGAAAAAAAGGAACAATCATTTAGTAACGCGGTTTCAGATGCTGATGAGAATATAATTTATAACAATGATATATTGAATCAGGCAATTGAGTTCAATCAGGATATAAATTGAATATTTTTATTAAAAAATAACCTGTTGCTTTTATTAAGCGGCAGGTGTTTTTGTACTTTCTCGACAAAATACATAACTGTCGGTGTTAAATGCGAAAAGTCACAAAAATAAACCTCGTAGTTCAATTAAACTGCGAGGTTTATTTTTGTGTATCATGTTATTGTTGCTCGGCTCTTTGTTTTTTGAAGCCTTTATTTATTATTGTGTTAAGTGCCACATTAAGTCCGAAAAGGGCTATGCCTACAAACAAGCCATATTGAACAGAGCCGTTTATAAATGCTGCGGAAGTTGTGCCGATTTGTGATACTGCAACCGTAAAAAAGACGCCTGCGAAAACGAAACAAAGCAATGAGCCGATACAAAGCACCATATTTGCGCCTGCTTTAAGTGACGGTGCTTTAATAAGTACGAAGATGAAGTTTAAAACACCGAAAACAACTGCAAGATACAGAAGTAATATTGCTGACATCAAGAATAACACAGGGGCGCCTAAACTTTGGGATGAAACAAGTGAAATAAGTGACCCCCAATTTAATGTGAGCAGGGTATTTAATGTGAAATCGAGAAGTGAGAGGTTCGTAGAAGCACCGTTGATGAAGGGGAGATTCATCGTGTAACTTGCCAAAGGTAAAACCAACGCAACAAGGGGTAAGAATGTGCATATAAAACGAACTATTCTCAATTTATTTCCGAAGAGGGCGCTTTTGAAGTTACCTGTGAATTTTCTGAATTTAGTCCAGGCTACTTCAGCGTTTCGGGCATCTTCGTCAAGACGCTCTTCCCAGTTATAGTTAGGTATATTTACACCGCAATAGGGACATTCTGCTTTTATGTTCCAAAAATTCAACACGTGGGAGCATTTGGGACAAAGAGCCATGATGTTTCATCCTTTCAGTTGTGGTTTTTAATAGTCAAGAACACGCAAAACAGCATTTACTTTTATAGGAAGTTTTTCGATAACCGCACGTGCTTCCTTTTCGCGCATTACAGGGGTAATGAATGCGATTTCGGTTTTGGGCTCGTCCTCTCTGTGAAGGATAACGGGGGATTCAAAAGATTTATTAACCTCATTGAAAGCGGTTACGTAATCCTGTGTTTCGGCACGAACGTAAAGAGAAGTGCTCTGTAAAAGGGGATCGATTACATAATTCTCTTCAGCGGGACCCCAACCAAATGCTTTTCTCTTGGCGGTATGCTTAGCACAGTCGATAACGTCTGCAACAACTGCACTTGCAGTGGGAAGTTTACCTGCGCCTTTTCCGTAGAAAACAACGTCGCCGATAGCGTCACCACGGACAAGAATTGCATTGAATACGTCATCAACAGAAGCAAGTTGGCTGTGGTTCTGGATAAGGCAAGGACCTACTGTTGCACTGATTTTTCCGCTGTCGTTAAGTTTTGCTCTGCCTATGAGTTTGATAACACCGCCCCAATTTTTAGCGTATGCAACGTCTTCGGAGGTTATGTTTGTAATACCCTCGGTTTCAACTGCATCGGGGTATACGTGTTTTCCGAAGCAAAGAGAAGCGAGTATACATATTTTTCTTGCAGCATCGTGACCGAGAATGTCAGCAGAGGGATCACGCTCTGCGTAACCGTTATCCTGTGCAAGTTTTAATGCATCCTCGAACGCCATACCGTCCTCTATCATTTTTGTGAGAATGAAGTTGGTTGTGCCGTTGAGAATACCTGCGATTTCGCCGATTTCATTTGCGGCAAGGCATTGGCTTATAGGTCTGATTATAGGAATACCGCCACCTACACTTGCTTCAAAAAGGAAGTTAACATTATTCTCTTTCGCAAGTTCAAGTAATTCGTAACCTTTTGCAGCAACAAGTTCCTTGTTTGAAGAAACTACGCTTTTACCTGCTTTAAGGCAAGACGATACGTACTCGTATGCAGGGGTGGTTCCGCCCATACATTCAACAACAATTCCTACAGAAGCATCATTAAGAATATCGTTGAAATCAGTTGTAAAGTATTTTCCTAATTCGTGGTTTGAAAAATCACGAATATCAAGAATATATTTGATGTCAAGTGTGTTGTGGCCGCTTTTTGCCACAATGCTTTTTTGGTTTTTGAGTAAAAGTTCCGCAACACCCGAACCGATTGTTCCGAAACCCATAATTGCAATTTGCATTTCTCTACCCCCGGGTAAACAGTATATATAAGGACATTTTAACATAGTTTTTTCCGATAATAAAGAGAAAAGTTGATTTTTTTAGTAATTTTTTCAAAAAATAGTTAAAGTTTATAAAAAATTAACTTATTTTAATTGTATTATCAAAAAATATGGTTTAAAATGTAAATGTGAAGTTGTTCTCTGAGGAGGCTTGAATTTTATGGAAAAGATTATTGATAACAGAAAATCTTTTATAATTAATTTCTTTTATTTTGCTATATTTATCGGCTTGTATTATTTTGTGGTAAAGTATGCCTTCGGATATATACTTCCCTTTGTTGTTGCGGCTGCTCTTGCGGTATTTTTGCAAAAACCTGTAAGGAAAATAAGCAGTAAACTTCATATCAAGACTCACGGTGCGGTATCTACAATTCTTGTTTTGCTTATAGTTGTTATAATAGTCGGTGCTGCAGGTCTTCTCGGTTGGGTTCTTGTAAGTGAATTGAAAGAATTCTTTACCTACCTTTTCAGCAGGTTTGACTCTGTGAACGATGTTATTGTTACTGTAAGGGAATTTGTTATGGGCATCGTTGCCAAACTTCCGCGCGGTTTAGGCGCGACGGTCAGCAATTATGTTTCGGACTTTTTCAACAATCTTTCCACCGAAAGTTCGGTAATTGATATGGAAATGCTTTCTGCACCCTTAAGCGGTGCCTGGAGTGTGGTTAAGGGTATACCCTCAGCATTCCTCAGCGTTCTTGTTACAATAATTTCCTGTGTATTCATGACATATGAGTATGACCTTATCAAAAATATGATTTTAGATATGCTCACAGAGAGTAAAGGTAAAAAACTTGTGAGTTCAAAACAAACTGTTACACGCGGTATATCAAAACTCGTTAAAGCATATGCAACTTTAATGCTCATTACTTTCAGCGAAATGTTCCTCGGCTTGAATCTTATGAAACTCATAGGTGTTTATGAGGGCGGTTACATCGCAATTATTGCTTTCGTGACTTGTATTGTGGATATTATTCCGGTTCTCGGAACAGGCACTGTTCTTATACCTTGGGCGGTTTATAATCTTGTAATGGGTAATGTGGGTTTAGGTATCGGCTTGTTGGTTCTTTATGCAGTAATAACTGTTTTACGACAGATTCTTGAACCCAAACTTGTTGCAAATCAGGCAGGACTTCCGGCAATTGCTACTATTATGGCTATGTTTATAGGTGCCAGACTTTTCGGTGCCTTCGGAATACTTCTTTTACCTCTCACTGTTATTATTTTGAAACTTATGTATGACGAAGGCGTTATAGGTAACAAAAAACTTCTTGACAGCGAAAGAGAAGAGAAAGAATCCGAACCCACTCAGGTTGCCCAAGAGAAAGGAGCAGAGTAATGTTTGACGATATGGTTGACATTCATTCACATGCTCTTTGGGGGATGGATGACGGCGCAAGATACTTTGAGGAATCTATGGATTTATGCTTTATGGCTGAAGAGTCGGGCACTAAAACCTTGTTCCTTACGCCACACCTTATTTATTGGAATCAAGCCGAAACACTTTATGACGTGCGTGAAGAAAAGGTTGAAGAACTGGCGGGTATGTTGGAAGTAAACGGTGCCGATATCGAAGTGAAAAAAGGGTTTGAGATTCTCTGTGACGATGATATTTTTAACGTTAAGTATTTTAAACCCTATACCTTAAATGAATCACGTTATATTCTTATTGAGTTTGATTTCTTTAAATCAAATGAGAACGATGTTACATCCTGGTGTAATTATCTTTCTTCTTTCGGGCTTGTACCTATTATTGCCCATCCCGAAAGATACAGGTTTGTTTTGGATGATGCAACCTGTATCGAAAGACTTTCCGGAAACGGAGTTTTATTTCAAATAAATGCAGGCTCGCCGGCTGGAATGTTCGGAAGGCGGGAGGCTGAAATTTCTTGCGGTATGTTAAACAGCGGATACGTTGATTTTATAGGCTCTGATGCGCACGATTTGTTTTCAAGAAATACCGATATATACGCTTGTATGGAAATGTATCCTGAATTCATTGACGAAGTGTTGCTTAAAAAAGCCGCTGTTTTTAATCCAAAGGTAATTCTAAATGATGAACCTTATTCTCCCGAGCGATTCGACTACATTTCAAATATATAAAAAAATATGCTATTTTTCTTTTTTGGAAAAAAGAATACTGAAATATATGGTAATATAAAATCGAATAAAAGGATGAAAGGAGGCTAATTCAATGTTAAATTCTATTTGGCAGCTTCTTGCTAACTACGGTCTTGACACAAAAGAAATTGCAGATGCTATTCATTCTCTTATTGAGCCCGTTGTTGATGCTGAAGGTGTTGTAGTAGGTTACGAAGGTACTCTTGGTGCTCTCGTTGATTTCCCGATCATCGGTGCCGTTCTTAAGGGCTTCGCTGACTTTGCTCCTGCAATCGCAGAAACAACTGAAACAGTAGCTTGAGTTAAGTTACAAAGCACTTATAAGAAGTGTGAATTATTGCAATAGTTTTCACAAGGAGAGTGCGGGTAACCGCACTCTCTTACTTTAAAATGATAATAGAAGTATGGTTTTCACTATACTATTATAGTATATATGTCTTCCGGAGGTCGAAATTCTTTGAATAAAGATAATAAGCAGAATTCAGAAAATAAAACCGGTATAATTATAGGTTTAGGTGCGGCACTGGTTGTCGGTGCTATCGTTTTATGCATAGCCCTTGTAAGTGTTTTGGGCGAAAGTTCTTCGGGTAAAGAAGATACCACACGCTATGTTCTTACAAGCGGTATAAGCCAATCGCTAACCGAAACAAACAATAATCAAATAAATAATTTACTTGGCGACACTAACAGTAATGAAACTTTAGATAACGAAGGTGCAAACGTACAGGTTAATGAGGGTAGTGTAAACGAAAATCAGGATAATAAAACACCGGTATCAACTACCGAGAATGATGCAGTTGCTTATTATGAGCATCTTTCTAAAAACGGCGATAATAAGTTGTCGGACCATTATGAAAATGAATTTATCAAATTAGTATCAACAAATTATAATGTGGATTCTGATTTGCTTGTTGCAATTTATTCCGAACCGGATACGGGCAATAACTTTGTTCTTCAGTTTAACGGCACAAGAGATTCCGGCGGGAATATAGTGAAAAGTCCCGATACTTTAGAAAAAGTTTATCAAATTGATAAAGACAGGAATGTTAAAATCGCTACAGGAACCCAGACGGGAAATGTGGGAGTTTCTTATGCAGAAGGTGTATTTTGCTTTAATATGGTAAAAACGCTGGTTATGGAACAGTATCCCGACTATTTCACGGGACTTAAGGATTAAGTTGAGTTTTGCCGTTGGATTTTTGTGTAAAATCCCTTGTAAGTATGTTACAAAAAAACTTTAAAAAATTCTTAAAAAAATACCAAAAAACACTTGCAATATTCAAATAGTTGTGATATTATGATAGGGCGCGCGAAGGGCGTGTCCCTATCTTTTTATGCCCTGACGCGAGTAGATATGCGATGATGCGGGAGGTGGCTGCCCTCTGAGGCAGGGAATTTCCGCGGAGTATGTCCGATTTAAAACCGGGCGATTAAATACCGATAGCAAACCGTCTGCCGTCCTTAACTGCGGCTTCGGTGTTGTTTCGGAGCGTGAGTATATCCCGGAATTGACATTCCGGTTTTTAAACGGAATGGGCGATAAGCCCGGGGCAGTTGTAAAAACTTACGCAGCCCGCCAAAACTATTAGGAGGCGTTTAAAATGGCAGTTAAGGAAAAAATCAGAATCAGACTTAAGGGTTACGATCACAACCTCGTTGACAAGGCAGCAGAAAAGATCGTTGAAACAGCAAAGCGCACAGGCGCACAGGTTTCAGGTCCTATCCCGCTCCCCACAGAGAAAGAGGTTATTACAGTGCTTCGCGCAGTTCACAAGTACAAAGACTCTCGTGAACAGTTCGAGCAGCACACACACAAGAGACTCATTGACATTCTCAGACCCTCAAACAAAACTGTTGAGGCTCTCACAGGTCTTGAGCTTCCCGCCGGTGTTGATTTTGAGATTAAGCTTTAATCCGATAAAAGCTTAATTTTAAATATACCTATTATATATATAGTAGGTTGCAGGTCATGTTGAGGCAACTCAACCAATAATCTGACAGGAGGAAAACAAAATGAAAAAAGGTCTTATCGGAAAAAAGATCGGCATGACACAGATCTTCGATGAAAAGGGTAATATGATCCCTGTAACGGTTATCGAAGCTGGTCCTTGCGCAGTTGTTCAGAAAAAGACAACTGAAAACGACGGCTATGATGCCGTACAAGTTGGTTTCGGCGATCAGAAAGTCAGCAGAGTGAACAAGCCTATGGCAGGTCACTTCAAAAAGGCTGATGTAGCCCCCAAAAAGGTACTCAAAGAGTTCAGACTCGCTGATACCTCATCCGTAAACGTAGGCGATATTCTTAAAGCAGACATCTTCGCAGCAGGCGATATCGTTGACGTAGTAGGCAAAAGCAAAGGTAAAGGTACAGCCGGTGTTATCAAACGCTGGAACTTCGCAAGACTCAGAGAGTCTCACGGTACAGGTCCCGTTGCAAGACACGGCGGTTCTTTAGGTGTTATTGACCCTGCTCGTATCTTCAAAGGCAAAAAAATGGCAGGTCACCTCGGTAGCGAACGCGTTACTGTACAGAACCTCAGCGTAGTTAAGGTTGACAGCGAAAACAACCTCATCGCTATCAAGGGCTCCATCCCCGGACCCAAAGGCGGCATCGTTGTTATTGCTGACAGCGTTAAGAAGGCTTAAGGAAGGAGTGTAACAGATGAGTAAATTATCAGTACTTGATATGGCAGGCAAGAAGGTATCTGACATCGAGCTTAATGATTCTATTTTCAGCATTGAGCCCAATATGTCCGCTATGCACCTTGTTGTTGTTGGCTATTTAGCAAATCAGCGTCAGGGCACTCAGTCCACAAAAACTCGTTCCGAAGTTAGCGGCGGCGGTAAGAAACCGTGGCGTCAGAAGGGAACAGGTCGTGCAAGACAGGGTTCAACACGTTCACCCCAGTGGTATCACGGCGGTATCGCTCTTGGTCCCAAGCCTCGCACATACGGCATTTCAATCAACAAGAAAGTTAAGAGACTTGCTATGAAGTCTGCTCTTTCTTCTAAGGTTGCAGCCGAAGAAATGATCGTTCTTGATTCCATCGCACTTGATGCAATCAAAACAAAAGAGATGGCAAAAATGTTTGCTGCTCTTGAAGCAAATAAAAAAGTTCTTGTAGTTCTTCCCGAAAACAACGAAGTAATTTACAAGAGCATCCGTAATATCGAGGGTGCTAAAGTTTCAACTGTAAATACCCTCAATGTTTACGATATCCTCAACTGCGACAAAATCGTAGTTCTCAAGGATGCAGTTACAAAAATCGAGGAGGTATATGCATAATGAAACTTGCACAGGACATTATCATTAAGCCTATCATCACAGAAGCTTCTATGATGGGCATTGTTTCCAAGAAATATACCTTTAAGGTAGCTTCCGATGCTAACAAAGTTGAAATAGCTAAGGCTGTTGAAGAACTTTTCGGCGTTAAGGTAGCAAAAGTTAACACAGTAACTGTTAACGGTAAGATGAGAAGATACGGCAGATTCGAAGGCTATACAGCATCTTGGAAGAAAGCAATCGTTACTCTTACCGAAGATTCAAAGACAATTGAGTTCTTTGATGGCATGATGTAATCTGAAACTTAAATAAATTATACCCCACTTGGTATAGTATGGAGTTGACATTCTCCGCAAAACCATTATAGGAGTGTGAATAAAATGTCTATTAAAGTTTACAAACCGACCACAAACGCAAGACGTAGCATGTCGGTTACAGATTACTCCGAACTTTCAAAGGTTGCTCCCGAAAAGAGTCTTTTAAAACCTCTTAACAAGCATTCAGGCCGTAACAGTTACGGTAGAATCACTGTTCGCCATCGCGGCGGCGGAAACCGCAGAAAGTACAGAGTAATTGACTTCAAGAGAACAAAGTTCGATATTGAAGCAACAGTAAAAACTCTCGAATACGATCCCAACCGTTCAGCTCACATTGCTCTTATTGAGTACACAGACGGTGAGAAAGCATATATCCTTGCTCCCGTTGGTCTCGAGGTTGGCGATAAAGTTGTTGCAGGTCCTGCAGCAGATATTAAACCCGGTAACGCACTTCCGCTTGTTAATATCCCTGTTGGTACTTTCGTTCACAACGTTGAACTTTATCCCGGTAAGGGCGGTCAGCTTGCAAGAGCAGCAGGTAATGCAGCTCAGCTTATGGCTAAAGAAGGCGTTTACGCTCTTCTCAGACTTCCCTCTGGTGAGCTTCGTAACGTGCCCGTAAATTGTATGGCAACTGTTGGTCAGGTTGGTAACCTTGACCACGAGAACGTTAAAATCGGTAAAGCAGGACGTACACGTCACATGGGTATCAGACCTACAGTCCGCGGTTCTGTAATGAACCCCAATGACCACCCCCACGGTGGTGGTGAAGGTAAATCACCCATCGGTCGTCCCGGCCCCGTTACCCCCTGGGGTAAACCCGCTCTCGGTTATAAGACAAGAGCCAAGAAGAATCGCTCCGATAAGCTTATCGTGAAGCGTCGTAACGGCAAATAAGCCGGAAAGGAGCAGTATTTAATGAGCAGAAGCATTAAAAAAGGACCTTATGTGCAGCCTAAGCTGCTCGCAAGAGTTCAGAAAATGAATGAAAACGGCGAAAAAATCGTTCTTAAAACATGGAGCAGAAGCTCAACAATCTTCCCGGATTTTGTTGGTCATACTTTTGCAGTTCATGACGGCCGTAAACATGTTCCTGTTTATGTAACAGAGGATATGGTTGGTCATAAGCTCGGTGAATTCGCTCCCACAAGAACCTTCAAAGGTCATGCGGGATCAAAAACTTCAAATAACGGTAAATAATAGGTCGAAAGGAGTGTGTTAATAATGGAGGCAACAGCAAAAGCTACTTATTTAAGAATAGCTCCCCGTAAGGTTCAGATCGTTCTTGACCTTATCCGCAATAAGCCTGCAGACGAAGCAATGGCAATTCTCAAGCACACACCGAAGGCCGCTTGTGAGCCGCTTGAGAAGCTTCTTAAATCCGCTATCGCAAATGCGGAAATGAAAAATATGGACGTAACTTCACTTTACGTTGCAAAGTGCTGGGTTTGCCAGGGTCCCACTCTTAAGAGAATCAGACCCCGCGCAAGAGGCAGCGCTAACAGAATTAACAAAAAGACATCTCATATCACCCTTGTACTCAAGGATGCAGAATAAGCGAGAGGAGGAAATATAATGGGCCAGAAAATCAATCCTACCGGATTAAGAATAGGCGTTATCAAAGACTGGGAATCTCGCTGGTTTGCTAAGAAGGGTGAATTCGGTGATATCCTTGTTGAGGATAACAAAATCCGTGAATTCCTTCTTGAACTCCTTGCTCCGGCAGGTGTTCCGAAGGTTGAGATTGAGCGCGATCCCAAGAGAATCCGCATCAACATTTTCTGTGCAAAACCCGGTATCGTAATCGGCCGTGGCGGTGCAGAAATCGAAAAACTTAAAGAAACAGTCAAGAAAATGCTTGGCGGCGATAAAGATGTATTCATCAATATCACTGAAATCAAGCAGCCCGACCTCAATGCTCAGCTCGTTGCAGAAAGCATCGCAGCTCAGCTTGAAAAACGTGTGTCTTTCCGCCGTGCTCTTAAACAGTCAATCGGCAGAACAATGAAGGCAGGCGCTAAGGGTATCAAAGCTCAGGTTTCCGGCAGACTCGGCGGTGCTGAAATTGCTCGTACAGAGCAGTATCATGAAGGCACAATCCCGCTTCAGACAATTCGTGCTGATATTGACTACGGTTTTGCAGAAGCAAAAACAACATACGGTCGTATCGGTGTTAAGATTTGGATCTACAAAGGCGAGGTTCTTCACGAGTCCCGTAAGAACAAAAGGGAAGGAGGAGCCAAGTAATGTTATTACCTAAAAGAGTTAAATACCGTAGAGTTCAGAGAGGCCGTCTTAAAGGCGTTGCTCACAGAGGTAACAAAGTCAATTATGGTGATTTCGGTCTTCAGGCTCTCGAACCCGCATGGATCACATCAAACCAGATTGAAGCAGCCCGTATTGCTATGACAAGATATATCAAGCGTGGCGGTAAAGTTTGGATCAAAATTTTCCCTGATAAGCCGATTACAGAAAAACCGGCTGAAACTCGAATGGGTTCAGGTAAAGGTTCTCCTGAATACTGGGTTGCTGTTGTTAAACCGGGCAGAATTATGTTCGAAATCGGCGGCGTTGACGAAGCTCTTGCTCGTGAGGCTATGCGTCTTGCAGCAAACAAGCTTCCTATAAAATGCAAGTTTGTCGTTAAGGCAGAACAGGATGGTGAGGCAGAATGAAAGCAAGTGAATTAAGAACACTCTCTCAGGCGGAGTTGGATGCTAAGCTCCTTGAACTGAAGAAAGAACTCTTTAACCTCCGCTTCCAGCAAGCCATCAATCAGCTTGATAACCCAATGAGAATAAGTGCCGTAAAAAAGGATATCGCAAGAGTTATGACAGTAATCCGCGATATGCAGCTTAACGGCAAGAATTCTTAATGACGGAGGGCAATTAAATGAGTGAAAGAAATTTAAGAAAAACTCGTGTCGGTATCGTAACAAGCGATAAGATGGATAAGACAGTTGTCGTTTCTATTAAGGACAGAGTAAAGCATCCGCTTTACGGTAAGATTGTCAACCACACACTTAAAGTTAAGGCTCACGATGAGACAAACCAGTGTGGTATCGGCGACCGTGTAATGATTATGGAAACACGTCCCTTATCAAAAGATAAGAGATGGCGTGTATGTGAAATAATTGAGAAGGCCAAATAATTTGGTCGGTAGAAGGAGGCACACACTGTGATACAGCAGCAGAGTTACCTCAAGGTAGCCGACAACACGGGCGCAAAAGAAATTATGTGCATCCGCGTTTTAGGCGGCACCGGCAAGAGGTATGCCAATATAGGTGATGTTATCGTGGCTTCTGTCAAGAAAGCAGCACCCGGTGGCGTTGTTAAAAAAGGTGATGTTGTAAAGGCTGTAGTAGTTCGTTCAAGAAGCGGTGTTCGCCGTGATGACGGTACTTACATCCGTTTCGACGAAAATGCAGCAGTTATAATCAAAGAAGATAAAAACCCGAAGGGTACCCGTATTTTCGGACCCGTAGCAAGAGAACTTCGTGAGAAAGAATATCTCAAGATTCTCTCTCTTGCTCCGGAAGTACTTTAATGGGAGGTACGACTAATGAGTAAAGTTCATGTCAAAACAGGCGACGAGGTCATCGTTATTCAGGGCAAAGACCGCGGCAAAAAAGGCAAGGTACTTCAGGTATCTCCCTCAGAAGGCAAGGTTATTGTTGAAGGCGTAAACATCGTTTCCAAACACGTTAAACCCCGTAAGATGGGCGAGCCCGGCGGCATTATTAAAGCTGAGAGCGCTCTCTATGCGGATAAAGTTCAACTTATTTGCCCCAAATGCGGCCAGGCTACAAGAGTTGGCCACGTTATCGAAGACGGCAAAAAGTTCAGAGTTTGCAAGAAAGCTTCTTGCGGCGCTAAGTTTTAATTAAGGAGGGTCTAACAATGTCAGCAAGACTTAAAGAATTTTATAACTCTGACGTAGCCCCTCAGCTTATGAAGAAATTCGGCTACAAGAGTGTAATGCAGATTCCCAAGCTTGATAAAATCGTAGTTAGCGTTACATCAGGTGAGATTAAAGATAACTCCAAGATTCTTGACGCTATCATTAAAGATCTCAAGCAGATTACCGGTCAGACACCCGTTGTTTGCAAAGCAAAGAAATCAGTTGCTAACTTCAAACTTCGTGAGGGTATGGACATCGGTGCAAAGGTTACTCTTCGCGGTGACCGTATGTATGAGTTCCTTGACAGATTCTTCAATCTCGCTCTTCCCAGAGTTAGAGACTTCAGAGGTATCAACCCCAACTCATTCGATGGCAGAGGTAACTACTCCATCGGTGTTAAGGAACAGCTTATTTTCCCTGAAATTGAGTACGATAAAATTGATAAGGTTCGCGGTATGGATATTAACTTTATCACAACCGCTAACACAGACGAAGAAGGCCGCGAATTGCTTTCACTTCTCGGCGCTCCGTTTGCTAAGTAAGGAGGGTCATCGTGGCTAAGACATCTATGAAAGTTAAGCAGGCGAGACCTGCTAAGTATTCCACAAGACAGTACAACAGATGCAAAATCTGTGGTAGACCGCACGCTTATCTTCGTAAATACGGTGTTTGCCGTATTTGCTTCAGGGAACTTGCTCACGCAGGCCAGATTCCCGGTGTGAAGAAGGCTAGCTGGTAAGAGCAATTGATAAAGGAGGAAACACGGCATGCAGATTACTGATTCAATTGCTGATATGCTTACAAGAATCCGTAATGCTAATTCAGCAAAGCACGATACAGTGCAGATCCCGGCATCTAACATCAAGAAATCAATTGCTCAGATTCTTGTAGATGAGGGTTATATAAAGAGTTTTAAAGTAATCGAAGACGGCAAACAGGGCATTATTGAGATTGCTCTCAAATACGGCCCCAACAAGTCTCAGGTTATTACAGGACTCCGCAGAGTTTCCAAACCCGGACTCCGCATTTATTCAAACTGTGAGGATATGCCCAAGGTTCAGAATGGCCTCGGTATCGTAATCCTCTCAACATCAAAGGGCATTATGACAGATAAGGACGCTCGCAAAGCTAACGTTGGCGGCGAAGTTCTTGCATACATTTGGTAAGGAGGTACAGTATTATGTCACGTATAGGCAGAATGCCGATTGCCGTTCCGGCAGGCGTTGATGTCAAGATCGACGGAAATATTGTTACCGTTAAGGGCCCCAGAGGCACACTTACCAGAACAGTTAATGAAAACATCACTGTCGCTCTTGATAACGGCGTGATCACAGTATCACGTCCTAACGATCAGAAAGAAAACCGTTCACTTCACGGTCTCAACCGTACACTCATTGCTAATATGGTTAAGGGTGTAAGCGAAGGCTTCACAAAAGAGCTTGAGATCAACGGTATCGGTTACCGTGCTGCAAAGCAGGGTAAAGACCTTGTACTTAACATTGGTTATTCTCACAATGTTGTAGTACCCGAGATTGAAGGTATTTCAATTGAAGTTCCTTCTCCCAACAAGATTATTATTTCCGGTCCTGATAAGCAAAAGGTTGGTCAGTTTGCTGCTGAAGTCAGGGGTCACAGACCTCCGGAGCCTTACAAGGGTAAGGGCATCAAGTATGTTGATGAAGTTATCCGTCGCAAGGAAGGCAAGGCCGGTAAGGGCGGTAAATAATCCCTGAATTCGAATAAGAGGTGAAGAAATAATGGTACAAAGACCGAACACTAATAAAGCAAGGGTTCAGCGTCATAAAAGAGTACGTGGTAAAATCAGCGGTACAGCTGCTTGCCCCCGTCTCGATGTATTCCGTTCTCTTCAGCATATCTATGCTCAGTTGATAGATGATGTAAACGGTGTAACACTCGTTTCAGCATCAACTGTTGAAAAGGACTTCAAGGATTACGGCGGAAACAAGGACGCAGCCTTTAAGGTAGGCAAGTTATTAGCAGAGCGTGCAGCGGCAAAAGACATCAAAGATGTAGTTTTCGACCGCGGCGGTTACATTTATCACGGCCGTGTACAGAGCTTGGCCGAAGGCGCCCGTGAGGGCGGCCTCAACTTCTAAGAAAGGGAGGAATTACTTTGGCTAAATTCGATGCAGCTCGCAAAGACTCTGAACTTCAGGAAAGAGTCGTAGCTATCAACCGTGTATCTAAGACAGTTAAGGGTGGTAGAATTATGAAATTCTCCGCACTCGTAGTTGTTGGTGACGGTGAAGGCACAGTAGGTTTTGGCTTAGGCAAGTCAAACGAAGTTCCCGATGCTATTCGTAAAGGTATCGAGGACGCAAAGAAAAATCTCGTCAAGGTTGCTCTTAAAGGAACAACTATTCCTCACGAGATTATCGGTAAATTCGGCGCAGGCGTAGTACTTCTCAAGCCCGCAGCACCCGGTACCGGCGTTATCGCAGGTGGCCCCGTTCGTGCTGTTGTTGAGACAGTCGGTATTAAGGACATCCGTGCTAAAGCACTTCGTTCTAACAACCCCTGCAACGTAGTAAGAGCTACTATGGACGGACTTATGAAACTCCGCAATGTTGAAGAAGTTGCTAACATTCGCGGTAAATCCGTTAAGCATTTTAAAGACTAAGGAGGGTGGTAAAAATGGCTAACATTAAAGTTAAGCTCGTAAAGAGCCTTATCGGTTCCAAAAAGGATCAGATTGCCACCGCCTATGCGTTAGGTCTCCACAAAATCGGTGATGTATCAGTTCAGCCCGATAATGCGGCAACCAAAGGCAAAATTAAAAAAATCGCTCATCTTATTGAGGCTACTGAAGAATAAGCAAGGAGGTGCAACATATGAAGCTTCACGAGCTTTCACCCGCCGCTGGTTCCAAAAAGGAAGTTAAGCGTATCGGTAGAGGTCCCGGTTCAGGCCAGGGCAAAACAGCCGGTAAGGGTCACAAAGGCCAGAAGGCACGTGCCGGTCGCGGTATGCAGATCGGTTTTGAAGGCGGCCAGATGCCTTTACAAAGACGCCTTCCCAAAAGAGGTTTTGTTAATATTTTCGGCAAGGAGTTTGCTATCGTTAACGTAGCAGCACTTGAGGATAGATTTGAGGATGGTGCAGTTATTGATATTGACGCACTTAAATCAGCAGGTCTTGTCAATAAAACACTTGACGGTGTAAAAGTACTTGCACACGGTGATATCACCAAAAAGTTCACTGTTAAGGTTAATGCTTATTCTGATGCAGCTAAGGCTAAAATTGAGGCTGCCGGAGGAAAGGCAGAGGTGATTTGACGTGTTTCAGACATTGGCTAACGCATGGAAAATCCCCGATTTAAGAAAAAAGATTCTTTTTACAGCATTCATCGTAGTGCTTTTCAGAGTCGGCGCAAACATCCCGGTTCCTTTTGTTGATATTCCTTCAACAGGTCTTATTGACCCTGCTGCAGGTACAACATTCCTCAACTATTTGAGTATGATGACCGGTGATGCGTTCAACTACGGTACAATTTTTGCTCTTTCTATCACACCTTATATCAACAGTTCGATTATTATCCAACTTCTTACTGTTGCTATCCCTGCTCTTGAAAGACTTTCAAAAGAAGGCGAAGAAGGCAGAAAGAAAATTGCAAAAATTACCCGTTACGTAACACTTGCTCTTGGTCTTCTCCAGAGTATTGCATACTTCATCTACCTTAACGCAAAGAATTATCTTCTTTACCAGGGTGATGACAAATTTGCAATTGTGTTCCAGGCTATCGTTGTTATCTTAGTTCTCACAGCAGGTACAACACTTGTTATGTGGCTCGGCGAACAGATCAACGGCAAGGGAATCGGTAACGGTATCTCAATAATCCTTTTTGCAGGTATCATTTCCAGAATTCCCACAGAGATGACAATGCTCTTCGGTACAGAAACAAACGGTTATTTCTCAAGAGGCGGTATCTACTACTTCCTTGCTCCCTTCGTAGTTGTTTGCTACATCCTTATGATTGCTTACATCGTTTGGATGGACAACGCAGAGCGCAGAATTCCCGTTCAGTACGCAAAGAGAGTTGTAGGTCGTAAAATGTACGGCGGTCAGAGCACACACATTCCGATTAAAGTTAATATGAGTGGCGTTATGCCCGTTATCTTTGCAAGTTCTATCCTTTCACTTCCTCCCACAATCGAGCTCTTCGTAGCTAACAAGATTACAGAGGGCAGCGGTGTGGATAAGTTCTTCAGAATGTTTGATGCAACTAACCCCATTTACTGCATTATCTACTTCTTACTCATCATCTTCTTTGCATATTTCTATGCAACTATTCAGTACAATCCCACTGAAATGGCAAACAATATCCGTAGCAACAGCGGTACAATCCCCGGACTTCGTCCCGGTAAACCCACCGCTATGTATATTCAGAAAATCATTTCAAGAATTATCCTTCTCGGCGCATTGCTTCTCAGCGTAGTTGCATTGTTCCCCAACTTGTTCTCATTGATTACAGAACTCGTTCTCGGAGACGGCAAGGGTATGAACATTTCACTCGGCGGTACTTCAATCATCATTATGGTTGGTGTTGCCCTTGAAACAGTTAAACAACTTGAAAGCCAGATGATGCTTCGCCATTATAAAGGCTTCCTCGACTAATTAAGGAGGACTTGAGTAATGAAACTTATTTTTCTCGGTGCCCCCGGCGCAGGTAAAGGCACTCAGGCGGAAATCATTGCTGCGGAACTTAAGATTCCCACAATTTCCACAGGAAATATCATCCGTGAAGCACTTGCTAACGGAACAGAGATGGGTCTTAAGGCTAAATCGTTCATTGAAGCCGGTAAACTTGTTCCTGATGATGTCGTAATAGGCATCATCAAGGATAGGTTGGCAGCTGACGATTGTAAGGGCGGTTTCATCCTTGACGGATTCCCCCGTACAATTCCTCAGGCTGAGGCTCTTGATAAAATGGGTGTCATTATTGACAAAGTTGTTGATATTGATGTCCCCGATGAAAACATTGTAAACAGAATGTCAGGCAGACGCGTTTGTAAGGCTTGCGGTTCTTCTTATCATATTGAGAATAAGAAACCCAGAGTTGAAGGTGTTTGTGATGCATGTGGCGGTGAACTTCAGATTCGTAAAGATGATGCTCCCGAAACAGTTCTTGACAGACTCAATGTTTATCACGAACAAACCGAACCGTTAAAGGATTATTACGCAAAATGCGGAAAACTCCGCAGCGTAGAAGGTACTGCTCCCATTAAGGAGATTACAGCATCTATCCTTAAGGTATTGGAGGATTAAGCATGATAGTGCTTAAAAGCGAAAAGGAAATCAGGCAGATGCTTGAAGCCTGCAGGATTTCCGCAGAAGCACTCAAGGTTGCAGGAGAGGCGGTTGAACCCGGTGTATCTACTTGGGAAATTGACCGAATCGCCAGAAAGTTTATTGAAAGTAAAGGTGCTAAACCGACTTTCTTAGGCTATAACGGTTTTCCTGCTTCCGCATGCATTTCCATAAATGACGAGGTTATTCATGGTATCCCCGATAAATCCCACATCTTGCGAGCAGGCGACATAGTAAGTATCGACCTCGGAACCTGTATCAACGGTTATACCGGTGATAATGCTGCTACTTTCGCTTGCGGAGATATTTCCGCAGAAGCGAAGCGGCTGATAGAAACTACCGAAGAAAGCCTCTATGTAGGTATTAAAAAGGCAGTTTCCGGCAGCAGACTCGGCGATGTAGGCAGTGCAATCCAAGCGTACTGTGAGGAGCGCGGCTACGGAGTTGTCAGGGAATACACAGGTCACGGCGTCGGAGCCGCACTTCATGAAGACCCGGCGGTGCCGAACTACGGAACTCCCGGTAGGGGCGTTCGTTTGGTGCCGGGCATGACAATTGCCATTGAACCCATGATTAACGAGGGTAAGGCATCTGTTAAAACATTGTCCAACGGCTGGACGGTAAAAACCACCGACGGCAAGCTGTCCGCTCATTTTGAGCATACAATAGCCATTACAAGCAGCGGACCGTTGATTATGACAAAGCTTTAAACAAAACAGAACGAATAACAAAATTAGTCAGGGAGGTATTTGTTATGTCAAAAGACGATATGATCGAAGTTGAAGGTACTGTTATTGAAGCATTACCTAATACAACCTTTCAGGTTGAACTCGAAAACGGTCATAAAATTTTAGCCCACATTTCCGGAAAACTCAGAATGAACTACATTCGTATTCTTCCGGGTGATAAGGTTACAGTCGAAATGTCGCCATATGACCTTACACGTGGACGTATCACATGGCGTTCAAAATAATTAAAGGCAAAAGCTGAATTTTAGGAGGTATTCTAATGAAAGTCAGACCTTCTGTCAAGAAAATTTGCGAAAAATGCAAAGTAATTAAACGTAAGGGAAAAATCATGGTTATCTGTGAAAATCCCAAGCACAAACAGCGTCAGGGCTAAGCCCTCGCGCAAACCATTATTTGGAGGTGCAACTGACAAATGGCGCGTATTTCAGGTGTTGATTTACCCAGAGATAAAAGAGTCGAAGTTGGTCTTACCTATATTTTCGGTATAGGTCCCAAGACTGCAAGCGACATTATCGCTGCTACAGGTATTGATCCCGACATCAGAGTTAAGGATCTTACTGAAGATGATGTAGCAAAATTACGTGAGTATATTGATCACAACGTAAAGGTTGAAGGTGACCTTCGTCGTGAAACAGCTTTCGATATCAAGAGACTTGTAGAAATTGGTTGCTATCGTGGCGTTCGTCACAGAAAAGGACTTCCTGTAAGAGGTCAGCGTTCCAAAACAAACGCTCGTACTCGTAAGGGTCCCAAGAAAACAATAGCTAACAAGAAGAAATAAGTCGAAGGAGGTATTAGTATGGCTACAAAAGCTACCGGCAAAAAAGTCGGAACACGCAAACGTCGTGAGCGTAAGAATATTGAACGCGGTGCGGCTCATATCCAATCCACCTTCAATAACACGATAGTTACAATTACTGATACTCAGGGCAATGCCGTTTCTTGGGCAAGCGCTGGTGAAATGGGCTTCAGAGGTTCTCGTAAGTCCACACCCTTCGCAGCTCAGACTGCTGCTGAAACTGCAGCAAAGGTTGCTATTGAGCACGGTATGAAAACTGTTGAAGTTTATGTTAAAGGTCCCGGTGCAGGAAGAGAAGCTGCAATCAGAGCATTACAGGTTGCTGGACTTGATGTTACACTTATTAAGGATGTAACTCCCATTCCTCACAACGGCTGCCGTCCGCCCAAGAGAAGGCGTGTATAACATAATAGGAGGAAACGAATTATGGCAAGATATACCGGTGCGGTATGTAAGCTTTGCCGCCGTGAAGGCCAGAAGCTCTTCTTAAAGGGTGGCAGATGCTATACCAATAAATGTGCTATTGAACGTCGTTCTTATGCACCCGGCCAGCATGGTCAGGGACGTAAGAAAATTTCCGGCTACGGAATGCAGCTTCGTGAGAAGCAGAAAGCAAGACGTTACTACGGCGTACTTGAAGGACAGTTCCACAAGTATTTCCTTATGGCTGAAAAAATGCAGGGCCAGGCAGGTGAAAACCTTCTTTGCATCTGTGAAAGCCGTTTGGATAACATTGTCTATCTTCTTGGTTGGGCAGATTCCCGTGCAGAAGGCAGACAGTTCGTTACACACGGTCACTTCTGTGTTAACGGCAAAAAAGTCGATATCCCGTCTTACCTTTGCAAGGCAGGCGATGTAATTTCCATCAAGGAAAAATCGGCTCAGACCGACGCTATGAAAAACATTATCGAAGCAAACGGAAGCCGTCCGGTTCCCGCATGGCTCGATCTCAATCGTGAAGCTAACTCAGCTAAGGTTATCAACCTTCCTGAGAGAGATCAGATTGAAGCTCCCGTTGCAGAGCATCTTATCGTCGAGTTCTATTCAAAATAATGCTCTTTAGCCTCATGTCTGTATTGACAGGCAAAACAAAAATCGCAGTTAAACTGTGCAATTTTAAGGAGGGTTTGGTATGATTGGTATTGAGAAACCCGAAGTAAAGTTTATCGGTTCAGCAGAAGATTCAGCATACGGCTCATTTGTTGTGGAGCCTCTTGAAAGAGGATTTGGTACAACACTTGGTAACAGCCTTCGCAGAGTTCTTCTCTCATCGCTTCCCGGATACGCTATTACATCAGTCAAAATTGACAATGTTCTTCATGAATTCTCAACGATCCCGAACGTAAAAGAGGATGTTACCGAGATAGTTCTTAACCTTAAGGGCGTTATTCTCAAAATATACGGAGACGGTCCGAAGATTATGTATATCGAGGCAAACGGCTCCGGTGAAATCACAGCGGGTGACATCAAAGCGGATTCTGAGGTTGAAATTCTTAACCCCGATCATCACATTGCAACACTTGATGCTGATGCACATGTTGTTATGGAACTTACTGCTGATAAAGGCAGAGGATATGTTTCTTCTGACAGAAATAAACAGATTCTTGAACCTGCAATCGGCGTAATCGCTATTGATTCAATCTATACACCCGTATTGAAAGTGAACTACACAGTTGATAACACTCGTGTAGGTCAGATTACCGACTACGATAAGCTCACAATAGATGTAACAACAGACGGTACAATTTCTGCAAAAGATGCTGTATCATTTGCTGCTAAGATTCTTACTGAGCACCTTAACCTCTTCGTTGAACTTTCTGATGAAGTTTCCAACACAGAGATTATGGTTGACAAGGATGACACAGAAAACGGCAAGGTACTCGAAACAACTATCGAAGAACTTGACCTTTCAGTTCGTTCATTCAACTGTCTCAAGAGAGCCGGTATCAACACTGTTGAAGATTTGATTAACAAAACTGAAGAAGATATGATGAAGGTAAGAAACCTTGGCCGCAAATCTCTTGAAGAAGTTGTTGCTAAGTTGGCTTCACTTGGTCTTTCTCTTCGCGATGAGGACGAATAAGTCGTCCGTATTTTCGGCAAAGGAGTGATTTAGATGCCCGGAACCAGAAAACTCGGCAGAGCGAGTGATCACCGCGATGCTATGCTTCGCAATATGGTTACATCTTTACTTGAAAACGGTAAGATGACAACCACAGTCACAAGAGCGAAGGAAGTTCGCGCTATGGCTGAAAAGATGATCACCCTCGCAAAAGTCGACAGTCTCCACAATAAGAGACAGGCTTTGGCATATATTACTAAGGAAGATGTCGTTAAGAAACTTTTTGACGAGATCGCTCCCAAGTATAAAGACGTAAACGGTGGTTACTGCCGTATAATCAAGACTGAAGCTCGCCGCGGTGACGCTGCTGAGATGTGCATTCTTGAGTTAGTCTGATAACATCTTAAAAAAATAACTCCCCACGGTAAAAACCGTGGGGAATATTTTTTTGTTTATTTTTTAATTTTTGTCTAAAATCATTTTAGCAACTTTGTAAACGTCACCGCAACCAAGGGTAAGAACCAAATCGCCTTCTTCGGCATTTTCCTTTACGTAGTCGCAAACTTTTTGGAAAGTATCAAACCACACACTTCCGGGTATCTCATCAGCAAGGTCCTGTGTTGTAATGCCGTACGTGTTGATTTCGCGGGAACCCATTATTTCAGTTAAAACAACTTTGTCTGCAATAGAGAGAGCCTTTGCAAATGCATCAAGGTGAAGTTTGGTTCTGCTGAAAGTAAAGGGTTGGAAAACTGCCCATACTCGTTTGTAACTCATTTTTTTAGCGGCGGAAAGTGTTACTTCAAGTTCTGCGGGGTGATGGGCGTAGTCATCAACTATATCTGCACCGTTATATGCCCCGAGGTATTCAAAACGTCTGCCTGCGCCTTTGAAAGTAGCGATGCTGATTTTACATTGCTCAAAAGTAGCACCGCAAAACATTGCAGTACATATAGCAGCCATTGCATTAAGAACGTTGTGTTCACCCGGTATGCTTAATTCAATTCTTCCCAGTTTTTCGCCTTTATGATAAACATCAAAACAGGGGAAAGCACCGTCTTTCCAATCAACATCTTTAGCAACATAATCACAGGAATCGTTTTTACCGAAGGAAATCATTGTTTTTCCTGTTATACCTTCAAGACTGTCGAGGGTATTTTTATCATCGCCGTTATAAATAACACATTTAGACATATCGGCGAATTTTCTGAATGATGCTTCAAGGTTTTCAAGAGTCTTGAAGTATTCCATATGGTCCCTGTCAACATTGAGAATAACGCTTACATCGGGGGAAAGGTCGAGAAATGTATCTTTGTATTCACAGGCTTCGCAAACAAGAATATCGCTTTTACCGACTCTGCCGTTAGTGCCTGTAAGAGGGAGTTTTCCTCCGATTACTGCTGAGGGGTCAAAACCGTTATCAATAAGAATATGTGTAAGCATTGAAGTTACGGTAGTTTTGCCGTGTGTACCGCATACACCGATGCAGTTATCGTATTCTCTTGTAAAATAACCGAAAAGTTTGCTGCGCTCAAAAGTGGGAATACCTTTTTCTTTTGCGGCAACAAGTTCCGGGTTATCGGGAAGAAGTGCGGCTGTAAAAACAACCATATCTGCACCGTCAACATTTTCTGCCTTTTGACCGAGAACAACAGGTATACCTAAATTGCGTATACGCTTTAAAGTATCAGTTTCATTATTATCAGAACCGGTGAGATAGTAACCTTTGTCGTGCAGAATCTCTGCAAGGGGACACATACCGCTGCCGCCGATACCGATAAAATGAATTCTTTTTGCTGATTTTATAACATCATCAATTATCATATTAAAAATCCTTTCAAATAGGATTGTTTTTGCGTTAGTAAAATTATACTCCAATAAAGTAGAAAAATAAACCCCTAAAAGAGATTTATTTTAGTTTATCAAATAAATTACTTTTTTCAAGACTTTTTCTTAAAAGCGTGCCCAAAACACCGCAGGAGATAACTTCCCCAAGACAAACAGTCATTGCAAAAAACCAATAAGTTCCCTCTAAATTATAAACTTTTAAAAGTACAAAAGGCACTATAACCGTATTTGCAACTATTGGCGGTAAGGTTGCAAGTATCTTATGTTTTTTAAGAAGATAGGTTCCAAAAGCACCCAGTAAAGTTGCAAGACTTCCGAAGATAACGTCCCACACAGCACTGCCTGTAAGAATATTTGCAAGAATGCACCCCACAAAAAGTCCCGGAATAGCCGCAGGTGTGAAAAGGGGTAAAATAGTCAGTGCTTCGGAAAACCTGACCTGAACGGCATAACTTGCAAGACCCAGCGCGGAAGCAAGATATGTTAAAACTACATAAAGTGCCGCAGTTATAGCCGCAATTGAAACATTTACGATTTTTTTCTTGTTTTTCAAAATAATCAACTCCATAGTTTTGTTTTTTAGGCGGTTTTCACCGCTTATGTGAGGATGGTTTCGAACTCACATTTTTTAGGGTTTATTTTCCACTTTGCATAAAAAAAGCAAGGATTTTTCGTATAAAAAAACATTGCTTATTTATAATAAAAAAGATATTATTAGTATATTGATAATTACCCTTAGGAAAGGATGTTTTTAATGATAAACGTTACAATTTGGAACGAAGGCCGCCACGAAAAAGAAAGCGAAAGCATTGCGGCAGTTTATCCAAAAGGAATACATAACTGTATTGCAGATTTTTTAGGTGCGGACGAAGCACTTAATATAAGAACGGCAACTCTTGATGACCCCGAAAACGGTCTTCCCGAGGATGTTCTTGAAAGCACGGATGTCCTTTTATGGTGGGGCCATATGGCTCACGAGTGTGTTCCCGATGAACTTGTAGAAAAAATCTATAACAGAGTAATGCGCGGTATGGGCTTTATAGCACTTCACTCAGCACATTTTTCAAAGCCTTTCAAAAGACTTATGGGTACAACTTGCTCACTTAAGTGGCGTGACGGCGACCGCGAAAGACTTTGGTGTATAAATCCGTCACATCCCATAGCAAAAGGTATTCCCGAAAGTTTCGATATTCCCGTTGAAGAAATGTACGGTGAGCGTTTTGATATACCTGCCCCCGATGAAACAGTTTTCATCGGTTGGTTTAAGGGTGGCGAAGTTTTCCGTTCGGGTAACTGTTGGTACAGAGGCTTAGGTAAAGTTTTCTATTTCCAACCGGGTCACGAGGAAAACCCCACTTACTATATCCCCGAAGTTCAGAAAATAATAAACAACGCTGTTCATTGGGCTGCACCTGAAAAAGTTGTTCCAGAAATTGAATGCCCGTGGGTTGAATCTCCCGAAGAAAATTACAACGGACCCAATAAATAATTATACCACTTATTAACAGTATTATCAATATAAATAGGAAGTAAACACAATAAAAAAGGTGATATAAAATGATAAAATATTTGTTTCAAGGCGATTCAATAACGGATGCAGACCGCAGACGTGATAACGACGATAATTACGGATACGGTTATCCTAATCTTTTTGCGGCAGAAGTTTTAAAAAACAGACCGCACGAATTTGAGTTTATAAATCGCGGTGTCAGCGGTGATAAAATCGTTGAAGTTTATGCACGAATGAAAGAAGATATAATCAACCTTAAACCTGATTATATGTCTATCCTTATAGGTGTTAATGATGTCTGGCACGAACTCAACGAGCAGAACGGTGTTGCTGTGGGAAAATTTGAGAAAATATACAATATGCTTATAGAGGAACTTCTTGAAGAACTTCCGAACCTTAAAATTATAATTTTGGAACCCTTTGTTCTTAAAGGATCGGGTACAGAAAGATACTACGACGTTTTTCGTGCAGAGGTTGAAAAACGCGCAGAAGTCGCAAAACGCATTGCGGAAAAATATAATCTTAAATTTGTGCCTTTGCAAGATAAGTTGGATGAAGTTTCAAAAGACGGCGATACGGCATATTGGCTTTGTGACGGAGTTCACCCGTCTGCCGCAGGTCATTGCCTTATAAAAGATGCCCTCAAAGAAGCAGTAGATTTCTGATTAAAACAGTCTGTAACCCATATGAGTTACAGACTGTTCTCTTTTATACAGTAATAATTCCGTCGTTGTTTTCAGGCTCTGCTACTTTTAGTATGTAATCACGGTTTTCAAGTGCGCCCATATCCCTGAGCGTTGTAACAGAAGTATCGTAGGCCAGATGCGGTGTGTTGTTCTCTTGGCTTAAATGTGCAAGTACAACGTGGGTTGTGCCTTTATTTACAAGGGCACAAAGAGCGTCGGCACAGGCATCGTTTGAAAGATGACCCATGTCAGAAAGAATTCGTTTCTGCAAAGTGTAGGGGTAGGGGCCAGAACGAAGCATTGCAACATCGTGATTTGATTCTATGTAAACAAGTTTACAACCTGTTATTGTGCTCAACAGGTCGGGGGAAACAAATCCTGTGTCAGTAGCAATTGCGGCTCTCGTTACACCGTCGCAGCCTGTTATAACGTAACCTCTGCCGTCTGCACAGTCGTGGGAAGTTCTGAAGGGCTTTATATTAAGACCCGCTACTGAAATTTCATCTGTATTAAGGGCAATATCCACGTGTTTTGCACTTAATACACCTTTGTTTTTCAAAGCTAGTAGTGTTCCCGGTGCTGCGTAGACAGGTATATTATGCCTTGCCGCAAAAACGCTGAGGCCGTTAACGTGGTCAGTATGTTCGTGGGTAATAAAAATACCCTTTACAGAACTGATATCCACACCTATTTTATTAAGCATTAAATCGGTTTGTTTGGCACTTCTGCCTACATCGACAAGTATACCGCCGTCACGGTCGCCTATGTAAACAGAATTGCCGCTGCTTGATGAAAACAGCGGGCAAAATCTAAGCATATATTTTCTTATTCCTCGTCAAAATTTACTCTTGCAATATCTGCACCGACACCGGTTAATTTTTCTATAAGGTTTTCATAACCTCTGTCAATAAGTTTGATATTACCTACAGTGGTTTCGCCATCAGCCATAAGTCCTGCAATTACCATTGCAGCACCTGCTCTCAGGTCGTCGGCTTCAACAGGTGCGCCATTAAGCTTTTCAATACCTGTAATCAAAGCGGTATCACCGTTTACGATTATATTTGCACCCATACGCCTTAATTGGTCGATGTATTTGAAACGGTTGTCCCAAACATCTTCAACAACAGTGCTTGTACCGTTGCAAGTGCAAAGAAGTGTGGCAAATTGGGGTTGCATATCGGTGGGAAAACCGGGGTGAGGGCTTGTCTTAACTCGGCAAGCACGGGGGCGTTTACCGTCAGAAATAATTCTTACGCTTTCATCACCCTCGATTACCGTAACACCGCAATCTTCGATTTTGTTTGTGATAGATTCAAGGTGCTTCGGGATAACGTTGTTTATTGTAACATCTCCGCCTGCGGCAGCAGCGGCAACCATATATGTGCCTGCTTCAATCTGGTCGGGGATTATTGAGTAAGTACAACCGTGCATATGTGAAACACCGCGGATTTTAATAACTTCCGTACCTGCACCGCGAACGTCCGCACCCATTGAGTTAAGGAAGTTTGCAAGGTCAACGATATGAGGTTCTCTTGCAGCGTTTTCAATAACCGTAAGACCTTTTGCCTTTACAGCGGCAAGCATAACATTCATTGTTGCACCAACGGAAACAACATCAAGGTAAATTGATGAACCGTAAAGTTCCTGTGCATTGGCACAAACAACAGCCTTTTCTGTGCTTACGGTTGCGCCTAATGCTTCAAAACCTTTAACGTGCTGATCAATAGGGCGAAGTCCGAAATAACAGCCACCGGGAAGGGCAACGCAAGCATTATTGAATTCACCTAAAAGAACACCAAGAAGATAATAAGACGCTCTTAATTTACGGGTCATTTCATCGGGGATAGGGCGGGGTTCAACATTTTTCGAGTCTATAAGTAAAACACCGGTTTCGGGCATAGTTACTTCGGCACCCAGATATTTTAAGATTTTTACCATAGTTTTAACGTCGCTGATGTCAGGAACGTTTTCAATACGGCATTCTTCTCTTGCGAAAAGAGCCGCAGGAATTATGGCAAGAGCAGCGTTTTTGGCACCGCTTATATTTATTTCACCGTTCAGCTTGTTTCCGCCGCGGATAACAAATCTTTCCACAAACTGCACTCCTTTGACTGAATCTTATAAAAAGCCGAAGAAAATCGGCGCAAAAATCTAATATAATTTTATTATTAGATAGTATAACACTTTTATAAGAAAAAAGAAAGTGTTATTTAAAATAAACAGTGAAGTAAATTGATATAAAATTTAGTTGTTATTTTGTTAGCAATACACAAAACAAAAGTACAGAGGTAAAGCAAAACGCAAAACCTCTGTATCGGAAGTTTATTTTACATAAAGCATTTTGTAAAAGTTAGGGTAAGCGGCAAAAAATTGTGCCAGCGTTGTGCGTGAATTTGAACCGGGGTCGTTGATGTAAAAAGACGATGTAGTAAGGGTGTTAGTTGCTGCAACACCTTTTACAACAACATAGTGCTGACTGCCGTTTGATTTTTTTGCACCTACAATTACAGGTTTACCCTGTTGTAAAGCGGAGTATATTTTACTTAAATATCCGTTTGAAGAAGTAATTATATTGTAATTTGCAGGCCAGTAAACTGCACCGCCCGAAGTGTAACTCAGTTTTTGTGCCATTTTGTGAGGGTATATAGTCGTTCCTGTTCGGTAACTTTCGGTCATTGCAAGTGCGGTGGTGGCACAGCCTATTCTGCCGATGGTCTGACCTGACGAGCCGAGGATTACGTTTGCCCAGCGGGAATCGGTCTGTTTGAAATCGGGAACGTTAAGGCTCTTGGCTTTGTAAGTTGTGCCTGTTGACGAAGAGGTTGGGTTAGTAAGATAAGAAGAATGAACGAAACCAACTTTGTTACCTTTATATATTATTTTAGAAAAGTTTCCGCTTACCACGTGTACGGTTACGTAAGTACCGCTGGGCAAATAATCTTGTATGTAAGCGGTAGTTGATGCGGCGCTTCTTACTCGTAAATTACCTGATGTTGTTTTCACTGTTCTTACAGCGGAGGAAACCTGGTAAATGTAGTTTTCATGACAATAACCGTAACTGTTTTCTAAATAGCGTACATACCAATAAGAGCCACTTTTTGAAATAAGGGTTACATATGTGTTTCTCTTTAAGGTTGTTTTTACGGAAGAATTTGATGAAGGCGAGGAGCGAACATTCAGTGAAGTTGACGTTGTGTTAACTCTGCCTGCACCTATGGGTTTTACTGAAGCGTGTGCTTTAGGCATTGCGGACAATGTGCTGATGCAAAGAAGTATTGCAAGAGCAGTGCTTAAAAGTTTTTTCATAAAAAATCACCTCGTACGAAAAGATACGTAAATCTTAACATACGAGGCTTTTAATTTCATTGCATAAATATTGGAAGTCAGATGTTTTGTTCAATCAGTTCAAGGGCTATTTGTTGCAGTTCTTCAATTGAACTGATTAAGCCTATTCTTGCGCGATAGTTTGCTGAGCCGTGCAGACCTTTAGTATACCAGGCGGCGTGTTTCCTTGCTTCGCGGATACCCACGTGCTCACCTTTATATTCACATATTTTTTCAATGTGTTTAAGCATTATGTGCATTTTTTGCGTAACAGGGGGTTCGGGCAAAATTATTTCGTGGTCAAGATAGGCATTTATTTGCGAAAATACCCAGGGGCGACCGAGAGCACCTCTGCCGACCATTACCATATCGCAACCTGTTTCTTCCATCATCTTTGCGGCGGATTTGCCGTCAGTAATATCGCCGTTTCCGATAACGGGAACAGAGACAGCATTTTTCACTTGTCTTATAATATCAATGTTGACAGGGGGAGCATACATCTGCACTTTAGTTCTGCCGTGAACTGTTATTGCAGCGGCACCGGCTTGCTCACAACGTTTGGCAAGTTCCACAGCGTTGATGGCGGTATCGTCCCATCCTGAACGCATTTTTACAGTTACGGGGACTGTAGAAACTTTTGCAACTGCTTCCACAATTTGTGCAGCTAAAACAGGTGATTTCATAAGTAACGCACCGCCACCGGATGCTGAGACTTTCGGTGCGGGGCAACCCATATTTATATCAATAAAATCAGGGGAGTATTCAAGTGCTTTTTCTGCGGCTTTTGCCATCGTTTCGGGGGAGTTTCCGAAAATCTGAGAGCCCGCAGGACGTTCGGGCTCGGAAATTGACAGAAGATCGGCGCTTTTTTTGTCGCCCAGACTTATTCCTTTTGCGCTTGCCATTTCGCACACTGTGTATGCGGCTCCGTAACCTATGCAAAGTTCACGGAATGCGCGGTCAGCAACACCTGCCATAGGTGCAAGTGCGGCTTTTTCGGTTATCACCAAATTACCTGTTTTCATTAGGGTTACTCCTGTTTTTTGTTTTTTTACACTGAAAGGATAACACGATTTAAAAAACAATTCAAGTATAAAAAAATATTACAAAACTATTTGATAATCAAGTTCAAAAAAGGTGGCGGGATAATGGTGTTTTTTGCAATTTATTGTGATAAATCAGTAACTTTAACAGTTTTTTTGATGTATGTTTGTTAAAAGTGATAATATAAATTTCTTGACAAATATGTTATAATTCAATCGTAAAGGTATACTTTTTTGATTTGGAGGAATCACTAATGAAGAAAAACTTCAAAAAATCCTTGGCTGTGTTTATGGCAGTGTTAATGCTCCTCTCTGTTGTGAGCGTTTCTGCTTTTGCGGCTACTTACACAATTAAGTTTGATGGTGGTAGTTTTGGTGTCGGTGAAGACCCTGACCCCATCGTTGTTAACGCAAAAATCGATATCACTGTTCCAGGTGCTGCATATACCCGTGAAGGTTATGTTCAAAAGGGTTGGTCAACAGTTAAAGCAGGTACCAGAAAACACGCTGATCTTGGTGGTACATACAAGGTTACAGGTAATAAAACCCTTTATCCTTATTGGGAAGTGCTTGAATATACAGTAACTTTTGCCCCGGGCGCTGATGGTGTGGGTGATACTCAGACTGAAACTGTTGATTACGGAAAAACTGTTTATTTCCCCGTTGATGCTTTCACTCGCGAGGGATATATCCAGGTAGGTTGGTCCACAGTTGATGGTGGTGAAAAAGAATATAATTTAACAGGTAGAACACCTAAGATTGAAAATGATACAACATTCTATCCTGTTTGGGAAAAATGTGATTACACAGTTGAAGCGAGTCTTTCAAAAATCAACTTTGGCGATGTCTGTGTTGACTACGATACTCCAGAACTTGAAATGCTTACATTAACCAATGCAGGTAATATGCCTCTTGAATTCACATTACCTACAAGTGAAGCATACAATGTTTCAGTTTCTTCAGGTGAACTTATACTTGACGCAGGTGAATCTGTTGTAATTGGAATTCAGCCTAAAGGCGCTCTCGGTGCAGGCGATTACAGTGAAACATTAAAAATAGATTGTGTTTATGATGTATCTGATGTAGTTGTTGATGTAAGATTTGTTGTTAATGAACATAGTTTCGATAAATATATATCTGATAACAACGCTACTTATAAAGAAGATGGTACAAAGACTGCTGAATGTAGCAACGGTTGTGGATGCGTTGATACAATTATCGACCTTGGCAGTATGAAGGTTTACTCAGCAAATAACAATACTGTTGATGGTCTTCTTGATGAATATCTTTATCATAAAACTATACGTGTAACAGTATATGGTAGCGGTACAGATGACATTCAGGCAGACGGTACCATTGCTGAAGGCACAAAGAGATTCCTTCCCATTTCATGGTATGTAAACGATGAGTTCAACGGCGAATTTACAGAAGGTAATTACGACATCAACTTCGTTCACACAACATTCGGCAAATATACTCTTAAAGTTAGTTATGTAGAGCAGGAGTATGTTGACGGTGAATGGGTTAATACAGAAAATACAGATGAAAAATCATTCGATTACTATGTAGGTCCTTCTGAAAAGGAAGAGCAGGAAGTTGTAAGACCTAATATGATTGTTAATATCATCTTTGGCATTTTTGCAAAACTTGCAGAACTTTTAGGTGGTCTCTTCGGTTAATCAAATTAAGTTGAAAAACGGCACTTTGAATGAAGTGCCGTTTTTTTATTGCGTGTTTTAATTGTTTGTGATATATTAAAATTAGAAATAACGGTAGGTGATAAAAATGTCAGCAAAAATTATTGTTGCAGGTGGCGGTCACGGAGGTATAGCAACAGCGGCACTTCTTGCAGAAAAAGGGTATGATGTTACTGTTTATGAAAAAAACAGCAGGGAGAATATGGGGTATGACTGGACAGATATATTCGCCCCCGAATCTTTAAAGGATGTTGGTTTGGATTTACCCGATGAAAGTTTGTTTGAATATAAAACCGATATGACTTTTTATTCCACCGATGAAAGAAAAGCCATATATCAGGATGTTCCCTTGGACGAACGAGAGATAAAAATGGAACGTCGCGATATTTATAATATGCTTATTGAAAAAGCGGAAGAAAAGGGTGTTAAATTTGTATACTCCAGCAAAATAGAAGCACCGATAATTGACGGCACAAGAGTAGTCGGCATAAAGACGGAAGTTGGCGATGTATACGGCGACTTGATTATTGATGCTTGCGGATGCGAGTCACCTGTAAGAATGAATCTTCCGAAAAATTTCAGAGTTCAAAAATCACCCTTGAAAAATGAAAAGTTCTATGTATACAGAGCGTTCTACAACAAAGTAGAGGGGGCGGTAGCAGAGGATAAATACAAAGTGTGTTTATTGCCGGAAGGCAAAACAGGAATCGGTTGGGTTGCTTCTGAAGAAAAGTACACAGATTTGCTCATAGGTCGATTTGAGCCATTTGACTTGGAAGAGGCAGAGCGAACAGCGGAAGTTTACAGAAGTAAAAATCCCACACTCGGTACGGAAATTGTTCGAGGCGGTCAGTTCGTTCAGATACCTGTTCGCCGACCGCTATCCGTTATGGTTTGTGACGGTTATGCGGCTATCGGTGACAGCGCATTTATGACTGTACCCATTATAGGTTCGGGTATTGCTAATTCTTTCAGAGCCGCTAAAATCTTAGCAGAAACGGTTATGAATGATTTTGACAATAAATACTCCGCAGGAACATTGTGGGAGTATCAGTTAAGATTTTATAAAGAACTCGGTTCCGGTCTTGCACCGTTGGCAGTAGTGAAAATATTGTTGACTAAACTCACCCCCGAGCAACTTAACTACATATTTGAAAAAGGTATTCTCACCTCAAAGGAAATGACCATTACCGCAAATAGCACGGGAATGTCCGATTTCTTCCATTTTTCACCGGATTTACCAAAGCGCGGTCTGGCAATAGTAAAAGATAAAGCGTTAACCAAAGAACTTCTTTGGGTAGCAAAGAAAATGGTCGAGGTTATAATCGCCTGCAGTACTATTCCCCAAGAATACAACAGAGCAGATGTTTTTAAATGGGCTTGGAAATACGACCAGATATTCAGATAACAAAAACGGTGTCTTGCAAGGGCTTTGCAGGACACCGTGAAAATTTATTCGGGAAGTTTACAAACATCAATCCATTGTTTGTAATTTGAACAAGTTTCTAATTGTTGAGGCGTTAGTTCAATTGCACTGTTACTGCTTCCGCAGGCAGGGAATACGGTTTCAAATCGTTTAAGCGAAACATCAAGATAAACATTAACACCGTCATTTACAGCAAAAGGACATACACCGCCAACTGCGTGACCGATTTTTTCTGCAACCTCATCGTGCGAAAGCATTTTTGCCTTTGCTCCGAAGAAAACTTTATATTTTTTATTGTCTATTTTCGCATCACCTGCGGTGACAATCAAAATAGGTGAGTCGTTAACTGAGAAAGAAAGTGTTTTTGCAATTCTGCAAGGTTCACAATTTAATGCTTGCGCCGCAAGTTCCACTGTTGCACTGGAAACAGGGAATTCCAAAATTTTCTCTTCCATTCCGAATTGCTTGAAATATTCTTTTACATTTTCAATAGACATAATTAACACCCCAATAAAAGTTGTTTTACCGACTTGGTTCCTTCTGTTTCGTAAGATTCCCACTTTCACGGTGTAGCGCCTTTTGTGAAGTGAGACAAGTTTTTATTTTGAGTTGTTTTTTGCAGTAGTTATAGATGCAATTAAAATACGGCGAATTGTACCACATTTGTTATATAACTTTACAGCGGTATCTCTATTTAGTATATCTGATTTAACGAACAATTCAATCCAATACTCGGTTTCGTAGCATTCTTTTAGTGCGATTTGCATTTTTGAAATGAAATCGGCTTTCCCGTGAGCGTAATTTGCTTCACGAATATTTGCACCTATGGATGTTGCGGATCTTTCCATCTGATTGACAAGAGAATAATGACCTTTAATTGTTTCGCATAGTTTGATAATATCTACTGCAAAATCAGTTGAAAGTTCTCTTAATTTGGATTTGGACATAAACTTATCACCTCTGTCAATGGTTATGATAACATAAAGAATTCAAAAATTAAAGTGAAATATTGCTACGCAATGTTAAATAAACCTTTGGATTGTGAAATATTTTGTCTAACGACAAAATGTGAAATGAAATTTGCCCACATTCGCATTAGCGAATATTTCACATTTACAAAGTAAATATTTCACAACGAAGTTATTTCACTTGCCCGAAAGGGCAAATTTCGTTGAAAAAAGCACCCTGACGGGTGCTTTTTTCTGGTGGAGATGGTGGGAGTCGATGGGCTTTGCCCATCGTTTGCTACGCAAACCCCGATTGTGTTCGGCTTCGCCGAGGGGGTTCGACTCCCACATACAAAATTCAAACAAAAAATAACAGTCCAACCTAATGGTTGAACTATTATTTTGGTGGAGATGGTGGGAGTCGAACCCACGTCCGAAAATCTATTCCCGAAACTTTCTACGAGCGTAGTTTATCTTTTAAGTTTCCCTCCGGTGAACGCCGACAAACAGGCTTTTACCGTCAGTAGCCCTTTGAACCGTGACAGATTACAAGGCTCTTATCTGTTCACGTGCACCGCTGAATGACGCTCTTATCCGAGTCGCGGTACTCTCGGTAAGAACGGCAGCTGACTTAAGCAGCTGCTAAAACTGTTTTATTATTGTCAGTTATTTTTAAAATTGCGGCTTTTATAGAGGTACCGCACCTCTGCTCGCTTATAACGGTTCAAAATCCCCGTCGAAATCCTTTCATCCCCATATTTCGCTTCGCTCAAGTGAAAAAGTAATAGTGAAGAGTGAAAAGTTTATTGGTTTTTTAATGACATTGCACGCTGTATATCTCTTTGCGCATCGCGTTTAGCTTCCGTTTCACGTTTGTCATAATTCTTTTTACCTTTGCAAAGACCGATGAGCATTTTTGCTCTGCCTCTTTCGTTAAAATAAACGGAGAGAGGAATGAGAGCACAACCTTGCTGTTTTACTTCACCCATAAGACGCATAATTTCTTTTTTGTGCATAAGAAGTCTTTTGGGTCTTAATGGGTCGCGGTTGAAACGGTTGCCCATTTCGTAAGGTGAGATGTGAACGCCGTTTGCAAGCATTTCGCCGTTTACAACGTTACACCAGGAATCTTTGAGGTTTAGTTTGCCTGCACGAACAGATTTTACTTCTGTACCGAAGAGTTCAATACCTGCTTCGTAAGTCTGGAGGACGAAGTAATCGTGGTATGCTTTTTTGTTCTGTGCAACTGTTTTGTTTTCCTGTTTTGCCATAACACTCCGTCCTTTCGTGATTTTTATAATTCTGACCTGCCCGATAGCGCCCTCATAAGAGTAACGTCATCGGCGTATTCAATATCTGCGCCTACGGGAATGCCGTAAGCGAGTCTTGTGACTTTTACACCGAAGGGTTTAATAAGTTTACTGATATACATAGCCGTTGTATCGCCTTCGATAGTGGGGTTAGTAGCCATAATAACTTCGGTTATCTGACCTTCGGCGGCGCGTTCTACAAGGCTTTTAATGGTAAGTTGCTCAGGTCCGATTCCGTTCATAGGTGAAATTACACCGTGCAGAACGTGATAAACACCGCTGAACTCTCTCATTCTTTCCATTGCCAGAACATCGCGGGGTTCTTCCACCACACAAACAGTCGTGTGGTCCCGGTTAGCACTTTCACAAATGGGGCAAAGTTCATTTTCCGTTAAATTGTGACAAAGTGAGCAACGGTGTATTTTGGTGTGGGCATCAATTATTGCATCGGCAAATTCCTGAGCCTGTTCATCTGTTAAGTCAAGCACGTGAAAAGCCATTCTTTGAGCAGTTTTTCTGCCGATTGACGGAATTTTCTGAAACTGTTCTATGAGTTTTTCAAGTGCTGCTACATCGTAAGCCATATCAGAAACCGAAACCTGCAGGAAGATTAAGACCGCTTGTTACACTGCCCATTCTCTGCTCCATAGTGTCAACTGCTTTGCGTATTGCTTCGTTTGTTGCCGCAATAATCATATCAGAAAGAATTTCAACGTCATCGGGGTCAACAACTTCGGGTTTGATGTTAACTTCGAGAACTTCGTGTTTGCCGTTTACTTTAACTTCAACAGCACCGCCACCTGCACTTGCAGAGTACTCTGCCTCTTCAACTTCCTGCTGTGTGCGAGCCATTTCTGCCTGCATATCCTGAAGTTTTTTCATCATAGCAGCCTGTGAATTGGCACCCTGGTTAGGAATTCTTGCTTTCATATATTTTACCGTCCTTTTTTAAAATTTATTCTTCAATGAAGAAATCTATTTTGTGTTTATTTAATTTTGAAATGAAGGAATCAACAGGGTCAATGCCCTCGTTGGCGGCAGGTGATGAGCCATCGTTATAAATCATAGGTTTCAATTTTTCACCAGTTGCACGCATAAGAGCCTCAGTTATGGAATCGGCGTGGGTTTTCTGCTTGAACATCTGGGGGAAAGCGGTGTTTTTTGCTTTTATAAACACAGTGTTTCCTGCTCTGAATGCAGAGGAGCCGACAAGCATAGGATACAGAGGTCTGTTGATTTTTGAAAGTTGATTAAGTGTGTTTTCCCAAGCGGCAAAAGGTACTGCATTATCTGCCTCCGTAACAATTCCCGTATCAACAGGTTTTTCGAGGGGTTCATGGGAAACAAGTTTCTTTTCGGGTTTCGGGAGTGTTTCGGTAACCACTGCTTTTTCGGGTTCAACAACACTTTGGATAAAGGGTTTTTCCGGCGGAATATCGTCGTAGTATTCCTCAATAGGCGGTTCGTTGTGAACTGCTTTTTCTTCGCGGATTTCCTCGGGTTCTTTTACAGCAGAAGTTTCGACTTCTGTTTTATTTTCGGGAGCAGAAACAGGTGTTGCGGTAGGTGCTGCCACGGTCACGCCCTGTGCTTTAAGAAGCATAATTTGTGCTTCAAGTTCGTCAATTCTTCTTATAATAGCCGCGTTATCTGTGGAAAGGGCAGGGGAACAAAGCCTGATAAGTGCAGTTTCCGTCTGCGCTCTCTGATGGGCGCTGTATTTAAGTTGTGAAGCCTCACGGCAAAGAGTTTCCATGATATAGAGCACGGCGCCGTAAGTGATGTTCTGAGCGTTTTCTTTATACCGTATCAGTTCATCGGGTGTACATACAATGAACTTTTCGGGATTCTTTGTGGTTTTTGCAATCATTATATTTCTGAAATGATTAACAAGTTCGCTCATAAGTCTTTCCATATCGCAGGAAGAAGAATGAAGCCTGTCTATAATGTTGAGTATTTTTGCGCTATCCTCTTGGAGCAGTGCATCGGAAATCTCAAATAAATAATCTTTACCTAAAAGACCTGCGGCATTGCCAACGGTTTTTACGGTAATAGGCTCGTTATAACCTGCGCATTGGTCAAGTATTGAAAGAGCGTCACGAAGTGCACCGTCGGAAACACGGGCTATAAGAAGTGCCGCGTCTTCATCTAACTGCAAATTTTCATTTTCTGCGACTTTCATAAGCCTTGCGGCAATATCCTCGGGCGGAATTCTTCTGAAATCGAAACGTTGACATCTTGAAAGAATAGTTGCGGGAAGTTTCTGAACTTCCGTTGTTGCAAGTATAAAAAGTACGTGTCCGGGTGGCTCTTCAAGAGTTTTGAGAAGAGCATTGAAAGCACCGCCCGAAAGCATATGCACCTCGTCGATAATATACACCCTGTATTTTGCAGCGGCGGGAGTGAAATTTACTTCATCGCGCAAATCACGGATATTATCAACACTGTTGTTACTTGCAGCATCTATTTCCGTAACGTCAAGAATAGAGCCGTCATCAATACCGCGGCAGATTTCACATTCGTTACAGGGACTGCCGTTCTGAGGGTTAAGACAGTTTACCGCTTTTGCGAGAATTTTGGCACAGGTAGTCTTACCGGTTCCTCTAGACCCGGTGAAAAGATAAGCATGTGAAAGACGGCCCGTAGAAATTTCATTCATTAAAGTTTCGGTAATATGGCCTTGACCCGAAACATCTGAAAATACCTGCGGTCTCCATTTTCTGTAAAGTGCTCTGTACATAATTCTCACATCCTTAAATAAAGTGGCAAACAAAAAACTTACGCTCCACTCGGTCATACGACGAGCAGGCGGACTGTGGCGCACAGGACGGCCCGCTTAATGCTGCTCGGTTCCCCGCCTGACATGGTTCACGGTGCCCCGTCGCACAGGACCCACCCGTCGCATGACCGAATTGAGCGTAAGTAAAGTGTATATATTATATATTATAAATAAATAAAAATCAATAGAAAAAGCCTAAAAATCAGCCTTCGTATTCATCTTCATTTTCCCAGTTGTGCCAAACGCCCTGGATGTCGTCATTTTCTTCAAACATCTCAAGCATTTTGCTCATATTCTTCATATTATCTTCGCCTTCAAGGCGTGTATATGTCTGGGGGATATATGCAGTTTCGCTGCTTACGAAAGTATAACCTTTTGCTTCAAGGTCACTTGTAACTGCGCCAAGGTCGTTGGCATCGGTGCGGATTTCGTAAATTTCTTCTTCGTCTGTAATGAAGTCGATAGCACCGCATTCGATAGCGTCTTCCATAAGCTTATCTTCGTCAACGCCTTCTTTTTCGATAAGGATAACGCCGAAGTAATCGAACATAAACATAACGCAACCCGATGTACCCATATTTCCGCCGAATTTATCGAAATAGTGACGTACATCACCTGCGGTACGGTTACGGTTATCTGTAAGTGCTTTAACAACAACCGCAATACCGCAAGGGCCGTAACCCTCGTAGATTATTTCCTCGTAGTTAGCGCCATCATTAGTACCTGCAGCCTTTTTTATGACTCTTTCGATGTTATCGTTAGGTACGTTGTTAGCCTTTGCTTTCTGTATAAGTTCTTTGAGTTTTGAGTTGCCTGCGGGGTCGGGACCGCCATCTCGGACAGCAACCATAATTTCCCTGCCTATTTTAGTGAACACTTTGGCTCTTGCGCCGTCAGTTTTTTCTTTTTTTCTTTTGATGGTACTCCATTTAGAATGTCCTGACATCTGAATTCTCCTCCGGAAAAAACGTTTTTAATCTGTATATAACTGAAATATATTATCACAGTAAACCCTGTTTGTCAATGGTTTTAACCGTTCAACGACAGGTGGTGTACGGTGTTTTTTATATCGGAAGTTTAAAAACTTTATAACAGTCAAAACTAACTCTAAAGGGGGAAGTTTATGATTTTTAGAAAAAAACTATGGAAACATTTGCCACAGTATGATAATATATTATTTATATTGAGAAAAGACAAAGAAATTATCGGAAGTGGTAAAATGAAATACAATTTCAATAAAGAAACGGTTTCCAAGGGTGCAGAACTTTGTAACATAACTGCTGAGGGTTTCAAATCTGCTTGTGTCACAATAAGTTTTGTTTTGCCTTTGGGTGAAAAAGCATCACTTTATGCTTTGGTTCCCAATGTACTCACACGTTCTTCTGCAAAATATCCCGATATAACAAGTATAGAAAATAAACTTGCGCTTCTTTACGGTGCGGAACTTGTAGCCGATATTACAAAAACAGGCGAACATCAGGTGTTAAAGTTAGGCGTTTCCTGTATTGATGACCGTTTTGCTTTCGATGGTGAAAGCATTACCGCAGAATGCAGTAAAGTTTTATTTGAACTTGTTTTTAACCCGAAACTTCAGGACGGAGTTTTTTGCGAAAGCGAAGTTGAAAGCGAAAAAAGGCTTCTTTGTGAACGCCTTGCGGCAGAAGTGAGCGACAAGAGAGTTTACGCGAAAAACAGATGTGAAGAAATTATGTTTTCCGAAGAAGCCTACGGTATTCACCGTTTAGGCTCTGTTGAAGCAATAAACAAAATAACACCTGAAACTCTTTACGAGGCGTACCGTGAAATGCTCTCTGATGCTAAAATCACGGTATGTGTAAGCGGTAAAACAGATTATGATGCAGTAAGAAAACTTGTGGCGGATTATACAGAGAATCTTGAACGCAACACAGTTACCAATAAAACGGTTTTCATCGAAACTGCAAACGATGTTAAATACACCAAAGAGACCGAGCCTGTAAAACAGGGTAAACTTGTTATGGGTTTCAGAATGGGTATGGCGGATGCTGATGATAATTATGCTGCCCGTCGGGTTATGGTTGATTTATTCGGCGGTAGCCCTCACTCAAAACTCTTTACTATTGTGCGTGAAAAAATGAGTCTTTGCTACTACTGTTCTGCAAGAATGGTAAGAGCGAAAGGCGTAATGTTCGTGCAAAGCGGTATCGAAAGTTATAACGAGGAAAAGGCGAAAAACGCAATTCTTCAGCAACTTGAAGATATTAAAAAAGGTGATTTTAAAGATAGTGATTTGAAAGCGTCAATTAAGGCGTTGGAGGATAGTTTCAAGAGCGTTTCCGACAGTCCGGAGGCTCTGGATTCCTGGTTTATGTCACAATGTGTTTCGGGTGGGTACAGATACCCCGAAGAATTTATTGAAGAATTTAAGAAAGTTACCAGGGAAGATATAATCAAAGCCGCACAGGACGTAACGCTCGATACTGTGTTTATGCTTGAAGGAACAGCGGAAGGCGGTGAATCTGATGAGTGAAAATAAAATCACATATATTAAAAACGATATACTCCAAGAGGGATATTATTCGGTAGAGCATAAATCGGGTTTAAGAATTTATGTTTATCCTAAAGAGGATTACGCATCAACTTATGCGGTTTTCGGCACAAAGTACGGCTCTATCGACACCAGATTCAAGAGAAGTGATAAAGCGGATTTTACGGAAATTCCCGCAGGTACAGCCCATTTTCTAGAGCATAAACTTTTTGAAAGCGAAGAACTTGACGCTTTTCAGCGCTATGCTAAAACAGGGGCTTCTGCCAATGCATACACAAGTTTTGACAGAACTTGTTATCTTTTTACTTGCACGGGCAATTTTAAAGAGAATTTTCAGATACTTCTCGATTTTGTAAGACATCCTTATTTTACCGAAGAAACAGTTCAGAAAGAGCAGGGAATCATCGGTCAGGAAATTGACATGTATAAAGATTCACCCGAATGGGAATGTCTTTTTAATCTTCTTGATGCTATGTATGTTAATCACCCTGTTAAAATAGATATTGCAGGAACGAAACAGTCCATATCAGAGATTACGGCGGATATGCTTTTTTCCTGTTACAACACTTTTTATAACCTTTCCAATATGGCACTTGCAGTTGCAGGCAATACTACGGTGGAAGAAGTTCTTGAAATTGCCGACAGCCTCTTGGAAGCGGATGAAGACGTTACCGTTGAACGCGCATTCCTTGAAGAGCCCGCGGAAATAGTGAAAAGTTATGTGGAAGAGAATTTACCCGTTGCAACACCTGTGTTTGCTTTCGGTTATAAAGAAAGTCACGAAACCCACGAAAGAACATTGGAAGAAGAAATTGCAATGTCAATTATTCTTGATATTCTCGCAGGGCAGATGTCACCTTTATACAAAGAACTCCTCGACGACGGACTTGTGAATCATACTTTTTCCACAGAGTATTTTAACGGCTACAATTATGCGGCGCCTATCTTTTCAGGTGAGTCAACCGACCCTGTGACCGTGGCCGAAAAGATAAAAAAACGCATTGCAGAGTTAAAGAAAACGCTTATTACAGAAGAACAGTTTGAAACCGTCCGTAAGAAACAGTACGGCAAAACGGTCAGAGCATTTTCTGATATTGATACCCTTGCAAACGGTCTTGTGGTTTCGCATTTTGAAATTGAAGAATTATTTTCGGAATTTGAAGTTATTAAAAATCTGAAACTTTCTTTTGTTAATGAATTGCTTCTTAAAGCATTCGATGAAAAAACAACGGTTCTCTCGGTTGTATGTCAACAAAAGAATTGAAAATTTACGTGTAATCCCAATGAATCGGATTGCACTACATAGGAGTGTTAGTTGTGGAATGGTTTGCTGATTTTGCAAAAGTTACATTCGGCGGTATCGAAAAAATATTCGACGTGTCGTCGGTCTTTTGCGAGTTCTATATCGGCTCTCACTTGGTTCAGATAAATTGGTACGGAGTGATTATTGCTTTCGGTTTTACTCTTGCGGCACTTTTCGGCGGTCGGATTGCATATACCTGGCGTATAAATCTTTCAAAAATGGTAGACGTTCTTATTTACGGTACATTCGGCGGTATTATAGGTGCAAGAGCCTATTACGTTATCTTTGAATGGGATTATTACAGCGAACATCTTGATGAAATTATTGCTATCTGGAATGGCGGACTTGCAATATACGGCGGTATAATAGGTGGTATTATTGCGGGGTATATAACCTGTAAAGTCGAAAAACTCAATTTCCTTAATCTTCTTGACCTTGTGGGTATGAGCCTTCTTATAGGTCAGGGTATAGGCAGATGGGGTAATTACGCTAATCAAGAAGCCTTCGGTACGTTTACAAACGGCAACTACGGAATGATGAGTGATAAAGTTGTGTCATATATTTCCCGACACCCCTCAAAATTCGGTTTGGAAGGTGTTGCGGATATAGGCGGATATATTGAGGAGCACAACCTTTTTGTTCACCCCACATTCTTCTATGAGTTCGTGTGGTGTATGCTCGGTTTCCTTGTGTTATATATCATACTGAAAAAATTCAGAAAATTCAGCGGCCAACTTTTCCTTTGCTACGGCATATGGTACGGCACAGGCAGAGCGATAGTAGAGGGTTTGAGAACGGACAGCCTTTATATAGGCAATACTGATTTAAGAGTGTCGCAACTGTTATCGATTGCTATTGTAGCGGTGTGCGCGGTACTTCTTGTAATAAATCTTATAAAGGTAAAAAAGAATCCCAAACCCATTGAGGGTGTTGACTTCTTTCCCGAAGGGTCTGCTAAGACTTTAAAGGAGAAGAAAGCGGAAAAACTATTAAAAGCGCAAAAGGTAGAAGAAACAGCAGAAGAGGAAGATGAAAATGGCTGAAATTATAAGCGGTAAAGCGGTTTCTGCAGCAAAACGCGAAGAAATTAAAAATCGTGTTGCAGAACTTAACAGTAAAGGTAAACAAGTTGGACTTGCAGTTATTATTGTAGGTAATAACAGCGCTTCAAGAGTATACGTTAATAATAAGAAAAAGGCTTGTGAAGAGGTAGGCATAAATTCTTATGAATACGCCCTTCCCGAAGAAACAACACAGGAAGAACTTCTTGAATTGATAAAGGATCTTAATACTAATGACGAAGTCAACGGCATACTTTGCCAACTTCCCTTACCCTCACATATAGACGAACAGGCGGTCATAAATGCAATAGACCATAAAAAAGACGTTGATGCATTTCATCCCTTTAACGTAGGCCATATAATGATAGGGGATTACACGTTTTTACCCTGTACACCTGCAGGAATTATGGAAATGCTGAAGTACTACAATATCTCCGTAAGCGGTAAAAAATGCGTGGTTATAGGCAGAAGTAACATTGTGGGAAAACCTATGGCAATGCTCCTTTTAAAAGAAAACGGAACAGTTGAAATATGCCATTCAAGAACAGAAAATCTCAAAGAAGAAACTTTGACTGCAGATATACTTGTGGCAGCGGTAGGTAAAGCAGATTTTGTTACCGCTGACATGGTAAAAGACGGCGCAGTTGTTATTGATGTGGGAATGAACAGAAACAAAGAAGGTAAACTCTGCGGTGACGTTTGCTATGAGGAAGTTGAGAAAAAAGCCTCATTTATAACACCTGTACCCGGCGGTGTGGGTCCTATGACCATTACAATGCTTTTGGAGAATACGGTCAGAGCAGTAGAAATATAATAAGTAATGTCATATTACACATAAAAATGCGGTAATTTTTGTTAGTTTTTAAAGATTGAAAACACCCTTGTTGGCGGGCAGATTGCTTGACAATGAAGGGTGTTTATATTATAATAATTCTATCTGTAAAGTGGATTTTCACTTATCTTTTTTACGGTAAAAGTACATTTTTTGAAGGGATGCGTGTTTTATGACAGCATGTAAGAAACCCCTCTGCGGTATACTTGCGTTTATTCTTGTATTCGTATTTATCGCTGCAGCTCCTGTTTCGGTTTTTGCCGAAGATGAACAAACTACTTATTCAGCACAGGAAATCGAACTCAACAAAGAAACCGACGAAGATGGTTTTGAATATATTCCCATCGGTGACGGTTCTGCTCTTGAGATTGTAGGCTATGTCGGTACTGAGAAAGAAATTTCAGTTCCCACAAGAATCAACAGTTTAAGTGTTATTTCAATCGGTGCAGGTTGCTTTGAGGGCAACACAACGGTTGAGGTTATTAAACTTCACAACGATATTACTACTATCGGTGAAGGTGCTTTTAAAAACTGTACATCACTTAAAGAACTTAAAAATGACGATGCTCTTGCAACACTCGGCGCATCAATGTTTGAGGGTTGTACTTCTTTGGAAGAATATCAGATTCCCGACGCTGTAACCGATATTCCTGAAAAGTGCTTCGCAGGTTGTACTGCTCTTGTTGAGATTAAGGAACATAAAAACCTCAAAAACGTAGCAGCAGATGCATTCAGCGGCTCAGCATGGGAAGATGCTAAAGAGGAAGGTCCCCTTAACTTCGGCAGAGTTCTTTACTCATACAAAGGCGAAGTTAAAGATATGGTTGTTCCCGAAGGTGTTTCAATAATCGAAGACTATGCTTTCCTCGGTTGTGATTTTATTGAAACAGTTACACTCGGTGAGGACGTTGAGGAAATCGGTCTTTTCGCTTTCCAGAACTGCGTAAACCTTAAATCAGTTGCAGTTGACGATGCTATGGGTATCCTCGCAGCAGGTGCTTTCAAGGGATGTTCTTCTCTTACATCTATCGACTTCTCAGAATCAACACTTGCAACTATCGGTTACGAAAGTTTTGCTGACTGTACTTCTCTTGCAGAGGTTAAGTTATCCGAAACTCTTTCTGAAATCGGCGATTACGCATTCGCTAATACAAAAATTAAAACTATTGAGTTCTTAAAGAATATGAACTCTATCGGCACTGATACTTTTGCAGGTGTTACCACACTTGAGGGTATTGAAGTAGTTGATAAGAATAAAACATTTACAACAGTTGACGGTGTTCTTTACAGTGAAGACGGAAAAGTCCTTGTTCTTTTCCCCGCTGCTAAAACAGGTGAATTCCAACTTCCTCAGAATGTTGAAGAAATCAAAGATAAAGCATTTATCAACAGTTCTGTTTCTTCAGTTAAACTCAGTGAAGAACCTGCGCTCAGATATATCGGTGTATCTGCTTTTGAAAATTCAGCAATTACATCTTTTGAAATTCCTGCTAACGTTGTGACTCTTAACAGTGCAACATTCAAAAATGCGGCTAAACTTTCAAAAATTGTATTTAACGAAGGTCTTACATATATCGGTGCTTCTGCATTTGAGGGTTGTGCTGCTCTTACAGCCATTGAACTTCCCGAAACATTGATAAGCATTGCAAACGGTGCTTTCAAAAATGCAGGACTTAAGAGTGTTAACACAGGCGACGGTCTTTTGAAGGTTGCTTCTGAGGCATTCGCAGGCAACAAAAACCTTACTGACCTTTACCTCGGTAAGAATGTTGAAACACTCGGTGCAGGCGTATTCAAAGATTGTGCGGCTCTTGTAGCAGTTAATCTTCCTGCTTCTCTTAAAAACTTCAGCGCTCTTGCTTTCGACGGTTGCACATCACTTGTTAAAATCACAGTTGATGCTGAAAACAAAGCATTTAAAGCGGTAGGCGCTTCAATTTACTCTGCAGACGGTGCTACACTTGTTGTTGCAGGTAACAAAAATACAACAACTCTTGCTGTTGCAAGCGGCACAACTACAATTGCGGCAAATGCATTTGACCTTGCAAAGAATGTTGCAACAATAACATTCCCTGCTTCTCTTGTTACAATTAAAGAAAATGCTCTTGACGTTACAAATTGGTATGCATCACAGGCAGGTGCAGTTTACGCAGGTAAGGTACTTTATAAAGTAAAAGGCAATGTTGCAAGTCTTGTGGTTGATGACGGTACAACAACTATTGCAGATGGCGCAGTTAAGAATGCAACTGTTAAAGCGGTTACACTTCCTGCTTCCCTCGTTCGTATCGGTGACGGTGCTTTCGCAGGCTCCGGCATTTCAACAGTTGCAATTCCCGATAGCGTAACCTACATCGGTATCGGTGCTTTCGCAGATGTTGCTAACCTTAAATCAGTTAAATTACCCGCAAAGTTAGAAGTTCTTGAAACAGGCGCATTCAAGGGTTGCGTTGCACTTGAGGAAATTGTAATCCCTGCAAGCGTTAAGGCTCTTGCTTCCGATGCTTTTGCAGGTTGCGTTAAACTTGCAAAGATTGACCTTGGCGCAGTAGAAGAAATTGAACAGTATGCTTTCAGCGGTTGTTCTGCTCTTAAAGAAATCACTCTTCCCGCTAGTGTTACAGAATGCAATTCATTGGCATTCACAGGTTGCACAGGTCTTGAAAACATACTTGTTGCAGAGGGTAATGCTACGTATAAGTCTTTGGATGGCGTTGTTCTTACCGCTAACGAAGAAGGCGAAGTTGATACTATTGCAATTTATCCCGTAGGTAAAAAAGGTGAATATACAGTTCCCGAATCAGTTAAGAATATTGCTGACAGAGCATTCTATGACTGCGATGCCCTTACAGGTATTAAGTTTGCAGAAGGTTTCACCAATATCGGTACTGAAAGTTTCTATGACTGTGATGCTATCACATCAGTTGTAATGCCCGAAAGTGCAAGAAATATCGGCGACCACTCTTTCGCATCTTGTGACAAACTTGTTGAATTTGTTGTTTACAGCAACCTTACAGACTATGCAGATAGCGCATTCGACGGTTGCTACTACTTCAACTATGATGCAGTTACAATAAACGTTGAAGATAACTCCGGTGCTCTTCTCGCTGTTATAGCAGGTATTTTCGTTGTTATCGGTGTCGTATGGTATCTTGTATACAACAAGAAACAGAAAAAGATTCAGAAAGAAATCCAGGAAAAGAATGCTATTGCAGAACAGATGGCTGCAATGGAAGCAGAAAAATAATAAATAATATAATAAAAATCGGTTCTGCAAACGCAGAACCGATTTTTTATGCCTTTTAAACTGTTATTAAACACCCGAATATGCTGAGAAACCGCCGTCAACAGGAATGATAACGCCTGTTACGAATTTTGAATAAGTTTCATCGCTAAGGAAGAGAAGTGTACCTGTGAGATCTTCGGGAACACCGAAACGACCGAGGGGAGTATGACCGATGATTTTTTCGCTTCGGGGTGTATATGAGCCATCTTCGTTATAAAGAAGCGCTTTATTCTGATTTGTTGAGAAGAAACCGGGCGCAATAGCATTAACACGAAGGCCTACATCGGAGAAGTGAACAGCCATAAACTGTGTGAAGTTTGAAATAGCAGCCTTTGCTGCGGAATATGCGGGGATTTTTGTAAGAGGTTTATAAGAGTTCATTGAAGAGATGTTGATAATAGTAGCATTTTCTTTTCCTACCATATCCTTTGCAAAAACCTGTGTTGTAAGAAGTGTGCCGAGGAAGTTAAGGTTGAAAACGAACTCGATGCCTTTGGGGTCAAGGTCGAAGAAAGTTTTAATATCTTCTGTTGAGTCAAGGTCGGAAAGTTCGAACTTTTCTTTTGTGGTATTACCGCTGGGGTGGTTACCGCCTGCGCCGTTAATAAGAATATCGCAAGTACCGATTTTTTCATTGATTTCTGCTCTTGCTGCTTCAAGGCTTTCTTTTTCAAGAACGTTGCAAGCAACACCGATAGCCTCAAAACCTTCTGCAATGATTTCGTCGGCAACTTTCTGTGCCGCATCAAGTCTTAAGTCGAGAACAGCAACTTTTACACCCTGTCTTGCAAGGTCTTTTGCAAAACCGCCGCAAAGCACACCGCCACCGCCTGTTACTACGGCAACTCTGCCTTTAAGATTATCGTGATTAAACATTTAAAACACTCCTTGATTTTATATTATATTGAAATTATTTACTTCTGACTGTAACGCTTGTAAGGTTTGCTTTTTCAAGACAAACGTCAAGAGCCTCTGCCGCGGCATCAAAAGCGGCACGGTTTGTGGGATAAGTGAAATCATCTTTTAATTTGTCGGCGGTTCCGCCTTCGCCTTCAAGCGCTGCAAGACCGTCGAAAACTTTAAGATGGGGTTCAAGAGTAAGGAAATGGTCGCCGTCTTTGTCTTGAGCGAATTTCTGAAGAAGTTCAACAATGTGACCGTCACCGAGACCTGCAGGACGAACTTTGCCACCCTCATAAAGACAGTCTTTAATGTGGAAATAGTCGATATAATCTTTAAGAAGGTCGTAAGCGGGTAAAATCTGTTCACCGCACTGAATGAAGTTTGAAGGGTCGAAAATACCTTTTATTTTACCTTCAAAAGTTTTGTATATTTCAAGGCAACGTTCGGCAATATCTCCGTAAATATCTTTCTCGTTTTCGTGGCAACACCAAACACCGTTTTTGAGTGAATAGTCGCACATTTTATCAAGTCTTTCAAAAACTTCGTCGCGGTATTCTGTAAGACTCTGACCTTTTGTAAAGAAGAAACTGAACATTCTTATACGCTCTGTGCCGAGAATGTTTGCAACTTCTACGCAGTTTTTAAAATCGTCAAAATGAGGACCGAAATCATCAGTAATTTCAATTTTACCGTAATGTGAGCCGATAGCGGAAACACCGATACCGTTATCATCGAGAATTTTCTTTAACTCCTTAGCCTGCTCTACTGTGTAAAGTGAAATGTTGCCGTGGTCAAGACCGCGTGGCTCAATATGAGTCATTCCGTGAGCCTTGAGGGCGTCTATCTGTTCTTTAATTGAGCCGCCTGCTTCATCAGCAAAGGCTGAAAGGTGGAAGGATATTGCCATAAATATATTCTCCTTTTAGTTTAAAAATATTTCTTTATTCTTTTTAATATACTGTGCTGCCAATCTGCACATTTCGTCGGACTCGTAAATTTCTTTGAATTTTTCGTCGGCTTTAGCAATTATATTGTAGTCAACCGAAACCTCACTGTCGGGGTCATACATAGGTAACAAGGGTGAAATTGTTTCTATATATTTTTCTGCGCCTATTGCTTTCAATGCATCGGGAATAAGCGGTACGAGGGGGGCTCCGTTATTTTTAAAGAATGCCGACAGACTTTTTTTAGCGTCCTCATCAAAATATTCAAGAGTATAAATGAACTGCTTTTCGTCGGGGAGAAGTCTGAACGCCTCATTCATATTTATTTCGTTCTCAAGAGCAATCTGAATATTCATTGCCACACCGTGTAAAAGTTCGCTATCAGCAGTTTCTTTTATTTTATAATCAGTAAGAACGGAAAATTTTTGCCTTAAATCGTAGTCGCGTTTCCAGATTTCACCCTCGCATTTTATTTTTTCGCGCCTTTCACGAGAGGCGGTAAGTGCTTTGTGCCAAGCAAAAACAGCAACAATAATTGCAATTACCAGAATTAACCATAAATACCATTTAACGCCCCAAAGCATAGTAAATCACTCCTGTAAACTTTTATAAATGTCGCTCTTTTTAAGGCCTGTTTTTTTAGCGATTTCCTTTGAAGCCTCATTTTTGGAAAGGCCGCTTTTTATAAGTTCTTCCGCCATAGATTTTGCTTCATCTATAGTTATTGTTTTTTCTGTATCTTCGGGTTTTCCCTCAATTATTAAAACGTATTCGCCCCGAGGACTTACTTCCCTGTATTTCTTTGCGGCTTCAAAAAGTGTTGTACGCTCCACGTTTTCATAAATTTTTGTGAGTTCTTTAACCAATGCAATTTTACGGTCACCGAAGTATTTAGCCATATCCTCAAGGGTAGAGGGGAGTTTGTGGGGGGCTTCGTAAAAAATCATTGTGCGCTTTTCATTCACGAGTTCTTCCAGGTGTTCGCGCCTGTTCTGTTTTGCCTTTGTAAGAAACCCTTCAAAAGTGAATCTTCCCGAGGGCATACCTGAAATTGCCAGCGCCGTAACAAAAGCACAAGGACCGGGAACTGCACAGACTTTTATATTGTTTTCGTGACATCGAAGGGTTAAATCTTCACCCGGGTCTGAAATAATGGGCATACCTGCATCTGAAACCAAGGCACAGTTTTCGCCGTTTAAAAGCCTTTCGATTATAACACCGCCACGCTCGTTACGGTTGTGCTCGTAGTAACTTACCATAGGCTTTTTAATACCGAAATGGTTAAGCAACTTGATTGTAACGCGGGTATCTTCTGCGGCGATAAAGTCGCACGAGGAAAGTACCTCAACGGCTCTCGGGGAAAAATCACCTAAATTGCCGATAGGTGTTCCTACAACATAAAGTGTTCCTGCCATATTAAATCACATTACCTTCTGCATCGAATAAGGGTAAGCGTTCAAGATAAATAATGTCATCACGGTCAGCGGCATCACCCTCTGCGAGTATAGCCATATTACCCACAAGGTTTGCCTGTGCTTCGGCAACGAGTTTCTGAACTGCTTTAAGTGATTCACCCGTTGAAATAACGTCGTCAATGATAATAACTTTTTTGCCTTTCATTTCATCGGCTTCGGCGGTGTCGAGGTAAAGGTGCTGTTCACCCTCTGTAGTTATTGAATTTACAACAACATCGAAAACACCTGTCATATAAAGTTTGGGTTTCTTCCTTGCTACGAAATATTTTTTACCGCTTTGGCGTGACATTTCGTGAGCAAGGGGGATACCTTTGGCTTCAGCAGTAATTATGTAATCAAATTCGGGTGCTTTCTTAAGAAGTTCTTCGGCACATGCAACGGTAAGTTCAGCATCACCGAAAATAACGAAAGCACCTATCTGTAATTTTTCGTTTAAAGGGCAGAGAGGAAGATTTCTGTCAAGTCCTGCAATTTTCATTGAATGATACATAAAACCATACTCCTTTTTGCGATAAAATCGCACATCATTTCACAGTTTAATTATATTATACTGGCAAAAAAAGTCAAGTGAAACGGCAGGGTTTAACAGTATATTAAATATTTAGGATTATATGATATTGAAAAGTCCTTTATCATTATAGTATAATAAAACGAACTAAAAAATTACCGGGGTGAGATATATGCACATACCTCAATGTGAAACAAAAGATATTGACATACTGACATTTCAAGAAGCACTTGAAACGGAAAAAGACGGCTCTTTTGAGTATAACCGCGAAAAGTGGCTCTACGTACCGAATGCCTATACTGAGTACCGATATATTTTAGGTACAAGAGGGGAGAATCCCCTTATTTGTATCGGTATAAATCCGTCTACCGCCAAACCCGATGATCTTGATAATACTTTGAAATCCGTTGAGAGAACGGCACTTTTTAACGGCTATGACAGTTTTATTATGTTTAACGTCTATGCTCAGAGAGCCACTAATCCTAAAGATATGGACGGATGTTTTAATTCCCTTTTACATAGAGAAAATATGAACGCTTTCCGATATATACTTTCATCCTACGGTGAGGGAAACACACCTGCCGTCTGGGCGGCTTGGGGTACTATAATCGAAAAAAGACCCTATCTTATTCCCTGTGTTACGGAAATGGTTAAAATAGGTAATGAATACGGAGCAAAATGGTTTACCGTTGGCAAACGCTCCGTAAAAGGTCACCCCCACCATCCGCTTTACCTAAAAAACAACAGTCCTACGGAAGAGTTTGACATAGCGGAGTATCTTAAAACATTGTGTTGACATTTGTCGACTTGTTTGATATAATTTAACGGATAATTTTATAGTGTTTACTTCAAATGCAACGAAGGGAACAAGTAACATTAGCAGGCGTAAATAAGAGAGTTGCCGTTTGGTGAGAGGCGCGTGAGCAGTTAGTGTGAATACATCCCGGAGCAACGCACCGAAATTACAGTAGGCTGCGGCGGGTGCGCCCGTTAAAGCGCAAGGGTAATTTTTACTCTGTAAGGCGGTTTTCGTGAGAAATCCGTAAAAAAAGGTGGTAACACGGGTATTAACTCGTCCTTTGTTTTCAAAGGGTGAGTTTATTTTTTTGAAAAGGAATGAAAGTTTTGCCTATTACGGAATATCTTGTAAATAATGCAAAGAATTATAAGGACGAAGTAGCCCTTGTTGAAATTAACCCTGATATTCAGGAAAAAAACCGCCAGACCTGGCGTGAGTATTCTCTTGTTGAGCCTAATACATTGAATGCAGGCAGAAGAGAACTTACCTGGGGCGATTTTGATAAAAAAGCAAATCGTTTTGCAAACCTCCTTCTTTCAAGGGGCATAAAGAAAGGTGACAGAGTTGCTATTCTTCTTATGAACGGTCTTGAATGGCTTCCCATATATTTCGGTATACTTAAAGCGGGTGCGCTTGCAGTACCGCTTAACTACCGTTATACTGCGGATGAAATCAAATACTGCCTTAAACTCTCCGACAGTGACGTGCTTGTTTTCGGACCTGAGTTTACAGGCCGTGTTGAAGAGATTAGCCACAGAATCCCCGATGTTAAATATACTTTCTACGTGGGTGAAGATTGCCCCACGTTCGCAGAAAGTTACGACAGACTTGTTACGTACTGTTCTTCAAAAGCACCCGACGTTGCACTTAGTGACGATGATGAAGCGGCGGTTTACTTCTCGTCGGGTACAACAGGTTTCCCGAAAGCGATTCTTCACGCACACAGAAGCCTTGTTCACGCCGCAAAAACAGAGCAGGCCCATCATTCACAGGGTAGGGATGACGTTTTCCTTTGCATACCGCCCCTTTATCACACAGGCGCAAAGATGCATTGGTTCGGCTCTCTTGTTGCAGGCAGTAAGGCAGTTCTTCTTAAGGGTACAAAACCCAAGTGGATTATTGATACCGCCAGCAAAGAGCATTGCACAATAGTGTGGCTTCTTGTTCCGTGGGCGCAGGATATTTTAGATGCAATTGACAGCGGAGAAATAGATTTAAGTGAATATGAACTCTCTCAATGGCGCCTTATGCACATTGGCGCACAGCCTGTTCCCCCCAGCCTTATTAAAAGATGGTTGAATATTTTCCCCCATCATCAGTATGACACTAACTACGGTCTCAGCGAATCTATCGGCCCCGGTTGTGTTCATCTGGGCGTTGAAAACGTACATAAAGTGGGTGCAATCGGTAAAGCAGGCTACGGTTGGGAAGTAAAGATTGTTGACGAACATGGCGCAACCGTTCCCCGCGGTGAAGTGGGCGAACTTGCTGTTAAAGGCCCCGGTGTAATGCTTTGCTATTACAAAGATGAAAAAGCAACAAACGACGTTCTCGCAGACGGCTGGCTCTTTACGGGCGATATGGCTCAGGAGGATGAGGACGGTTTCATATTCCTTGTTGACCGTAAAAAAGACGTTATTATTTCCGGTGGTGAAAATCTTTACCCTGTTCAGATTGAGGACTTCTTACGCAAGCACGATGCAATCAAAGACGTTGCGGTTATCGGTTTACCCGACGCGCGTCTTGGTGAAATTGCGGCGGCGGTTATTGAAGTTAAAGAGGGTATGACACTTACAGAAGATGATATTAACGATTTCTGTTACGATATGCCCAGATACAAACGTCCCAGAAAGATAATTTTTGCGGATGTTCCCCGAAACCCCACAGGTAAAATCGAAAAACCGAAACTTCGTGAAATTTATTGCGGTGAAAGCCTTGTTGCTTCACAGAATGAAATAAAGAAAAAATAAAAAGAGGTACTTAATAATGAAAAAACTTTTATTAGGTAACGAAGCAGTTGCCCGCGGTCTTTATGAGGCAGGTTGCCGAGTTGCTTCAAGTTACCCCGGTACTCCCAGCACAGAAGTTACCGAATGTATTGCAAAATATGATGAAATTACAAGTGAATGGGCTCCAAACGAAAAGGTGGCTTGTGAAGTCGCTTTCGGTGCGGCGGTTGCAGGTGCGCGTTCATTCTGCGCTATGAAACACGTTGGTCTTAACGTAGCGGCAGACCCGCTTTTCACATCTTCATATACAGGCGTTAATGCAGGTCTTGTTATTGTTGTTGCAGATGACCCCGGTATGCACTCTTCACAGAATGAGCAGGACAGCCGTCACTATGCACAGGCTTCAAAGATTATGATGCTTGAGCCTTCCGATTCTGACGAATGCCTTAAATATTCAAAACTCGCATTCCAACTTTCAGAGCGTTTTGATACACCTGTTCTTCTTCGTCTTACAACCCGCGTTTCACACTCAAGAAGCCTTGCAGAAGTAGGCGAAAGGGTTGATAACGGCCTTAAAACTTACGAGAAAAATGCGCAGAAATACGTAATGGTACCTGCAAACGCAAAGGTTAAACACGTAGTTGTTGAAAAACGTATTCTCAAACAGGTTGAATACTGCGAAACTGAAGCCGTTGAAAACGGACTTAACACAGTTGAATACAACGATAAGAAAATCGGTGTTATTACTTCGGGTATTTGCTATGAATACGCAAAAGAGGCGTTGGGCGATAAGGCATCTTACCTTAAACTCGGTTGTGTTTATCCTCTTCCCGAAAAACTTATTAAAGATTTCTGCAATGAATGTGAAACAGTTTACGTTCTTGAAGAACTTGATGATTACATTGAAACCCATTGCCGTAAAATCGGTGTGGAGGTTATCGGTAAATCCGCTTTCACACTTCTCGGCGAATATTCACAGGGTCTTATCAGAAAAGTAATTCTCGGTGAAGAAAGCAAATCGCTTAAAGCAGACGTTGAAATTCCCCAAAGACCTCCTGTTCTTTGCGCAGGTTGTCCTCACAGAGGTCTTTTCTATTCTCTTAAAAAACTCGGTGTTACCGTTAGCGGTGATATTGGTTGCTATACTCTCGGTGCTTCTAAACCCCTCGGTATGATTGATACTGTTCTCTGTATGGGTGGCAGCGTTTCGGGGCTTCACGGCAGAAACCTTGCAGACCCCGACAAAGCAAACAAGAGCGTTGCGGTTATCGGTGACTCAACCTTTATCCATTCGGGTATTACAGGCCTTATTGATATTGCATACAACAACAGTAATTCTGTTACAATTATTCTTGATAACAGTATTACAGGCATGACAGGCCATCAGCAGAATCCCACCACAGGTTATAATATTAAAGGCGAGCCTGCAGCGGCAGTAAGCCTTGAAAAACTCTGTGGAGCGGTTGGTATAAACAATGTGTTTGTAGTTGACCCCTATGACCTTGATGACTGCTATACTAATATTGGCAAGGCACTTTCACTTAACGCTCCTGCGGTAGTTATTTCAAGAAGACCTTGCGCACTTCTCAAGACGGTTAAACATAATCCGCCTCTTAAAGTAAATAAAGATAAATGTAAGTCCTGTAAAATGTGTATGAAAATCGGTTGCCCCGCTATCAGTATGAAAGACGGTAAAGCAGAAATCGATTTCACACAATGCCTCGGTTGCAACGTTTGTTCACAACTTTGCAAATTCGGTGCTATTGAATAAGAAAGGAGAGCGTATATTATGAATAAAGCAATTATGATTGTCGGCGTTGGCGGACAGGGTACACTTCTTGCAAGCCGTATTTTAGGCAGCGCACTTCTTTCAAAGGGTTACGACGTGAAAGTTTCCGAAGTTCACGGTATGAGTCAGCGCGGTGGCTCAGTTGTTACATACGTTAAATACGGTGAAAAGGTTTATTCACCTGTTGTTGGTGAGGGTGAAGCAGACCTTATCCTCGCATTTGAACAACTTGAGGCTGCAAGATGGCTTTCTTGCCTTAAACCCGACGGCAAGGTTATTGTGAATACTCAGAAAATCGACCCTATGTCAGTAGTTATCGGCGACAGCGTATATCCCGACGGTGTTCTTGATGCTGTTAGGGCAGCAGGGGCTTCGGTAGTTGAACTTGATGCACTTCCCCTTGCAGTAGAGGCTGGGTCACCTAAGGCAACAAACGTTGTTCTTATCGGCGCTATGGCTAAGAATACCGATATTGACAAGGAAATCTGGCTTGACGCGGTTAAAGCCTGTGTCCCCGAAAAGTTCCTTGAAATGAACCTTAAAGCATTTGAGTTGGGTTATAATCAATAAAAAAAGATGCACTCTGTAAAAAACAGGGTGCATCTTTTTTATTGCTACATATAATATATTGGTGAGAGTTATGGTGAAATTTTATTTTAAACCGAGGCTTAAAAGGCCGCCGCCTGTACGGGCTAAAAGGTTTTATTTTAAAAAGAAACGGCAAATAATTCTATTCAGAATAGTTTCAATATTTTTAGTGATTTCCATCTGTTCCGTGATTTGTGATATTAAAATGCGACCAGTAATTGAAACCGTGGGCGGAAATGCACTGAAAAACTCATTGTCAAACGTACTTGACCGCACCGTTAATGAAATTGTTGACGAATTGGGAGTACAGTACAGCGATATGGTGAATATCGAAAAAAATCCCGACGGCTCAATAGCCGCCATAACTTTAAAAAGCGCATACATAAACGGCTACAAGGCAGATTTATCCGACGGATGTTCCGACAGACTTTCAAAATTTGATAAAACAGAAGTACCCATACCCTTGGGGGCGATAATCGGTTTTGCCTTTTTAGACAGCGAAATGTTTAATATAAACGTAACCGCAACCATTTACGGTTTTGCTGTTACGGACGTTGTTTCAAAATTTGAAAGTGCAGGCATTAACCAGACACGCCACACAATTTACCTTGACGTTCAGGCATCAGCCCACGCATATATGGGACTTTGCCATTTGAATGAAAGTGTTGACGAAACCATAATTCTTGTTGAAACAATTATAGTAGGAGAAGTGCCGAATTCATATTATGTCAGAAATGAATAAAACCAAGAAAGAGTTGTTTCTTTCTTGGTTTCTGTTTTTTATTCCTTTATAAATTTATCCATCAAAGTGTAACCTACTTCAATGTAATTACCTGTATTTTTTGCGGTAATCTCGTTGAAGGACTCAATGCCGTTGTCAGTTGCTTTTGACTTTTGGTAAATCATAAAGGGTACTGCGTCACCTGCGTGAGTCATTGTAACAATGGGTGTGGGGTGGTCGGGGAGTACCATAATTTTATAATCTTCGTATTTTTCCAAAGCGGGAAGAAGTTTGCCGAGAACTTTTTCATCAATAAGTTCAATTGATTTAACTTTGTTTTCGGGCTCATTTCTGTGACCGCATTCGTCGGGTGCTTCAATATGTATGTAAACGAAATCTTTATTTTCGAGTTCGCTTATTGCACATTCTGCCTTGCCGTCAAAGTTTGTGTCAATGTAACCTGTTGCACCTTCTACTTCGGGGGCGTCCATACCTGCACATTTTGCAATACCTTTAAGAAGGTCAACCGCAGAGATTATTGAGCCGTCAAGACCGTATTTCTCTTTGAAATCGGGGAGTGAAGGTTTTGTGCCTTCGCCCCAAAGCCAGATTGAGTTAGCGGGGCGTTTGCCCTCAGCAATTCTCTTTTTGTTAACAGGGTGTTCCATAAGAAAATCGTAACTTTTTTTCATCATTCCTATAAGTTCTTTTGCATTTTCGCTGTCGGAAAGATGTTCCCCTATAACTTTACCCGAAATGTCGTGGGGAGGTGTAAGTTTACCCAGGTCAAGTGTGCCGTTGTGCCACACAAGACAATGACGGTACGCAACACCGCTGTAAAAGGCGAAAATATCGTTACCGAAATGCTCTTCCACACTCTTAATAATTTCAGCGGCTTCAGCGGTGGAAATATCGCCTGCGCTGTAATCAACCATAGTTTTATCTTCATAATTTTCTTCGTCAGAAAGTGTAACAAGGTTGCAGCGGAAGATAATGTCAGAGTCGAGCATATTAACTCCGATACTTACTGCCTCAAGGGGTGAACGGCCTGTGTAACATTCTTTGGGATTGTAACCGAGAACGCTCATATTGGCAATGTCACTGCCGGGTTTTAAACCGTCTGCAACAGTTTTTACAAGACCAACTTCGCCGTTTCTTGCAAGTTTATCAAGTAAAGGCTTTTCAGCCAATTCCATTGGCGTTTTGCCGTCTAATGCGGGAACAGGGTAGTCCGCCATTCCGTCGTATAAAACAACAATATATTTCATAGGTATTACCTCATTTCATTTGGGTTTTATAATAATATACAACTATTTTTTACCACTTGTCAATAAATAAGAAATCAAAAAATAAAATCTGTCATAAATAACAATACGTACTTGAATTATTTGAGTAATTAGAGTAATATAACCATATAGAAATTGTTTACATAAAGGAGTAAAAATTATGAAATTACCTATTGCCATACAACTTTATTCCGTTCGTGACGATATGGAAAAAGATTTTGAAGGTACGGTTAAAAAAGTTAAGGAACTCGGCTACGAAGGTGTTGAATTTGCAGGCCTTTTCGGAAAATCAGGCGCAGAGGTTAAAAAAATCTGCGATGATTTAGGCATTGTTCCTGTTTCTGCTCACGTTCCTTATTATGATATGCTGGAAAATCCCGGGGAAGTTCTTAAGGATTACAAAGATTTAGGCTGTAAATATGTTGTTGTTCCCTATCTTACTGAGGAATGCCGTCCCGGTACAGCGGGTTGGGATGATACAGTTAAGGGTATTCGTAAAATCGGCGAAGCAGCAAAAGAAATGGGTATTCAACTTCTCTACCACAACCACGATTTTGAATTCCTTAAAATTGACGGCAAATATGCCCTTGATATTCTTTACGATACAGTTCCCGCAGACCTTCTTCAAACAGAAATTGACACCTGCTGGGTAAACGTAGGCGGCGAAGAACCTGCAGCATACGTTGAGAAATACACAGGCAGAGCACCCATTGTTCACCTTAAAGATTTCAGCGGCTCAAAGGGTAACGGCCCTCTTTACAAACTTATAGGTATTGAGGAAGAGGAACAGGAAAATACAAGCACGTTCGAGTTCAGACCCGTTGGCAGCGGTGTTCAGGATTGGAAGAAGATTATCGCTTCCGCAGAAAAAGCAGGCGCAGAATGGGTAGTAGTTGAGCAAGACGACCCCTCAATGTGTAAAACACCTATGGAATGTGCCGAAATGAGCATAAATTACCTTAAAACTTTATAATCTTACGCGAATAACTTGTTTTAGTTCGCTCGCAGTATCTAAATACAGCGTCGCTCGCTAAAACTGCGTTCTTCACGCAACCTTATAAAGTTTTATTAATTGTAATCTTACGCGAATAACTTGTTTTAGTTCGCTCGCAGTATCTAAATACAGCGTCGCTCGCTAAAACTGCGTTCTTCACGCAACCTTATAAAGTTTTATTAATTGTAATCTTACGCGAATAAAAATATTACCCCCGTTGAATTTCTTGAAATTCAACGGGGGTAATCATTGATTTATCTATTTAAAATAAGTTTTGTAAGTTCAACGGGTTCAACGATTGTATCGCCTTTGTAAACTCTCATATTACCTGAAGCGATTTCGTCGATAAGGATAACTTCGTCGTTGTTGTAACCGAACTCGAACTTAATATCCCAAAGGTCAAGGCCGATAGTTTTAAGGTCATCAGCGATAATCTTTGTGATTTTGAGTGTCTGTTCTTTCATACTCTCGAACATTGCGGGGCTCATAACACCGAGTGCTGCAAGACCTTCGCCTGTAACAAGGGGATCGCCCTTAGCGTCGTTTTTGAATGTGCATTCAACGTAGCCGCCTTCGAGAACTGTACCGTCTTCAATATATTCGCCGTATCTGCGGATGAAACTGCCTGTTGCAACGAGTCTGCAAATAACTTCAAGACCGTGGCCGAAAACTTTACCGGGAAGAACTTCCATAGTAGCGTTTTCAACATCAGCACTTACATAGTGAGTTTTGATGCCTGCTTCTTTGAGCATATCAAAGTAATAAATGGATGTTTTAAGGTTTTCTTTACCGATACCTTCAATGGTAAGACCAACGCTGTTTTCACCGGGATCGAAAACGCCGTCTTTGCCTGTGCAATCGTCTTTGAACTTAAGCATAAAGTTGCCGTTTTCAAGTTCGTAAACGTCTTTGGTTTTGCCTTCGTAGAGTTTTTTCATTTTAAACGCTCCTTCTAACCGCTGTTTAGCAGTAGCATCAATTTTTTTACATAATGAATTTTAAAACTGTTTTATCCTAATGTCAAGGGCAGACGGGCATTTTTTTTGCCCTGTGGAAATGTTCTAAAAATTTGTTATAAAACGGGCTTTTATAAAAAAGATTTTTGTTAAATATATTAAATGCCTTTGCAGGAAAACTCTGTCCAGGCGCCGTCCTTTGAAAGTTCACCGCCGCCTCGGAAAGTGCCTTTTGCGCCTGTGTCGTTCTTAAGCCAGATGTTTAACCATTCAATAGCGTATTGCGTGTATGTTTCGGGGTCAGAGCAACAACTTGTGTGAATACCGTTTACGAGGGAAACATAAACCGCAGGGCCTTTGCATACGTCGTATGCAGGTTTAACCCATTTATCAGCATTTACTATCATATCCCGTGTGCCTGCCATAAAAAGAGCAGGTGCGGAAAGTTTTTCGGCTTCTTCGGGGAAGTTACTGCCTGCGAATGAAATAACACAGTCAAAGCGTGAATCCGCTGCAGCCGCATTTACGGCACTTCTGCCGCCCTGTGAGTGACCTGCGGCAGCCACGTTGTTAGTGTCAATATTATTGTACAGTACGCTTCCTGAGTTGCCGTTTTCGGAAATTATAAAGTCAAGTGATGCCCGCTGTGCAGTGCCGTCTGCAGCCATTGTTTCGCTGTTGGCAACAACAATGTAACCGCCCTCGGCAATTTTTATAAGAAGATTTTCATATATTTTATAGTCAAACCCTGTGCCGTTAGCGAAAACAACAACGGGGTACACGTCGTTACCGTTTTCTGCTTTCTTGGGATAGAAAACAGTTTGCTCAACGCCTTGGTAGGTGCTTGCATATGAGCCTACCCCTGTAACGTCTTCAATATTTGTATTGACGGTTTCGGAAACTTGCGGTGCAACGGTAGCAGGGGGAGTGTAACCCTCGGTTTCGGGGGCTTGGGTGATGATTTCGGTAGGTGCGTTCTCTGTAGCGGGAACTTCTGCGTACGTGGTGTTCTGATTATTGTCAAAAACAGTTACCGCAAGAGTTTCTGTCATATTAGTGACGTTATCCTGAACAAAGTTATTGTTAAACGTTTCGGCAGTGGTGGTCGTAATATCTCCGTCACCTTTACCGCAAGAAGCAACAGAAAAAACAACTGCGAGTACAAGTAACAGAGCCAACGAGTTTTTTAATGTTTTCATATTCCATACTCCTCAAATTTTATTAAAGGAATTTCCAAAAACATAATAACATAAAATTAAAAATTACGCAACAAGTAGCAGCCCCCATTGTTGCCGCCAAAAACGATAAACCCTTATTCACCGACAGTTGCGTTTTAAATTACCAATTAACAAAAACAGAAACCCGAAACGGCATTCTTGTGTTGAGGTATAAAAGAACTGCAGAAAAGGGTATTTAAATTAAAGTAAAAATACAAGAAATAACCAAGAGAGCGACCACACCAATCGCTCTATTTTTATGTCCGATTTTTGTCACAACAGCGGGTCAGATAGAATATATTTTGTTGAAATATGAAAATAAATGTAATATAATATAAACTGTATAATTGTATATAACATGCTTTAGGAGAATAAAAATGATTACAGGCGAACTTAAAAATAAAATAGATAGTTTATGGGATGTTTTTGCAGCAGGCGGACTTGTTAACCCCTTGGATGTTATTGAGCAGATAACATACCTTATGTTTATCCACGACCTTGACGATTCGGACAACCTTCGGGCAAAGGAAAGTGCTATGTTAGGTCTTCCTTATAAGAGTATTTTTGCAGATGAAGTTACAGTTGGCGACCGCAAAATTGACGGTAGTCAGCTTAAATGGTCTGTTTTTCGTGATTTCCCTGCCGGTAAAATGTATTCGACTATGCAGGAATTGGTTTTCCCGTTCATCAAAAATCTTGACGGCAAAAAAGACAGCGCATATTCAAAATATATGGATGACGCAATATTCAAATTGCCTACACCATTGCTTCTTTCAAAGGTAGTTGATTCCCTTGATGAAATCTATGCCATTATGGCAAAAGAGCAGGATAAAGATGTCCGCGGTGATACATATGAATATCTTCTTAATAAAATCGCACAGTCAGGCTTGAACGGTCAGTTCCGTACACCTCGCCACATTATCAGAATGATGGTTGAACTTATGCAACCCAAACCCGATGACATAATCTGCGACCCTGCTTGCGGAACAAGTGGATTTTTGGTGAATGCAGGCGAATACCTCAAAGAAAAGCATAAAGAAGAAATCTTCTTTAATAAACAGAAAAAAGACCACTATATGAATCACATGTTCTTTGGCTACGATATGGACAGAACCATGCTCCGCATCGGTGCTATGAATATGATGACTCACGGTGTTGACAGTCCTTTTATTGAATACCGTGACAGCCTTTCCGACCAGAATGCAGATAAGGACAAATTCTCTTTAATTCTTGCTAACCCACCATTCAAAGGTAGCCTTGATTACGATACTGTTTCTGCCGATTTGTTAAAGGTTTGTAAGACTAAGAAAACAGAACTTTTGTTCCTTGCCCTCTTCCTTCGTATGCTTCGTATTGGTGGCAGATGCGCTTGTATTGTTCCCGACGGTGTTCTTTTCGGTTCTTCAACTGCTCATAAAGCAATTCGTAAAGAAATAATTGAAGGTAACCGCCTTGAAGCAGTTATCTCTATGCCTTCAGGCGTTTTCAAACCCTATGCAGGTGTTTCAACCGGTATTCTTATATTTACCAAAACAGGTCACGGCGGAACTGATAACGTTTGGTTCTACGATATGCAGGCAGACGGCTTCAGCCTTGATGATAAGCGTACGGAAATAAAAGAAAATGACATCCCGGATATTATCGAAAGATTCCATAATCTCGATAAAGAAACTGAGCGTGAGCGCACAGAAAAATCCTTCTTTGTACCAAAGGATGAAATTGTCGGCAATGATTATGACCTTTCAATAAACAAGTACAAAAAGACAGAGTATGTGCCCATTGAATATCCCTCAACCGCAGAAATTATGGCAGATTTAAACGAGCTTGAAATGAAAATAACAACAGGCCTTGCCGAGTTGGAGGAAATGCTGAAATGAGCAACAAAGAAACAAAATTTAAAATTTGGAATTGTGTAAGATTATTAAAATGTGCAAATATACACGAAATCTCGGCGACATTAAATTTGCCTAATATAGAAGTTATTAGCATGGTTTACGAATTGCAAAAGGAACATTATATAAAACTCATTCCTGTTCCTATGGACGTATCAAGTGTTTGTGGCAGTTATTACGCTGCTACCGGAAAAGAGTTTGTTTCATGAATTTTGAGTTGGAGTCAAAGGAGATAATATGGCTAAAAAGAAAAACAACCAAACGGTTGTTAATAATATAGAATCTGTCAATGTAGATATCGATTATGATAAACTCGCAGAAGCTATTGTTAAGGCTCAAAATCGTGTCGATGAAGAGCAATCCTACCAAGAAAACAAAACTAAAATTACAATCAAAGATTACATAAAGGCTATAGTTCTAATTTTAAGAAACAAAAGTAATACTCAAGGAAATCTCACTGTTAGTATATTTGCTGTTTTAACTAGCCTTACATTTAAAATTATTGCCATTACCGGGTTTTTCTTAACCATTGCAGGTATCTATATTGCAGTTAATTGCATTTTGCATGGTTTTGATGTGGGTAATATCACATTATGGATAATATTCGGCATTGTTTTAATTGTTCTATCTGTTATTGTTTTTCTTTACTCTGTGATTATATGGGGCGCTTCACACGAAGTGGAAAAAGAAAAAGACAAAAACTATATCGTTTCTGTTTTTTCAGGAATAGTTAGTTTTGTAGCATTAATTATAGCTATAATAGCACTTGTGAAAGGGGTGGGATGATGGCAAAAATAGTGAATATTTGTGATGTGTGTTCTGAAATCTTTGCCGGTGGTGATGCACCTAAAAACAATATGTCTATTGTAAAAACTGATAAATATAACATCCCAATATATTCGAACGGCGAAGCTAATGATGGACTCTATGGTTTCACAAATTTTGCAAGAGTTTCCGAGCCTAGTATAACTATTTCTGCAAGGGGAACTATTGGATATACATCTGTTAGGAATACTCCTTTTGTCCCGATAGTTCGCCTTATAACCCTCGTGCCTAAAAAAGATATTATTGACATACGATATTTGTTTTATGCAGCACAAAATTATAAATTTGATGGAAGTGGTACATCAATACCACAATTAACTGTTCCCGCATTAAAAAAATACAACTTTCCATTACCTACGATTGAAGAGCAAAAACGAATAGTTGTTGTACTTGATAAAATTTGTGACATTGTTAAACTTCGCAAACAACAACTTTCAAAACTTGATGAACTCGTCAAAGCCCGATTTGTCGAGTTGTTTGGTGATCCTGTAAGTAATTCAAAAAATTTACCAGAGTTGACTTTGCCGGAATTAGGTGAGTTTGGGCGTGGAGTTTCAAAACACCGACCAAGAAATGCCCCTGAATTATTAGGTGGTGAATATCCTTTAATACAAACTGGTGAAGTTGCGAATTCAAATCTTTATATAACAGAATATGAAAATACCTATTCAGAATTAGGTTTTAAACAAAGTAAGTTGTGGCAGAAAGGTACTTTGTGTATTACAATCGCTGCAAACATTGCCAAAACAGCGATATTGACATTTGATGCTTGTTTTCCTGATAGCGTTGTTGGTTTTAAAGCTAATGATAAAACTAATAATGTTTTCATTCATTACTGGTTCTCATTTTTTCAGAAGATTTTAGAATCGCAGGCACCTGAATCGGCGCAGAAAAACATAAATCTAAAAGTGTTGAGCGAGTTAAAAGTTATTGTTCCACCAATTGAACTTCAAAATAAATTTGCAAACTTTGTGAAACAAATCGACAAATCAAAATTTGAAGTTCAGCAAAGTCTTGAAAAACTTGAAACACTAAAAAAATCATTAATGCAACAATATTTCGGATGAGTTTGTGTTTAATGCACCAATTTATTACCACTTTATTACCTTTTTATTACCTTTTTATTACCCCTTTTGTTCCTTGCTCTTTTTATATTTTTTTGTATAATTGAGCATAAAAGGGAGGTGATATTATGAATCAAGAACAAGAATACTTTAAGTTTTGGCTTGGCGTAAAAAACAAATGTGATGAAATCCAAAAAGATTATTCAAATTTATCTGAAATAAATAAAATCAGAGTTAATAATGTGTGTGATTCAATTTTTCGAGCAAATACTATTTCAGATGTTATTAATATTCTGAATAATCAAATGTGATAATAAAAACAGGTGAGACAAATTACCAACTTCGATTTTAACAAAGGAAAAACAACCTGATATCTTTTCGAAAAAATGTTGTAACTGAAATATATTACAAATCAATAAATCAAAAGTTGATTTTCAGCAAAGTCTCGAAAAACTCGAAACACTAAAAAAATCATTAATGCAACAATATTTCTGATGAGGTAGCGCAAAAAAAGCACAACAAAAACACAACGTTTTCGATATTGTGATTTGATTATCTTGTCGATATAATTGAAGAGTAAATGAGGTGTTTTTAATGACAAAAAAGTTGATTTTATGATTAAATTTATGCAAATAATTGATAGGAGATAAAATGAATAACGAATTAACCAACGCTGATAATATATATATTAAAGACTTAGGTGAAGTGATTCCAACAATACAAAAGAATAATCTATTGGTGAATGATGTTGAGAAATTAGATTTAGATGATTTAGGAGACGTACTATCTGATGCAGTTGAATTTATACCCTATTTTAATAAAGCAAAAAAAGTAATAAAATTTGGTCATTCAATAATTGAAAAGTTTAATATTAAAAAACAATTTGTTTTCCTTTTTCAATTACAAAATGGTGATTTAGATGAAAAAGGTTTAGAAAAAAGGAATAAAGCATACCAATTCGGCAAAAAATGGTATTTTGATGAAGTAGAACAAACGGTTGTTTTTTTACACCGAACTTCAAGAGTTGAAAAAGCAAAAATAATGGCAGAACTGTACAGAGATCTTATAAATAGTGAAATTACAACAGAGGGATATAGAGAATATCTTGATATGGTTGATCAAATTTATATTCAAGATATTCCGCATTTGTTAGAAATATATCATAAGCAAAGTGAAACGAATACTTTGTTCGATGGCAAAGCTTTTTTAGAGACTGAACAAGGAAAAGATTTTAGTTTTAATGAGATTAGGTGTAGCAGATTAAAATCTATTGGTTTATTAAAACAATATCATCCTATGAGCTATGGTTTTTCATTGGATAGCTATTTCTCTTTAAGTGAATATGGAATGTATTTCTGTGAAATATTTAGAAGAATTGATAATTTAAATACAGAATACAAATTCAAAAAATAACAACAAAGCAGGTGATTAAATGACCAACTTTGATTTTTTGACACAGGACAAGCAATTTGATAGTTTTTCGGGCATTGCTGTTGCTGCGGAAAAGACTTTACATATTGACCTGTCAACCTGCATTATAAATTGCCGTAGAGCGATGGAGATGGCTGTTAAATGGATGTATTCCGTTGACGGCTCTCTTGGTGAGCCTTATCAGGAAACTTTGGTGAGTCTTATGAATACCGAGGATTTCCGTGATATAGTCGGCAATGATATATGGCGAAGGATGGATTTCATTCGCCGTTTAGGTAATAATGCGGCTCACGAAGGTAAAAAGTTTTCTGTTGAGCAGGCAACGCTCTGCCTTGAAAACCTGTATATCTTTATGGATTTCATTGCTTGCTGCTATGGTGAAGAATATGTTCCGGGCGATTTTAATCTCGGTCTTTTGGAAGAAAGTGCAGAAGAAAAGGTTGAAGAAGCCCCGTTTATTGACATCGACCTTAAAGCGCTGATTGCTGAGAACGAAAGCCTTAAAGCAGAGTTAACCTCTCGCCGTGAAGAACAGATACAGACCTATGTTCCAAAACCCCTTGATATTTCTGAATATAAAACCCGCAAAATTTATATTGATTTTATGCTTCAGGATGCAGGTTGGGTTGAGGGCAAGGATTGGGTGAATGAATATGAACTTCCCGGTATGCCAAACAAATCCGAGGTTGGTTTTGCCGATTATGTTTTATTCGGTGATGACGGTAAGCCCTTGGCAGTTATTGAAGCCAAAAGAACTTGTGTGGATGTATCTAAAGGCAGGGAACAGGTTAAGTTATATGCCGATTTATTAGAAAAGAAGTTTGGTCGCCGTCCTGTAATTTTCCTTACAAACGGTTTTGATACCCGAATCACAGATAACCTCTACCCCGAGCGCAAGTGCGCAACCATTTATTCAAAGCGTGATTTGGAAAAACTCTTTAATCTTCAGACTATGCGAACAAGCCTTAATCACGTAATGGTTAATAAGAAAATAGCAGGTAGATATTATCAGGAAGGTGCTATCAAAGCCGTTTGCGACAGTTTCGGCAAAAAGAACCGAAGAAAAGCCTTGCTTGTTATGGCAACAGGTTCGGGTAAAACAAGAACTGTTATTGCTCTTTGTGATGTTCTGTTGCAACACGGTTGGGTGAAAAACATTCTTTTTCTCGCTGACAGAAACTCATTGGTAACTCAGGCAAAGCGCAGTTTTTATAATATGCTGCCTGATTTATCTGTTACAAATCTTTGCGAAGATAAAGATAATTATAACGCTCACTGTGTTTTTTCAACTTATCAGACAATGATGAACTGCATTGATTCTGTTAAAGATGAAAATGGAAAACTTTTCACCTGCGGTCATTTTGATTTGGTGATATGCGATGAGGCACATCGCTCCATTTATAACAAATACCGCGATATATTTAACTACTTTGACGCACCTTTGGTGGGTCTTACGGCTACGCCCAAGGATGAAATTGATAAGAACACCTATGAGGTTTTTGAACTTGAAAACGGTGTGCCTACTTACGGCTATGAGTTGGCAGATGCCGTTAAAGACGGTTATCTTGTTGACTTTATGTCCGTTGAAACCAAACTCAAATTTATTGAGCAAGGCATTGTTTATGATGATTTATCCGATGAAGATAAAGAGGAATATGAGGCAACCTTTGCCCGTGACGGTGAACTGCCTGAAAGCATAGGTTCATCCGCCCTTAATGAATGGATTTTCAATGAAGATACAATCAAAGAAGTGCTTAATGTTTTAATGACAAACGGCATTAAAATTGACTATGGCGAAAGGATTGGTAAAACAATTATCTTTGCCAAAAACCACAGGCACGCTGAAAGAATATTCGAGGTGTTCAATAAAGAATATCCTCACCTTAACGGTTACGCAAAGGTTATTGATAACAAAATAAACTATGCGCAGACTGCTATTGATGAATTCTCCGACCCTAAGAAATTACCGCAGATTGCTATTTCTGTTGATATGCTCGATACAGGTATTGATGTTCCCCAAGTAGTGAATCTTGTGTTCTTCAAAAAGGTTATGAGTAAAGCGAAATTCTGGCAGATGATCGGTCGAGGCACTCGTCTTTGCCCAGGTCTTTTGGATGGTAAAGATAAGAATTTGTTCTATATATTTGATTTCTGCGGAAACTTTGAATTTTTCCGTATGAATAAAGGCAAGCCTACTGCAAACCAAATTGCATTACAAGGTGCAATTTTCAGTTTAAAATCGCAAATAGTCTTCAAACTTCAAGATATAGCATATCAGACTGAAGATTTAATTGCTTTCCGCAAAACTCTTGTTGAGGATATGGTTCGTAAAGTCCGAGAACTTAACAAAGAAAATTTTGCAGTTCGTCAGCATTTAAAATATGTTGAATTGTATTCTAATCCCGATAATTACACAAGCCTTACCTACGAAGATACTCTTATTATAGGAGAGGAACTTGCACCACTCATCACACCGGATGAGGATGACCCGAAAGCAATGCGTTTTGATGCTCTTATGTACGGCATTGAACTTGCATATTTGATAGGTAAAAAATATACTCGTGCTCGTAGTGACCTTTTCAAAAAGGTTTCAGGTATTGCAAGTGTTGCAAATATACCTGAAATAATGGTACAAGCGGAGTTGATTGATAAGATTTTGCACACCAATTATGTTGACAATGCAGGCATCAACGAGTTTGAGCATATCCGTGAGAATTTGCGTGATTTGATAAAATACATTCCCTATGAAGGTGCTATCTACAACACAAACTTTGACGATGAAATTTTATCAATCGAATGGAACGAATCCGAACTTGAAAATGATGATTTGAAGAATTACAAAGCCAAGGCTGAATTCTATGTTCGTCAACATCAAGAGAATCCTGTTATTGCAAAACTCAAATCAAATATTCCTTTGGATACTGATGATGTGAAAGCACTGGAAGAAATACTTTGGAACGAAGTAGGAACAAAGGCTGACTATGAGGCTGAATTCGGTGAGAAACCTCTAGGTGAATTTGTTCGTGAAATCGTAGGTCTTGATATGAATGCAGCTAAAACTGCATTCGCAAAATATCTTGATGATGTAAATCTTGATTCAAGACAGATTTATTTTGTAAATCAGATTGTTGAATATATATTTCACAACGGATTGATGAAAGACCTTTCAGTTTTGCAAGAATCACCATTCACAGATAAAGGTAGCGTAGTTGAAATTTTCACAGACTTGTCCGTTTGGGCAGGTATCAGAAAAATAATTGAAAATATCAACGCAAATGCTAATGTGGCGTAAAGGTGAGAAATAATATTTGATTCAAACTACATAGGAGAAAAGAAAATGACTGATGAATTGAAGCGGACTTATGTGCCGTTTAGTGAGTGGGCGGAGAGGTCGAAGCAGGTGGAGTATACTGCGGATGTTCCGCTTCTTGCTTCTGACGGGACGTTGCTCTGTAAAGGTTGGGCGAGGAGCAACGTTTTTGAATACAACAGGGATTATGTTAAAAAGGGTATAATCAGCCGTAAAGAGTGGGATTTTTACACCATTCATGTTGGTGACGAAATGCAGATTCTTGTTAGTTTTGCCAACATCAACATAGGCGGATATGTGGCGGCGAAGTTGGTTGACCTTAAAACAGGTGAGGTTATCTGCGATTCCGTACAGTATTTTGTTGGCGGTAACAAATATGTTCCGCCTGCAAAGGGTGATGTGCCAAACCGTTTTAAAGAAAAAATCGGTAAGACGGAATTTGATTTTCACACCAAAGAAACCGAGCGAACTTTACGGTACAAAGGCTCGTTTAAAAAGAAACCTGTGGAAGTTAACATTTCTATGGATATACCCGAAGGTCTTGAAAATATTACAACGGTTTTTCCCTTTGACGAGGATGAAACCAAATATTTTATGACCACGAAGCAGATGTGTATGCCTTGTGAGGGTACGTTTAAGTTTGGGGATTACGTATACGAGTTTTCAAAGGAAAATGCCTTCTGTACACTCGACTGGGGCAGAGTTAACACTCCGCACAAAATGGTTTGGTATTGGGGCAGCGGTAATCAGTACATAACTGATGAAAAGGGTGAAAAACACCTTTTCGGTTTTGAAATAACCTGGGCTATCGGTAACGAAATCAATGCTACTGAAACTTGCATTTTTTATGACGGCAAGGTGCATAAAATCGGTGCAGTTGACGTTGAAAAATTCCCGAAAGACAGATTTCTTGAAACGTGGAAATTTATTTCCGAGGACGGCAGATTCAATATGACTATGATGCCTACTCTTGACAACCATTCGGATGTGGATTTTAAAGTGGGTAGAATGAACTGCCACCAGGTTTTCGGAATATGGAACGGTGATGTTACCCTGGATGACGGCACTAAACTACAAATAAAAGACCTTTTCACATTCTGTGAATACGTGGAAAACAGATGGTAATTTGATAATATAAAAGTATCAATTAAGGGGAAATTTAAGCATATGAAGCAATTGAAATTCTATGTAATGACAGACCCGCATTTTTTCGATACCGCATCGGGTTGCAGCGGAAAAGAATACGAAGACTTTATGCATTACGAGCAAAAGTGTTTTGCTGAAACCGAGAGCATAAACAAAAGCGTTTTTGAATTTTTGAAAAAAGCCGATGAGGCAGACATTGTACTTATAGCAGGTGATTTGGCTTTTAACGGAGAGAAAAAGAGTCACGAAGGTTTTCTCAAACTTCTGTATGACCTGAAAAGCAGCGGTAAAAAAATCTATGTTGTTACTGCCGACCATGATTTTAAATGGAAAAGAGAGGATACATTTGCATTTGGTGAAAACGGCAGATATTCTCCGGAACACACCGAAAGAAATGAGTTGCTCACTATGTATAGGGATTTCGGCTTTGGTGATGCAATTGCATTTGATGAGGAACATCTTTCCTATGTTGCACAACTTTCCGATGATGTGCGACTTATGGCACTTAACTGTGACCTGAAAAAAGACGGTAAACACTATTTCTTTGATGAGCAGTTAGAGTGGATTAAAGAACAGGCAAAAAAAGCACAGGAAGACAACCAGACAATTGTTGCTATGTGTCACTATCCCATTCTTCCGGGACAGCCTTTGTTTTCGTTAATTTCGCCCATACTTATCAGAGATGCTTATAAATTTGCAACTTTCCTTGCAGATAACGGTATACATATTATTTTCACAGGACATATGCATAATCAGAGCATAAATGAATTGGTAACGGAAAAAGGCAACAAACTTTATGACATTACCACAGGTTCAGTTATTGCCGACCCTGCTTTTATAAGACATGTGAGTGTGCTTGATGAAAAAACTATTGACATCAAAAGTATCCCCACACCCGACTTTGAATGGGATACCGATGACTGTAAAAAGTACCTTTCCGATATGTTTGACAGAATGATTATAAATATCATTACAGATATGAGAGATGACACAGAACGTGCCATGAGAAAACTGGGTATAAAGGATAAGGGGATAACAAAAAAAGTACTGCGCATAGCGGGAAAATTTATATGCAAAGTTAAAGTCGGTACGCTGGCAAGACTGCTGTTCATCAAATGTGATAATAGTATAAAAAATATGCGTGCGCTCGATTATGCAACAGATCTTGTTCGTGGTGTCTTTGAAGGTAATCAAAGTTATACTGAAGGTACACCAAAGGGTGACGTATGGATTAACCTTCTTAAGAGAATAAATTTCATACTCAAAAGGATAGATGTCAAAGGCTGGGACGGTAAGAAGGCAGACCTCTATCACATACTCAAGCATACCGCAGGAAACTATGAAATTGATGATTACAATGCAATTTTGACTATAGCCGACGGGAGTCGAACTCCGTACGCCTAAAATTTAAATCTTTCGGTACATCACGGCGTTTTTCGTCTTGATATACGATTAAATAATAAAGAAAGTGGCAGACAGTTGCCACTTTCTTTTTAGTTACAGATATTTTTTATTTTATTTGGTAGATTTCCTCAACAGTGGGCATTGAACTTTGCGCGCCCATTCGGCTGACGGCTATTGAGCCCGCTTTGTTTCCCATATCGCAAGCGGTATGAATATCGCCATTTTTTACATATTCCAGAGCCAATGCGGCGGTAAAACAGTCGCCTGCGGCAGTTGTATCTATGACTTTGCTTTTGTAAGAGGGGAAAAGTTTTAATTCTTTTCCGCCCCAGAGTGAACAACCTCTTTCGCCGAGTTTAAGAACAATAAATTCGGCCTTACTTCTTTCCTCCAATATTTTTGAGGCTTTCAAAATATTTTCTTCCGTGTCGGGATATATGTCTGTCAAAGCCTTGGTTTCGCTTTCGTTGGGGGAGAGTATTGTTGCGCCTTGCATTTTTTCCAAACTGAAATTCTTTGCAGGACCGCAGTCAATAACTGTCGTTATATTGTTCTTTACAGCGTGGTTAACGCAGTTTACAACAACTTCCTCATTCGTTTCAAACTGCAAAAGCAAAAGGTCAATGTCTGTTCCTATATCCTGAAGAGCCTTTTGAGGTTCTATTTCGGCATTTGCACCTTCGTAAACTACAATTCTGTTTCTTCCCTCACCGTCCAGAATGATTGCGGCAAGTCCTGTTTGAGTACCGTCGGTAGCAACACCGGAAACATCAATATTGTTGTTTCTTAAATTCTCCAGAAGTTTGTTGCCGTTTGTATCATCTGCAACTTTGCCGACCATTTTAACCTGCGCACCGAGTTTTGCTAAAGCAGTTGCCTGATTTGCACCTTTGCCGCCGTTTGCATAGCCGTAGTCCGTACCCAAAACGTTTTCGCCCACTTCGGGAACTTTCTGCATATTGAGAATTAAATCCATATTTATACTGCCTACAACAGCGGCACGAATATTTTTATACATAAAATCACTCCAGAACTGCCTTGAAATCTTCGGCAGCGTCAATGATGGTTTTGTCTTTTAAAAACAAAGCACTTGTGCCGAGAACAAAAATATCGGCTCCGCATTGGGAAAGTTTTCTGCCGTTAGGAAGACTTATATTGCCGTCAACCTCAATGAGCATATCAGAGCAACTCCATTCTTCTAAAAGTTTACGCGCCTCTTTTACTTTCTTCTCAGCACCCATAAACATTTTTTGACCTGTAAAACCCGGACTTACAGTCATAACCAAAAGCATATCAATATAATCCGTAAGGTGTTTTATGTTTTCAACAGGGGTTTGGGGATTTATTGCAAGACCTGTCTTGCAACCTTTGTTTTTAATCATTTCAAGGGTGCGGTGGATATGTATTTCCGATTCATAATGTATACATAAAATATCATTTTCGGAAAGATTCATTCTGTCAATAAACTTGGAGGGTTCGTTAACCATCATATGAATATCCAAAGGAATGTCGGTTACTTTTTTTATGGCGTTGACCAAATCAAAACCCAACGTAATATTGGGAACAAAACTCCCGTCCATAATATCAATATGCAGGTAGTCTATACCTGCCTTTTCAAGTTCTTTTACAGATGCAATGAGGTTTGTAAGGTCAGCACACATTAAAGATGCAGATAAGAGTTTTTTCAAAATTCCTCAACCTTTCAGTTGTAATCGTTTAATCTATATTATCACACTGCTTTTTTTGTGTCAATGAAGAGGATAAATTGTATAACGTCTTGAAAACCAACGCAAAGGAGTGTTATATTATAAGAAAACGGAGGGATTTTGTATGAATAACAAATGGGTTCAGGTTTGGGGACAGGCTCATTCTGCATTTTCATTTTTCTATTACCCATCCTGCAAAAAACTTTCAGACTTGTTATAAAATCCGCGTTATCGGGAAAAAGTGTTCGCTTTGAACTTTCCAACGAATGTGCAAAAAATGATGTGGTTATAGGTGCATTGTCAGTTGCCGGATGCGATAAAGACGGCAATTTTACAGGGGAGTGTAAAACCGCAACGGTAAATTCCCAAAAATCTCTTTGCCTTAAAGCAGGCGAGGTTGTTTTAAGCGATGAAGTTGACCTTGACATAGTGGCAGGTGAATATTTTTGCATTAACGCCTATGTGGAAAAAGGTGCGCTTCGCAGCGGTAATCTTATTGATGATGCGGGTCTTTTAACGGTTAACAGTGATGTTTCCCACAGTCCGAAAATCGAAAACCAAAGACGAGTCCGTGATAAAGTTCGCGAGATTGCTTCGGTTGTTCTTAAAATGTATTTTCACAAGCCGATACCGCTTTTTCAGTCTGTTCAGATGCTCAATGATACAAATGCAAGTTCAATTGTTGTTCACGGTGACTCCATCAGTCAGCAAGGGTATTGGACAAATATGTTTTCAGACAGAATACGTCAAAACTTTTTCGGCAGGTATTCCGTTATCAATAAATCTATTATGGGAACACGTCTTCTGAGAGATTTCCACAAACGATTTATCTGTAAAGGCCTGTTCGGTAAAAGCGGTCTGAACCGTTTGCACAGGGACATTCTCAACTATCCCGACGTTGAATTCGTTATTATTGCTCTCGGTACAAACGATTTTCTTCAGTACGGTACAATTGCTGCTCCTAAGACAGAAAAACCGACACCCGAAGAATTTTTAAATGCAATGATACGCGTATCAGAAGAACTGAAAAAACACGGCAAAAAGTTAATTGTTTTCAATATTTTAAACTTTGGAGAAAGTATTGATTCCCGACCTGAAAAAGAAGCGATGGTTACGGAAATTAACAGGCTCCTTGAAGAGAATAAAAAATATTTCCACTCAGTTTATGACCAGGCGAGTTTGTGCGTGAATCCGGATAAGCCTACTTGCACAAGGAAAGAATATCTTGGAAAAGACTATGTTCATTCCAATAAACTTGGCGGAAAAATCGTTGCAGATAATATTGATTTAAACTGGTTTAAATGATTTCTGTTATTTATTGCTAACCTTGATAAAAATACATATAAAATAAATTACGGTGATATACAATGAACACATATTTTAACGAAATAACCTCAAAGCCTGTAAATATAAACAGCGGCGGTGCGGTTTATAAAATACCTGCAGGTGCAATGTGCGGTAACGGTGATCTTGGAGTTGTTTTTGATAACGACGAAAAAGACCTTGTTATACACATTTCAAAGTGCGATTTTTGGAAATTTACCTCGGGTGTGCATAAAGACGGCGGAATAAAAACCGTAGGCGATTTGAGAATCGGTCACGTTAATTTGAATGAATACAATATCAAGCAATATTTTGACAAAGGTCTTCTTGAGTGTAAATTCTCCGGTACTGAAATTGAGTTTTTTGTTGCTCCCGAAAATCTTATTTACTTTGAAATCAAAACACCCGAATCGGAAAAAATTCCCAGTGTTAACATCTTGCTTCCCGACACTTGTAATTCGGAAAATTCCGTGTTTGAGGAAAGTGATGTGAAATGCTATTCCCGTAAATTCTGCGGTGAAGAGGTTGAAAGAGAATCGGCTGTAGTTGTTTGCTTAAGAGAAATTGATACAAGTATTGCAGACGGCTTTAAAACCGCGCGTTATTGTATTTCGGTTGTTACAAATTTTGACGACAGCGAGTATATCAACAAAGGTGTTGATATGGTTCTGAATTGCAATTATAACGAAGATAAAAAAAGAACACAGGAGAAATGGGAGAAATTCTTCTCTGCCTCAAAGGTAACACTTCCGTATAAAGAAATTGAAAGTTTTTATAATTCAAGCCTGTATCACCTTGCAGGGTGTATGGGAAACCGTGCATTTCCTCCCGGATTATTCGGAAACTTTGTAACCGATGATTTCTTCCCTTGGGCAGGGGATTACCATATGAATTATAACTACGAGGCGCCCTATTACTGTGTCTTTTCCTCTAATCATCCCGAACTTTTTGACGGGTATATGACACCTGTTAACGAGATGAAAAACGAAGCGAAAAGAATGGCGGGTTTGTTTGGTTGCAGGGGTTATGCTTTCCCTGTAAGTTTCGGACCGAAGGCTCTTGACGTTTACAGTCAGGAAGATTGTAAGGAACACGGCATACTTTTCCTAGGTCAGAAAAGCCACGCCGCTTATACCTCTGTAATCCCCATTATGCATTGGTTTTCAACTTATGATAAGGAATATGCCCTCAAAAACTATTATGATTTTGTTTTGAACACTGCTGCATTCTGGGAAGATTATCTTGTTAAAGAAAAGGGAAAATACGTAATAAAGGGCGATGCCGCCCACGAAATTCCCTATTACCGAGGCGAAAAATTCAGATATATCACCCATTTCGGTCAAGTGAATACAATAAATGCCATAAACTCTCTGGGACTTGTAAAACTATTGTTTAACGCAGTTTATGATATGTCAAAGGAACTGGGGCTTAATTCTGAAAAATACGCCTTGTGGGAAGATATTATCGAGAATTTAAGTGATTTCCCCACGTTTATCAAGAAAGGTAAAAAATGCTTCAGATATTCTAAATTCGGCATTCGTTGGAGAAATGAAAATACAGTAGGTCTTCAGCATATTTATCCCGCATCTCAAATAGGTCTTTCCAGCGACGAAAAACTACTTAAAATCGCGAAAAATACATATTTCATCAACGACAGACGGCTTGATGATAACGGCTCAAACTCATATCTCCCCGCAGGTGCAAGAATTGGTGTTGACCCTGATTTTCTTATTGAAGGTATTCGTCAGAATATAAAGGAATTCGGACTTCCCAACAGGCTTTTCCGTCATCACGGCGGCGGTATTGAACATCTGACAACAATTCCTGCGACCGTTAACGAAATGCTTATGCAAAGCCACCAAGGTGTTATAAGACTCTTCCCTTGTTGGAATAAAAATGATGATGCAGCATTTACTAATCTGCGTGCAGACGGTGCATTCTTAGTTTCTGCAGAACTTAAAAACGAGAAAATAATTTCTCTTAAAATCAAGAGCCTTAAAGGCAGAAAATGTACTGTTGAATGTTCGGATATTAAGTCTGTAATAAGAAAAGCAGATAACAAAGAAATCCCTTGCGAAAGAAACGGTAACACAGCTTCTTTTGAAACACAGGAAAATGCAGAGTATATTTTGATATAATACGTAAAAAATCCGTTTCGTTCGAAACGGATTTTTTATGTATTCATTTATTAAGCAAAGGCATTTCTGTCATTCTGAGCCTTGCGCAACCGTATGGGCAAAGTTCAATTTTCTTGACTTCGGAAATCGGTTTCGTTGATTTCGGCGTTTTTCTTGCAACGCTTCTGTACGGGAATTTAAGTCCCCAGTTTATTTGTTGCATATTTGCTTTTACGGTTACGGGCGGTGCATCCTGCGAAAACGGAACATCGCCTATTCCGTTGAATTTAACTTCAAAATTTCCGTCGGAAAAGCCGTAATTCCAAGGTGTTTTGGGAATAAACTGATAATCGCAATAGGGGAATTTTCGTTCAACGCCTTTTTTTACGTATTCTCGCATTTCTTTTTCATAACTAATCGGAACCGAGAAAAGTAAAGAACCCGTTTGCAAAGCGTAAAGGTTATTTGGTCTTTCTTTGAAAAACGGTGTTGTCTGGAATTCGATTTCAATTTCAGTTTTACCTGTTTTAATCTCAAATTTCAGGTCTTTTACAACTGTATTTTCACCGTTTACTTTAAGATTTTTTGCGAAAGACGGAATACGGACTATAAAGTCAAAATCTTTTTCTGTATCAATATAATAGTGCATCTGGTTATCAAAGGGGTAGTTGGTTTCAAGTTTAATTGTAATACCGTTATAATTAAGAACCGAGGGCACCGTAACTGCGTTTATTATTGTGTTGTCCTTGTGCATAAACGTTGAAAGCGCGAATTTCGGCCAACCTTGATTAAAGTTTGCGGTACAACAGCCAAAGTTAGGCTCAAGTCCGAAAGTATGCGCATATGGGCCGTTTGTGCTGAACGGTGCCATAATCATTGTTTTTTGGCAAGCGATTTGATTAACTTGCTGAACGTATTGGTGAGTCCACATATCTTCGCTGAGTGTAGCGGGAAGAGCATTGAAGGCAAGCATTTCAAGGCGTTCTGCCCATTTATTGTCACCTGTACGGGCGAAAATTTCTTCGTAAGAATACATCTGCTCAACAATAGCGCAAAGTTCTGTTCCTCTTGTGGGGTCAATACCCGAAAGAACCTCGTCACCTGTGAAGCCCTCAAAGGCAGTGCCGTTGTACTTATCAAGAATTTCACGGAGTTTTTCAGCGTTGTCGGTATATTCTTCGCCCAGTAATTCGTGAGAAACGGCTTCGGTTTTCAGCATCATACACATATTTACTATATGAGTAATCATTCGCCAAGTGTGGCTTGGTTTCTTCCAGAAATCGATTGCCGTGTTATAGTCAAAGCCTTGTTCTTTAATGATTCGGGCAAGGTCTTTTATCCATTCTTCACCGTATTTTTCATATAAGAAGTTAAGGGAAATGAAAGTTTCAAACCATCTGTATTTACCCCATTTAAATAAGGAGATTTCGCCGCTTTTAAGGAGTTCATAATAGTTTTTGAGAACTTTGTAAATGACCTTGGGTATTATTTCGTCACCGGAGCAATCGTAATAAACTTTAAGGGTTTTGCAAATAAGTTGAGTTGCCCAAGTGTCGTAGGTTGCTCTTTCTTCTTTTTTGCAAGGGCAAATCCAACCGTCTTCCTCTTGTGCCGAAACAATCGCATCAATATACTTCTTAACGGTTGCAATCATTTCTTCATTTTCTAAAAGGTAAGCAAGGGGAATAAACCCGTCAAGCCAATAGGGTACTCTTTCCCAACCTTCACAGTTTCCGCCAATCCACGCGCTGTCACGAATATCGGGCCAGATTTTATGAAGATTACCGCTTAAGCCTTCTGCCTGAATTTCAAGTTGACGGCGAAGCCAACCCTCAGGTTTAATTTCTTTTGAAGTGTAGAAATTCCATTTATTCATATTGTTTTACCTCAGCATCAGTTTCGGTTTCCTTAATTTCAAGGCCTTTTTTGATAAGGAAGAAAAGAGGGATAAGAGCCAATATACATACTATACCTGCCCACAGGAACATATCCTTTGCAGGAACAATAACTTCTGCATTTGCTTCGTTTATTATGGTTCGTGCTGCATACTTACATGCGGTTTCGCCGATAAAGGGCCCCACAATCATAGGAATAAGCACGGAGAATATCATTCGTATACCCTGGAAAAGACCTGCCTTGCCTTCGGGAATAAAGTCTTTAACAGCAGCACCGAAGAGAATGTTAACAAGGGCGTTACCAAGAACAACAGGCAATATACTTATAAGAATAACGTAAATACTGGTGCTTGTTGAAAGAAGTAAAAAACCTAAACTCATAACAGTTACGCCTACAGCCAGGCAAAAGCCTTTTTTCTTATTTGAAAGTTTAAGCATAGTTACAATACACGCAAGAAGAATAATTACAACAACTACCGCTGTTATAATAACCGGTGCTTTCAAAAGATTTTCAACACCGCCATTATCGGGGATAACCACGTATTGAACGTATGTAAGAAGATAGGGGTAGAAAACCTGGAAAGAGATGATTGCAAAGCAGAATGAAACAAGCGCCAGATAAAGTCTTGCGTTTTCTTTAATAACAGAGGGTCTGAAACCGTAGAAGAGGTCTGCCCAATAGTTTGATGATGTTTTTATCTGTGCCGTACGGGGCGGGTCTTTAATAAGGAAAAGGCCTAACACACCGCATAAGGTCACTACAAGACCTAAAATGCCGAAGAAAAGTTTATATGAGATAGTACCCGCCTGTGCGAAACTGCCTACACCCGTTACTGCAAAAGAGGATACAGTACCCACAACGGACAAAACCGTTTCAACAATGGGTCTTTGCCTAGGAACAGTAACGTCCGTTACCCAAGCCTGAAAAGCGGCATCGTTACTCGTAGAGCCCATAAAGGTCATTACAATATCCATAAGGATAACAAACCAAACGGTACAGCCGAGAATTTTTGCTTCGTCGGAAAGGTTTAGGAGGTTTGCTACGTTTTCTTTTGTAATGAAGCCGAACATAGCGGTAACTATACCCCAAAATATATAGCCCACAGAAATAAACATCTTTCTGTTTTTTAATCTGTCGCTGAGAGCACCCATTATAAATGTGGTGACCACCGCCGCAATAGCGGAAAGGGCAACCATTCTTGAAACCGCGGTTACCGCTTCCATTGAGCCGAGGATTGCCGACTGTGATACATCGGCATAAATTTCGTTGGTGACAAAGGTGTTGAAATACATATTCTCAGTATTCCAGGCTATACCACCCATAAAGCAGAAGAGGGTAATTATAAACCAATTCTTCTTGCTGAGTTTTTCTTTACTCATATCTTCTCGTTTCCTTGTGTAAAAAAGATTTATTCTTCGGGAGTCTGGTATGTAACGTCCTCAAACTGCATAGTAACTTCTTCGCGTGTGAAACCGTCAAGATTATATCTGTCAGAATAATAGTTATATTTATCAATAGTGAATGTGGTGTCGGGTTTGCAGGTAATCATAGTGCAACCTCTTTGCGAGCCTTGCTTATCAATGCCCGAATATGCAAAGTAGTCAATACTGTAACCGTAACTGAACTGAATACCCTTGTATTCAAAGGTGGTATTGTTAATATGGTCGTGACCGTTGAACATTGCTTTTGTTGACCCGAGTTCAAGCATCTTTTCAAAAAGGTCATCTTCACCCAAACCGCAGAAAATTCTTCTGCCGCCTTCACCGATTATACCTTCAATATATTTGAACTCCTTTGTGTCTTTAAATCCGTTTTCTTGGAATTCGTTCCAGGCATCAGCCATTTCTACCAAAGGTATATGGAAAAATGCAAGAGTTTTTACTGTGCCGTATTGTTTGAATAAACCGCTGTTTACATCGCCCTGAATTGATTTTATGACTTGGCTGTTTTCGGCGTTCATTCTTTTTATTTCAGTTTCATACCATTCAACCTGGTTAGGATGAATATTGTCATAAGTGCCTTTGATACTGTCAATGAGAGTATCTTTAACGTAAGCTTGTGAGTCAATTAAAACCATAGCCTGTGTAATGATACCTTTTGAATTTTTAACCTCAATAACGTGGTTTCCGTAACCGTCAACATCTTCGGGACCTGCCCCGAATAAGCAATGCTTGAATTCTTCGTTTGAATAAATTTCTGCAACTGATTCTCTGTCAAAATATGAATAGCATTCAGAATCGTGGTTACCGAAAGTAACTGTCCAGTAAACCCCAAGGCTTTCCATAAGGTTTCCGAATGCTTTTGCACCGCTGTAATTATTGAATGTACCCGCCATATAGGGAACAGGGAAAGCAATGTCACCCGTAGCAATAACAAGGTCGGGCTTTTCTTTTGTTACCATAGTTGCAATTGCGTTAAGGGCTTTTTCATCAACGGTTTTTGACATAAAACCGCCACCTATGTGAATATCGGTAAGGTGCATTACCTTAAACTCGCGGTCGGTTGTAAAATACCAATATCCGTTTTCATCCTTTTGGGGTACCAGTTGATTTTCAATTTCTGGGGTGTTATATGAATTACCCTTTTTCAAAAGATTCTGAAGTGATAAAAAGTTAAGCCCCGCAATTACAATTCCGAGAACTATAACTATTGAAATAAAAATAAGTAACCTCTTTTTTGCTTTTTTATTTTTTCCTTTTGCCATTAAGTACCACTCCTTTCAGTGTATATAATAAAAATATCATAAATATAAAAAGTTTTCAAGCATACTGTGAAACTCTGTTGTGTTACAAGAAGGATGCAGGATACATTGACAAAACTTATCGTTTTTGGCATAATATGAATGTGAAATGCTAAAGGAGGCGAGATAGGTGATAGATAAAGATAATTACGAGATTTTAAGCGGGAATGTAGTTGTTGCTGTGTGGAAAAACGGTAAACTTTTCGTAAAAAATAATGATTTATTACCTTTGTATCTTAAAAGAGTGAAAAATGCTGATATGTGGCTTGAAACTCGTGCAATCGATAGCCATCGCGCTAACTCTCGACTTCTTAAAAAGGCACTTCGCCTTGCCGAAAAAGATGATGTATCAACGGTTGCTCACGTTAATGCCGCAACCGTTACTGATAACTATTGGATAAGACCGATTGATTCCGACTTGATTTATGATGACGTAAAATTCTCGGATGATTATTTTTCAAACCTTGCTTTAAAGGGGAATTACGATAGTTTTAACCGTGCTGCCACAAGTAAAAAATCCCGTACACCCGAATTAACCAATGTCGGTAGTTTTGAAAAGTGCTGGAAACTTCTTAACGGCAAATGGTGGATGTTTAAAAGAGCCACACACAGCGAACTGTTTTCCGAACTTTTTGTTTATGAATTAGGTGTCGCTCTCGGTATGAATATGGCAGTTTATGAGCGAGGCGAGGGATTTATAAAAACTCTCGATTTTACCAATGGTGCAACTGTTAATTTTGAACCTGCATCAACCTTTATGGGCGATGATGAAGACTATATCAAAGTAGTGAGTGCTTTGAAAAATATATGTCCTGATGCCGTACCCGATTATATCAGAATGATATTTATGGATACAGTATGTGCAAATCCTGACAGGCATACAAATAACTTCGGTTTGTTGCGAGATGCAAAAACAGGCGAAATTCTTGGATTTGCTCCAAATTATGATAACAATATGGCTCTTATTGCCCGTGGTTATCCTGCAAAAACAAAAGTGAATTCAAAAGATGTTCTTATAACTTTATTCAACGAAGTAATTTCAGAATACCCCGAATATAAAAAATATATTCCCGAACTTAACGAAGAAACAATTCGTAATGTTCTCGAAAAGATAAATATGAAAGTGAAAACTCAAGTAATAATTGACTTGGTTCTGAGCAGATACAATTTGATAAAATAAATCACACCCGCTTAGCGAAAAATCGTTAAGTGGGTGTGATTTGTTTATAATTGTTTTAAGTAAATATCGATTATTTATCTTTTATCCGACTTTTTCACAAGAAGTAATCGTTTTACCTGAATAGGTGATTTTTACTTTATCACCCACATTCAGTAAAAGCATATTTTCATTTGCGCTTGCTTTTGCTTTGAATATATTGCTTTCGTTGTCGATTAAATAGATGAAAGTGTTTCCGTCAATGTCAATATATTTTATTGAAGCAACGGTAATTGTTTTTTCTTTTATATCTTCCTTTTTCTCGTCGTTTTCTATACCGAGAGCCATTCTGTATTTTTTAATACATTCAGCCTGGGTGGTTGCAGTGGTAACAATATTATACTGTTCAACGTTTACGGCGGCATAGAGTTTTACTAATCCGCCGGAATCCTTTAAGACCATAATATATGTGGGGTGACCGTCAATATTGATAAGAGACGGGAAAGAAGCCTGGTAGCCTTTTTCCTGAACTTCACCCTCTGCTGCCGCCATAGCGGATTTTTCATCAGCACCTGCAATTGAGTAGTAACGGCTTTCGCCTGTTCTTTCATTTGCTAAGAGGAAACCGATATTTGAACTGTCACCGTTTACGGACGTTACACCTGTGTAAATCCATATATCGCCGTCTTTAGCCACGTAGCCGTAGTCGGAAATGGGCGTTTCGTCAACTTCATCGTCGCTTGTATAATATGTAGTAACCTGTTTGCAACCTTTTTTAGCAAACATACTGTTCAGATAGCCGTTCTGGAACATACCGTGCCAATTATACTGTTCACATATAAGGTCGCCGTAGAAAACAACGTCTATCCATTTGGGAATATCCGAAACGTTATATTTCTGTGTTTCACCGCTTACAGGGTCAAGAACGACACATCCGCTGACGGTTTTACCGCCGAATAAACCTATTGTTTTTTCAATGACAGAAGCAACGTAATAGGGTTTACCGTTTTCGTTAATTTCAAAATGAAGGTTTTCCAACATAAGCGTTGGATATTCAGTCCAAAGGTATCTGTATGCATCTTCCGAGAAAAATGCCGAGGGAACATATTTCATTCCTTCCGATTTTTCAAAAGAAGCGGACATTGAAACAGGGTCAACCGTAACGTAACCTTTTATTCCGTTGACGTTATTATTCATCCATTTGAAAAAGCCCGCGTATTCCAGTGCTGAAACCTTTATGGGATTTCCGTTATAATCTATCTGCGTATAATCGTAAGAAACGTTAAACTGGCTTACAACATCGGAAAGAGCGCCTATTTCACGGTCACCGAGCATTCGTGCTGAAGCGGTATCCATAAGTGCAATTGAATCCGTGCCGACAGATTCCGATAAGTCAACTGAAAAATCCGAATCTTTTACCTTTAAAATTTCGGAATAAGATGTTGCATTAAAAACAGTACTGCCTGTAATACCGATTACAATTATTAAAAGGGTAAGTATAATAGGAAGTATATAATATTTGATGTTAAAATTGAATTTTGCAAACTTTTTGGTTCTGCCTTTTGACCCGGTTCTCTTTTTTACTGTTATCCAACCGAAATCTTTGAATCCTTTTGTGAGCCGCACCACAACAACAAAAAGTAAAATTGCAATATCAATAATCACCCACAAACCCACGTTGTGAACATTGATTGCGGGACAAAAAACATATAAGCAAAAGCCTGAAAACAACAAAGCGGTAATGGCGCCTAATATATACGGTAAAACTTTTATTTTTTTCATATTAGTCAAATCCTTTTTATTTTAATCTATTTCTCATAAGGGTCTGCCAGCCAATTTGCAAGCAGTACATAGCATAGTACGGGTAAGAAACCTGTAATTGCACCTAATATTGAGGGAAACAAAGCGATTGCAACGTTCATTGTGTCCACAGGGTATGAACCCGCATTTTCAAAAAACTTTTCGTAAGCGCCCTGAATGGTCTGTATTGTTGAAATTAAAACGAGCAGAAATTGTAAAACAGGAATAACGAAACGAAATTTAACAGTTTTTTCTCTTATGGGTGTTTCGGGCATTTTTACCATTATATATGTGAATGCAAATAATATCAAGCAGAAAATAATCTCACTTATGAGATAGGGTGTGATATTAAAAAATAACCCGAAAATACTCGGAACTAAAAGCACGCCGACACCAACAAGGAGTAAGTTGTTGTAGTTTTTGGAGAACAGAACGATACTCAAAAATAAATTGGTTGCACCCCAGATAAGAAAAGTGAGAACGCTTCTTAAGGGCAGTTTTTCGGGATAATCAAAAATCACACCCATTAAAGCAGAGCTGAATAGTGTGAAAAAATAACTGATGGCCTGTATAAGAAAAATAACGGCGGGACCTTTGGGCCTTCTTATTGTTCTTTCGTTCATTGTAATTCTCCTTTCAGAAAATCTCTTAAATATATTTTATATCTTTTTATTGTCTTTGGCAATAGTTTGATTATACAGAGCAACTTTTAACTAATCCGAAGGCTGCTGCCACCAATGCCAAGGGGAGTAGGAACACTGCACCACCGGCGAACAGTAAGCAACCTATGAGTGCGGGGATTGCAATGACAAACAGAATAACTGCTATGATTTTTGTAATACCCCAGGTGATTTTGAATGTGAGTTTCAGGGCTTTAAAGAAAAGCCATACAAACAGAACCGTAATTGCGATTTCAAAAATTGTTTCTAACATTAGTAATTCTCCTTTATTTATTTCTCTTTTTATTCTCAATTACAATACCGAGTTTCTCGGCATATGATTGGTTTTTGTTTATCTTTTCTGCCAACTTAATGGCTAAAATTCTTTGTTGGGGAGACATCTTTAACACTCCTTGTGTTATTCTATTTGCAACAATCCTTTGTTGTGACTGTATAATAGCATTTGCGTATATAAATCTGAATTACAATAACTGCAAATCTCTATGGTGGAAATTTACAATAAATGCAAAAATGGTGTTCAAGCAACTGCTGCCTGAACACTGTTTTATGTAGTTTATTTACTTATAAATTTTGCATACTTTTCTTTGTCAATCTTGTTTTCAGCAATCATTTGCTCAACCCAGAGTTGCAATGTTTCAACCGTAATTGAAATGCGTTCAAGTTCCTTTTGTATGAAAACAAAATCTTGTATTTCGTCATCCTCAATTATGCCGTCAGCGGTTATTTCAATTAAACGTTCCTGGCTTTTTTTCATTGAGTTAAGGGAAGAGAGCATTTCGAGAACAATTTGAGCCAAATCCTTAACCTTAATTTCGGGAACATATTTTTGTCCGATAGGGCATTCCTTAGAGCAGTAGTGGTTGCAAAGGGTGGGCTCGCCGTAAATCTCAGAAAGAAGCATAACCTCCTCGGGATGAATTTCCAATTTGCCGTTTTCGATTCTTTCAAGTCGTTCGGGCTGAATTGCCGAGTTCAAATCAACCGCCGCATCGCAAACTTCGTCACGGGTCATACCGTGCTCTTTGCGTATTGCTTTATATATACTGTCTGCCATTTTTCTTCTCCTTATACCGATATAAACCGCTATTATTTCTCTCCCAAAGACCATTTTTGCTGCATTATAAGTGCGGGTACATAGTCGTTTTCTCTTGTGTAGAAAGCAGTAATTAAATCGCCGTTGGGAAGTTCAATTGTTGAGGGGTAGCCTAAATCGTCTGTGTCGTTTCCGTAATATAAAACACTTTCGTCACTCCAGGTTTCGCCGATATCTTCGCTGAATATCGCCCATATTCCGTAGGGTCTGCTTCTGTGAGAAAATGTGGAAATCAACGTGCCTGATGAGTGCATAAATAAATGACCGGGCGCACCGCTGTCATCTCTGACAATTTGTCGGGGTTTACTCCAGGTTACACCGTTATCGAGGGAAACGGTCTGGTAAAGAGTAAACAAAGTTTCGTCTTTGTTTTCTGCTCGCAAGTGGCATATTATTTTTCCGTTTTTCAGTTGAATTGCGTGAGGCTCATAGAAATAAATATCCTTAAACTCCTCGTATTTATAAAGCCCCATTTCGCCTCGCAAGGTCATTTCACCGGTTTCGGTATCTATTACGTGTGCTTCAATGTGGTTGTGTACGCCGAGTCTTCTGCCAACCCATAAAACCGTGCCGTCATTAAGCACCGTTGGGCCGTGGTGGGAGGAAACAGGGGATTTATATATCTTCCCGAAGGTTTCACCAAAATCTTTGCTTATTCTGAAACTGATACCGAGAGCCTCTGCCTCATCTTCTGCGGAAACAGAATTTATGTAGTCAAAACACTCTTGGGTCTGAGGCATATTTTCTCTTTGAAATTCGAGTGTGCTGTTAAAAGACGTGGCAATAAGACCGCTTTCACCGAAAACCGTGAGACCTACATCTCTGTCATCAAGCACAGTATCAAAAACAGGTATGGGCTTCCCGTAGGTTTCGCCGTTATCATCACTAAAGGCTAAAACACCTTTGCCGAAGGGGCATATATGCTCCACACGGTAACCTGACGCACCAACGCAAATTTTGCCGTTCTGAAGTTTTGCAATTGTCGGCCAGGCAAAGTAAGCGTGGTGACTTTCTGTATTCGTCATAACAATTTTTGGTTCGCCGATCAGTTTAATATTCAAAAGATTTTCACCTCCGGAAAAAGTATAAGAACATTTTACTTTATCTTAATTTTAAAAAGTCTTGCGCCGTGGGAGTTGACCTTTGCGGAGAATTCGCCGTCGGTTACGGTGTATTCTTCGTGTTTCCACATATCCCGAACGCTGTATTTAACACCGCCGATTGAAATATCGGTAATATCGAAACTTACGTCTCTTTCTTTATCGTCTGTGTTAAAGAGTGCAACGTATTTGCAGTTTTCACCGTTAGATGTCCAGATGATTTCACCTTTGCCGTCAGTTTCTTCACGCTTGAACTGTCTTGCACCGTTTGAATTTTTGAGCATATCAATAAGTTCTCTGTTCTGAAGAAGTGAAAGGGTAAATTCATCGTTGTCGCGCATTTCGCCGCCCATCATAAGAGGTGAACGGAAAATGCCCCAAAGGGTCATCATTGTTATCTGCTCATCGTGGGTAAAGCGTGTGTAACGATTTCTGTATTGGGGGAGTTCTTCTGTAATCTGAATTCTGCCCAGAGGGAGCATATCGCAATCGGGCCAAGTACCGGGCTGAACGTATTCCTGCCAAGCGTAGCAACGCTCAAACATAGCGTGGAGTTTGCTCCATTCATCCCAGAAATCACCTGTCATACGCCACATATTTGCGTGCGCGGCAAGGTGTTCGTGTTCCCAAACGGGGGCAGGACCGGGGGAAAGGCTGAGAACCATATCTCTGCCGCATTTATCAATGGCACGTCTGAGCATTTCGATTTCTTTTCTTGCAGAATAGGGGTTGTCGGGATACATCTCTGTGTTTGCAATATCGTCACACTTGATGTAGTCAACACCCCAGGAAGCGTAAAGTTCAAATATTGAATCGTAATATTCCTGAGCGCCTTTTTTGTCGGGATAAAGTCCGTACATATCGGGGTTCCACTTGCAGATGGAAGTAGGGTTTGCAATATCCTTTGCAGTAACGCCCTCACACTTGATTTTAGTGTTCTGATGTGCCGCTTGTCTGGGAATACCGCGCATAATATGAATACCGAATTTAAGACCGAGGGAATGTATGTAATCCGCAATGGGCTTGAAACCTTTACCGCCTGCGGAAGAGGGGAAACGTTCAACCGAGGGGATAAGGCGGGAATATTCATCCATACAAAGCGGTGCAAAGTAGTTGTAGTAAAAACTGTTTGCAGTAGGCTCGGACCACTGAATGTCGCAAACAACGTATTCCCAACCGTAATCCTTAAGGTGCTTTGCCATATAATCCGCATTGGCGAGAAGTTGTTCTTCGTTTACAGCCGCACCGTAGCAGTCCCAACTGTTCCAACCCATAGGGGGAGTAAGAGCGAGTTTTTTATGCATTTAAATCTACCTCTTTATTCTTCAATTTCTTTCATTATTTCGTCGTAAGTAATGATATTGCCGTATTTCCCGAAATCAACTTTTTTGCCGAGAATACGTATGTTCTTAACCATCGGCTTATTGTTTGTATAAATGGGTTTTCCGGGAGTGATGGGGTAAATGCCAAGGCAACTGAATATGTACCAGGCGGCAGTTGAACCGTTGTCCTCATCACCGGGGAAGCCGTCGTCTTTCCACGAAAAGCCTTCATCACAAATCTTTTTAAGCCAATATTCAGTTTTTTCAGGCTGACCGAGATATGTGTATATAAAGGGAATGTGAAAACTCGGTTGGTTGGAAATTGCACATTGACCCCAATCGCAAACTGCCATTTCAGTCATTTCGTGGATTTCGTAGTTGTATCCGCCCACTCTGTATTCTGCAGGTGTAGCGAAAAATTCGTCGAGTTTATTGATAAGTTTATCTTTTCCGCCGTAGAGTTCCGCGAGACCTTCAATATCGTGTTGAACTGCAAAACTTGTCTGCCAGGCGGCTGCTTCCGTGTAGTCTCCGCCCCATCTTATAGGGTCAAAGTCGGGCTTGAAGTTACCTTCCGAATCCTTGGGTCTCATAAAACCTGTTTCTTTATCAAAGATATTCCGATAATTCTTTGCACGTTTAAGATATTTTTCTTTCTTATCCCCGTAACCGAGAATACCTGCAACAGTTGCGATACAATCATCAAAATATGCCGCGTCAAGTGTCAAATTCACACTTTCCTTGTATTTATCGTAAGGAACGTAACCAAGTTCAAGATATTCTTCGCAACCCTCTCTGCCGTATGCCGATACTGTGGACGATTTATTGGCGTGATGTTCCATACCTTGAAATGCAGTTTCAAGTAAATCTCTTGAAATAAGATTTCTTGTGGCAACATCTGCTATTACAGCATCAATTGCGGTGCTTGGCATACAGTTTTTGGCATCGCCTGCAGTCCAACGGGGGAGCCATCCGCCGTCTGTATAATCCTGAATATACCCCTCAATAATCTCGGGTAAAATATCCTTTGCCACAATAGCATAGAAAGGATAGTTGGTGCGGTATGTATCCCAGAAACCGTTATCGGTGTATCTGACACCGGGGAGAACTTTGTCTGCACTCGGCGAATAGTGGATGGGATTGCCGTTTTCATCGGGCTCGTATGCTTTGTGGGGGTAGAGGAACGTGCGGTACATACAACTGTAAAAAGTTTTCATTGTATCTTCATCAGAATCTATCTCAATTTTGCTGAGATATTCATTCCATATACGCTCGTTTTCCGCTTTTAGTTCATCAAAACTGCCGTAAGAAGAATCGTGCTGAAGGTTTCTCAACGCCTGCTCATAACTAATAAATGATGTGGCAACCGTGAACGTAACATCTTTTTTCTTGAGGGCAATGTGGATACCTGTACCCTCACCCTTGACGTGCAGACGGTGCTCGGTTTCGCAGGTGCCTTTGTTACCTGTAAGAATCTTATCTGCATCAACTGAGTCCCCGTCAAACTGAAAAACGTAATAACCCTTGAGAGTGCCTTTATCGTGAGTTTTTCTGCCTTGGTTGCAATCAGTCCAACAATAAAGACGGTTGTTCTCTCTGTCAAACTCATATTCGCAGTTGTATTTTACGGGCAAAACTGAAAGGTAACGGTCAAAATTCTTTTTGAAACTGAGCCTTACACAAGCACCGTATTCGGTAGGTGTAAGTTCAAAATCGCAGAAAGGACGTTTAAGATAACATTTGAGGTAATGGGGCTGTAAAATTGCTCTATCAGGGTCATAACCCGACCAACAATCCTCAAAATCCACGTAGGGTTTTTCAATCTGGGGCATCATTGTAAAGGCGCTGTGGTCACTAATCCAAGGGCTCGGCTGACGGGTAAGGCGGATACCCTCAGCAGAACGGTCATCGGGATGATAGTACCAACTTCCTCTTGAAGTTTCGGTCTGCAAACTGAATGCCGCAAAACCGAAAGGCCTTTGAACAAGCGGTAAGGTGTTACCCTGAGAGAATCGGTGCAGAGATTTTGACCCCTGCTTGATATTAACGTATTTGAGATAATTCATAAGAATACCTGCTTTCAAACATTCTGATGGTATGATACCATATATTTATAAATGTTTCAATAATTGCCTCAATTCAAAATAACTGTATTTTTCAGTTGTTTTGGCAATTCAACACATTATCTGTAAAAAGGGAAATAAAGCAGAGTAAAAAATTCAACCGAACTACTAAGATTTGTGTTAGTAGTTCGGTTTTTCTTTGCTGAAGTCCCATGAATACCCCAATAGATATGTTATAATATACCCGTCTTTAATCTTTAACCTCTTTAAAAATTATGTGTCTAGGTAGGGGAGTTAAATGTATATAAAATCATTAAAATTGACTTCTGATATTGATGAAATAATCTTTATCAGAGATTTAGCGCGAACGTGTTATAACGGTGTTTATCCTTTCAAAATTTTCCCTGACAAAGGGCTTGACAGAATAGATTTTGCACCCATAACTATTTTTTACGGCGGTAACGGTTCGGGCAAAACTACCTTGCTTAATATTCTTGCAGATTTGACAGGTGTAACCCGTCATTCTGCATTCAGCGGGAGCGCATTTTTCAAGGAATATACAAGGCGTTGTCGGTTAGATGCAAAGACGATACCCGATGGAAGCCAGATTCTTACAAGCGATGACGTTACGGACTATTTACTTAATATCCGCTATCTGAATGACGGTATTGATGTTCGCAGAAATGAATTGTTCGATGAATATCTCCACAGGAAATACAGTAGCCATCAACTGAAATCAATGGCAGATTATGATGACTGGAAGGACAGTTTGGAAGCAAAAAAATCAACTCAATCTCAGTTCGTTAAAAACCGTCTTATGCGAAATGTTGATATGCAGTCAAACGGCGAAACCGCTATGCGATATTACACAGAGAGAATTGACAGAGACGCCCTTTATCTTATAGATGAGCCTGAAAATTCACTTTCTGCAACAAGGCAAAAGGAACTGGAGGAGTATATCCACCAATCCGCAAGATTTTTCGGTTGTCAGTTTGTTATCTCAACCCACTCGCCATTCTTTTTGGCAATGCCCGGTGCAAAGATTTATAACCTTGACTTGTATCCTGCAAGAGAATGCAATTGGACAGAACTTGAAAATGTCCGAGCGTACTACGAATTTTTCAAGGAACACGAAAATGAGTTTTATTGAAAATAGGAATAATACCCCTTTGAAATGCAATAAAATCCTTGATATTGTTCCTAAAATGTGATAATATTGCACTAAATTAGGAATAATACAATCACAGAGGTTATGTTATGGAATATGTAAAAATATCTAAAATGGCAGAAAAGTGGGGGATTTCTGCACGCAGAATCCGTATGCTTTGTGCAGAAGAGAAAATCCCCGGAGTTATACGCAAAGGAAATTTATATATGATTCCTGCGGATGCTCAAAAACCCGTTGATGGCAGACTCTCTAATGCCAATTCATATGCAGAAATTGAAACTAAAAAACAAAAACTTTCCGAGTTGCGACCTCTTACTCCCGGTGAGGTTGAGCGACTTCGTGAAGAGTTTATGGTTGAATTCACATATAACTCCAATGCAATAGAGGGCAACACACTTACGCTAAAAGAAACTGCAATGGTTCTTGAGGGTATCACCATTGACCAAAAGCCGATGAAAGACCATCTTGAAGCGGTGGGACACAGAGATGCTTTCCTTTATGTTCAGAAAATCGCAGCAAAGGAAATCGAATTTTCTGAGTATGTTATAAAAAATATCCACAGTCTCGTTCTTATGAATAGACCGGAGGATAAAGGAACTTACCGCAGAATTCCCGTTCGCATTATGGGTGCATACACTATGCCCGTTCAACCGTACATGATTGAACCTAAAATGTCTGAACTCCTCATAAAAAATGAGGAGAGAAAACCAATTATGTCAGACATAGAACGTATAGCTTTATTCCATCTCGAATTTGAGGGCATCCACCCGTTTATTGATGGTAACGGCAGAACAGGTCGTCTTATTATGAACCTCGACCTTATCCGTAACGGTTACCCGCCAATTAATGTGAAATTTACAGATAGAAAACGTTATTACGAAGCATTCGATGCCTATTACCGAGATAATGACTCAATGCCAATGACAAACCTCATTGCAGAGTATGTGAATGCAAGGTTGGATGAATATTTAGCTATATTAGAAGTCAGGTGATTCTATGCCACTACAAATAGTACGAAATGATATAACAAAAATGACAGTTGATGATGTTGCTTTAGATAAGAAAGAATATAAAATCAGCGAAAAACTTTTCTCTGATATTGCCGAGTATATTGACGACAGATATGTTGATGAGAATACCGATTATCGCAGGGAAAGTATGCGCCTTAATATGCCTGTGCCGTCGGTTGTTATGGCTGATATGTGCGATTGTTATGCACCTACTGTATCTGCACCGATGCCTAAATCGATTTCACTTGAAGATGCGGTCAATAGTGTTGACGAGAGTTTTTCACAAATGCTTCTTCGTAAAATTGACGAAAAGGGTATGACCGATGCCGAGTGTTACAAAAAGGCAAATATCGACCGCAAACTGTTCTCAAAAATTCGTGGTGATGTGCATTATAAGCCCTCTAAACCCACTGCAATAGCCTTTGCAATTGCCCTTGAGCTTTCTCTCGATGAAACCGAGGATATGCTGAAAAAGGCAGGCTTCGCCCTTTCCCACAGCAATAAATTCGATATTATAATCGAATATTTCATCACAGAAGGCAATTACAACATCTTTGAAATCAATGAAGCCCTGTTCGCCTTCGACCAGAATTTATTAGGAGGTTAAAAACTATGGAAAAAGAAATTTTTGACACTATTCATCAGAAGATTAAATACATTTGGGAAGAAAAAATAAAAGAAGATTATGATGACGGATGGCTCTTGAAAGAAGATACACTAAAAAATGCCTTGTACTTTCATTTGCGAAGTGAGTTAGGTATCATGTTTGCTGAAAACAATATTCGTATTTTTACAGAATTTACAGATTCGGTGTTTAAAAATACGGGGTGTCGTCCTGATATGGTAATTGCCGAGATGGATTTTAATAAAGAGGATGGTACATACTATGGTGACGATGTTAAGGAGTGTCTGGCGGTTATTGAAATAAAATTTAAAACTAAAAACGGGGCAGATACAATTAGTGCCGATTATGATAAAATGGAAAAATATATTTCAAAGTTGAATGTAAATGCGCATTTGTATATGGCTACCATTTGGGAAGAATTTGATGATCCTACCACTTGGATAAGAAAAAATGCAGCTTGGGCAAAAGGTAAAGTTACAGAATTAAATGCCTCATACATAAAAAATAGCGATTATGAAACTCAGTTTTATGTTTGTGAGCATTGATAGAATGGAGAAATGTTATGTTAAAATTTATATGCTACCCTAAATGTACCACTTGCCAAAAGGCTCAAAAGTGGCTTGATGATAATAAAATAGAATACGAGTTAAGAGATATAAAACTCAATAATCCCACTTTTGAAGAACTCACCGAATGGTACAAGAAAAGCGGATTACCCTTAAAGAAATTCTTCAACACAAGCGGTCTTCTGTACAAATCTATGGAACTCAAAACCAAAATCCCCAATATGACCGAAGACGAAATGCTGAAACTCCTCGCAACAGACGGTATGCTGGTTAAACGACCGATTTTGGTAGGCGATAATTTTGTTTTGGTTGGTTTTAAGGAAAACGAGTGGAAAGAAACAATTGTATAATTTGTCGCTTTGTATGCGACCTGACCTCTCTTTGATTGATGTAAAATGTAGACATCAAATGAAAGAGAGGTTTTTATTTATGAAAAACACAAACAAAAACGGTATCACAGAACTCGTATTCATCCTTGACCGTAGCGGTTCGATGAGTGGTCTTGAAAAAGATACAATCGGCGGTTTCAATTCTATGATAGAAAAGCAAAAGAAACAGGCGGGTGAATGCTATGTTTCGACCGTGCTTTTTGATAACGAAAGCGAAGTTATCCACGACAGAGTGAAACTTTCTGAAATCAAGCCTATGACTGAAGACGATTACTATGTAAGAGGTTGCACAGCACTTATTGATGCTATCGGCGGAGCAATACATCATATCGGAAACGTTCATAAATACGCACGCCCCGAAGATGTGCCCGAGCACACAATGTTTATCATAACAACAGACGGTATGGAGAATGCCAGCCACCGTTACACATCCGATAAAGTAAAAACGCAGATTTCACGCCAAAAAGAAAAATACGGTTGGGAATTCCTCTTCATCGGCGCAAACATAGATGCAGTAGAAACCGCCGCGCAGTACGGCATAAACCCCGACCGTGCAGTTAATTACAACGCAGACGAAAAAGGTACAAAAATCCTCTATGCAACTGTCTCCGAAAGCATATGCCAAATGAGAGCAAGCGCCCCACTCCAAGCCAACTGGAGCGAAGAAATCAATAAAGATTATCAAAAACGCGGTAAAAAACGTTAAAAAGGAGTTTGAAACACCTCTCAAAGTACCAAAGATGAGACAATCGATGTGATATAATACAATCAGTAAATACAATAAAAAGAGGGTAGTGTTATGACAAATAGTATTTTCGGCGATATGTTCGACCTCAACAATGACGGCAACCTCGACGTCTTTGAACAAGGCCTGGAATTTATGTTCCTCGACGAGTTAACAAAAGAAGAAAATGGCAAAAGAGCAAAAGAGAAGGCATAAAGATAAAAACCTTCCGGATGTTGACACCAAACTTTTGGCAGCATTAAAACTTGTCAGAAAAGAGTTTGCACAAAAAGCAAGTGTTCCTGCGTTTGTAGTCTTCAGTGATGCAACTCTTACAGATATGAGCAGAAGAAAACCCACAACCAAGGATGAGTTGTTGGAAGTGTCCGGTGTGGGCGAAGTGAAATATAAACGCTACGGTGAAGCATTTATGGAAACTATCAGGAAGTTAAAGTGAGGATTTATATGACTGAAGTTGTAGCAGCACTTATATGGGATAAGAATAGATTTATGATATGCCAACGACCTGCAACTAAGTCGTGTGCTTTGTTGTGGGAGTTTGTTGGCGGTAAGGTTGAACCGGACGAAACCAAAGCGAGAAGTACAGAAAATCACACCATAAAACTAAGAAAACGAGCAGACCGAAATCTGCTCGTTGTTGTTTATCTTCTCTTGTTGGGTTTTGTGCAATCGAATGCGGGGTTGATAGCGTAGAAGTTCTTTGAATCCATTTTGTCTGTTGCAAGTCTTAAGCCTTCGCCGAAGCGCTGATAGTGGACGATTTCGCGTTCGCGGAGGAATTTTATGGGGTCGCGGACGTCGGGGTCGTCAACCAGGCGAAGAATGTTATCGTAAGTTGTTCTTGCCTTTTGTTCAGCCGCAAGGTCTTCGTGAAGGTCGGTTATGACATCGCCTTTAGACTGGAACTGAGCAGCGGTGTAAGGATAACCGCTTGCAGCAACGGGGTAAATGCCTGTTGTATGGTCAACGAAATAGGTATCAAAACCGCTTTTCTTAATTTCTTCTAAAGAAAGATTTCTTGTAAGCTGGTAAACAATTGCACCTATCATTTCAAGGTGCCCTAATTCCTCTGTACCTATATCGGTCAGCAGGCCTTTGAGTTCGGGGTAGGGCATGGCGAAACGTTGGGAAAGGTAGCGAAGACTCGCTCCGAGTTCGCCGTCGGGACCGCCGTACTGCGTAATAATTATCTGTGCAAGTTTAGGATTGGGGTTTTTGATGTTTACCGGATATTGCAATTTCTTTTCATACATGAACATAAATCAATCACAGCTCCCTTGATGTTCCCACGGCCACGGGTCATTAAGCCAACTGGCTTCATATGAGCTCGAAACAGTGAGAGGGCCGTATTTTTTTTCGAACTCAGTTTTAAGCATTTTTGCTTCGTCAGTATATTTGCGGAACATTTCATTTGCTGTGCGGTCGCAAGGATGTGTGTCAAGGAACATATGCAATTCCCATGCAGCGAACTGTGTTGCCTGCAGTCGCATAAGCAATTTTTTTCGTTCACTCATTTATGACACTCCTTCCGCAGAAAGGCTTATTGAGAATTGGGAAAAGTGTGCCTTCGCGCAATGCCACCTCAGGTGAATACGAGGTTTTGTCGAGTTGGAAAGGCACATAAGCCATTGCTACAACGGTATCTGCGGGGAATTCCGTTATAACACAGTTGAGTTTGCAGGTTGATGCCGAAAGCCTTGACACGGTATCAGCCATATTGCATTTTATAGTGTTATCCATTATGACGCTCCTTTTACGGATTGGTGTTAACACACCTGTTACATTATATGGACAAAGGGGAAAAAGGTTAAGATTTTAATCAATATGACACATTGTTTTAACAGTTTTTTATTAAGGTAGTGCAATTCATTTTTTGTTTGTTGAAAAATGATAAAAATATTGACTTAATAAGCGAAAAATTGTATCATAATCATATATATTAACAGGGAGTGAGTATGATGGCAAACTGTCCTAAATGCGGTGAACATCTGCGTATGACGGATTGGAAACAGCATTGTCCCCATTGCTCTTGCAATATTGTGCTGTATGATATTCAGGAACGACTGATGCAAGATGCCGACAAGGCGGAGGTTCAGCATTATTATTTTCAGCAAAAAACGAACAGAATGAAAGCCGCTTTTGTAGGGTCGAAACTTGCGGTTGTCCGTATTTTTACAAGCCTTATTCCTGTGGCGGCAATTGTTGTGCCGTGGCTAAAGGGCAGTTTTAAAGCACCCTTTGCGGAGTTTGACGGCATTTATACTCTGTTTTCCTTAATCGATATGCTTGAAAAAATAAATTTTGATTCGATTTTAGAACTTTTAAATACCGGTGGCGGAAAAAGTGCTTTGATTTTTCTGGCGACTGCCGTTCTTATGCTCGCTTTGTCAGTAGTTTTTATGCTTGTTCATTTCGGTTGTCTGACAATGGCTTGCGGGAAAAGGGGCAAAGTAAGAAACTACATTCTCGATATTTTAATGCTCGTTATGTGTGGCGGTGCAACGGCACTTTTAATGTTCATTCCCGAAAACCCCTATTTCAGTATAGATTTCGTTATTGCACCGTTTGTATATTTGTTACTTCTCGGTGTGAATTTCGGTATAGATATTGCCGTATATAAAAAGGGCATTGAAGTTAAGCACGACCCTTGTTTTGTGGGCGGTATACCCATTGAAGAATATTTCAAAATGGTGGAAGACGGAGTCCCGCAAGAGGAAATCCGTCAGGAAATGTACCGCAGATTAACCGAAATGCAACTGCAGAAAGAAGCAGAACTAAACGGGGAGGCGGTTAAAAAATGAGCGAAGAAATGAACAAGGATGTGGCAACACAGACCCGCGAATACGTTCTCGAAACAGATTTACCCGCTTATATGAACAGGCAGTTCTGTTCCACTAAAGAAAGAGTTGTTTACATACTTAAAACTGCCACGGCAGAATTACAGTTGGGTAAATACGATACAACATCGGAATTATTCCTCTATAAGATTTTTGGTCTTAATGCCGAAGCACACGGTAATGCCGCGGTTACACTCGGTATTTACGATTTAATTAACGACCCGCTTTCTGCGGTTATTATTGATAAAATGAGAACCCGTTGGGGTAAGTTCAAGCCATTCCAGTATTTATCACTTATTCCCAGCATTTTACTCGGTTTAATAACCTGCTTTATGCCTATTATTGCAGATGCTCAGGGTATGGATGCTTTTCAAAGATTGGTTTTTTATATGATTCTTTCGTATATCAGTGAAACAGTCGGTGCATTCTTCGGCGGTGGCGGTTATATTGATAATGTTTTCACCCCCAACCCGAATGAACGAACGGCTTTACTCGTTTCATCCCGTTTTGCAAGCGACTTGTTCAGGCGACTTCCCGAACAGATAGCAGGTGTTTTATTTGACCTTGTGGCAAACGGTAAGATAAACATAAACCTTACCAAAGTTTTCTCGTCAATGAAACTTTTCTGGTGGGTAATAGCCACAGTACCTGCTGTTATGTGGGTGTTTGTAAGTAAGGAACGAGTTCCCCAATCGGAAAAACCGCCCCGTGTTATGAAGGGTATGTTCTCTGTTTTCAAAAACAAACCCTTGCTTATTTACACATTATCGGGCTTCGTTGACGGTATCAACGTAGGTACGTCGCAGTCGCTTTACTACGACACCGTTTTGAAGTTCAATATGATGTCCACCGTTGCGGGTATTCCCGGTATGCCCATTTCGTACGCAAGTTATCCCTGGGCTACAAAATTCAGAAAAAGATTTTCGACTAAAACTTTGTGGTTATTCCAGCGCGGTTCAATAATAGTTTCGGAGTTATCTTTCTTCCTTGTGGGTCTTATAGGCGGAAAGGAAAACGGTTTCTATAAGAAAAAATTACCTATGACAATCGCAATGATGTTTGGTAACAGTCTTGAAATGGTATTCTACGGAACAAAGAAAATTATAGAAAACGAAATCAACTACGAAGTCCTTGACTACTGTGAATGGCAGAACGGTTACAGAGTAGAGGCAACCGTAAATCTCCTTACGGGCTATATCAACAAGGTTCGCGGTATTGCTCTTACAAAGATTAACACAATGCTTTTGTCAAGATGGGCAGGTTTTGAATCGGGTCTTACTGCCGTGCAGACACAGGATACAATGTGGAAAATGTTTATTGCCGCATTCGGTCCTCAGTTGATATTTGACTTTTTAAGTCTTGTTCCAATGTTCTTCTATAACATTGACCAGAAAACCCGTGATAAAATGTATCTTGATTTGGAGCGCACCCGCGCTGCTACAGCGGCTGCGGAAAAGAAAACTGCTGATGCAGAGTGATACTCTGAATTAAGTTTACGGAATAAGGGGAACTTTTATGAAAAATGGTAAAAACGTAATTGTTACTGCCGTGTGTGTAGTGCTTGCGGTTGCGGTGATATTGGGGGCAGTTTTTCGCGTAGATATTTTCGGTAACGGTATTGATAACGTGAATGAAAATACATACGGCGATGTAAACCCTGATACCTGGGTAGCAACGGACGGCCTCGGCAGAACTTTACCCACCTATGAAGAAGCGGGAGAAAAGAATCAGGAAAAGTTTGTAGGGTTATTCTATTGGACCTGGCATTATCACCATTCCCAAAACCGTCCTGCAAGAAATGTAACCGAAATGCTCAGTAAAGATCCCGGTGCTGTGCGCGATTTCGATAACCCTGTATGGACCGACGACGGTGACGGCATACCCCATTACTGGAACGAACCCCTTTTCGGTTACTATACGAATGTTGACGAATATGTTGTAAGAAAACACGCGGAAATGATAGCCGACGCAGGAGTAGACGTTATAATCTTCGACTGTACAAACGGTACAGAGGTTTGGGAAGACGGCTATGAAACTCTTTTTAAAATTTTTGAAGAGGCGAGGGTAGAGGGAGTAAATGTTCCACAGGTTGCATTTATGCTTCCCTTTAATGCGGGTGAAGACCCTAATACATCTCTTCATAATCTGTATAATAATATCTATTCAAAAGGCAGATATAAAGATTTGTGGTTCTTTTGGGACGGCAAACCCTTTATTATGGCGGATCCTGCAGCCCTTGACAGTGAAAAAACAGATGAAAAGGAAATTCTTGATTTCTTCACTTTCCGCCGAAACGAGCCCGGTTATTTTACAGACGATAATTATATGAGTGAGGAAAATTGGGGTTGGTGCAGTGACTATCCCCAGACAAAATACGGTAAAACACTTTTTGGCGGTACAGAGCAGATGTGCGTTTCCGTTGCGCAAAATGCTGCCGACGGCGAATTGGTTGCAATGAATTCGGGCGGTAATGTACAAGGCAGAAGTTTTACCCACGGTGATTATTCATACACCTACCAAAAAGGCGAAGAAATCGTAACTGTTGATTCTTCTGTTGAAAATTCACTTCTTTACGGACTTAATTTCCAACAACAATGGGATTATGCAATTGAATGCGACCCCGAATTTATCTTCGTAACAGGTTGGAACGAGTGGCTTGCAGGCAGATGGCGTGAGTGGCAGGGAACAGAGAATGCATTCCCCGATCAATTCAGCGATGAATACAGCCGTGATATTGAGCCTGCAAAAGGCATACTCAAAGACCATTACTATTATCAACTTGTTGCCAATGTCAGAAGATTTAAGGGTATGGATAAACCTTCCTTAACTGCAAAAAGCGGTACTACAATTGATATTTTAGGTGCAGATTCCCAGTGGGATAATATTACCAACAGTTATAATCATTACATAAACAGCACAAGAAAACGAAATGCGGATAGTTGGCAGGGTGTTCACTATGAAAGTGACACTATGCGCAACGACTTTAAAAATGTAAAGGTTACGTACGATACGGATAATGTATATTTCCGCATAGAGACAGTTGATGATATAACTCCCTATACAGACAAAGCATGGATGCGGTTGTTTATTGATACTGACTCAACGGGAAAAGTTTCTTCCTGGGAAGGTTTCGAGTATGTTATCAACCGCGAAAACGCTACCGAAAGTCAGGTTGTTATTGAAAAATCCAAAGGCGGTTGGAGTTTTGAAAAAACAGGTGTGGGCGAATACGTTGTTAATAAAAATGTTATGTATTTGCAGATACCTCTCAGCGCATTGGGGCTCGAGGGTAGTGAGAATGTAAGTTTTAACTTTAAATTATCCGACAATATGCAGACCGACGGCGATATTCTCGATTTCTACCAAAACGGTGATGTTGCCCCCGGCGGAAGATTTATGTTTGAATTCTGATAAAGTAAAAAAATCAGTACCAACGAAAAAGTTGGTACTGATTTTTACCGTTTATTTGGATTTATATAAATCTGCGATTATTTCTGCGCATTTTTCTATACCCAGCGAAGATGTGCTGAGGGCTATATCGTAGTTATTCACGTCGCCCCATTTTCTGTCAGTATAGAACTGATAGTATGCGGCGCGTCGTTTGTCTTTATCGCGGAGTCTGCGTTCGGGAGCCTGTTCACTTTCACCGTACTGTTTAACAATTCTTTCCGCACGGCTTTTCTTATCGGCGTGGATAAAGACCGTAATACAATCCGCGGTTTCCTGTAAGAGATAATCGGCACATCTGCCAACTATAACACAGGGGCCTTTTTCTGCAAGTCCAGTAATGATTTTACGCTGAACGGACCAGATGTCATCCTGTACGGAGTGGCCGTAATAATCCCTGTTGGCGAAAGCGTTTGCAAACCAATTACCGTGGGATGCGTACTCGCCGTGCTCTGCTATAAAATCTTCGCAAAGACCGCTTTCCTCTGCGATTTTCTGAATAATTTCCTGATCGTAGCAGGGGATACCGAGTTTTTCTGCGGTAAGTTTACCAACAGTTCTTCCGCCACTTCCGAATTCACGGCTTATGGCAATAACTTTATTTTTCATATCTGTTCCTCCTTCGGTTTTATATTGTTTTCTTTAATGCTACGTGTGGGTGGTTTTCTTCCGGGTAAACGTCGCCGTACTGTGTGTAGCCTAATTTGTTTTTATAAAACTCCGCAACCTGTAATTGCCCTGAAATGAAAATTTCTTTACCGCCCATTTCTTTGACGAGTTTTTCCGCTTCGGTAACCACTTTTATACCCAGACCTTTACCGCGGTGGGGTTTTAAAACTGCAATCCTTCCTATGTGATAACAATTCACTTCTTCATCCCAATAAACTCTGCAAGTGGCTATGGCGGTATTATCCTCGTATATTACAATGTGTTTTGCAATATTGTCGTTTTCGTCGTATTCTTTCTCAAAACCCTGTTCCTCAAGAAAAACGGTTTCGCGAATAAATCTTGCTTCGTCGGGAATTTTATCGTATACGGTAATTTTCATAATTCCTCCGTGTAAGTTTTTCTATAATAATTATATAATTTTATATGTTACTTCGTCAAGCACCAATGGATAAAAAATGAAAAACCGCACCGAGTATTCGGTGCAGTATTTTTATTTCCCATTCTTTATAGTATTTATAGCACTTTTTTCAAGCCTTGAAACCTGTGCTTGTGAAATGCCGATTTCTTCTGCGACTTCTGTTTGTGTCATACCTCTCATAAAGCGCATTGAAAGTATTTTCTTTTCTCTTTTGGGAAGGTTTTTAATTGCCTCTTTCATAGATATTTCGTCTATCCAGTCGCCGTCACTTTCGTCAGAGCCCAGTTGGTCCATAAGGTAAATGGTATCTCCGCCGTTTGAGTAAACAGGCTCGTAGAAGGATACGGGGTCAACTATTGCTTCAAGGGCGATTACAACTTCGCTTTTGGGTTTTCCCAGTTCTTTTGCTATCTCCTCTACGGTGGGTTCTTTTCCCGTTTCGTTGCTGAGGCGTTCGCGCGCCTGCATAGCGTGGTATGCGGTGTCGCGCATTGAACGGCTGACTCTTACGGGGTTATTATCTCTGAGGTAACGGCGCACTTCGCCGATTATCATCGGAACAGCGTAGGTGGAAAATCTGACGTCGTGACCTGTATCGAAGTTATCAATGGCTTTCATAAGCCCTATGCAACCTACTTGGAAAAGGTCGTCGAGGTTTTCACCGCGATTTGCAAAACGCTGGATAACGCTTAACACTAAACGCAGGTTACCCGTTACAAGTTTTTCGCGGGCGTATTTATCGCCCTCCTTTGCTTTTTCAATAAGGGCGGTCTTTTCTTTTTCCGTAAGAACTTTTAAAGTAGAGGTATCAATTCCGCAAATTTCAACTTTATTAAAATACATTTCGGCACTCCTTAAAATAAGGGACAAACACTTGGTCTGTCCTATGTAAAAAATCTTTGGGAAGTGTCAATACAAGTATTGACTGAAATGTATTTTGTAAACAGTTTAATATTTACCAAAATTTAAAATTTGTTGTTATGGTACACTTGATAGGTGACAAATAAAAAAGAAAAAACAACTCAAATATGATATGATGTTAATAACCACAAAAACGTCAAACATATAGGAGTTGAATTTTCAGTGATAAGTTTAACATCAAAAGCACACTTTCGT
>JAGAJB010000042.1 GCA_017626295.1 Clostridia bacterium | reverse complement strand
CTTTTACAACAATGAAAGAATTCAATTAAAAACAAAACTGACTCCGCTTGAAAAACGAAATCAGTTTGTTACCTAAAATTTAATATTTAACACCATAGGTGGGTGTTTTTTGTGCTGTCCGTACAAATTGGGGCAGTTCATGAACTTACTCGGTTTTTCGTTTATCTATAATTAATCAATGCAATATGTAGAATCCTCATCCCGAATCTTTATTCTTATTAAATCAGAAAATTCGTCATTATAGTTGTGCTTGAATCTATATAAAATTCTTTTCAGAATCTCAATATCATTCTCTGCTTCTTCACCGAATGCAGTTCTTAATTTTTCAATTCCTATAAACTCAATATTAATGCTTTCACCATACATATCAGTTAAACAATCCCAGAATGCATCCCAATTGTTTCCATAATAATCAGGAAAGCACAAACCATCTTTTATGGCTCTATGCATTTGAGCATAATATTCAACCTCTGAAAAATCCACAATATATGTATCCTTTTGTTCGTACATAGCAACCTCCACTTATGGTAGTATTTCATAAAAAGTCTGATAATGGTCATAGGTAGCAAACAATAAACCATCATTAGAATATAAAATTCTTCTGTCATTCCTACAGCCTTTTATATAATCGAAATCAGCTTCACGCCATACTCGAGATGCCTCAGACGGCAGTTTACCTAAATCATTATAAAAAATATCTCCGCCTATTGATTTACCAGGTAAAACATCATTTAAATTACCTAAAGCTCTTTTCCATCCTGATTTCAATGCATCCTTTTTTGTAACATAAAAATCAGGCAGTTTCTTTAAGTAACAAAGTTGAGCATCAGCACCAAGCGGACCGAGTTTTGTTACAGTACCAGCCATTTTAGTCCTCATAAACGGTAACTCACAAAGACCATTTGGATGTATAGGCATAATATCATCCCGCTCAAAAGTCGTATCATATATAGTACCATGTTTCTTAAAAAATTCAGCACATGTTGTAAATTTTAATTTAGATTCCCAATTTTTCCAATTAACACTATTACCTGACAAGTGTCTGTCGGGCATAAGAGCCATTAAATCATTCCTTTCTTATCACAGAACATTTGTTCGACAAACATATTATATCACATATTTTTTAGATTTCAACCCTAAAAGAAAAATTTTCAAAAAAATTTTTTCGTCTTAAGAATATTTAAATTTCAAAAAATAATTTGTAGAATTGATAGCAATCTGCCTTGAAAACATTTCCCCTTAAATACAACCAAAGGTCGCGTGTTCGAGTCACGTTTCCAGCTCCAAAAGCGGCAACAGTTTGTTGCCTAAAAGAATAAAGAATAGAGAATAAATAAGAAATAATAAAGAGCCTTGATTTTTACCGCTTTTGTATTATTCTTTATTCTCTATTCTTTTTTATTTATTCTTTAAAAATTCACGACACATGCAAGAATCCTGAACGAATTCATTGAGGAAATTGTGGTATCTGAAAAAGAAATCATAGATGGTGAAAATACCAATGCGTGCATATATACTACAAGTTTGTTGGGTTGATGAGTGTATAACCAACTGAAATACATCGCTCCACCCATTGACAAATAATATAACATTATGTATAATATTTTTAGAAACAATGTTATATTCGAGGTGTGTTATGAAAACACTTATAAAACAAATACGCTCATATTTGAATTTAAGTCAAACTGAATTTGCCGAACAACTGGGCGTATCTTTCCAGACGGTAAACCGTTGGGAAAACGGCAAGGTTATTCCAAACAGACTTGCCCAATCTAAAATATGCGACTTCTGCAAAGCAAGGCAAGTTCCCGTTTATGATTTTATTATCAATAAAATCACGGATATTTCAAGCAAAATAAAACTTGAATCAGGTAGAATTTTACTTTACCACGGCTCTAAATCAGGTATTGACGGCGCAATTGCACCTTTGAGCCGTAAGCAATGCGACTTCGGCAAAGGCTTTTATATGGGTACTGAACCGGCTCAGGCACTTACTCTTATTTGTGACTACGAAAAATCAAAGTTCTATATCATTTCCATCGGAACTGATGAATTAGCACATCTGGAAGTTCCTGCAAATATTGAATGGGCAATGATTGTTGCATACCATAGAGGTAGGATGGAGAAAATAAACGGGACACCGTTTTATAACAAGTATCGTGATTTAACTGCAGACAAGGATTTAATTATCGGCAGTATAGCAAATGACAGAATGTTTTATGTTATTGATAACTTCTTTATCGGAAGTATTACCGATGCTGCACTTGTGAACAGTTTATCTGCATTACAACTCGGCAAACAGTATGTTGCTGTTACACAAAAAGGCTGTGACAATGTGCGTGTTGAATGCGAAGTACCGCTTTCATATCTTGAAAGGCTAGTTATAAAAGATATTGCAGAAAAAAACAGAGCAAGAGGTGTTTCACTTGCTAATGATATTTGCCGAAACTTCCGCCGTGAAGGTAAATTCTTTGATGAAATTCTTGATGACGCGATGAACGGAGTGAACTAAAATGAATGAACTTCAGTTAAAAATGTGCGATATTCAAGGCAGATTATTTGAACTATCTGCAGACAGGAAATATAACAGTTCCACATTTGTAAAAGTTTTTATGACCTCATCTGTCGCTAAGGCACTTGACTCAAAATTCAACCATATGCAATGGGCGGGAGAAGAATATCTTCTGGATGAAATAATCACTTCCGTTGATAAAGAATCTCTCACAAAAAATGGCGAAAACCTGCCCAAAGACGTACTTTATTGGATAGGTTATATTTATCGTTATTGGCATTATTATACAGGTGAATACAGCGAAAAAATATATAAGCAGGCGCCGTTTGACACAATGAAACGTAATTATATGATTTTTCACACAATGGCACCTGAAGTTGCTATTGAGGATTTAAAGGAAATATATAATCAGAACAACTAATAAGCAATAAAAACCCCAAAGGCTTCACGGAGCCTTTGGGGTTTTCTTTAATTTTCAGTTATTTGACAATTCGTGCTTACTGTGTGCGTACCGCTACCCTATATACTTCTGTTCGGTAATAAAATCGCGGTCTTTAATATCAAGAACCCCGTCGAAATTCAAATCGCAAGCGTATTTTTGCTTTGTATTTAATTTATCAAGGTTAATGATACCCTTTTTAATTGCAGCTATATCTTCCTGAGTAAAGGGCACGCCGTCACCGTCGAAGTCGCCTTTAAGATACACGTCAACTTTTGAGTTGTTACCGCTAACCATTAACTCCATAAGCGAACAGTCTATAACGTCGAGAGCGCCGTCACCGTCCATATCGGAAACGTGCATATCTTCAAAATCAAAACTTTCGTCCGAAAGTACCCTGTTCACAAGTTGCTGATAGTCCTGTGCGTCTATATCTTCATCCGCATCAATATCACCGATATTAACCAAGGAATAAATATTCTCACCCGCAACGGAATGAACCTCATATTTACCCGTTGTATCAAATACCGGAGCCGAACCGTAATTGTTGGTTTTCTGACCCCAGATTTTATCTGTATTTGCACTCTGCAATAAGTAGGCAACTTCGCCCTTTGCAAACTGTTCAACGGTTTTAACTTCAGTTGCACCCGAAACATCTGCAGTAACACTGCCTTTTGAAGAAGTACCTATACCGTTTTGAATTGCAGAAGCCCCGTCTGACGCGGCACTGTAAAGATAGTAGCAATTAGAAAAACCTGCACCGCTGTTTTTACTGCCGCTGATACCGCCTGCATAGGTATTACCCTGAACGATACCTGCGCTGTAACAGTTATTAACTTTACCGTTACTGTAGCCCACTATACCGCCTACGTAAGAATTACCCTTTGTAATATCATATAAAGAATAGCAGTTTTCAATTTTGCCGTTACCGTAACCGCAAATACTGCCTACATATTGATTACCGTAGAAGTAGGAATCATCAATACCCACTCTTTCAATTACGGCAGATGCATCCGCATAACCGAAAAGACCGCCAAAAGAAAGGCTTGTGTCATTCATATAAAGACCGTTGATTGTATGACCCTGACCGTCGAAATGACCGTTATATTTGTAAGTAACATTACCTATGGGAGTCCACGCTCTGAATCCCGAGGTATCACCAGCCACCACACCGTAACTTGAAAGAACACCGATGTTATCGGTAATATCGCATATCAAAACTGCGTTTGCGTTTGTATTTCCGCTGTTTACAAAATCTCTAAACCAATAAAGTTCACCTATATTTGAAATCTCATAAACTCCGTCGCTTCTGAGTTCTGCGCTTTTATATCTTCCGCACATATCACAGAAACCGTTTGTATAGGTTGCGTTACAAATGTCCTCTTCCTGCTGGGCAAGAGGTTTGAATTTATCACGGATTTCAGTTACGTTACCCGTTGTTAAGTAGTAACTGTATGCAATGGGTGTGTAACTTTGGAAGCAAATTGAATCAATAACACCGATATACGATGTTGAATTGTGGTTTGCCAAAGGCTGACCGGGCATAAGTTCTGCAGACTGAGTTGAATCATCTTCCAAAGATGTTAAAGTATCGCGTTGCATAACACCTGCGCAAAAATCAGTCTGCCCGGGTGAATAAACGCCTATACCGTAACCGCTTGAACTGTCTCCCACAAAAGCCCCCCAATTCTCGTTACAGGGGAAATTCTGGTCATCGCGTCCACTCCAGAATTCCAGACTGTCTTTTGTAACCTGTGTATTACTGTCTGACCAAGGCTCACCGCCTGAGTAATAAACGAATTTATTAAGAGGCTCAACACAATAGAACGCAGGAACCTCCTGGTTTGTTGTTAATGAGGGATAACCTGAAAAATCCACAAATCTGCAATTTGCTCTCATCATTCCGTCTTCAAGTGTATACCAGGCTTCCATATATGTAGGAGTTATATATTTAGCCACGCGCGCCCAGTCAAGAGGACGGCATTTAATATAAATATAATTATCCGTAACCTTTAAATCCACGATTTTACTGGGGTCGTTATAAACGTTACCGCCCTGAACGGGGTTATAGGGCCAGGCAGCCCCTTCAAACATCCCCGGCTCATACGTAGAGTCACCAGCGCCGTAATATGACTGCTGAACAAGCCTTCCGGTATCGTGAGCGTTGATTAAGTTTACGTTACCTATTGTATCATATCTTGTAAGACCTGAACTCTTAAAATCAGAAGAAAGACCGACTTCCACAGGGTTTGTGTTAGTGCCGAAATAAGTCCTTTTCTGCGCCGCTACAACGTCATTGGCTAAATCTTCCATATACGTCAGCGCACCGCCCCAGTCTAAATCTATACCGATTTTATAATCCGCACTTGAAAGATAAACCATACCGTAATCATCACTGATGTCGGCTTCATTACTCAAATCAAGGGAATTGAGAGTAAAATCCATAAATTCTTTATCGAGGGGTTCAAAAGATATTGATGTAACCGCTGTTCCGGTTGTTCCCTCAAGGAAACCGTCAATATAACTTGAAAAATCGCCGTTATCAGAGGCTTCCAAGAAGAATTCCTCTGTAACTGCACCGAAGTTGATTGTACCTTTAACGTAAGAATCGGAAGAATAGTTGATTTCAAAACGGTTAAATGCAGTTGTGCTGTAATTAAGAGTATAGGTGTTATTTGCAAGTGTAGTTGCGTACTCGTTACCGTTAAGCACTATATTCACATTTTTGGAAGCCTCAACATTTACGGTAAACTGTGTTGAAGCGCTGCCGTAGGAAACGGTAATAATTTGTTCACCTGTTGAGGTTAAAACTTCGGGAGAACAAATAAAATCTTCATCAATATTTTCTGCAGTTCCGTCGGGGTAAGTAACGCCTAAAACCAAACCCCTTGTGTTAAGTTTTTCACCCAAACAGTAGTTTTGTTCAATGGGTAAAGAAACAATCTCCAAATTGCTTACGGGAATTGAAACACAGTTTGAAAATACTGAATAACTTTTTGCGGCTACGGGGGTGTCTGCGGTTATTTTTTCACCTTTGCCGTCGGGTTGTGTATACCAACCGTCAAAAACAAGACCTTTCCTTTGAGGTGCGGGAAGTTCACCGTAAGCAGCACCCTGCGAATATGTATAAGTTTTACGCAAAGTCAAATCCGCTGACGTTTCGTAAACCGATGTTTCGCAAATTCTTATATCCGAAACCTTAGCCTGAGAATTTGCCCAGTTATTATCAAATCGCACTTGTATATACTTAGTATCAGCAGTAGTGGTAAAAGTCCACGCGCTGAGACCGTAATGTATAGGATTATAGAAAACCCACTCCAAAAGGTTGCCGTTTGAATCATAATAGAAAACAAAAGACTCCATATTCTGTGTGGGGTTGCTTTCCGTTCTTTCCACGGAAAAAGCGAAAGTATATTCCGTATTGGGTTCAACGGTTATATAATAATATCCGTTAATTGTATTGCCGAAGGCTGTATATGTTTCTATACTTTCGGCAGAGGTATTAACAAGGTTAAACCAACCCGCCTCAATATCTACCGTTAGTTCGCCCGGTGTACCCGGATGAACAACACATGAATTCGCATTGTTCGCCCATTGCTCAAAAATAAACAAATTGTCAAAGGTAAGTTCGTAAATTCCCGTAGCGGCAAATGCCACAGGTGACATTACGCTTGCAGAAAGCAACAATGCGCACAAAAAAACAGTCAAAACACGTTTCAAAACTTTTTCCACAGAAAAACGACCTCCGCCATTATATTAGCCAATACACAGTAATTGTATCATCAATATACTTTTTTCTCAATGTATTTTTGTAACAAAAAACCCTGCAACCATTTGGTAAAAAAACGCATATTAAATTACGGCTATAAAAAAACAATCCGTTAAACAGAAATTCTCTGAAAAACGAATTGTTTTTTACTTTGCCTTATTTTAAATATTATTTATCAAACAATAGTACTTTAAATTTTCCGGAAACTAAAGTTTCACTTTCTTCAAAAACGTAATTTTGAAGATTTTCCTTTTCATAGTGCGGAACAAGTACAAAATACATCTTATTCAACAAATGATAGGATTGAGATGTCAAGTCATGGGGTTTTGAAGCGGAATAAAAACTTTCGTTTTTCTCCTGTAAATAGGTAACCCCTGATTCTGCATTGGCTACGTATTCCACATATTTTTCTTCATCCATCGTTAAAAGGTAGTATTCCGGTTGAGTTTTTTCTTTATCTGTATTTCGTGTCCCGAGAATAGCCGTTTTTACTTTTCCGATAATTTCATCTATTGTCTGCATACTTCCGTCATTTTTAGGATTATATTCCGACAGCAAAACTATTTCTTCATTTATCACGTTAAAGAAAGCGGTATTATCGAAAGTGATGATAATATTACCTTCAATCCAGAAATCTTCATTTGCTTTTGTTCCGTTATATATCCAGACGTTAAATATGGCATCTTCAATATTGCCTGTTTGTGTATATCGGATTCTGAAGTTTTTGACTAAGATATTCTCGGCAGTTGTATTGAGTGTTGTTTCTATATTAGTTAATATATCTTCAAATTGTGACGCATCTATAGGAACATCGTTTTTTGAAATTTCATCATACGTGCTGTTATCGGTTTTTATGGCTAAATATACGGTTTCTCTGTTGTTTTTAGTTTTTAGGGTTTCACCCCATCTATCCGCTTTACAATATATTTTCCCATCCTGCACTAACTCAATTCTTTCAATCGAATATTCTTGCTTTGATGAATATATACCATTTGCATAAACAGTAACCTTGAAATCACCGTTTAAACCCACACTTTTCAGTCTGCCGTCACTTAAATAAAAAAGTTTCTCATCATGAACAACAAAAAATGTATTTTTAAATCCTATTCTATCAACCAAAAGATATTCTTCTGTTGCTTCATCTTTATAATATAAACCATAGACCCGTAACTCACTTTTGGAATCTATTATCGCCTGATAATAATTTTCGTGAACCTGCTTGAGTTCCCCAACATTTTCATTATACAAATTCAAGCCTAAAAGCAAACTTATATTAGTTGCATCGTATTCACTTTCATCTCCTATATAACTTGACAGACAATGTATGAATGGTGTAACGGTAATTTCTTCGTTAGAAAGGTTATATGTTGAAAGTATCAACTTCATTTCATCAATGCTTGAAAACTCATCATAGTGTAATACTTTTTGAGGATCTGTTGGGTTTGTATTTGAAGTAAGGTAACACTCAAAATTATGTTGGCTGAGTTTTGTAACGTAAACCGTAACACCGTTTTCTGTATTTAACCCAAAGAAATTAGGATATTTTTCTTGCAATTTCTTAATTTCTTTTTCATCATTTTTATCTGAAACGATAATTGAAGTCGGTCCGTCTGCACCGCCGATTATACCAATTGAGGAACTGTTCCCTTTAGTTTTAGATTTCTCAAAAACAACTGCTAACGCATCGAATGTTACAACAATTTTATTATCGCGCCTGTTTTCAAACCATTTTTTAGGAACAGAAAATGAAAACTCAGTACCGGGACCTATCGAATGACAATATGAAGAATAAACACCAACAGTATATCCAAAAGGATCTGACACACTGATTTCGTCACCTAATTCTAAACCGCCGTCAAATTGATTTGCACCCACCACATAAATAGTACCGTCGTCAGGTAAATTCTCATAGGTTACATCAAAGGTTAAGGTAAACATATCATCGTGACTTTGAACTTCTTTGAAATTAAATTCGACGCAATCGTTTATGATACAACGACTACGAACTTTATAAACACCATCTTTTTCAAACATTTTGTCAGTTAAATTACTTGAAACGAAGTCAATAGAAATACTCTGTTCTTTTGTACTAAATACCTCATATCCGTCTTCATTTAAAATTCTATCTAATTTAGTGTTTACGGGATTAGTGATAAAGCATACTGCTACAACGGTAAATAAAACAAATGCTAAAATTATTATCCAAAATGCAGGTTTTTTATAGTTAAGAACAGATTTGATTCGCTGTTTAACACCAACCTCACCAAATGCCAAGGGGCAAGCCATAACCATTCTTCGCTGAACACTGCAGGAAACCAAGGTTTCGGAATAATTTTTCTTTTCGCTGTTATCCATATTTTTAATTACTTTTTCATCGCAGGCACTTTCTATATCTCTGCAAAGCAAAATATACGCAACCCACATTACAGGGTTAAACCAATAAACAGACAAAAGAAGAAATCCTAAAGGTTTCCAGAAGTGGTCCTTTCGTTTAAGGTGGGCTTTTTCGTGTAAAGTAATATAACCTGTCTGTTCTTCACTTATTCCCGAGGGAACATATATTTTCGGCTTAAAAAAACCGAGTATAAAAGGTGTATCAATATTATCGCAATAATAAATATTATCCTTAAAAAGAAGTGATACTCCTACCCTTTTACGTAATCTGATATAAGAAATAAAGCCATAAATAAGCATACAAATCAAGCCGACAAGCCAAATAACCGACAATACGGTTGTTACGTCTGCAAAAGTATTTGTGGGCACTGTAACACCCTCAGCGTATTTATCGCCAAGAAACTCATTAACACTCGTATCAATACCGGTGATACCTGATTGAACAGTAAAAGGTTTGATAACAGACGTTTCGTTTGCGGTAATTGTTTGTGTACCGGGAATAAGACTCAATGCACTTTCAATTGTAAAAGGGCAAATCAATCTGAATCCGACCATTGCCCACAAAAGACAAGTTATCCATTTTGGCGCTTTCTTTAACAGCGCTCTTGCAATGACAACCGCTAAAACAAGATAACTTGCGGTAATGCTCATATTAAATAAATCTATAAAAAAATTTGCCATTTTTACACCTCCCCAAAGGAGTCAAGCATTTTTTTAATTTCCTCAAGTTCTTTTTCGGTAGGTTTTTTTCTGCTTGAAAAAGCGGCGATAAACGCAGGTAATGACCCCGCAAACGTTTCATCAACAAATTTTTCGCTCTGTATTGCATAAAATTCGTTTTTTGAAATCAGAGATGTAACAATGCTGTTTTCTGTTTTAAAAATTCCTTTCTCGCAAAGTTTCTTTAAAACTGTATATGTAGTTGTCCTCTTCCAATTAAGTTCCTTTTCACAAAATGCAACCAGTTCCTTGGTTGTCAAGGGTTCATTCTCCCAGACAATATCGGCAAAACGAGCCTCGACCATACCTAATTTAATTTCATTCATAAAAACCCTCCAAAATTGTCTATTGCCTGTAGACTACGTTTTTAGTCTATCACAAATAGACAAACTTGTCAATAATTAAAAAAATAAAAAACCCGAAAGTTTTTCGCTTTCGGGTTAACTTATCAGTTGAATTTTCACTATTAACTTTTTATTTATGTCCGAACTGTTGTTTCATTCGTTTTTCTTTAGAAAGAATCCTCTTTCTCAGACGAATGCTTTCGGGGGTGATTTCCACAAGTTCATCGTCACCGATAAACTCCATAGACTGTTCGAGAGAAAGGGTTGTGGGCGGTACAAGGCGCAACGCATCGTCACTTCCCGAAGCACGAGTGTTTGTCATCTGTTTCTTTTTGCAAACATTACAAACAATATCTTCATTCTTAGCACACTCGCCTACTATCATACCTTCGTATACGGGAACACCGGGGCCAACGAAAAGCCTGCCTCTGTCCTGTGTATTGAAAAGTCCGTAGCCTGTTGTTTCGCCTGTTTCGTGAACAACAATTGAACCACGTTCACGCATCTGAATATCACCTTTGTAAGGCTCATAACCTGCAAAAAGGTTATTCATAATGCCGTTGCCGTTTGTATCTGTCATAAACTCCGAACGGTAGCCGATAAGTCCGCGTGCAGGGATTTTAAACTCAATATGAGTTGAACCGCCGTCGCGAACGTCCATATTTTCAAGTTCACCTTTTCGTGAGCCGATTTTTTCCATAACGGGACCTACGTAACTTTCGGGAACTTCAACTATAAGAAGTTCCATAGGCTCTAAAAGTTCGCCGTCGGGACCTTTTTTGTAAATAACCTGGGGACGTGAAACCTGGAATTCATAACCTTGACGGCGCATTGTTTCAATAAGAATTGAAAGGTGTAATTCACCTCGTCCGCTGACTTTAAATGAATCGGTGGTTTCTGTTTCCTCAACACGCATACTTACGTTTGTTTCAACCTCTTTGAAAAGGCGTGCGCGGATATTTCTTGAAGTAACGAACTTACCCTCTTTACCTGCAAAGGGGCTGTCGTTAACCATAAAGTTCATTGAAATTGTAGGCTCGTCTATTTTAACGAAAGGAAGCGGGTCGGGGTTGTCCTTATCGCAAACTGTTTCGCCTATATTAAGGTCTGTTATACCCGAAACTGCAACAAGGTCGCCCATTTTTGCTTCTTTACATTCAACTCTTGCAAGGCCTTCAAAAGTATAAAGTTTTACAACCTTAACGTTTTCGTTTGTTCCGTCCTGTCTGCAAAGGAGTGCCTGCTGACCCTCTTTAACGCTGCCGCGTTCAACCCTGCCCACACCGATTCTGCCAAGATAATCGTCATAATCAAGGCTTGAGAAAAGAAGTTGCAAGGGGCCGTCCATCTCACCGCAAGGCGGGTCGATATTTTCAAGGATAGAATCAAGAAGCGGTCGCATATCACCCTCGCGCACATCAGAATCAAGTGAAGCATATCCGTCACGTGCAGAAGCGAACACAACGGGGAATTCTATCTGGTCGTCGTTAGCACCAAGTTCAATAAATAAATCAAGAACTTCGTCTATAACTTCAAGGGGTCTTGCACCGGGTCGGTCAATTTTATTTATAACAACGATTGCCTTTTTGCCCAAAGCAAGCGCCTTTTTAAGAACGAAACGTGTCTGGGGCATACAACCCTCAAAGGCATCAACAAGCAAAAGAACGCCGTCAACCATCATCATAATACGCTCAACCTCACCGCCGAAGTCAGCGTGGCCGGGAGTATCAACGATATTTATTTTTACACCTTTATAATGAATGCCCGTGTTCTTGGAAAGGATTGTAATACCGCGCTCTTTCTCAAGGTCGTTGGAGTCCATAACACGCTCGTCAACCTGTTCGTTTGAACGGAAAATACCGCTTTGATGAAGAAGTTGGTCAACAAGTGTTGTTTTACCGTGGTCAACGTGGGCAATAATAGCAACGTTTCTTATATCTTCTCTTCTATCCACTGTTTTCACCTTCAAAATTTTACAAAAGATTTACGCCTTTTTCGGCACAGATTTTTTTCATTTGGGCAGGCCACAATGAAGCCTGAACTTCACCGATATGAAGTTTGCCCAAAAGTAACATACATACTCTCGACTGACCTATACCGCCACCGATTGTAAGGGGTAATGTGCCGTTAAGAATCTGTTTATGGTAATCAAAACTTCTTCTTTCGTCTTTGCCGGATTCTCTCAACTGATAATCAAGGGATTTTTCGTCAACTCTTATACCCATTGATGAAATCTCGAAAGCATCCTCAAGAACTTCGTTGTAAATGATAATATCGCCGTTAAGTTGCCAGTCATCGTAGTCGGGGGCTCTGCCGTCGTGGGGTTTACCGCTTTTAAGTTTATCACCGATTTTCATAACAAAAACCGTACTGTGTTCTTTGGCAATTGCCCTTTCGCGCTCTTTAGCGGTAAAGTCGGGATACATATCCTCAAGTTCAGCGGTAGTTATAAAAAACACGTTTCTTTCGAGTTTTGTATTAACTGCGGGGAAACTTTTCTTTACTGTATCAAGAGTATCGCAAAGTGCATCAACTATTTTAGTAACGCAGGATTTAAGGAACTCCTCTGTTCTGTCGCTGCGTTCAATAACCCTCTCCCAGTCCCATTGGTCAACGTAAATTGAGTGAAGGTTATCCATATCTTCATCACGGCGGATAGCATTCATATCCGTATAAAGACCCTCGCCTGCTTTGAAGCCGTATTTTTTAAGGGCAGTTCTTTTCCATTTAGCAAGAGAGTGAACAATAACCGCCTCACCTTCTTCGGGCATTGCTTTAATGTCAAATGAAACTGCTCTTTCAAAACCGTTAAGGTCGTCATTAAGTCCGCTGGACTTTGTAACAAAAAGAGGTGCAGAAATTCGTTCAAGATTAAGCGCCGCACAAAGATTATTCTGGAAAGTATCCCTTGTGAGTTTAATTGCTCTTTGTGTATCTCTCATAGAAAGAGTTGCTTTATAGTCATCCTTTAAAACAAGCATACGAAGTTCCTCCATATAAAAATAACTAAAGTATTATATCACTGTATATGCAGATAATCAAGATTTTTTGACAGAAAAAATCGTTCCGCCGAAAAATCAGCGGAACGAAATGTTTTTTACTTAGTGAACGTCTTTACAGGAAATTCCGTTGTAGTAGTAACTCATTGAAGAATTGCCGTATGCTCTTACTGTGTATGTGTATGTAACACCTTTTCTGGAAGATTTATCAAGATATGCAGTTGATCTTGTGTTGTTTACTTTACCGAGTAATATCCAACCGGAGTTAGCAGTTTTGCGGTATACGTAGTAACCCTGTGCGCCGTCAACGGGCTCCCATGATGTTGTGATACCCTCTTTAGAAGATACAGACTTAGCGAGTACGGGTCTTTCAAGGCGTCTGATTTTGAAAGCATCATCATAGAAACTGCTGTATTTACCCTTTGAAACTGCAACTACTGTGTAGATGTAATCTTCACCGGGAACTGCTTCATCGTGATAGAAGTTTGTCTTTGTAGTTGTACCGATACAGGTCCAACCTTCTTCGCCTGCAACCTTAGTATAAACTCTGTAACTTGTTGCAGCCTTAACTGAATTCCAAGCGATATAAACGCCGTATAAACCGTTACTTGCTTTGATGTTTGTAGGAGCAGCAACATATCTGATAGTCTTGCCGGGGTCGTATGCACTTAAACCTGCAGCGTTGCGTGCTCTTACTGTATAGTTGTATAAAACACCGCTTACAGCAGTTGAGTCAACGTAACGTGTGCCGGAAATTGTAGCAAGTAATATCCATTTGCCACCTTCTGCACGGCGGTAAACATTGTAACCTGTAGCACCGTCAACAACAGTCCAGTTGAAAACTACACCGTTAGTTCTGTTGCAGATACCCTTGATAACGGGAGTCTGAGGAACAAGCTGAGGAATAACCTTTGTTTCAAGAACAGTGTTACAAACGGGGCAAACTTTATTTTTAGAACCTGAGTTGTAAACTGATGCTTCCTGAACAATTTCCCACTTAGCAGTTTTGTGTGCGCAATAGGGTTTAACGTAAACAATTGAACGTGAAACTGCAGTATCGGGTGTTGTAAAACTACCGTCAGTTGCCTGTGCGGTAACTTTGTATGTATAAGCAACGCCTTCTTCAACGTTCTTATCAACATATTTTGTTGCAGTTGTGGCAGCAATAACTGCTTCCTCACCGTCAAGACCTTCTGAACGGTAAACAATGTAGTTAGCAGCATCTTTAGCAGCTGACCAAGTGATTTCGATACCGTCGAAAGTACATTTCAAAGCTTTAAGTGCAGGAGCCTCTGCAGCAAATGCAGTTACACTGAAAACAGATAGCAGCATAAGCATTGATAAAATAAGACATAAAGTTTTTTTCATAATACTACTCCTTTTATGTGCATATTAAATTACGATTATATTATACCACTTTTTCAATTTTTAGGAAGTAGCATATTAACTAAAATATAACCAATTTTTTTGTGATAAAAATGCAACAAAATATAGAAAATAACGAAGTTCACTATAATGCGTAATTCGTAATTCGTAATGCGTAATGCGTAGTTAATTTAATTAGGAGTTAGGAATTAGGAGTTAGGAGTTTCGGAGCTAACGCCGATTTTATTTAATTGCCAAATTGCAAGTGGGAAATGGCAAATTCCGGAACTGCGTTGGCATTATATTGCTTCGCGTAGGGTAATAAACTGAATATTCGCGAAGCCTATCCCTCATGCAAATCTTTGATTTGTAGGAGGGGGGACCGCCCCTGAAACAACTTTTTGTTTATAATTAGTTTATTTCGCGCCCGTTAGTTGTTATTAGTATATAGTTGGTCGGGGTGGTGGGTGGTACCATACACTCCCCAATGTAACAAAAAGAAGACATCGAAACCACTAAAAATTTCAATGTCTTTCTTTTATTTTGTAAAAACAATCTCTATATCACAATTAAGTTCTTTTGCACGCTCTTTACATACTCCCGTTAAGGTGTATTCTACATTTCTGATTTCTTTATTTATATCGCTATTATAAAACCTTAATATCTTATATCCTGATTTTTCAAGATATTGTGTTCGCTTTTGTTCATATTCTTGGTTTTCGGGTAAGTAATGTTGTTCACCGTCAATTTCTATTATAAGTTTTAATTTAGGACAATAAAAATCTACTATATAGTTTCCTATAATACGTTGACGAAAAAATCGTGGTTTTAGATTTTTCAATAAAATATACCACATCTTGTTTTCTTCGGGAGTTGGATTTTTACGCATTAAACGCGCTCTGTCTACCAAAGTTTGAGTTGGTTTGTTTTTGGTCATTTCTATCACTCACTTTGGTTGTAGTTTAACATAATTCTATATGGTTTTGCAACATCATAAATTTTTGTGTTTGGTGCGTGTATGGTACCACCCACCACCCCGACCAACTATATACTAATAACAACTAACCGACGCGAAATAAACCAATTATAAACACAAAGTTGTTTCAGGGGTGGTCCCCCCTCCTACAAACCTTTGGGCTTGCATGAGGGATAGGCTTCGCAAATATCTGCTTTGTTGTTCTGCGCGAAGCATTATAATCGGCGTTAGCCCCGAAACTCCTAACTCCTAATTCCTAACTCCTAATTAAATTAACTACGCATTACGAATTACGCATTATAATCGACATTAGTCCCGAAATTTTGCATTTTGCATTCTGCATTTTGCATTTTTTCAGTCTGCCTTCAACTTCATCTCCTTGCCCTCTTTTAAAAGTTGGCGGAGGGTGTCGGGGTCGTTATTTTTCATTGCGTCGCTGTATTTTTGAAGTTCCGCTATAATATTATCCAGTTCAAAAATAAGGTTATCTTTGTTGTCAAGAAAAAGTTCTGTCCACATATTCTCATTAAGGTAAGCAACACGGGTCAAGTCCTTGTAACTGCCGGCGGAAATACCTTTTCTTTCAAGGGCAGAGGGACTTTTTACAAATGCATTTGAAACGACGTGGGCAAGTTGGGACGTAAATGCAATAAGTTTATCGTGCTTCTGGGGTGTCATAACGGAAACACGGCCAAAACCCAAAGCCATTATAACTTCCCTGGCGTTAGCAAGAATTAAAATATCCTCGTTCTCTTTGGGTGTAAGCACAAAGGGGGCATTCCAGAACATTGTATCTTTCGAGTTTTCAAAACCCGAAAACTGCGTACCCGCCATAGGATGACCGCCTACAAATGTGAAATTATGTTGATCAGCAATTTCAAAGCATTTTTCACATACAGAGCGTTTTACACCTGCGCAGTCTATTACTGTTGCACCGTCCTTAAAAATTTTTGCGTTTTTCTCAACATACTCAATAACTGCTTCCGGGTAAAGCGGAATAAAAACATAATCGCAAGAAGCAAGCCTTTTTTCCGTTAATTCACCGTCAATACTCTTTTCGGCTATGGCATTTTTTATTACTTCCTTACTTATATCGTAACCGTAAACTTTATATTTGGTATTCTTCTTCGCAGATTTTGCAAGTGAGCCACCAATAAGACCAAGACCGACAATTCCAATATTCATATTTATTCCTCCCGGTATAATAAAAAACAAAATAAAAAATCCTCGCAGTGATAAGACTGCAAGGATAAATCAAACGATACAAAAACAGCAGCACAAATCACTATTACTTATTTAACTAAGTAATAGTAATAATAGTATGTAACTGCAAAATTAGTTTTCATAACCGTCAAACCTCAGATTTATTTTTACTAATAGTAACACCTTAAGAAAAATTTGTCAATAAAAAAAATAAAAAGTCGAGTTTTTAACTCGACTTTTTTCATATACCCTGAAAACTGAACGAAGAGAAAGCGAAGAAACAAACGAAATGGTCAAGCCCTCGACCTATTAGTACTGCTTAGCTGAACATGTCACCATGCTTACACACGCAGCCTATCAACCTCATAGTCCTTGAGGGGTCT
>JAGAJB010000041.1 GCA_017626295.1 Clostridia bacterium | reverse complement strand
CCCTCCCTATTCCGACAAAGTCGAAACAGGGATGATAAAACATTGTTCTATCCGACCGAAGAATAACCGCGAGAGAACTACCCACCACCGCTGTCGCGGTCCCCCTCCCTATTCCGACAAAGTCGAAACAGGGATGATAGGCTTCGCAACACATCAACTTTATTTTAAATCGCCAACGCAGTTCCGAAATTTTGCATTTTGCATTCTGCATTTTGCATTAAAAAAACACCCCTAAGGGTGTTTTTTTCCGTAATGTGTCGGGTTGAGTATTTTACCTACTTTCGGAACGAGGAAATCTATCCACCAATGGAACCATCTGCCGATAAGTATACATTTTAATTTTTCACCGATTTTCTTTGCTTTTTCGTCTGTACCGGGAATTGTTGAGGGGTACATTTTTATTTTTTTGCCCTTGAATTCAAACTTCAAAACTCTTTCTGCTACGGCTTCAAGGGGTCGGATTTTTACAACAAGTGTATTCTCGTTTTCCCAAAAAGCGAAAGACCTTGTGTGCAGAGTTATTTTTCCAACGGTAACTGTTCCGTAAGTGGCATTACCATTCATACCTATATAGAGAGAATTTTTATAACCTCCGTCCTCTGTCCAACTGAGTGTTACGCCGTCGGTATCAAAAGTGAACTTGAAATTATCCATATTACCGCCGTGTTCGTGGGAGAAGAATACAACAGGCATCGGGAACACGCTGACGGGGAATCCTATAAAATTCACAAATCTGCAACGGCGCATTTTATAGACTTTACCACTGATTTTTTCTTCAATATCCTGCCTGGGTTTTACCGTAACCTCAGAATTATCGGGAAGTCGGAATTCAACACTTTCATCGGTTTCACAGGGCTCAATGAAAGCCTCGGGCATATACTTCCAGATAACGTCCAGCGTTTCCTGTAAATCGGAATGGTCGGAGGTCATTATAAGGCAAGCATCGTAATTCTTAAATGATATACCGTACTGACAGAACACACCTTCACAACGGTACGTGTCGGGCATTCCCGCGCATTTCCAGAAACCGCAACCGTAACCTGCTCTGCTGTCGGCAGTTTTTTCCACCTGTGAGTTATCGTGCATTACGGTAGTTGCTTCTTTAACCCACCACTCAGGCACAACCTGTTTACCTTCATAAACACCGTTATTATGGTAGCAAAGTATGAGTTTTGCAATATCTTCGGTTTTGAGCATAAGACCCCAACCGCCTGTTTCCGTACCGTCGGGTGCAGTTTCCCAAAAGGGTGTTTCAATCCCCAAGGGCTCATACAAACGAGGTGTCAGATACTCCGTTACGGACATTCCGAGTACTCTTACAAGCATTGCGGATGCCACGAAAAAGTTATCGTTTACGTAACGCCAATTTTCACCGGGAGTAAAAATCCACTTTGCTTTAACGAAAGTCTTAAGCCAATCGCTTTCCTTAGAACCGCGGATAGCGGTTTGCTTACCTGCGGTCATAGTAAGAAGATGGTGTATTGTTAATTTATGAAGATTTTTATCCTCTTTTTTTGGCACATATTCGGGGAACACATCTACAAACCGAGTATCTTTTGTTATCAAACCCTCATCCAGTGCAAAACCGTAAGCAGTTGCAAGAAAACTTTTGCTGACAGAGTACACCATATGGGGCATTTCCGCGGACAGAGGTTTACTCCACGCTTCACAGGCAACTTTGCCGTGACGCAGAATCATCATACTGTGTATATTTATGCCTCGGTATGCCATCTCCTCGGTCATCTCTAAGACAACCGAGGAGTTAATACCTACCGATTCAGCATTTTTTGCTCTTGGAATAAATTTTTCTTTACACACGTTCATTATTCAAACTCGTTAAAATCCCTGATATGTTCGGACTCGTAGCCTTTATAAATATCAACGCTTCTGATACGCCAATCTATAAAGCCGTGTTCATCCGCCATTTTGTCGGCAGTTTCTTTCCACTTGCATGCAACGTCAACCGTTTTATTGAAAAGGTCCTCAACGTTTTCGGGACTCTGAAGGTCTGTGGACTTAGCGCCCGACTCCTGTACCATCTTTTTGATAGCACCGGGGTTATCCATAACAGGACAAGGACGAAGCATATTATCAGAGAAAGGCTGACGTGCTTTGTAAGCCATAAAGATGGGGCTCTTGAGAGCGTCAATGATATGTTTATCTTCATCCTTGATATTTACGTTGGAATAGTGAGCGAACACGCAAGGCTCACAGTCGCCGTTTGCACTGATGTGGAAATACTGCTTACCGCCTGCAACACAACCTCCAACGTATTCACCGTCGTTGAAGAAGTCAATTGTAAACAAAGGCTTGGTTTCTTTAAATCTCCATTTGCGAATCTGATTATACATCATTTCGCGCTGTTCAGCAGTTGCCATAAGTTCGGGTGTTGAACCTGTGCCAACGGGAACGAAGGTAAAGTACCATGCGAACAATACACCGAGAGAAATAAGGAAATCTGCATATTCATCGGAAGCGATAACATCGGCATTATATTTTGTATAGCAAAGTGATGCTCCGAAAGGCACGCCCCTCTTTTTAAGGCGTTCCATAGCAGCAAGAACTGCTTTGTACGTACCTTTACCGCGACGTGCATCGGTTGTTTCCTCGCTACCCTCAATGGAGAACGTAAGGAACATATTGCCCACTTCTTTAAGTTCATCTGCAAAGGCATCGTCGCAAAGAGTACCGTTTGTAAACGTAATGAAAAGGCAGTCGGGGTTTTCTTTACAAATTTTGATTAAGTCTTTTTTACGAACGAGGGGTTCGCCACCTGTGTAAAGATATGTATACGTACCGAGAGCCTTACCCTCTGTGATGATTTTATTAAGGTCATCGTATGTAAGTTGAAGTTTGTCACCGTATTCTGCCGCCCAGCAACCTGTACACTTCAAGTTACAGGCAGTTGTAATATCCACAAGAATTGCCCAGGGAATATTGCAACCGTGCTCTTTCATAGAAGCAAGTCTTCTGTCGTAACTTTTGATAACTGTATTCATAATTGGGGGAATAAGTTTTTCGATAATCCCCGGGTCAGTTTCCATTATAAGTTTTTTGATATATGCCGCCCACATATTTTCGGGGTCGCTGAGTCTGTCACCTAATTTGTTAAGGATTCTTAAATGAATATCTTCCTTAACCATCTTTTTACCCCAATCAATAAGTTTAAAAAGATTGGTATCGTAATCTTTTCTTACGTATTTGATTGCTTCTTTTACGGCAATTTTTACCGCTTTTTCTTTAAGTGCCATATTCTCTACATCCTTTTCCTTAAGGTTTTTGATTTAATAATTAAGTGTCCAGACTTCAGTCTGCTCACCGTCAAAAGTAACAGAGCCGCTTATAGAGCCACTGTGACCCGAGCCTACAATGTTAAGGGGAATGTGATACTCTGCATAAGTCACATAACCCTGTGCGTTTATATGAAGTTCCAAGGAAGAACCTTTGTAGGTAATATTAGCCGAATCCACCGTTAAGAAACTGAGGTCGAAATTGGCTATGTCAAGGTAACCGATTGCTGCAGCGTTGTGTTGGGGAACTTCGTGCATTCCCACACTTTCTTCCACAAGGCTGATGTTTATTACGTATTCGTTATTTACAACCTTAGCGGAAGCGGAGGTAACACCGCTTTCACCAAGATAGAAATTATTCCTTTTTGGGAGTATTATGGGTACTGTTTCACCCTCGGAATTAACTGCCGTGCCGTTTTGGTAATTGAGAGTTTCGTCCACAGGCTGAACTACCCAACCCACCATTACGTTAGCAACGCTCTGTACTACTGCACCGCCGGAGGCTTCCGTAACCTGAGCGTCAAAAGACTCCTTATGATGAACGTTTAACGGACTCTTATAGGCTTTGGTTTTATTTACCGCATCTGCCGCTTTAGAAAGTATCTGAGCCCTGCTCCACCCCGAAGGATTTTCGAGAGTTATTGTTGGGGTTTTCTCAGTTTGGGCAGCATTACCACCGCCGTTATTTATATATCCGCCCCCATTCTGCGTTGGGGTATAATTATTGGTTATACCTGCCGAAACATTACCCGTGGGCACAATACCTTCGGCAAGTTGTGTTTCATATAAATCGGGAACATCGGTTGTAGACTCAATATACTGAGGTACATATTGGGTGGGTTCCGTGTTTTTCTTTATTAAATCGCCGCTGAGAACAGCGCAAGTTAAAACCACAACCGTAAGCAATGCGGCAACTTCAAGAATAATGATAATCGCCCTGTTTTGTTTTGATTGAAGAATTTTTGAGAAAAAGCCTTTCTCCGAGCGTTTCATAGTTTCACTTCCTCTGATTTTCGCCACTGCAGTATTTTAAACCAACAATATTAAAAATATGTTAAAAAAATACCGTATCACGTATTTTCCAGAATCACCTTAAACTCCGAGCCCTCGCCGAGGGTGCTTGTAACTAAAATTTCGCCGTCAAGCAACCTTACGACTCTGTCCACAAGGGCAAGACCCAAGCCGTTACCCTCCTGTGAATGAGACGTATCGCCCTGATAGAATTTATCGAAAATATGTTTTTTTGTGTCGTTACCCATACCGCAACCTGTATCCCTTACGGTTGCTATAACCACATTACCTTGATTTTTAAGTATCAACGTAATTTTACCGCCCTCATCTGTGAATTTAATGGCGTTTGAAAACAGATTATTCCACACAAGTTCCAGAAGTGACCTGTCGCTGTTTATAATGACCTCATCAAAATTTACTTCAAGTTCAATATCTTTATCGTTAATTTTATCTTCAAAAGAAAGTATGCAGTAACGCATTTGTTCATCGAGGGAGAACTTCTCCTTCTGAACGATTTCCTGACTTTCGATTTTATTGAGTTTTAAGATGTTTGATACCAATGTGGTAAGGTTATTTATGGCTTTTGAAATAAGGTTTATATATTCGTTGCGCTCTTTTTCGCTGATACCCGGAGTTTTTAATAAATCCGCATAGCCCTGAATAATGCTAAGGGGTGTTTTTATTTCGTGGGAAACGTCTGCAACGAAATCATCTTTTAATTTTTCAATTGACGCAAGTTCCGACACCATAGTATTGAAATCTTCTTTAAGAATATCGATTTCTGTTTTGGCGGTCTTTTCTTTATAGACGTCAAGCCTTACGGAAAAGTCACCGCGGGCAACTTTCTGAGCAGCCTTACAAATCATCTGCAAGTTTCTTGAATAAATCCTTGCCCTTGTTATGTATACAAGAATACTTGAAACAAGGCAACTGAACATAAGAAAAATAAGTATACATACAAAAGTCCAATATGAATCAAGTTTTCTTTTCACTAACTCATTCTGAAGAATTATAAGTCCTGCGCCGTTAATGAAAATAACGAGAAAAATCATATTGAATTCATACAAGAAACTACGCCAGAAACTCAGTCGCTCGTCACGTTTATAACGCGTTTTTTTCAAATCAGAATCACCGCCTTGTATCCGAGGCCGTGTACCGTAACAATTTCAACGTCACGGCAAACGGATAACTTACTGCGAAGTTTTGTTATACAAACGTCAACCGTTCTGGGTGCGCTTTCCGTTTCGTAACCCCAGAAATCGTTCATAAGTTGTGTGCGTGTAAACGTGCGCTTGGGGTAAGAAAGAAGTTTAAAAAGAATATTAAATTCTTTTACCGAAAGACCTATATCTTCACCGTTTACGTATGCCGCTGTTTCCGCAGAGTCGAGGATCAAGTCACCCACAACGATTTTCTTTTTATTAACGATATTTGCCCTTTTGAGAATTGCTTCTATTCTGAAAAGCATTTCTTTCATTTCTACTGGTTTTACTATGTAATCGTCAATACCTAATTTATAACCGCGTTCTTTGGACTGCAAATCTTCGCGGGCGGTTAAGAATAAAATGGGAATATCTTTATTAACTGCCCTCACCTGTTCAGCAAATTCAAAACCGTCCATATTCTTCATCATAATATCGGATATTATCATATCAAATTTCATTTTTTCCATTTGTGAGAGAGCCTCGGCTGCGCTGTGACAACCAACCGCATTATATCCGTTATTGTTAAGATACGAGCATACCACCCGATTAAAGTTAACATCGTCCTCTACAATTAAAATGTAAACCATCAGAAAATCCACCCTTGTCCACTATATATTGAACCTATTATTACATAACATTGTTAAGTTTTTATTAACTGAAAGAAAACAACTGTTTCCGCCTTTAAAATGCGCAAGAAACAGTTGCTTTTTTAATATCTTTATTTCGCCTTTGGTTTTGTAAAGAAAGACATTATAAGCCCTGCAAGAACTGCCGCCATTATGCCCCCTGCCCCTGCGGTTAAAGGCCCTGTAAGAATACCCATCCAACCGTCCTGGGCTATGGCTTCCTTAGTACCTTTTGCAAGGGTAGCGCCGAAACCTAAAAGCGGAACGGTAGCGCCTGCGCCAGCAAACTTTTCCAAAGGTTCAAAAATTCCCAATGCACCCAGAACTACACCTGTAATAACGTAAAACACAAGTATACGCCCGGGGGTAAGTTTCGTTTTATCCATAAGTATCTGACCTATAACGCAGATAAGTCCGCCAACAATGAATGCTTTTAAAAATACCAAATCAAGCACCTCGCAATTTCAATTCGAGGTTATTATTTGAATTTTTTATAAAAATATGTAATAAAAAAAGTGTTTAAACTCCGTAACGAAGTTCAAACACCTTTTGAGTTATTGAATTTTACTCTGCAACTGTTTCGCTGATGAAATCTTCATCAAGGCAAGAGCATGATACGTAATTATCTTCATCGTAACCCTGGGGAGCGTTTTTAGCCTTGATTTTCTGAATAACAACATAAACTGCTGCTGCCGCTGCTGCGATTGCTGCAATAATGCCGATAACCTTTAATACTTTTTTCATATTAAATCCTCCCTGATTCAATTATTATATTAAAATTATTATACCACACAGACATTAAATGTCAAGAAAACAAATTTTAAATTTTGGTAAATATTAAACTGTTTACAAAATACATTTCAGTCAATACTTGTAGAGTCGTCAATGATAGGTGACAAAAAGTCTCAAAAAAATATGATGATAGAAGAAACTATTATGATTTTGGCAGAAATGAGGAGCCGAGGCGACGAATTTCTGCCAAAATCAGTGCGAATTTTGTACCTCTTGATAT
>JAGAJB010000022.1 GCA_017626295.1 Clostridia bacterium | reverse complement strand
TATTTACTTATATGATTAACTTTATCGGGCGGTGGAGAGTCCTTCTAAGTTAATTTATTGAATAAGGTAGGTGATAGGGATTCTCCACCACCCGCCGAACTTAATATTACCAATAAATTTACGACACGCTTGAAACTATATTTTGCGTAAAACAAACGAAAAGGTGGTCCCCCTCCTTCCTTACGCAAGGAGGTACGGCTTCGCAAACAATTTGTGTGTTGTAAAACAAGACTAATCTTTGCATAGAATTATCTATATTTTATTTTTTTCACAAATAAACACAAAAACCATTGAAAGTGAATTGTAAATTTTGTGTATATGTGATAAAATGATTTTAAATAAGTGTTCAAGGGGGTATCTTTGAATGAGTAAAGAGGGGAAAACATCTCTTGTTACAAAAGCCAAGGGATTGTTTACCGAAATAAAGGAACATTGGAATACTCCTGGTGAGGGCAAATATGTTCCGTACAAAGAGTATAAGGATATAGTTATTGCCGTTGGCAGTAACTATACAGGTACAAAAACACTTGAGTATATCGGTTTCTGGTCAAGTTGTTTCCTTATTATGCACCATTACAGATTGCCGTATCTTACATTCTCGGTTATCGGTCTTTTGAATATGCCGTTGGGCTATATTTCGGCTCTTATATGGTGGTATGTTTGTGATAACTTAGGCTTCTTACCTAAAAAGACGGAGCGAAAAGTTTATCTGGTTTACGGTCTTATGATGTTGTTTGGTATATCTACGCTGATATTTGACTATTCAAGGCTGTTTGACCAATCGGGTTCATTTATTACTATTCTTAACAGTTTTGAAGGTATGAATGCTACGGCGTGCTTTAAGACATTCGGTACGCATTTCCTTTATACAGGATGGGTTGGTGCCCGTAATATTTTCTGGCGTAAAAAACTTATTCCCAAATACGGCAGATATAAGTACAGCCTTTATTGTGACGTTATTCCCAAATGTATAATGGTTATTCTCGTTGGCTGGCTTCCTGTGTATAATATTCCGGATGTTGCAACGCGTGTGTGGGTAGCAAACCTTCTTTTTGCTACATATAACGTGTTCGGTTTCGGTAATGTTCTTGAGCAGTGTACAAAAGTTATCAGTCCTAACTTACAGGAAAGAATTCTCGTTCGCAGTTATCCTGTAAAACTTTCGCATATTTTTAACTCCATTCTTGCAATTATTCTTCCTGCCATTGTCGGTAGCCTTCGTCACGAGTGGGCGGATATAAATTTCTACAGATTTGTTATCCCCATAACATTCTGCATTTCTGCAGGGTGTACAATGTATTTTTCGGGCAGGGTTAAAGAGCGTATTCCTCAACCGCCCATTGAAAAGAAAGTTCAGATTAAATTCTGGGACGGTATGCTTGGCGTTCTTAAAAACAAATATCTTCTCATCAACACCGTAGTTGGTCTTATTGACTCCCTTGGTAACGGTATGCTTCCTTTTGCAACCATTCTTTATTTCTACACATTCCGTTTAAGCGGTCTTCCGTATAGTTTATTGGTTGCGCTTATTTCCTTTGCGGGTACTCCGCCGGATCTTCTTTCACCCTATTTCCTTAAGAGATTTTCATATAAACAGATTATGATTTTCTATCAACTCAGCCGTGCTATCGGTAACACTGTTATTGCCGTTGCAATGTGGACTCTTGGGGATAATCTTGCACTTTGCGGAACAATATGCGTTGTAGTTCTGTTCTTTATGGAAATGACAAAAACTGTTCCCACAACTGCAGGTCACGATATGAATATCCGTGTGGGCGACTATCAGATGTATCTTTCGGGCGAACGTCTTGAAAGTTTTGCAGGTATCTTCGGTTGGTTTACAGGGCCTATTACATCCTTTGTCGGACTTATAATTCCGATTTTCTTACTCAAATACGGTTTCAACAGTAACTGGGAAATTCTTTTCTTTGACGGTTCAAGAAGCAACATTGTTGTTGTGCCGATTATCATTGATGCCATAGGCTTCTTCCTTATGACAATTCCGTATCTTTTCTGGGATTACGACAACAACAAGCAGAATATGGTTATGGAAGTTCTTAAACGACGCGCTGAAGTTACGGAGAAACGTGCCAAAGAAGAGGGCGTTTCCGTATTAGGCGGATATAAAGGTTAACGGGGGTGAGTTGTATGAGTAAAAAAGAAAAGAAACAAAAAGCAGTTAATGACTGGCAGACTGATGTTAAATTAGATATTTCCGAAGATGAAATATGGACTTATCAGGTTCCCGGTCTTGCAGCACCTCATGTCAACAAGCCTTATAAATACTACAATTTAAAGAAAGCCCTATTTGTTCTTGTGATTATTGTAGCGGTTTCTCTTTCAATGTATTTCAGCGTTATGGCATTGCAGAATGACACGTTTGAATACAACGAAACCGAAACAGGAATTGAATTTTCAAAATTCAGTAACACAGGCTATCTTTATGAACTTGATATTGACTATGTATGCGATATTGAGTATATCCCCGGTAACAACGACCCGAAAACAAATTTTAAAGTTGTTAAAGATACAGAAAAACCCATTACGTCTGTAAGGGAATTTACTCTTAATTGTGACGACAAAATCAAAACAATAAATATCGGTCCAAACGTTGAGTTTGTTGATACTAAAGCATTTTATTCTTGCTGGGCTTTGCAGAATATTGAAGTTGATGAAAATAACCCCAACTACTGTGATGTTGACGGTGTTCTTTACAACAAGGATAAAACAGAAATTCTTTGCTATCCCTGTGACCACGATGAATATCTCAGACAGAAATACGGTTACGAAAAAGAACTTTACAAAGATGAAGTTACACCCGAATACGAGAAAGATATTCAGACTTATGTAGTTCCGTCTTCGGTAGAAAAAATTGATGAAATGTGTTTCAACTATGCAAATCTCAGGGTGATTTATTTACCCGAAGGACTTAAAACCATTGAAACATTATCAATATTTAAACTTCACGAACGAAAAAACGAATGGGAAACAACACCGTCACTCACTGATATTTATTCATATAAAGCAGACGGTGTTTCTGATACTCATTTCACAAATCAAAAAACACTGGGCGAAGTTTATAAATCATTACCCGAAGGGCTTGAATATATAGGCTCTGACGCGTTTAGTTATAACCAGGCTATGAGTTATGTCTATATTCCCGATAGTGTAAAATATATCGGTCACCACGCTTTCTGGGATACGGTTTATAAAGAGGACGGTAACCTTTGCGGTGTAACCGAAATCAACGTAGCAGTTAACGAGGAAACTTTTGAAAATATTGAAAAAGGTGACGCTTGGAAACCTAAATACGACTATTTGCTTTTCAAAAAATCTATTGGCGTAAAATACGAAGCAGAAAGAATAAGTGAATAATAAAAAGGCAGTTGCAAATTGAATGCAACTGCCTTTTGACTTTAGTTTTTCTCCGTTAATCTGAAAACGTGTTCCTGTTTACCGATTACCATAATATAATCGTTGTCTTTGAATCTGTAATCTGCACCCGGTGCAGCGGTTAAGGTTTCACCGTTTTTAATGGCTATAATATTGACTTTATAATTCTTTCGTACATCAATGTCAATAATGGTTTTATTTAACCAACTTGACGGAGCAGGAATTTCGTAAATTGCATATTCATCGGTAATCTGTATCAGGTCAACAATGTTTTTTGCATTGTACCTGATACCTGTTTTTTCTGCGATTTGTCTTTCTGCATAGATTACGTCATCAGCACCGATTTTCTTAAGTAAATCCGCCTGTCTGTCGCGTTTGGCGGTGGAAACTACAAATTTTGCGCCTAATTCTTTGAGCATTGATGTTATTTCAAGGGAAGCCTGAAAATCTTCAGCGGTGCATACAAAACATACGTCGTAGTTATTTATACCCAAAGCACGCAGAACGCCTTCGTTTGTACAGTCACCCACGAAAGAATCGGTTAAAAGGTTATTGAGTCTTTCGAGTTTTTCTGCGTCTTTATCTACGGCAACAACATCGTTACCAAAGTCAATAAGTTTTTTTGCAAGGTGTTTGCCGAATCTGCCCACACCTATAATAAGAAATGATTTCATTTTTAATCACCTTAACCAATCAATATTTTTTCCGAGGGTCTGTCCAAGGGAATGTTTTCACGCTTTTCTGCAAGGGAGAGCATCAGTGAAAGTCCACCGACTCTTCCGCCGAACATAAGCCCCATTATAATCAGTTTTGATGCACCGCAAAGGGTTGGTGTTAAACCTTTTGTTGCACCTACCGTACCAATTGCCGAAATAACTTCAAACGCCGCTGTTGTAATATCGCATTTTTCAATGGTACTGACTATGACAACCGCCACAAGCGAGACTACTACGTATATTGTGAAAATAGCGGTTGCCTGACTTAAAGCTTCGTCGGGAAGTCTGCGTTTGAAAATCTGCGGGTGAGTATCGTGCCTTGCGGCTGCAATAGTTGAAAGAATAAGCACTGCAAATGTGGTGGTTTTAAGACCGCCTGCCGTAGAGCCGGGGCTGCCGCCGATTAACATAAGTAAATCGGTAATCACTTCACTGCCCGAACTTAAAGCAGAAAGGTCAACTGTATTAAAACCTGCCGTCCTAGGTGATACCGCAAGGAATGCGGCGTTAATAATTTTATCAAAGAAAGAAAAATCTTTTAAAACACCGTTATATTCGAGAAGTAAAAATAAAAGGGTGGAGCCGATTAAGAGTATAGCAGTTGTTGATAGTGTGATTTTTGTGTGCAAACTGTATTTTTTAACTTTGGTTTTTAGTGTAACAATATCACTCCACACAAGGAAACCTATACCGCCTATGACAACAAGGCTTATTATCGTTATCATAACAACAGGGTCTTCCGCGAATGTGGAAAGGGAAGAAAACTGCTTGTATTTTCCCATTAAGTCAAAACCTGCGTTACAAAATGCGGATACTGCGTGGAATATTGCATTGAAAATGCCTTCTGCAAGCCCCATTTTTGGGCAAAATCTAAAGGCGAGAATTACTGCGCCTACGGCTTCAAAAGTAAACGTACCCCTTACGATGCGTTTTAAAAGCACAACTGCACCGCTAAGGCGAATGTTACCCTCGGCTTGCATAAGAAGTCGGCGTTCGTATACACCGATTTTCTTCTTTAAAAATACCGAGAACATTGAAATAAATACAAGGAAACCAAGACCGCCTATTTGTATAAGTGATATTATCACTATTTGACCGAAAAGAGACCAATGTGTAAAAGTATCGTACACAACAAGCCCCGTAACACAGGTAGCGCTTGTTGCGGTGAACATAGCGTTAAGGGGTGGGGTGAATGTGCCGTTAGCCGATGAAACGGGTAAACACAAAAGAAGTGTACCGACTAAAATCACCAATAAAAAACTCAACACTATAATTTGAGTGTAAGTCAGTTTTTTAAGAAGTTTTCGCATTTTTATTCCTATGCCTTCCAAAATTTTCTGTCAAGACTTCTGTACTGTATTGCTTCGAGAATATGTTTATTCTCAATATTCTCTGAGCCGTCAAGGTCAGCAATAGTCCTTGCGACCTTTAATATTTTATCGTAAGCGCGTGCCGAAAGACCAAGCCTTTCAAAAGAAAGTTCAAGTGTTTTTGAGGCACTCGCCGAAAGCACACAGTATTTTCTTGTGAGTGAAGATGTCATTTTTGCATTACAGGAAATATTTGTTCCTTTAAAGCGTTCTATTTGAATTTTTCGAGCCTTGTTAACTCGCTCGCGTATTGCCGATGAGGGTTCTCCCGCTTCGGATTCCGAAAGTTGAGCATAGTCAACAGGGGGAACTTCAATATGTATATCCAGCCTGTCAAGTAACGGCCCCGATACTTTTGAAAGATACCTTGCAGGCGCACCGTTAGGGCAGGAGCAAGTTCTGGTAGGGTGTCCGAAATATCCGCAAGGGCAGGGGTTCATAGCGCAAATAAGCATAACTGAACAAGGGTATGTTAAAGCGCAGGCGGCACGGGATATTGTTATAGTGCCGTTTTCGATAGGTTGCCTTAACACTTCCATAGTATTGCGTGAAAATTCGGGCAGTTCGTCAAGGAACAATACTCCGTTATGTGCAAGGGATAGTTCGCCCGGTTTCGGTATAGTACCGCCACCTGAAAGACCTGCAGGGGAAACTGAGTGGTGAGGTGACCTGAACGGTCTGTAGTTTATTATGGGGTTATCTTTAGATAAATGACCCGATAACGAATATATTTTCGTGGTTTCCAGGGCTTCGTCTACGGTGATGTCGGGTAAAATTGTGGGAATGCGTTTAGCAAGCATACTTTTTCCCGAACCTGGTGGGCCTATCATCATAACATTGTGACCGCCGGCTGCCGCAACCTCTAAGGCACGCTTAACTTCATACTGACCTTTAACGTCCTTGAAGTCGGGTAAAAAATCGGGAAGTTCGTAGTGCTTAAAAGGTTTTAATTCAACAGGATTAAGTTTCTGAAAATCGTTAATGTGGTCTACAAGTTCTTTGAGGTTTTTAATTGCATAAATATTTATGCCGTCAATAACTGCGGCTTCTTCGCCGTTTTCAAAGGGTACATAAATATCTTTAAGGCCGTTATCCTTTGCCGCCATAACCATAGGAAGAACGCCTTTAACACTTTTAATTTCACCCGAAAGGGATAGTTCGCCTATGAATGCGGCGTTTTTATAATCGCCCATTATCTGCTTTGTGGCAGAAAGTACCGCCACCGCCATAGGCAAATCGTAAAGAGAACCTTCCTTTTTAATATCCGCAGGGGCCAGGTTAAAGGTGTAATGGGAAGTCATATGCATTTCAAAACCGGAGTTGTGAAGCGCCGCGATAATTCTGTCGCGGGCCTCACTTACTGCCGTATCCGGAAGACCTACAACTTCCATTGAATATTTGCCGCCGCTTATATTCAGTTCAACGTCAATCATATAGGATTCAAGACCCAATAAACCGACGCTTTTAATTTTTGAGAACATATTTACCCCTCGTTACCGTCATTTTCTTCCGTTATCTCTGTGTCAACGGTGTTTGTATCAATACTTACAGGAATTTCAACGCTTTCAAGAACGGTATCTTCTTCCTCTTCAACATATAAAGGCGGGTCAAAATTAAAAATACCTGTCTTGATGATTTTGCAGATAATAAGGAGCATCAAAAGTGCAACTACTGAAATTATACAACCTTCCACTAGACCTTGGGGAGTGTATTTTAATTTAACCGTGTGTTCGCCCTTTGTAATTTCCACACCTAAAAGAGCGCCGTTTCCGATGTCGTAAATTTTATCTTCGCTGACTTTTTCGCCGTCAATATAAACCGCCCAGCCTTTGTCGTAGTTTATAGATGTGTAAAGTATGCCGTCATCGGAAGCGTTTACAGTACCTTCAATAAGCGTTTCTTCAAATTTTGTAACATTAAGGGAATCTTTCTTTAACTGATTATAACCTGTTTCAAATGATTCTTTATCCAGAGTTACGCCGTAAATGTAAAGATAACCGTCTTTAGCATCCGTAAAGGGAGCGTAAATCTGCACAGTTTCGCCCTCTTTTAAAGCACCTAAATCAAGAATATGCGGTTTTGTGTCAATGGGCTGTGAAATTGCAGTACCGTCGGGGAGAGAAACCGTAATATTATCAATATCATTATTGCTTGATTTAAGGTAGAGGTAAGCGTTACCGCTTTTATTTGCCGTAAATTCAAAGGAAAGTGAAGCACCCGCAGGGTCGGAAACTGTGTAAGGATAGCAACCGCTTTCGCTGTTTGAAAGGTCCGTACAGTTTACGCCGTTACCTGAAAGGGAAGTCATTTCCATATCGTTGTAAACAGTGTTAATGCCCGTAGCATTACCGAAAAGACCGCTTTGTACTTCAAAGGGGTTGGGGTTGTCGTGTGACCATTGAAGAATATCTTCGTTTACTCTGAAGGCAATGGGTAACTGATATAAGTTTTCGTATGCGGTGTATTTTGCAACTGCACCGATTTTCTTGTAAAGTTCGGGATTCATTTCAGCCTTTGAGCCTGTATTGTTATCAACAATATAGTCAAGGGCAAAGAAAGCGTTGTATACAGGTGTCTGTCTGTTGTATGTGTAACTGTTTATATAGTTACTGAACATACCAAGATGTGACTGCATATTTGAAACTTTTTCGTAAGCCATTGAGGAGAATGTGGAAACACCGTTGTAGTAATACCAACAGGGGTCCATACGCGCTCTCAGGTTAGTGAGTTCCATACGGTAATAGTCATTACCTTCATACTCGTCTATTTGTGACTTTATTTCCTGAAAGTTGTCGTAATCGCCTACAAAGTTGATTTTTGTCTGATCCATACTGTAATTATTGGTGTTGGCAACGGTATATTCAGCACAGGCAGAGCAGAGAATCAATGCCGCTGCTGCAACTGCAGGGTATTTATCGTTTTTGAGAATACCCAGTGCGAGGCAGTAAATACCGATAAATGCTATACAAATCCACACACCTGTTTCGCTGAAGTTCTTTGAGCCGATTTCCTGAACAAGAATTATAAAGAAAATTGTGGCAGCACCTACACCGATTATCTGACGGTTTGTGTATTCTCTAATATTCATTAACGCCTTGAATGCAAGTATAAGGAGAATAAATGAATACATATATGAGAAACGGTAGGGTAAATCGTTAGGAAAGTGGAAACCGTGCCAGATATAGTTAAGGTAGTTTGTGTAACAACTTGCGAACATTACACCGAGAATACCAACGCTGAAAATTTTCTCTTTAAGGGGAATTTTATTAGAAAAGATATATAAAGGCACAAGCATAACCGTAAGAATACCGCAGTAAACGTTGGGTAAAACGTCCGTACCGCTGCTGCGTATTGTGGGGTCAAGGTATGCAAGGTGGTTAGCAAGGAAATCGAATATTGAAAAATAAGTTTTAAATTCCTGTGGCCATGTTCCCGAAGTTGCGGAGCAGTTCATAAGAATAAAATAAACAGGAATAAGCGCAAAACAGGAAAGTAATGCAGAGCCTATGGAAGAAAACGCGAATCTTACACCGCTGTCAATAAACTTTGAGTTGCGAAGATTATTGTACGCCCAAAGAATAAATCCTTTTAATCCTTTTTCGCGTTTTGCAAGTCTGCCGAAATATGTGTCGGATAAATTGAAAGTTGAGAAGTAGTAATAAATGAAGTAGATAACCGAGAAAATGCAAACCATATAACCCATATAATAGTTTGTAATAAGAGTAAGAGCCAGAGTTATTGTGTAAAGTTTCATTTTGCGCTCGCTGATGAGTTTTTCTATACCGAGCATTACCAGAGGGAAAAGGTAGAAGGAATCAAGCCACATTACGTTCCAATAGTAAGCAATGAAATAACCGCTGCAAGCGTAAAGTACGCCGAAAGCAGACACAAGGGGCGACTGTACCTTGTGCTTTTTAGAAATGAAATATGAGAATGTAAACGATGCAATGGCGGCTTTAAGAAGTACCATTACCGATATTGCTTCGGGCATATTTTTATGACCGAATAAAAGCATAACTATTGCAAGGGGTGATGAAAGGTAGTTGTAGAAATTACCGAGGAAAGAACTACCACCACCCGATTTCCAGGAATACAGGAAACTGTCTAAATTAGTTACTCTTTCATAAAGTTCCGCAAACAACGGGCCGTATTGGTGATAAAGGTCCATTCTGAGAATTGTTACGTTGCCGAAAGGTGCAAGGTCGTAGCAAAAATAAACAACAGTCATAATTGCCGCAGTGCAAGCAGCCGCAAGAAAACAGTATCTTACACCTGTGCATTTTTTAATTAAGGGATTGTTTTTCAGTTTTTCTTTCATTACTTTGTCATCCTTCAAATCTATGTATTATCATACAGAATAAATAATACCATATATGTAAATTTCTTTCAATGATTTTAAGCTTTATTTTAAATTTGTTTATAATTTCTGTTCTATTTCAGGACAAGTGAAAATAAGTATTTTTTGAAAGGAATGGTAACAATGCAGGAATTTTTAAATGCAATATCACTTTTGCCGGATAAATATAAAAATATTTTATCCCGAATAAATGAAACTCAAGCAAAAGAGATTAAAGAAATTCGTTTCAGAAACGGCGGTGCGGTAACTCTTAACGGAAAAGAACGCATATATTACATTACCGACGGGGGAATACCCACGGTTACATATTGCGATAATGTTTTAAGAACCGACGAACGCGAAATGCAGGAAATTGTATTTATGCTTTCACGTCGTTCACTTCATACATACCAGGATATGATAGCAAAAGGCTTCATTCCCTTGCGTGGCGGTTGTAAGGCAGGTGTAGCGGGCAGGGCAGTTATTAAGAACGGCTCGGTTTATTCTGTATCCTCTTTTAATTCTGTTAATATACGAATTTCAAGAGAATTTTACGGTTGCTCTGAAGATGTGCTGAATGAAGTGGGGGAGTGTACTTCCTATATTATTGTAGGTCCGCCACTTTCGGGAAAAACAACACTTTTAAGAGATTTATGCCGACACTATTCGGGTAAAAGCACACCAAAACCTTTTAAAACCGCAATAATTGACGAGCGTGACGAAATTGCTTCACGTTCTTTCGGTTACGGTCTTGATGTAGGTGAACATACGGATGTTTTAACCCTTTATCCGAAAGCCTTAGGCACTGAAATAGCGGTAAGAACACTTTCGCCGGATATTATAGTTCTGGACGAAATCGGCGGTGAAGATGAGTCGAAAGCACTTCTTTCGGGTATGAATAGCGGTGTGGGGTTCATAGCAACTGCCCACGGCTCAACTTTTGAAGAAGTTCTCAGGCGACCTAACATAAAAACACTTGTGAATGCAGGGGTGTTTAAAAAAGCGGTAGTTCTTGAAGGTCGCAATGCACCTTGTAAAGTAAAGGAAACGGTTTCGTTATGAAAACGGTAATTGTGTTATGTGTAGCATTCTCCTTTTTAGCCGTTGGCATATATGATGTTTTTAAAGAAAAAAGAAAAACAGTTGCACTTGATGAAATTGTTCGGTTAATTTCGTTTATAAAAGGGGAACTTCATTACCGTACGTCTGATTTTGAAACTTTGGTAAACTCTGCGAAAAAGCAAAAATACCAATACATAAAATTTGACGGTTTAAAAATAATACCAGACGAATTTTGTGAAGAAACGGTAAAGTCGGAGTTTTTTCAGTTTGTAAACCGTATCGGTACTACGGATACTGACGGTCAGATTTCCTTGTGTGACGAGTATATCAGCCGTTTTTCAGATTTGCTGACACAACGCAAGCAAAACGAAAAAAGCAAAATACAAGTTAATACTGCCCTCAGCGTGTTAAGTGCGCTGTGCGTTATTATTCTCTCTCTTTGAGGTGAAAAATGGATTTAACGATAATTTTTAAAATGGTTGCAGTCGGTATAATTGTTGCGGTTATGAATCAACTGTTACAGAAAGCGGGTAAAGAAGAATATACCTTGCTTACGACTATCGCAGGTTTGATTATTGTACTTATGATGTTCCTGCCGTATTTAACCGAATTAAAGGACGAACTGATGTCCGTGATGCAGTTTTGATTGCGTTAAAAATAGCGGTTTTGGCAATATCGGGCGTTATAATGCTCGCCCTTTTAAAGAATAACACAACTACATATTCCGCTGTTGTACAGGTGGCTTTAGTAATAATTATATTATTGACCGTAACCCCGCAGATAAAAGAACTGGTAGAATCTTTAGAAAGTTTCAATTTATCTGAGAATTTCAGTTTTGAAGCAATAAAAATAATGCTTAAAATTTTCGCGATTTTAACCGTGGGGGCAGTAACGGCGGATATATGTCGTGATAACGGTCAGAATGCCGTTGCAAACACAGTTGAGTTTGCTGTGAAAATACTTGCAATATCCTGCGCTTTGCCTGTATTTACGGCAGTTGTTACAGTTGCTTCATCCTTTTTTAACAGGTGAAAAAATGAAAAGAAAGTTTAAAATCACATCGGTTGTTGCAGTAACTTTAATAAGTCTGTTTCTTTTTCCTGTTTCAGCCTTTGCCGTGGAATCTAATATTGACCAATATGCAGAGGAGTTTGATTTCGAGTCGGTTGTGTCATCAGTTGATGATGAAACTCTGGGGATTTTAAAAGAAATCGGCATAGACGAAATAAGTTATGAAAGCATTTTTTCTATTGAACCCTCTAAAGTGTTCAGAGCGCTTTTTAATATGGTTTCAAATGCTTTAAAAGAACCTTTGCAGTTTTCGGTGATTACAATGGGTGTTTTGATGCTTACAACACTTTTATCATCAATAGTAAGTTCTTCTGAAAGCGTGTCTTTGGTAGGTGGCTCGGTGGTGGCTTTAAGTGCCGCCGTACCTGTTGCAAAAATCGTAACAACGTCTTTTTCCGTTCTTGAAACTTTAGGTGTTTTTACAACTGCTTTTACAGGTGTGTTTTGTGCGGTTGTTTCTTCATCGGGGAATTTTACCGCAAGCATTACTTATTCTGCTTTGACCGTATTTTCAAATGCATTGTTTTCGGGGCTTCTGTCGGAGTTTTGTCAGCCTGTTGTCAGCGCAATGTGTTCTTTGGGCTTTTTGTCGTGCTTCGATATGTTTGATTTCAGTACACGCTTTTCGGGTACGGTTAAAAAGGTTTATGTGTTCTTTATGAGTTTCATAGGAACTGTTTTTTCGGGTATTATCACCGTTAAAGGTGTATTAAGTGACGGTGTTGATTCCCTTACCGCCAAAAGTATCCGTTTTGTTGTGGGGCGCAGTCTTCCCGTAGTCGGCGGTACTGTCAGCGAAACTTACTCCGCACTTGTTTCAAGCCTTACGCTTATAAAAAATACCGTAGGCATATTCGGTATTATAACCGTTACGGTAACTGTTTTACCCACACTCATTGATTTACTTGTGTGGATATTAGCACTTGAAATTTCAATATCAGTTTCAGAGTCCTTCGGTACAAGCAAAGCCATGGGTATGCTGAACGTTTTAAAGGATACCCTTGTGTTACTTGTGGCAACCATCGTAATTGTGGCAACGATTTTTATAGTTTCCGTAGGGGTTGTAATAGCAGTAAAGGGCGGTGGCGTATGAGTGACGTTATAAAAACCGTGTTTGTGAATTATATTGCTTGCGCTCTTATTGGCGGATTTTTGGAATATGCAGCGCCTCAAAATGCACGTAAAACGTTGAGAGTTGCTGTTGTTTCTGTAATGCTTATTGCTTCGTTATCGCCGCTTTTGAAAATTGATTTTGATTTTTCTAATATTACCGAAACTTACGAAACAAACGAGAATGTAAGTTACGACGCCTTAATGCACACCGCAAATCTTACCGAGAAAAAGATTTATAACGAGATGCGCAATATACTCATAAACTTGAATATTGATGAATATGAAATATATATAAATACAAGTGTAGAAGCGGAAGAAAACACAGTATACCTTGATGAAATAAAAATACAGGTTGCAGAGAAATTCGGGGATAAAATACCCGAAATAAAAAAGGCGGTTGCAGAAGAATATAAAACGGTTCTCGTTGTGGAAAAGATGGTGTAAAAATGAGCGAAATATTAAAACATATACGAAAACTGAACTTTTCAAAAAAGAATGTTATTCTGATACTTTTGGCAGTAATAGCCTTAATTATTCTTTTATTCAGCGAGTTTGTGAATACCGATGATACAGAAACAGTTGATGTCCGGAACACTTCTGTTTACGCCGCACAATATACTAAAGAGATGGAAAAAGAACTTGAAACACTTTTGAGTAAAATCAACGGTGCAGGTGATGTTAGGGCAATGGTAACCCTTGAAAGTTGCTACGAAAACGTCTACGCAAAAGGGTACTCAACTAAGAATGAACAGGATGAACTGAAAGATAAAAGCGAAATGACCGAAGAATACATAATTGTAAAAAACGGCTCAAGTAACGAAGAGTGCCTTGTGGTTAAAGTGTATGAGCCAACTGTGAAAGGTGTGGCAATAGTTGCAGAAGGGGCTGATGATGTTAATGTAAAAACGGCAATAACGGAAACCGTGTGCGCGTTGTTCGGTATCAGCAGTGCGAAAGTATCCGTTGAAAAAATGACGGCTAAATAATTTAAATACGAGGAGCGATATTTATGAATGTTATATTAAAAAGAAGGCAACTTATTCTTGCAACACTTGTGGTGGCGTTAGGTGCTGCCGTTTTTGTGAATTGGTATTACACAGGTAATAATTCTTTGAAACAAGGTGAAGAAACAACCGAGAGTGAGTATGTGCAGAATTTGGGCGAAGCGAAGTATGTAAATGCAGATGCTACTGCAACGGACTATTTCAGTGAGGTAAAACTTAACCGACAAAAAACAAGGGATGAGGCTCTCGACAAACTGAACACTTCCTTGAAAAATGCTAAAACAGGCACAGAGGAGGCAAAGTCAATAACAGCATCTATTGATAAGTTAACCTTGCAGATTAAACAGGAGAACGATATTGAATCCCTTATAACTGCTAAAATATCGGGAGAATGTGTGGTTGTAATAAACGACAGTTCTGCACAAATAGTAGTAAAAAAAGGCGCGCTCAATGAAGATACTGCACTTCAGATTATGGATATAGTGACTACTAATACAAAGTTAGATGCCTCAAACATAAAAATAACAGAGTCTGCATAAAAAAATCACCTGATACAGTTGATGTATCAGGTGATAAATTTTATTCATCAAAAAGGGGAGTAGAAAAGTATCTTTCGGCGGTGTCGGGAAGAACTGCCACAACTGTTTTGCCTTTGCCGAGTTTTTTAGCAAGTTTAATAGCCGCCGCAACGTTAGTACCGCTTGATATACCGCAGAGTATACCTTCTTTGGATGCCAGGTCTTTTGCGGTGTTAAGAGCCTCTTCATCGGTAACGATACAAATATCACTATAAATAGACGTGTTAAGAATGGGGGGAATAAGACCGTCACCGATACCCATCTGAATATGTGTTCCGATAAGACCGCCCGAAAGAATCGCCGCATCTTCAGGCTCAACTGCCCAGATTTCAATATCGGGGTTAGCCTCTTTAAGAACTTCGCCTATGCCTGTAAGTGTACCGCCTGTGCCGATACCCGCGCAGAAACCGTCAATGGGTTTGCCCACTTGTTCAAGGATTTCCGTAGCAGTTTTCTTGCGCTGGATTTCGGGGTTAGCAGGGTTTTCAAACTGCTGAGGAACGAAAACATTTTCGTTCTCTTCCTGCATTTTCAATGCTAATTGCAAGCATTCATCAATACATTTACCGATGTTACCCGCATCGTGAACGAGTTTAACCTCTGCACCGTAGTGTTTAACAAGTTTTCTGCGTTCTTCACTGACGGAGTCGGGCATAATGATAACCGTTTTGTAACCCCTTACCGCACCGACAAGGGCAAGACCGATACCTTGGTTGCCGCTTGTAGGCTCAACGATTATTGTATCTTTGTTGATTTTACCCTGTTCTTCAGCCTTTAAAATCATATTGTAAGCAGTTCTTGTTTTGATTGAACCGCCAACGTTAAGGCCCTCGAATTTAACGAGGATTTCTGCACTGTCCTCATCAACCATACGGTTAAGACGGATAACAGGGGTGTTTCCCATTGCTTCTAAAATATTGTTGCAAATCATTTGCGTAACACCTCAAACTGATGTAAGAAATATATATTACTATCATCTTATGAATCTAAAACATACAGTTTACAAGTTTAGCACAGATTAAAACTGTTTTCAAGTAGAAAATGGCAAAATAAGTTAGGAATTAGGAGTGAGGAGTGAGGAGTTTCGGGGCAAGCCGATTATATTGCTTCGCGTGGAACAAAAACAGATATTTGCGAAGCCTATCATCCCTGTTTGCTTGCAAATAGGGAGGGGGACCGCCATTTGTCAAGTTGTTTACAGAATAGTTTTTCAAACGGGTGATGTATTTTATTTTTAGATATAGTGCAGCGGAGCGGTGGTGGGTAGTTCTCTTTCTGTTATTCTCCATTTGGATAAGTCGAACTATCCTACTAAAGAAAAACGCAAGAGAACTACATTGTTTTTTATTTATATTGAATTTTCTATTGATAAAACCCGAAAAATGTGGTAAATTATTTGTGCTACACAAATTTTATATTTCAAGTATTACAGTTGTTTTTTTATCTTTTGGTAAAAATGCAGCTCTATTCAACTGTGTTCTTGGAATATATTTGAATTTGTGTAGCAACAATCGGAGCGTTGCATTTTTCGTGCGTCGACTTCGGTTGGCGCATTTTTAATTTTAGAGGTAGAATTATATGGAAAATGAACTTTATAAGAAAATGTATTACCATTTATTCAATGCCGTAACTGATGCGGTAAGAACCGAAACAAAATCAGAAAGTGATGAGATTTTAAAACAAGCACAGATAAAAACAGAGGATATGTACATAAACTTTAATGATATTGATTTGTAAAATAAAAAAACTCCGCGCATTGCCAAAAGTAGTGCGTGGAGTATTTCTTTAATCGTATATCTTCAAAACTTTAAGGATGTTATTATGTAATATATCTTCCAACTGCGGTTCGGAAAAACCGAGGGAAAACAGATATTCTAATTCGTCTTTTGCGGGCCACATCGGGAAATCAGTACCGAATATTACTTTATCTGTTCCGTATGTTTCAATTATTTTCTTTGCATCTTCTTTTTTCAGAGCGTAAAACGAGGAACAGGTATCAACGTAAAAATTCTTGAATTTTGAAAGTTTTTCTGATGCTTCTTTCCAGATTGACCAACCGCCCATATGTGCGCCGATTACAACGAGGTCGGGAAATTGTTCCAGAACAGGCGCAACTCTGTTGGGGTTTGAGTTATCAAATCGGGAGTCACCTGTGTGGATAAGAATGGGCAGACCTTTCTTTTCACAAACATCAAAGATTTTAAGTGCCTTTGGGTCATCAATTTTAAAATTCTGTATATCGGGGTGAAGTTTAACACCGTGAAGACCCAATTCAATAATATGGTCAGCATCACCCTCAAAATCTTCACTGTCCGGGTGCATAGCACCTAAACCTATAAATTTATCGGGGTGAAGAGTTACTTCGTTTGCAATAAATTCATTTATACTTCGTACCTGATGTGCGGTTGTTGCAACGGAGTTTACAATGCATTTATCTATATTCATAACTCTGCACTGTGCAAGAAGTGTTCTCACGTTGCCTACGTAACCAGATGTTTTTATTCCCGCATCTGTTATTCCGTAAAATCTATCGGTGCTTTTCGTAGCCTTTTCTGCGATTTTATCGGGAAAGATGTGGCAATGCGAGTCAATTATTTTGTAGTCTTTCATAGTATTACCTCAAATTAAAAAGTCGGACGGGCATTGCCTCTGTCCGACTTTTATAATGTTATTATGCTGTTTGCTTTTTAAAGTCCGTATTTTTCAATAGCCTCTTCGCGCATTTTGTATTTAAGAATCTTACCTGCGGCATTCATGGGGAATTCATTTACAAATAAGAAGTATCTGGGAACTTTATGCTTTGCTATAGAAGCATAACCGTATTCCTTCATTTCTTTTTCGTCCGCTGTTTCGCCCTTGTGAAGAATAATCCATGCACAGCATTCCTCACCGTACTGTTCATCGGGAACACCTACAACCTGCACGTCACGAATCTTGGGGTTGGTGAGATAGAATTCCTCAATTTCACGGGGATAGAGGTTTTCGCCGCCACGGATAATCATATCCTTCAGACGTCCCGTAACTTTGTAGTAGCCGTCGGGAGTTCTCATACAAATATCGCCGGAGTGAAGCCAGCCCTCGCTGTCAATTGCCTGTGCGGTTGCTTCGGGCATTTTGTAATAACCCTTCATAATGTTAAAGCCACGGGCAACAAATTCGCCACTCTGACCGTCAGGAAGTTCAAGTCCTGTTTCAGGGTCAATGATTTTGCATTCAATACCGGGGAATGCGCTACCTACAGTTTCAACACGGTGATCAAGATCTTCGTTAACTTCACCCATTGTACAACCGGGGGAGGCCTCTGTCTGACCGTAAACCGAAAGGATTTCTTTCATATTCATTTCAACTGAAGCACGGCGCATAAGGTCCGCAGGACAGTTAGCACCTGCCATAATGCCTGTTCGCATATATGAGAAATCTGTTTTCGCAAAGTCGGGATGATTGAACATTGCGATAAACATTGTGGGAACGCCGTTGAAACAGGTGATTCGTTCGTCGTTTACGCAAGCAAGCGATGATTTCGGTGAGAAATAGGGGATGGGACAAAGCGTACCGCCGTGAGTCATCATAGACGTCATAGAAAGTACCATGCCGAAGCAATGGAACATAGGCACCTGAATCATCATACGGTCAGCAGTTGATAAATCCATTCTGTCACCGATAGTCTTACCGTTATTTACAATGTTTCTGTGTGTAAGCATAACACCCTTGGGAAAGCCTGTTGTACCTGAAGTGTACTGCATATTACAAACGTCGTCAGGCTTTACAAGGGAAGCGCGTCTGCGGACTTCTTCTCTCGGAACAAGTGCAGAACGTGACAACATCTGCTCCCAGTTAAGACAACCGTCCATATCAAAACCAACGGTTACAACGTTACGAAGGAAAGGCAGATTTTTTGAATACAACGGCGAACCGGGTTCAAGGTCCTTGAGTTCGGGGCAAAGTTCTTCAATAATTTCTTTGTAGTTGATGTCTTTGCAGTATTCAATCATAACGAGGGTATGAGTGTCTGATTGCTTGAGAAGATATTCAATTTCGTGGATTTTATAGGCTGTATTGACGGTAACAAGAACCGCACCGATTTTTGTTGTTGCCCAGAAGGTAAGGAACCACTGGGGAATGTTAGTTGCCCATATTGCCACGTGGTCACCGGCTTTTACGCCCAGTGAAATCAATGCAGCAGCACATTCGTCAACGTCGCGACGGAATTGCTCATAAGTTCTTGTGTAATCCAACGTTGGATATTTGAATGCATACTGGTCAGGGTAGGTTTCTGCCATTGTGTCAAGCACGTCAGAAAAGGTTGCATCTAAAATGTCGTACTTTTTCCAAACGAAAGTGCCGGATTTATCACGATTGTAGTATGCACGGTCATAGGATTTTTTCTCACGGGATAAAGATGAAATGTAGTTTGTGAAGTGGGTGAGAACGATGTCTGCATCGCTGATTTCTTCGTTCCATGCAACGCAGATAAAACCTTCATAATTAAGTGAAGAAAGGGAGTTCAATAATTTTTTTACGTCAAGATCGCCTTCGCCGATTAAAACGGTTTTGCCATCCTTCATATCACCGAGTCGCACATATTTAATATATGCACCCAGATTTTTGATGGTGGTTTCTGCATTTTCGCCCGCACCGAAACATGTGGATCTTACGTTCCATGAAGCACCGATAGCAGCGCAAGCAAAGTGGTTTATAATGTCAATGACATTTTCAGTTTTTGCAAGATAACCAACGGTTTCAAATAAAATGTTTACGTCGGTTTCTTCAGCACGTTTGATAGCGGCGGACATTTTTTCATCCAATACGGCAAAATCTGTTTTTGATTCTGCACGGACAATAATATTTTCGATGCCTGATACCGCAGCCATATTTACGTATTTTTCTACAAGTTCTGCAGTTGTTTCTTCGCTCTCAATGGGATACGGCATACGAAGTGCGCAGACGGAAAGATTTCTGTTAACAAGTTTTCTGTGCGCATCAGCAATGCGGTCACGCCTTAAAATGCTGTCGTGATGTCCGCTTCTTTCTTTTATGGCATCGTAAATTTCAAAGCCTTCAAAACCGTAGTCAAAAGCGTAACGGCAAGTGTCAAGGAATGAGGGGCGGGTTACATTCTTAGTTGAAAATGCAATTTTCATCTTATTCCTCCTCAAATATAATCTTGTTTAATGCATTGATATATGCTCTGATGCTTGCGGCGACAATATCAGTAGATGTGCCGTTACCTGAATAAAGTTTTCCGTTGTTACGAAGTTTTACAAGTGCTGAACCGAGCGCTTCTTTTCCTTCGGTAACAGACTGTACCTGGAAATCATCAAGTTCATAGTGGTGACCGATGCACTGTTCGATTGCACGGAAAACAGAGTCAATAGGGCCATCACCGTTACTTACACCGCAGATAATCTCATCATTACATTTCAAAGTAACCTGTGACATTGAACTTGACATATTACTGCTGGTTGTTGTGTATGTTTCAAAGTGATAGGTTGAAGGCGCCTGCATAGCTGAACTTGCTATAATTGCTTCAAATTCTTTGTAGCCCACAGCACCTTTCTTTTCACATACCTGCATAAGTGTTTTATATACGTTACCTATATCTGAATCAGAAAGTTCGTAACCTAAAACTATTGATGCCTGTGTTACCTGAGCTATAGAAGAATCAGAGTCGAGTAAAATCTTCTTCTTTTCGCTTACGGTTTTTTCATTTTCATAACTATCGTGATTAATATTAGCGAGTATGTCATCAATGCTTGCGTGGATTTTTGTGTTGTTAAGGTTGATTTCTGCATCAATCTGTGCACCGCAAGCGTTTATTGCGTCAGAAATTTCACCTGTGAGAAGAGCATCTTTACCAACCATTGCACATTTAATACCGTCAACACCGCATTTAATAGCAGTGAAAGCAGAAGCAACACCCATATTGATACGGTCTGATACCTGTACAAAAACAGGAATACTTACAGCATTCTTTGCCTTAGTAACTAATTCTGCAATATTCTCAGGAGTCGAGGTACCTGCATCGTCACAGATAGTAACCATAGTTGCACCGCAGGTTTCCGCTTCTTTTAACGCGGTAATAAGGAAATCTTCATCTGCTCTTGTTGCATCAAGCGCAGAAAATTCTACATCGTCGCATAATGCTTTTGCTTCCTTGATAAGTGCGGCAATTTTCTCAAGCATTTTTGCTTGTTTTACGTGGTATGTATATTCCATCTGAATAGTAGATACCGGAAGTTCAACCTGAAGACGCGGTTTTTTTGCATCCTTGATACAATCCCACGCAACAGAAATATCTTCACTGCTGAATCCTACGGGAATTGCAAAAACAGCATTCTGTATGTTCTGTGCTATTGTTTTATATATGATTCTATCCTCGCGGGGAGATTTAACTGCAGGAATTTCAATAATATCTGAACCGATTTTATCAGCACAGATTGCAATAGCAGATTTTTCACGGAAAAGCAAGGATACGGCTCTGTCCTCTGAAATTTTTTTAAGTGTGATGTCAGAAATAATAACTCTTCTCATGTTATTCATCCTTTCGCGACTATATAATATAATGTAATATCCAATTACGGCACAGGGCAATAAAAAACCCGAGGTCAAATATAAATCTGACCTCAGGGACGAATCGTAAAATCCGCGGTACCACCCCGGTTACTGCAAAAGCAGTCACTCATTAAGGCTCCTATAAGCCTGTAGCCATGGTAACGGGGCCGCCGTAGTTTCTTACACGCCTAAGCGGTTGGGAAACTCTGCTCCGGAACGAGACCGAATTTTTGCAACACATTGACTCGCAGCAAACGTCAACTCTCTGAAGTGTAAAACCAAAAATACGTAATTCCTTCATCGCATTTATGAATATGTGTGAAATAATATCATTATTTTTTAGGTTTGTCAACACTTATTTTTAAATTTTTTGAGGTAAAAAACAGAAAAAATTTAAAAAAACTATTGACAGAAAAAATGAAGTGTGTTAATCTTTTAGAAATTAAAAATATCACAAATAAAAGCTATGACGAAGACGGTCGAAATTAACGACTTTCAGAGAGTCGGCGGTTGCTGTGAGCCGACAGTTTGTTTTTTCATTGACCCATCCCTTCCGAGCCGAAGGTCCGAAAGATTATGTTTGAGTAGGCGCTTTCCGAGAATGCTGCGTTAGTGCAACGGAGTTGATGGACTCCTGAGGTGGCAATATTATTATTGCAATTTGAGTGGTACCGCGGATATTATATTCGTCTCAAAGTAAAGCAAATTTGCTTTATTTTGGGGCTTTTTTATTTGTGCGTTTTTGATTATTTCTTTTTTGAAAGGATGAAAAGTTATGGTCGATAATTCAGTAACAAACAAACTCGCTGAGGTTGCACAGCGTATTTCGGAACTTCGTAACATTTACGGTTTTACGGATGAAGAAATGGCTAAGAAAACAGAAGTCAGCCTCGACGAATACCGCGCATATTTAGAGGGCAAAGACGATATGCCTTTCACTTTCGTTCATAAGTGTGCCCTTGCATTCGGTGTTGAAATTACAGATTTGTTGGAAGGTCAGAGTGCAAAACTTTCAACTTATAACGTAACCCGACGCGGCGAAGGTACAACTACCGCTAACGAGGAAGGCATACTTATTCAGAACCTTGCTCCTAATTTTAAAAAGAAACTCGCCAATCCCTATTGGGTTAAGTATGAATATTCAAGCGAACTTCAGTCTAAACCCATTGAAGTTACAACACACTCCGGTCAGGAATTTGACCTTGTCATCAAGGGTGCGCTTAAAGTTCAGATAGGTGACCGCGTTGAAGTTCTTCACGAGGGTGACAGTATCTATTATAAGAGTTCAACTCCCCACGGTATGATAGCCGTTGACGGTGAAGACTGCCTGTTCCTTGCTATGGTTATGGCTGAGGATGAAGATACCGCAGACGAGCATATGAGCACTGTTACCGTAAACAAAGTTTCTAAGGAAACACCCCTTGTTTGCGATAAGTTCATCACAACTACAGTTGATGACAAAGGTGTTTGCGACAGTATCAAGTTCCACGACGAAGATAAATTCAACTTCGCTTTCGATATAATTGATGAATTGGGCAGAAAGTATCCCGATAAACTCGCAATGCTTCACATTGCCGATGATTTAACAGAACGCCGTTTCACATTTAAAGATATTAAAGAGGCATCTTCACAGGCTGCAAACTACTTTAAATCTTTAGGTATCAAAAAAGGCGACAGAGTTCTTCTTGTTCTTAAAAGGAACTATCAGTTCTGGCTTGCAATTCTCGGACTTCATAAACTCGGTGCAGTTGCAATCCCCGCAACAAATCAACTTGTTGTTCACGATTACGAATACCGCTTCAATTCAGCAGGTGTATCTGCAGTTATTGCTACTGCCGACGGTAAAGCAACCGAGAATATCGACGAGGCACAGAAGAACAGCCCCACATTACAGATTAAAATTGTTGCTAACGGCAAAAAAGACGGTTGGCATAATTTTGATGAAGAGTTCGGACTTTTCAGCCGTCGTTTCGTTCGCGATGATGATACTGCTTGCGGTGATGACCCGATGATAATGTTCTTTACATCAGGTACAACAGGTTATCCCAAAATTGCCGTACACAGTCATAAATATCCTCTCGGCCACTTTATCACTGCTAAATATTGGCATTGCGTAGAGCGTGACGGCATCCACTTTACCATTTCCGAAACAGGTTGGGGTAAAGCACTCTGGGGTAAACTCTACGGTCAGTGGCTCTGCGAGGGTGCAGTTTTCGTATATGACTTTGAGCGTTTTGATGCTTCGAAGATTCTTCCCATGTTCGCAAAATACAATATCACAACGTTCTGCGCACCTCCCACAATGTACAGAATGCTTATAAAACAGGATATTTCACAGTATGACCTTTCCTCTATAAAACACGCTACAACAGCGGGTGAGGCACTTAACCCCGAAGTTTTCAAACAGTTTAAGAAGGCAACAGGCCTTCGCGTTCACGAAGGCTTCGGTCAGACTGAAACTACACTTTCAATTGCAAACCTTAACGGTACACCCATCAAAATCGGTGCTATGGGTAAACCCACACCGCTTTATGATATTGATGTTGTTGACCCGCACGGTAATCCCGTTGCAGACGGTGAAACAGGTGAAATCGTAGTTCATACCGATAACGGTGTTCCTTGCGGTCTCTTCCTCGGATATTATAATGATGAAGAAAAGACCAAGGAAGTTTATCACGACGGACTTTACCACACAGGTGATACTGCTTGGCGTGATGAGGACGGTTATTTATGGTACGTGGGCCGTGTTGATGATGTTATCAAATCATCCGGCTACCGTATAGGACCCTTTGAAATCGAAAACGTTATTATGGAACTTCCTTATGTTCTTGAGTGCGGTGTTTCTGCAGCACCCGATGAAGTAAGGGGCCAGGTAGTTAAAGCAAGTATCGTTCTTACACAGGGTACGGAAGGTACGGAAGAACTCAAAAAAGAGATTCAGGATTATGTTAAGAAAAATACTGCTCCTTATAAATATCCCCGTATAGTTGTGTTTAAAGATGAACTTCCTAAAACCATCAGCGGAAAAATCATCAGAAACAAACTGTAATCCGACGGAAAATACAATAAAAAATAGCCGTCTGCTATTGACAAATCAAGGCAGATGTGGTATCTTTGAGGAAATTGAATAAAAAGGCGTTGAAGAAAAGGGCGCAGTTAATTCACCTTGCAGAGAAGTGGCGGTTGGTGCAAGCCATAGGTTGTGTGACTGATGTTTGTAGTTTCTGAGCCGGGAGGAAGAAAGGCTTTTCGCTTAGTAGAACCTCTCCGTGATTGCTGCGTAAATGCATAGGGGTTGTTTGACCTTGAGAGAGGCAGTTTTTACTGCAATTTGAGTGGTACCGCGGGTATAAAATTGATTTTTTTACTCGTCTCAAAGATTATCTTTGGGACGAGTTCTTGTTTTTTACCGTCCCGCCGAATTACAGGAGGAAAATTATGAAGAAAATTACCGGTCTTGATTACAAAATCAAGGAAATGGCAGCGCGTATTAAAGAACTCAGGGAAATTGAGAACTTAAGCGTTGCCGAGATGGCAATTAAAACCGACGTTAGTGAAAGTGAATATATCGCTTGTGAAAACGGTGAAAGCGACCTTAACTTCGCGTTTATTTACCGTTGCGCTCTTGCATTTAATGTTGACGTAACAAGTATTATTGAGGGTCACAGCCCTAAACTTTCAAACTATGTTTTCACAAAAGCAGGCAAAGGACAGAAAATTGAAAAAGCCCACGGTATGACATACTATAACCTTGCCGCTTCTTTCAAAAACAGAATTGCCGAGCCTCTTTTCGTTCGCAGTACGTACGATGAAGAAAAGCAACACCGTGATATTGAACTTACCACCCACGCAGGTCAGGAACTTGACATTGTTATTGAGGGTAAACTTAAAGTTCAGGTAGGCGAGCATTACGAAGTTCTCGGCCCCGGTGACAGCATTTATTACGACAGTTCAACTCCTCACGGTATGATAGCCGTTGACGGTAGTGACTGTACTTTCTATGCACTCGTTCTTAACCCCACGGGTGAACCGATTCCCGAACTTACCCACGCACAGACATTAAGAGGCACAAAAACATCTCATAAAGACACCAAAGACCGTATTTACCGTAAATTTATTGACGTTGAGGAGAATGATAACGGAACTCCCACTTCAATTAAATTCAAGAATACAGAAAACTTTAACTTTGCCTTTGACCTTATTGATGCACTGGCAGATAAAGAACCCGAGAAACTTGCAATGCTTCACGTTTCAAGGGATAAAACAGAGCGTCGCTTCACTTTCAAAGATATGAAAAAAGCCTCCAACCAGGCTGCAAACTATTTCAAATCTTTAGGTATAAAAAAAGGCGACAGGGTAATGCTTATTCTCAAACGCCATTATCAGTATTGGTTTGCAATGCTCGGTCTTAATAAACTTGGCGCTATCGGTATTCCCGCACCTAACCAACTTTTAGAGCACGACCTTGAATATCGCTTCCAAGCAGCAGGTGTTAAGGCAATACTTTGCACAACAGACGGTGATGTTGCAAATCAGGTTGATTTAGCAGCGGCAAAGTGCCCCGGTCTCGAAATTAAAATTGCAGTTGGCGGTACTCGTGACGGTTGGCGCAATTACGATGAAGAAAGCGCTCTTTTCAGTTCTCATTACGAAAGAACCGAAGATGCCCCCGGTGGCGACGATTTAATGCTTATGTTCTTTACCTCCGGTACAACAGGCTATCCCAAAATCGCAGTACATAACTATAAATATGCTCTCGGTCATTTCCATACTGCAAAGTATTGGCATAATGTTGACCCCGACGGCTTGCACTTTACTATTTCCGATACAGGTTGGGCAAAGGCAATGTGGGGTAAACTTTACGGTCAGTGGCTTTGCGAGGCGGCTTTGTTCGTTTATGACTTTGACCGTTTCGATGCGGCAGACATTCTTCCCATGTTTGCAAAACATAAAATAACAACGTTCTGCGCACCTCCCACAATGCTCAGAATGATGATAAAACAAGATATTTCAAAATACGATTTCAGTTCCGTTAAACATATGACAACTGCCGGTGAGGCTCTCAACCCCGAAGTTTACCGTCAGTTTGAAAAAGCAACAGGACTTCAGATTCTTGAAGGCTTCGGTCAGACCGAAAGCACAATGATTATCGGTAATATGACAGGCGCACCTCATAAAATCGGTTCAATGGGTAAACCCGCACCTATTTATGATGTTTGCCTTCTTGACAGCGACGGTAACCCTGTTAAAGCAGGTGAAAACGGCGAAATCGTTGTTAAAGTTAAAGACGGCGCACCCTGTGGCTTGTTTACAGGTTACTATCACGACGAAGAAAAGACTAAAGAAGTCTGGCACGACGGTTACTACCATACAGGCGACGTTGCCTGGATGGATGAGGACGGTTTCTATTGGTATGTAGGCCGTGTTGATGACGTTATCAAATCCTCCGGTTACCGTATCGGACCCTTTGAAATCGAAAGTGTTATTATGGAACTTCCTTATGTTCTTGAATGCGGTGTTTCCGCAGCACCCGACGAAGTAAGGGGACAGGTGGTTAAAGCAAGTATCGTCCTTGTTGCAGGCACAGAGGGTACAGACGAACTTAAGAAAGAAATTCAGCAGTATGTTAAGGAGAGAACTGCTCCTTACAAATATCCCCGTATTGTTGTATTTAAAGATGAATTGCCTAAAACAACAAGCGGAAAAATTCAAAGAAATAAACTTTAAGAGGTGATCAGATGCAGTATAAACGAATGACCTTGTTTGCAGGGCACTACGGAAGCGGTAAAACCAATATTGCCGTAAACTATGCACTGCATCTTAAAGCCCTTGGTAACGAGGTTGTTATTGCAGACCTTGATATAGTAAACCCTTATTTCAGAACTCGTGACAGTCTTGATGAATTAACAGCCGCAGGAATAAAACTTATTTCTTCAGAGTTTGCAAGTTCCAATGTGGATTTACCAGCGTTGCCGCAGGAAGTATATTCCCTTCTTGACAAACGCGAAGAAAAGGCGATAATGGATATAGGCGGTGATGACCGCGGTGCCTATGCTCTGGGCAGATATTCGGACGCTATTATTGAAGAAAACGATTATGAACTTCTTTTCGTTTTCAATAAATTCCGTCCCTTAACTCCCGATGCCGAATCAGCAGTTGAGATAATGCGTGAAATTGAAGATGCTTGCAAAATGAAATTCACAGCCATTGTCAATAACTCTAATTTAGGCGAAATGACACAGGCACAGGATATACTCGATTCGGTTGCCGAAACCCAAAAGTTAAGCGAATTAACAGGACTTCCTGTTAAAATGACAACCGTAAGAGAAGATTTAGTTAATAATCTCAACGGAAAAGTACAAAATCTGTTTCCGCTGACTTTACAAAAGAAAATTGTCTGACGTATTACAAGACAAAAAAATTACAAAGGTGCGTGAATTCGGACATTTAAGGCATATTTGGTTCGAATACATTCACTCTAAGGAGGCAGTAAAATGGCAAAAGTTACATTTGCAGAAAATGTGTGTAAGGGTTGCGGTTTATGCGTAACTGCTTGCCCCAAGAAAATCGTAGAGTTAGACTCATCAAAACTTAATGCAAAAGGTCACCATCCTGCACATTGCATTGATGAAAGCAAGTGCATCGGTTGTGCTTTCTGCGCAACAATGTGCCCCGACTGCGCTATAACTGTTGAAAGGTAAGGTGAAATAAATGGGTGAGAAAGTTTTAATGAAAGGTAATGAAGCCATTGCTGAAGCCGCTATCAGAGCAGGCTGTATGCATTATTTCGGCTATCCCATTACCCCTCAGACAGAAATTGCCGCATATATGGCAAAGCGTATGCCCAAAGTAGGCGGCGTATTCCTTCAGGCTGAAAGTGAAATTGCCGCTATCAATATGGTTCTCGGTGTTGCCGCAACAGGCAAACGAGTTATGACATCAAGTTCAAGCCCCGGTGTATCTCTTAAGAGCGAGGGTATTTCATACATAGCGGGTAGCGATGTTCCTGCACTTATTGTTAACGTACAGCGTGGCGGCCCCGGTCTCGGCGGTATTCAGCCCTCACAGTCAGACTATTTCCAGGCAGTTAAAGGCGGTAGCCACGGCGACTTTATGAAAATTGTCCTTGCACCTTCTTCAGTTCAGGAAATGGCTTCTCTTACAAGCACAGCATTTGACCTTGCTGACAAGTACAGAATGCCTGCAATGATTCTTGCAGACGGTACAATGGGTCAGATGATGGAGCCTGTTGAACTTCCCGAAACAAAGCCCAACACATTCGATAAACCCTGGGCTCTTACAGGTACAAAAGGGGAGAGAAAACACAATATCGTTAACTCTCTTTACCTTAAACCCGAAGAACTTGAAAAGACAAACTTTGAGCGTTTTGCAAGATACAAAACAATTGAAGAGAATGAAGTTCTTTACGAAGAATATCTTATGGACGATGCAGAAATCTGCGTAGTATCCTTCGGTATCACTGCCCGTGTTGCTAAGAACGCTATTGTTGAAGCACGTGCTAAAGGTATCAAGGTTGGTATGATTCGTCCTATTACACTCTGGCCTTTCCCCAAGAAAGTTTTAAGAGCCGCTGCTGATAAATGCAAGGCATTCCTTTCTGTTGAAATGAATATGGGTCAGATGATTGAAGACGTTAAACTTGCAACAGAGTGCAAGAAACCCGTATATCTTTGCAACCGCACAGGCGGTATGATTCCCTCACCCGAAGAGGTTCTTGCAAAGATTGAGGAAATCAATGAAGGAGGCGACAAATAATGGTAGTTTTTGAAAAACCCAAGACACTCACCGATGCACCGCTTCACTATTGTCCCGGTTGTACTCACGGTATTATCCACAGACTTGTTGCCGAAGTTATTGATGAACTCGGTATTGACGGCAGAACAATAGGTGTTGCACCTGTTGGCTGTTCGGTTATGGCTTATGATTATTTTACCTGTGACTTTATTCAGGCACCCCACGGCAGAGCACCGGCTGTTGCAACAGGTGTAAAACGTGCAGACCCCGAAAACAACATTGTTTTCACATATCAGGGTGACGGTGACCTTGCCGCTATCGGTACTGCTGAAACAGTTCACGCTGCTGCAAGACGCGAAAATATCACAGTAATCTTCGTTAATAACGCAATTTACGGTATGACAGGCGGTCAGATGGCTCCCACAACACTTCCCGGTCAGGTTACACAGACATCACCTTACGGCAGAGATGTTGAAACTGTCGGTTATCCCGTAAAAGTTTGCGAACTTCTTCAGAATGTTGACGGTGCTGCTTACCTTGAAAGAGTTTCTGTTAACAATCCCGCAAACGTAAGAAAAGCAAAAGCCGCAATTAAAAAGGCTTTCCAGAATCAGATTGACGGCAAAGGCTTCTCACTTGTTGAAGTTGTTTCAACTTGTCCTACAAACTGGGGTCTTTCACCCGAAAAAGCACTTAAATGGCTCGAGGATAATATGCTTCCTTACTATCCTCTCGGTGTTTATAAAGATATCTATGCAGAGGAGGCAAAATAATGAGTAACACATGTAATATTCTTTTTGCCGGCTTCGGCGGTCAGGGTATCCTTTTTGCCGGTAAATTCGTAGCATACAAAGGACTTCTTGAAAACAAACAGGTTTCCTGGCTTCCTTCATACGGTCCCGAAATGCGTGGCGGTACTGCTAACTGCAGCGTTATCGTAAGTGACGAACCCATCGGTTCTCCCATTGTCGGCAAACCCGACGTACTCGTAGCAATGAACCTTCCTTCTCTTGATAAATACGAGAATGAAGTGGTTTCCGGCGGTAAGATTTTTGTTGACTCAACTCTTATTTCACGTAAAGTTGAAAGAACAGACGTTGATGTTTACTACATTCCTTCAACAGAAATTGCTAACGAAAAAGGCATCAGCACACTCGCTAATATGATTATCACAGGTAAAGTGCTTAAGGAAGTTCCCATGCTTGGTTTTGACGGCATTGATGCACCTCTCTCAAAGGTTGTTTCAGCACGTCATAAGGATCTTCTTGAAGTAAACAAAACTGCACTTAAACTCGGTTACGATTATTGATTGAATTTGGAAAAGAGGTTATTTCAATGAGTTACGATTTCAAAATTGAAAGAACTACTGCTCCCAAGGCAAAGCCCGAGAGCGAAGCAAAACTCGGTTTCGGTAAAATTTTTACTGACCATATGTTTTTAATGAATTATGATGACGGTCAAGGTTGGCACGACGGCAGGGTAGTTCCTTACGGACCTATTGCTCTCGACCCCTCAGCAATGGTTTTCCACTATGCACAGGAACTTTTCGAAGGTCTTAAAGCATACAGAACTGCTGACGGTAGCATCCAACTTTTCCGTCCTCAGAAAAATATCGAAAGAATGAACAACACTTGCGACCGTCTTTGTGTACCTCGCCTTGATCCCGATATGGTTCTTGAGGCTATTAAGACAGTTGTTGATGTTGATAGCGACTGGGTTCCCCATAGCGACGGAACATCTCTTTATATTCGTCCTTTCATTATTGCTACTGATGAATTCCTTGGTGTTCATCCTTCACACAGTTATCTTTTTGCTATTATCCTTTCACCCGTTGGCTCTTACTATCCCAACGGTATGGACCCTGTTAAAATCGCTATTGAACGCGAATATGTACGTTGCGTTAAAGGCGGTACAGGTATGGCAAAAGCAGGCGGTAACTACGCAGCATCTCTTATCGGTCAGGAAAAGGCTGATAAAATGGGCTACGCTCAGGTTCTCTGGCTTGACGGTGTTGAAAGAAAGTACATCGACGAAGTTGGTGCTATGAACGTATTCTTTGTAATCGACGGTGTGGTTGTTACCCCCGAACTTACAGACGGCAACATTCTTCCCGGTGTAACAAGAGCAAGTTGTATAGAAGTTCTTAAAGCCCACGGCTATAAAGTTGAGGAGCGCAAGATTTCTATTGACGAAGTTAAAGAGGCTCACAAAAACGGCAAACTTAACGAATCTTTCGGTACAGGTACTGCAGCGGTTATTTCTCCTGTTGGTGAATACATCGACGGTGACGAACACATTATTATCAATAATAATGAAATCGGACCTGTTGCACAGTTCCTCTACGATGAACTCACAGGTATTCAGTGGGGCAAAATCGAAGATAAGAACGGCTGGATTGTAAAAGTTAAGTAATTCTCAAAAGGACGGCAACTGCCGTCCTTTTATTGTTGCAATTATTTTTATATTGTGATAGAATTCTACTATTATATCTAAAAAAGGAGTAATTCTTTTGGCAGACAGACGATATTCGGATAAAAATAATGAAGATAAACGTCGAATAAATATCGAGGACGATTATCTTGAACTATTAAGTGATTATGACGATGATGAGTTTGAGGATGTTTTCAGCGATTCTTCCAAAGATATTTATATAGGACAAGCAAAGAATAAGCAGAACGATTCTTCTGATGATATTTATATTTCAAAACGCAAAAATAATAATTATGAGGACGTTTTTTCTCAAAGCGACAGGCAGTATACTCCGCAACCCCAAAGGCGACAGGTAACACCGAAAGCGGAGCAACCCCAACCGCGAAGAACTCCGCAAGTTTCGCCCCGACAGGTGAATGATAAATATACTACCCAAAAGGTTAGAAAAGTTACCCCTGTTGACAGCGACGAAATCTCGGATTACGAGGCAAGACACGGCAAAACCGCCTCGAAAAGCGGTAAAAAAGGTCACGGTAAAGGCTTTGCTGTTATTGCAGTACTGCTTGCAATTATTATAGGTTTCGGCGGTATACTGTTTGCTATGGCGGGCGGTATAGTCGGTAAATTCACAAAAGCCGAAGAAATTGAGCATATAGAAGACGTTGATTCCCTTGTCAGCGAAAGTCACGTTAAAAATATTCTTCTTATCGGTGCGGATAAAGAAAAGGGCGGTTCATCACGAAGCGACAGTATTATGATAGCCTCTGTTAATAAAAGAACGGGCAGAATTACTGTTGTTTCAATTTTGCGTGATACACACCTTGATATTCCCGGTAACAGAGAATCAAAAGTAAATGCCGCGTATGCCTGGGGCGGTGCTAATCTTCTTGTGCAGACAATTGAGCAGAATTTCGGTATTAAAATTGACGATTACGCAACCGTTAACTTTGAAATGTTTACAGCCCTTATAGACGGCTTGGGCGGTATAGAGGTTGATGTTACGGAGGATGAGGCGGATTATATCAACAATCGCCACAGATACGGCAGTGAAGAAAAACCCGAAACAGTTCAGAGTGGCGAAAATGTTCACCTTACAGGTTATCAGGCCCTTTGGTATGCAAGAATAAGAAAACTTGACTCTGACTTTAACCGAACAGAACGTCAGCGTAAGGTTATCTCCGCAATAGTAGAAGACGTTAAGGGTAAACTTAACCCTGTGGGTATATTCGGTCTTATTTCAACTGCGAAAGATGTTGCACCCTATATTGAAACAACTCTTTCAACCACTGATTTCTGGAGTCTTATTTTCAGCCTTATGTCTTGTGTGACAAAGTCGGGAACTGATATGGACAAACTCCTTGTTTCTGCTCAGTTGCCTTTTGAAGATACCTGGTGGTATTCATCCGAGTGGGACGGCTCCAGCATTTCTCTTGATGTTGAAGAAAATAAAGAACTTCTTTACACACTTCTTTATGAAGAAACAGTTGAAGAGGAAACAACATCCGATTCCGATGCAGAAGAATAAAAAGTAATATTACAAAAAACTCCCTCATATATTTCATTGAGAATATATGAAGGGAGTTTATTTTTTATGGATATTTCATTAAAACACGAGGATTATAAATTTCTCAAAACATTAACGGATAACTCTGTGGAGGAAAGTGTTGAATCGGAACTGACTCTACCTGAGTATATGCCTGAAATATTGCGAATTATTAAATCAACCGCCGAGCCTAAAATCAATTCCTGTCGGCTTGTTGGCGAGAGGGTAACCGTAGACGGTGTGTGTGATTTAAGAATGATTTACACCGCTGAGGACGGCTGTATTTACAGTTTTTCTCAGTCAAGACCCTTTACCCGTCATTGTGAAAATGCGTTATTTTCGGATGCGGTCGATGTAAATGCAAAAGTCAATGTTTCCTACGTTAACTGCCGTGCCACAGGCACAAAACGAGCAGAAATCAAAGCAGGTATTGTAATAAAATTCTTTGTTTACTGTGAAGAGAAAGAGGAGGTTATCTCCCTCGGTGACACAAAGGGAATTGAGCAGAAAAATATGCCTGTTAAAGCAATGTCTTTGGGTTGTAAAAAAACAAGGTCATTTTCAATGAGTGATACGGTTACACTTAATTCTCCTGCGGCATTTATAATCAGTACAAAGGCTAACGCGGTTTGTACGGAGATACGAAAAATAAATAATAAAATTATGGTTAAAGGCGATGCGGTAGTAGATGTTTGTTATGTGAATGCAAACGATAAATCTTCTGCGGAGCATATTAAACACAGTATACCTGTAAACCAGATACTTGAATTTGACGGTATGGAGGAACACTTTACAGGTAATGTAGTTTTACAAGTTACGGCACTTGACGTAATATTAAAAGGCGAATCAACAGGTATGGCAACTGCCTTTGATATTTCCTTGGGGGTTGATGCTTGTGTTGATATGTGGGAAGAAAAAGAACTTCTTGTAATATCCGATGCCTACGCGGTTGGTACTGCCCTTGAACTGAAAAAATCGCCCCACACTTTCTGCACCGCACTTGATGAAATAAAAGAAACCTATATTTTTGAAAATAATTTTACCGTGACAGGTGAGGGTGTAGGTGCAGTTTTAGACTGTTGCGGTGAGGTAACAAGTGTTCAGGTTAAAGCGGAAAACGGCGAGTTGATAATAAGCGGAAGCCTTTCTGTTTCACTAATAATTAAAGATTCTGCAGGTAGCCTTTCCGGTATCAGTAAAATGTTCGACTATGCTTATAAAAAGAAAGTTGAGTATAATGATAAAAATATTATCTGTTCTCCCGAATTAACGTTAAAATCACTTGATTGCACCGTCAAAGGCACAAACAGTGTTGATGTTCGTGCCGAAATTTGTGTTACAGGCTCCGTTTTCGGTAAGTTAGTTATTGATGCGGTTACGGATATAACCGAAAGCGAAACACCCGTATGCCGTAATTGTAACGCAATAACGGTGTATTTCCCCGAAAACTCCAACGAAAGCCTCTGGGCAATTGCAAGGCGATACAATACGACAGTGAAAGCAATAGCGGCTGAAAATGACTTGGATGGGGACACTACCGAAAATCTTAAAATGATATTTATTCCCTCTGCTTGAAAAAACAGTATAATAATATTATAATAGTAACGAAAGCAATGTGTTTTGTTTTCGTTACTATTTTTTAGAGGGAAAGTATGGGCTATAAAAAAATACTTACATTCAGTTTTGATGACGGTATAACTCAAGATGAGCGTTTTATAAATATCCTTAATAAATACGGTTTGAAATGTACCTTCAACCTTAATTCCGAACTTTTAGGTAAAGAGGGTTATTTAACTATACAGGGCAAAAAAATAAATCATACAAAAATTGCACCCGAACTAATAAAAGATATTTATAAAGGTCACGAGGTGGCATCACACACCTTAACTCACCCTAATCTTACAACCCTTTCACCTGAAGAGGTTGTTCGCCAGGTTGAAAACGACAGAAGTAAACTAAGCGAATTGGTAGGGTACGAGGTACAAGGTTTTGCATACCCTTGCGGTGGTATAAACTCTAACAGGGCAGTAGCCGATTTAATTAAAAATAAAACTTCCGTAAAATATGCAAGAACAATCGTTCATTCCTATAATTTTGACGTACAGAAAGACTTGTTTTTATTTAAACCAACCGCAAGTCTCACAAAAAATAAAGTGAAACTTCTTGAATTATGCGATGAGTTTTTAAACAGCAGTTCCGATAAATTACAGTTGTTTTATATCTGGGGTCACAGTTACGAACTTGATGTGGAGGATGACTGGGATTTTTTTGAGGAAGTGTGCCGAAAACTTGCGGGCAGAGAAGATATTTATTACTGTACTAATACGGAAGCGTTTGAATATATAAAAAACTTGATTAAATGAATTGTTGGTTCGCTGTAAAAAATGTACAGGTGGTGAATATATTGGGTGTTACCGAAAAAGAAAACATAGATTCCATTATTGCTAATTGTGAACGATACAGAAACGGCGTATAAGATATTGTTTACAACACTTTGAGTGCGAATTATGGGTTGATTTTTGTGAAACTATACTTACAAATCATGCGTTTTTGTCGAAATTGATTGCGTTTTTGTAAACCCGATTGAATTCTTTGATGTTTTGTGATAGTTAAATTATTGTAAGCATAAATTGATCAAAAACACTGAATTTTATGTAGAATCAATATTAATACAAAAAATTATTTTACTAAAAAACGTTATTAATAAATGGGGGTCATACCGATGTTCATTTGAAATGAAATATAATTTCATAAAATTATCATTTTTTGTTTTGAGGATTGTTGTAAATTAACTAAAAAAGGAGTAACAGAAAATGAATAAAAAGTTTCAAAAAATCATATCTACATTACTTTTAACAGCGCTTTTCATCAATACCTTATTTATCAATTCCGTTTTTGCAACTGATGGACAAAATCAAACAGGATTTTCAGAGAATCAAATTAAACAAATTAAAAAGGAAATTGAAGCTACTTATAGTAACGACGAAGATAAAGCTAATGCTTTTTTTATTTTTATTGGACTTGACGAAAGGTGGTTAGATAATTTTACAAAGGAACGTAAAATAGAAATTTATAATACAGCAAATGCTGTAGGTGTGTTGAATGAATATTTTGTAGAAACGACAAATGGCATAACAGAGGAGATTTCAGAAGAAGAATACACTGTTCAAGAGAAGGCTCAAAAAGGAAAAAAATCGGCAGGAACATCTTCACGTTCTATTGACTCCGGTACAGAAGAAGAAACGGATTCATATTTCAAAAAAACACTTATTTGGATTGGTACTAATGATAATTCCGGTTATTATGCTGTCATTACAACATTTGAATGGTTAACTCCGCCAATAAACAGAGGTGTTGATGCATTGTTTTTAAGTTCTAACAGCGGAACTTTTGACAGTTCTAGATCTGGATGTGCAGTAGAATATAAACAGACCGCATATTGGGGAACCAGTGTGGTAACTGATGAAATAGTTGAAGAGTTCGATGAGAATGATACCGACAATATTTTAAAAACTTCAAACTACATTGGCTATAAGTTTAATTTGCCTAATGATACTACATCTATATCAACAAGTGTAGATGTAAGCGATCTTGCAATAATGCTTGCCTGTGGTTACTATGTAGAAAACCCTGGATTGATAACCAATTTTTCTCTATACGGAACATATTTTCATAGAATTATAACTATTTCAACTTCCGTTTCTGTTAAAAGTGTAACGGATGGTAATATTACACTTTCTTTAAAATCACATTTCAAAGATTATACAATTGACAAGACCTTAACATACAGACCACAATAAGGGGAGAGAAATAAAAGATGAATAAGATAATTAAATTGATTGAAAATTTATTGTTTTGGGCTTCGTTAGTTCTTTTGATTGCGTGGCTGTTGCTTGCGGTATTTAACGTTATGGAAGGTTGGGAAATACCTGTGCTTGTTCCGTTGATTTATTGCGTTATCAAATTAAGGCAAATTTCAAAAGATAATGAAAAAATTAAAGCCGCACTTAAAATTGATGAGTCGAAAGACAAAGAATAAGGTATTTAAACAGTAACAAAAAATATCTGAAAAAACTGTTGCATTTTACAAATGTATGTGTTATTATACTTAAGTCTATGTGTGCGTTGTTACCCGCGAGGTGTCAACGGCAGTTAATGGCAACATTAAAGCTGGCGGTCCGCTACGAATTTTCGGTATGAACGCTTGAAAAAAACGGAGGTTATTATGGACGCATTAAAACTTATTGCACAGGACAGCCTTAAGGCTGAGAAGCCCGCTTTCGAAATCGGTGATACCATCAGAATCGATGTTAAAATCCGTGAAGGCGAAAGAGAAAGAATTCAGGCATTCGAAGGTACTGTTATTGCTAAACACGGTAGCGGTATCAGCGAAACTTTCACAGTACGCCGTGTTTCTTACGGTGTAGGTGTAGAGAGAGTATTCCCTGTTCATTCTCCCAACGTTGCAGATATTAAAATTGTTCGTCGCGGTAAAGTTCGCAGAGCAAAACTTTATTATCTTCGTGACAGAGTCGGCAAGGCTTCTAAGGTTAAGGAAAAAATCGGCTAATAAAGTCGGAGAGTGGGGCAGATATAAACTATCTGCCCTTGATTCTTAATTTGAGAATTTTAACGGATGGTTGAATTATTATGGATAAAGACGATAGAATCATTGATGTAGAAAGCGGTTCTGACGCTTCTTACAATATGTCTGATGAAGAAGTTATTTATACCGAAGAAACTCCTAAGAATATTTCTGCGGAGGATAATGTAACTACCGATATAAATAAAGAAGAAAAAATTGACGGCAAAAAGAAATTCCACCTTTCTGTATACGATTTGGTATCGGTTGTAATGAGTTCATTTATCATCATTGCGATTATTTTTACCTTCGTTTTCAGACTTGTAGGTGTTGACGGTCTGTCGATGACCAATACTCTTCAAGACGGTGACTGGCTTTTAACCGTTCAGAAGTCTGAGTATGAATACGGTGATATTGTAGTTATTACTCAGGATACTTATTTCCACGAGCCTCTTATTAAAAGAGTTATTGCAACAGGCGGTCAAACTGTTGATATTGATTATGAAACCGCAACCATTTATGTTGACGGCACAGCACTTGAAGAACCCTATGTAAAAGAAGATTTCTTACTTGAAAAGGGCGATTACAGAGAGTTCCCTTATACAGTTCCCGAAGGCCATCTTTTCTGTATGGGTGACAACAGAAACGGTTCTACCGACAGCCGTTCTTATCACGTAGGTGATATTGACGAAAGATATATTTTAGGTAAAGCGGTAGTAAGAATTTTACCTGTTGGAGATTTTGATATTTACGATTATGAATGATTCACAGAAACAAACAGTACAATGGTTTCCCGGTCATATGGCAAAAACACGCAGGCTTATTAAAGAAAGCCTGCCTTTTGTCGATTTAGTGACAGAAATAGTTGATGCAAGAATCCCTATGAGTTCATCAAACCCCGAACTCAAAGAAATGATAGGTTCAAAACCCCGCATTGTACTTCTTAACAAATGCGACGTTGCCGATGAAAAAACAACGGCAAAATGGGTGGAGCACTATAAGAAAAACGGAATGTATGCCTTACCTGTTGACTGCCGTTCGGGTAAAGGTCTTAACGCATATTTACCCCTTGTACGCGAAGTTTTAAAAGATAAGATTAAACGCAATACCGAAAAAGGTATGGTAGGTAAACCCTTGCGAGTTATGGTTGTGGGTATACCCAACACAGGAAAATCTTCTTTTATAAATAAAATGGCAGGCAGAAACCGTGCCAAAGTTGCCGATAAACCCGGTGTAACACGCTCAAACAGTTGGTTTGCTGTTGGCAGCGGAATTGAACTTCTTGATACCCCGGGTGTGTTATGGCCTAAGTTCGAGGATAAAGCAGTTGGCGATAAACTGGCTTTTATAGGCTCGGTCAAGGATGATGTTATTGACATCGAATCACTCGCAATGCGCCTTATAGGTGTGCTTAAAAATGGCTATTCCGACAGATTGACGGAGCGTTTTAAAATCACCGATTTTGCAGATAAAGAAGATTACGAAATCCTTGAAATGATAGGCAGAAAAAGGGGAATGCTCATTTCCGGTGGCGAGATAGATTATGAACGCGCCTCGGTAATGATTCTTGACGAATACAGAGGCGGAAAATTGGGAAGACTATCTCTTGAAAAACCTGAATAAACTGCTTCTTTTAGCGCATAAGTCGCTTTTTTTCTCACTCGGAGTATCTGTATACACCTTCGGAGTAAAAAAACGCCTTCTGCATCTAAAATAAACAGTTTATTAAATAGAGGTTTAAACCATAACACTTGAAAATAAATTATAAATACTATAAAATAAACCACAGAAGACAATTCTGTGGTTTATTTTTGAGGTGTTATTATGTTAGATTTTTCTTATGAAATTGAAGCACACGAGAACGGATATAACGTAGTTTGCGGTGTTGACGAAGCGGGCAGAGGACCGCTTGCAGGGCCTGTTTTTGCGGCGGCGGTTATTCTTCCCGAAAACTATTCTCACGAAATTCTCAACGATTCCAAGAAACTTTCCGAAAAGAAAAGGGATTTGGTTTATGATGATATTATAAGGGATGCAATTTGTTGGTCAGTAGGCATAGCGGACGAAAAAGAAATTGACGAAATAAATATCCTTAACGCCACTTTTCTTGCTATGGAACGCGCTGTGGACGGACTTAAGATAAAACCCGACCTTGCATATATCGACGGCAATCAGTACCCTAAAACAGGCGTAAAAGAGATTACAATTGTTAAAGGCGACAGTAAGTGTATGTCAGTTGCGGCGGCTTCAATAATCGCAAAAGTCAGCCGTGACAGATTTATGTTGGAGATAGCGGAGAAATATCCCGAATATCAGTTTTCCAAACACAAAGGTTACGGAACAAAACTTCATTATGAAATGATAGAAAAATACGGTGTTTCACCTGTTCACAGAAGAACGTTTTTAAAGAAGATTTTAGGTGAAGATAAATGAACTCTAAGTTAGTTGGCGCATACGGTGAACAACTCGCCGCCAGGCATTTGCGCATAAAGGGTTACAAAATACTGGCGGCAAATTACCGTACAGGTGTCGGTGAAATTGATATTATTGCCGAAAAGAAAAATGTAATCTGTTTTGTGGAAGTAAAAACCCGAAAAGAAGGCGGTATGTTTTCGCCTGCAGATGCGGTTGATTATCATAAACAGGAAAATATAAGAGGCTCTGCCGCAGCGTATATGAACAAATATGCTTTGAAAAATAAAATGCGCTTTGATATAATCGAAGTTTTTATGAGTGATAATAACGAAGTAAGAAGCATAAATCATATTGAAAACGCATTTTGAGGTTATGCTATGAAGGTCTTTGATTTACATTGTGATACAATAACGGAATGTTGTAAAAATTGTGTATCTCTTTATGATAACTATATGCACTTATCATTAAAAAGAATGGAAAAGTTCCAAAAGTACATACAAATTTTTGCTGTTTGGATTCGTGATGAGATGCGCGGAGAGGTTGCGCGTCAATATTTCGATAAGGTTGCAGATTATTTTTACAAACAAATTGAAGAAAATAAGAACGTTATTTCTGCTTTCGGTGATAAGTCCGAAACTAAGGTTAAAGCAATACTTTCTGTTGAGGGTGGCTCTGCTTGTGGCGGTACATTAGACGGTTTGACACATCTTTATAATCGCGGAGTTAAACTTGTTACACTTACTTGGAACAGCCCCAATGAAATCGCTTCGGGTGCTTTTTCAGAGGGCGGGTTTACCTCCTTTGGTAAAGATTTTGTAAAACTTGCGGAAGAGTACGGTATTATTCTTGACGTTTCCCACCTTAACAGAGAGAGTTTTTATGATTTTATAAAAATATCAAATAAACCCTTCATTGCTAGTCATTCAAACGCTGATATAGTTGAAAATTCCAAAGGCAGAAAAAGAAACCTTACGGATGAACAAATAAGGCTTGTAAAAGAACATAACGGTATTATCGGGCTTAATTTCTGTCGCAATTTTCTTGAAAGCGACGGTTTCTTCGGTATCGATTCATTTGTAAGACAGATAGATTATTTTCTTTCTCTCGGTTGTGAAAATAACATCGCTCTTGGCAGCGATTATGACGGATGCTCCATTCATTCCGATTTTGCGGGAGTTGAGAAACTCTTCAGCGTATATAATATATTGGCAGAAAAAGGGTATAGCAGGGAGTTACTTGATAAAATATTTTACGAAAACGCCCACAGATTTTTTTCTGAAAATTTATGAAAATATAAAGGTCAGTGATTTCTCTTCACTGACCTTTTACTATTTATCCCACTTAAATAAAAGTATACCGCCTATGGTAATAGCAACGCCTACAAGTTTTCGCCATTGAAAATCGACTTTTTCAACACCGAATAAACCGAAAAGTTCCAAAAGATACGCTACAACAAGTTGTGCGGTAACTATTATCATAACCGCCTGTGCAGGCCCAAGACCCGACATACTTCTGATAACTGTGTAAGTTATCAAAGCACCGATAATACCGCCCAAGAGCATATATTTGTTTTCTATTTTAAATAGGGCGCCAACAGTACTTTCGCGACCTGTAAAAAACCAGGCAGCAAGGCAAAAGAGAAAAGCGGTAAGTTGCACGAATGATGCGGAAAGCCAGATTGAAGTTTGCTTTGTAACACCTTCATTGAAAACGCCTTGTATACTCATTAACGCACCGGATAAAATTGCGGTAAGAATAGCAACCATAATATCACCTGTATTATAATTTACCGAAAATGAGTATATATTCATAAAAAAAAGACTGTTGCAAATCGAAATTTGCAACAGTCGGGTTTAATTTTTAGTATGTTGTAGTTGTTGAAGAAGTTGTGTATCTTGAAACAACTTTTGCAGTTCTCTTTGCGAAGAAGTCAACGATAACATCATTGCGTTCTGTCTTTTCTGTTATAGCATCAGTAATACCATTGAAGTGTGTGTCAAAGTCTTCACTCGCAATAGTTGAACGAACATCGCTTTCCCACTTCTGCATATTGTCAGCGCCTACAAAGTACATAATGTGATAACCGTAGTCTGTTTTGATTATGCCTGTGTCACCAACCTTGTGTGAAGCAAGAGCCCATTCTGTGAATTCAGGTACATATTGACCATCATTTTTGATGTCTTCATAAAGACCGCCTGTTTCTTTAGAGCCTGTATCATCAGTTTTCTCTGTTGCAAGTTTAGCGAAAGAATCTTCTGTTGCTTCGCCTGCTTTCCATTCAGCAAGGATTTTGTCAGCCTCTGTTTTTGCAGTTGCAAAATTCTTCGTAACTTCTGCATCGCTGAGTTCCTTACCGTCAGCGTCAGTTGTTTCAGCCTGAACAAGAATGTGACGAACGTCTGCGGAAGCGACTTGTGTATCTTTATGAGCAGGAGTAACTATATAAGCAATGTAATATGCCTTATGATCTTCAACATCGAATACAGAAATTTCACCAACAGTTCTTTTTGCATCAAACATCCAATTAGCAAACTCTTCAGAGAGATTTATTATGTTGGGTTTGGTAAGATTTTCACCGAGTGTTGCTGAGTCTTCAGCATAAGTTGACTTTAATGATGCGGGTGCAAACTCTTTAGCAGCAGCAATGAAGGAAGCCTCGTCAGTAACTTTTGCAACAAACTGATTTGCACGAGCCTTAGCCTGATCTTTTGTATAAACAGGGTCAGTTGAACCTTCTGTTGCTTCTGCATAAGATACTGTGAAATATCTGATAGAAGCGATGTCAATATCAGCTCTGTTATCAGCATAGTACTTATCAACATCTTCTTTGGTTATAGATGCTTTTGCATTTTCCTGATACCATTCCTGATAATATGAAACTACAGAATCTCTTTCAAGAAGTTCTCTGTATGATTTTTCGCTAAGACCTTCACCGCAAACTTTTGCAATGTAATTGTCGATAGAGAAATCGTCTCTTTCAGCATTTTCTTTAAGTTGGTCAATTGCTTCGTCAATTGATTTCCGCATTTCGGTTTTCTGCTCTTCTGTAAGTTCAAAACCGTTTTTCTTTGCTTCTTCGCTTGTTGCTTCATTATAAAGTGCTTTATAAGTTAAACCGACAGTGCTTGCAGTATGTTTGAAGTAATCTGCCCATGTTTTTACACCTTCGGGAGCATCCTTGCCGGGGTAATCCTGTTCAGCGGGGTCAACAGAGGTGTTGAAGTAAGAGGCGCCGTAACCCTGATACTGTGCATCGTACTGCTGAGAAATAGAAACAGCACGGTTAAATAAAGACATATAGTAATAGTTGTATTCAGCAACAGAGAGTTTTTCATCCTCATATGTAGCAGCAGTAAGAACTTTCTGAGGTACGCAGAATACATCAGTAAGCATTTTTGCAGCACCGTAAAGAACAACGGTTGCAACAAGAACAATGCAAATTACCTTAACAATAATACCTACTATCTTGTCACCTTTGCCTGATTTTTTCTTTTTAGCAGCCTTTGCAAGACGAGCCTTGCGCTGTTCACGGTAAATCTCGGCATTGGTTTTGATTTCGTTGTTTGCCATAAATTTTCATCCTTTGCTTTCATAATATCATGCGTTCATACTTTCACGCACGAACATTGTTTCTATTCTATAACAAAATTAAAAATTTTACAAGAGTTTTTACATATTTATTTGTATATGTGAGGTTTATTTACATTTAGTTAAGAAATTTTTATGAAAAGGCTGTTAAAATAGCAATATGTAGTTTGACATAACTTGTGTTTGCGTGATATTATATAATATATTTTAAAAATCGGGAAACGGTGCGTTTTATGAAGAAAAAGACAGGAAAGAAAAAAATACTTATTGCTGTTTGTGCTTTGGTGTTGGCAGCGGCAATAGCGGCAGCGGTGATATTGCCGGGGATGTTTCAAAAAAGTATAAATAACTACTCTTATGTTGCTGAAAAGCAGACAGGCGTAGATTATTCTGCTGATTTTGATATAACCCTTAAAGGTACTTCCGCAAATTTAATGATTAACAGTAAAAATGCTTCTGTTGCGTTGGTTTCTTCCGACGGTAAAACTATCTTTAATTCCTGTTCCAAGGATGCGGCTAAGTATTCTTTAGCGAATGTCCTCAGTATCAGAATGAGGGATAAAGACGGCAATTCGTATACAATGAATTCCACTGATAACAGCGTATCTTTCGGCACTTTTGAAGTTAAAGTTATCGATAAAACCGCGGTTTCTGTTAAATTCAACTTTTTCACCGATGCTAAACAGGCAAAAAACACATTAAGTCACACCGATACTTATGTTTCAATTCCCGTAATTTTCAGTATTGAAAACGGCAATTTCAAAGCATCCGTAAATACTGCGGATATTGTTCTTCCCGAAGGTAATTATATAGAAAAAATAAGCATTTTACAGGGTCTTTTCTCTGTTAATACTGCAACGGGCAACGAGTTTTATACACTTCCCGATGGTTGCGGTGCTGAGGTGGATTTAAGTGCGGTTTCCGAAAAACCTTTAACACTTGATTTAGGCGTTTATGGCTCTGATGTTGCTTTTTATGATTATTCACAAGGCGCGGTTTTGCCGTTTTTCGCTATGACTAAGAACAGTTATCTTGTAAATACAATTATCACAAACGGTGATGCCTTGTCCGAAATTTCCTGCAAAAAGTTTGAAAACGGCGGGGGATATTTGTACAATACATTTACTATCACCGCTTGCGGTATGATTGACGGCAAGTTCTGTGCAGGTGAGTCTTACGAGGGCGAAGTTTCACAGGTTTATTCAGTAACTAAAGGCGGTACTTATAATAATATCTCAGAGCAGGTGAGGGATAACCTTATAACACGCGGTTATCTGCCCGATGAAATAAGCGACAAGTTTATTGATATGCCTTTCTTTATAAACGTTCTCGGTTCACCCGACGGAAAAGCAGTTGCCACAACTTTTGAAGATGCGGCGGAGATAACCGCAGTTCTTAAAACAAGAGGTGTCAGAAATATCGCCTTGCGTTTTTCGGGTGCAAATAAAAACGGACTTTCTTCTGTTTCCTTTGAGTCAGATACATTCAGTTCCGATTTGGGCGGTAAAGACGGCTATAACACTATGGCACGTAAAATCACCGAGCAGGATAATACTGCCTGGCTTGATATTAACCTTTATACAGGCAAACACGACGGCAAAAGCCAAAGTGTAAAAGTTTATGAAACACCCTCAAAGTTTGCAGGGTTCACCGCGAATAGTTTTTCCCTTAACAGTACAAATAGGGTAAACGCCAATATTTCCGAATGTTATAAAATGATTTCTTCTTTGAAATCTGCGGATATTTGCCTTAACGATGCTTCAATGCTTCTTTATACCGACCTTCAAGGCGGTCTTAACAGACAACAGGTACTTGAGAATATAAAAGAAAAATCCTCGGCATTAAGTGCAAACGGCGGTTTAATGCTTTCTTATCCTGCGGTTTATCTTATGAAAGAAGCAGATGCGGTTTTCAATATCCCTGATACCGCAAACTGCGTTGGTAACGAGGGCGTAACGGCAGTTCCCGTGTTACAAATGGTACTCCACGGAAGCGTAATTTACGGAAGCAGTTATATGAATATTACTAATTTATCCGCTGAAGATGCACTTCTTAAAGCAATAGAATACGGCTCAGCACCCTCATTCCTGTTTACCCACAATTCCGAAAGTAATCTTAATTATAACGTTTATGCATCGCATACCGCGGAACTTTATGCGGATGCAAAAAAACTTCTACCTGTTATGGATATGAAAATAACCTCACACGAACTTGTAGTGCCGGGAGTGTATAAAACAACCTACGACTACAATAAAGTTGTTTATGTGAATTATAACCCCGCAGTAGTTGAAGTTAACGGCGTAATGATCTCCGCGAAGGATTATGTAATTATATAAGCGAATACTTTAAAATTTAACAAATGAATTAAAGGCGGTTTGTGATGAATTATCTGTCACGAACTGTCCTTTTTTTTATTATACAATTTAGATAAAAACAACACACAATTGTAGGGTAAGGGCTTGGCATACCGCGAAACGACAAAGTTGTTGTTTATTCTACCTCTCTGCGCAAGGAGGTACGGCTTGGCGTTACCCAACTGTGTTTGTGACTTTGCGGTTTAGGCAAGCCTAAACCCTACGATAATTGATGTTTTTCTCTGTTCGTGTTTAATGTATTAGTGAAAAATATTGACGAGAATTAAAAAATATTATATGATAAAAATACAAAATTCGGTAACAGATGTAGTTGGGGGATAAGAGACAGAACCTCCGCCTGTCTTGTGTCTTGGGATACAGAACCGTCATCTGTCTAAATTAAATATAGTTAAGGGGGAATGTTTATGGGGAGCAAGAAACATAGTTTTTGCGATACCAATGAATCCAGGAAATATGTATTAATAATTAGAATAATTGAAATTATCCTTCTTTTTGCACTTGCAGCGTTTTCATTATTCAAGGCATGTGAAAATGGATACTTATTTATCAACATATTATTTCACAATGCAGTAATAAACATTATTGTTTCTGCATTATTTGCTCTCTTTTCAATTTACCGCATTATTACACTAACTAAATTAAGTAAACGAGATTCAATCAACAGAATGGTAGTTATTATCATATGTTTATTGGTGTGTTTGTTTCTAATATACATTGTAGCAGGTAATATTTATTCCTCATTTTACACAACTATACATGATGAAATTGATGCCATTACTGTAACGGATGTTTTTGGTCAGATAGAAGGGAACGTAGTTTACAATGCAGAACAGATTCGCTTGTGGTATCCATTTGTTAACATTTCAGCAAGCGAAGTGCAGCAGTCTGTTGATTTGAAGGATAAAAATTATTTCTATTCACTTGAAATCAAGTCTTCAAAACGCAATTTAATCAAGATAAAGGATGAACTAATTAGATATCTACATACTGAATACACTTTAAATTGTACGGATACAAATCATAATGTGATAAGTGGAAATTTTATTGATAATGCTCATACATATAATTTTATAATACAGGTTGAACAAGATTATATGTGTTGCGTGATTTATCGTGGTGAAGATTTGCGTGCTCGGAAAATAACATATCCAGTACTCTCATAAAAATGTTGATAATTAACATAGAAAGGAATTTGTTATGAAAAATGTTTTTAAAAAAATAATGTGCTTATTTATATCTGCAATCGTGGTGTCTACAATGGCTGTTCCGGCAGTAGCTGCAGAAGATCCCCAAAATCAAGTTTTTGATGAATCGTATCTAACAAACGAATACATAAATTCATGTTCACTTGAAACATTATATGAACTATCACATATAGCAGAAGAGCAACAGCATGTGAATGCGATATTTGACGAGTTGTTAGAGAGGGTTTCTGAGCAGCAGAAAGCAGATAATAATTCTCAACGATCAACACCAACTGCCACAACAAATCTTATTGATAATTATGTTTCTGTTACATCTGCGAATGTAACCACTGCACATGTCTTAACTATTAAAATTAACGTAAAGAGCAATATACCGTCCACTTCATATTTTAATTTTGAATTAGGATATGAGTATCCGACTGCCTGTAGAACCGAAGGAACAATGGTAAGTCTTGCTGGGCGTAGTAAGGGAAACCATACGATAACTATAAACACAAAAGGTCTGGTAAGTGGTATTTATATTTCAGTTGACATTATTGCACGAGATTATAAAGAGCATAAACACTTTAAGACTTTATTTGATAGACCATATGCAACACATACCGCATACCAAACAATTACCCAAACAGATGTAACAGTTAACAAGGTTACAGCTGCTATACCGAGCGTAATTTTATTTTTTACACCTACTAAGAATTTAGACGCATTAGGAAAAGTTACTATTAAAATCGCTGAAGCGTTATCTATCGCGGTTGCTCTTGATGCGCAGACTCCCGATATGGCAGTGGGACAATACTACAAAACCACAACAACGTATACAACAGATTTTAAATGCGTTGTCAAGGTGCAGATATATGCAAGTAAAGCATCATATAATGCTGGTGCTAGTCCAATTCATACTTCAAACGCGACAATTAATATTCCTCACTAATATTACATAGGATAAATTTAAAGCCAAATCTGTTGTTTAATGAATCGTGTTCCCTCAATACTAGTAATAAAAGGTTAGGCAAGACAGGGGACGGTGTGCCCTATGATTGACGGATAGCAAAAAACATCCATTTATAATCAACGATTCAAGCGTTTTTTAACAAATGAATTAAGGGCGGTTTGTGATGGATTTAGTCACAAACTTCCCTTTTTGTGACTAAAATGTTATCTTTTTAACAAAAAAAGTTTGCATTTTATATGATTTGTGTTACAATGAAATGTGTATGAAACCGTAATTCAAGAAAGGATGAATATAATGGACTACAAAATGGAATTAACTCCCGAACAACTCGCCTTACTTAACGGCGAACAGGGGGAAACAATGGCAAAGGTTGTAAAGACCCTTGTTATGTACGGTGAAGCATTCGGTGCAACAAAAATGATTCCTGTTACAAGCGAAATGGGTCACCTTGTTACAAGTTTCGGTCTTAAGGTTATGACTCCTGTTTATGACCTTATGCAGCAACTTATTGATGCAGGTCTTTCTTCAAAACAGAAATTCTCTGTTGACCCCAAGCCTGTTGATCCCAAGGTACCTTCAAACTTTGCAAAAAACCTTGTTTTCAACAAATTTATGTACACTAAGCAAGACAGTTATGATGAACAACTCAGAAAGTTAGGTCTTGTAAGTGACGAGGCTTATACTTGTACTTGCTATATGAACGAGGTCGGCAACCTTCCCAAGAAAGGTGACATTCTTTCATGGGCTGAATCAAGTGCAGTTGTTTATGCAAACTCTGTTCTCGGTGCTCGTTGCAACCGTAACTCCGGTATTATTGAACTTTTCGGTTCAATTGCAGGTTTTGTTCCTTACTTCGGTCTTGTTACCGATGAGGGCAGAAAAGCAACCTGGATTGTTGAAGTTAAATGTAAAAAGAAACCCGAAGCACAGGTTCTCGGTAGCGCTATCGGTATGAAAGTTATGGAAGATGTTCCTTACGTTAAAGGTCTTACCGACTGGATCGGCACAGAACTTGATGACGATGCAAAAGCATACCTTAAAGACTTCGGTGCTGCCACTGCTTCAAACGGTGCGGTTGGTCTTTACCATATTGAAGGTCTTACCCCCGAAGCAGTTGAAATGGGTGAAAGCCTTATTGCAGAAAATGCTCAGGTTTACGTTATCGACGATGCAGAACTTGAAAGAGTTAAAAATTCTTATCCTGTTATGTGGAAAAAGCCCGATAAGGCTCCTCAACTTTGCTTTGTAGGTTGTCCTCATCTTTCACTTCAGCAGCTTAAAGAGTGGACCGACAACGTATGTGAAGGTCTCAAAAAGAGTGGGAAGAAGAAAGTTACCATTCCTACAGTATTTACTGCTGCTCCCGCAGTTTGCGATGAATTCAATAAAACAGAGTATGCCGCAAAACTTGCTGCAACAGGTGTAACTCTCAGTTATATTTGTCCTCTTATGTATATGAATAACCCCTTAGCAAAAATGGGTAGAGTTATTACTAACTCCAACAAACTTCGTACATACACAACATCTCGTTACTACACTAGTGAAGAGATTCTTGATATAATCACAAAGGGGGCAAAATAAGATGAAAACATTTAAAGGACGTCCCGTAGTACCGGGTACAGCAGAAGCAACTGCTCTCGTTTCACACGGCGGTTTTAATACACTTGCATCTTTCCAGACTGCATTACAGTTTGACAAACCTGAGGATAAAACTGCAAAATGCGGTGACCAGAACAACGCTGATATTTTTGAAAAACCCATGGGCGGTTCAGCACTTTGCCTTCCTCAGACAATCGGTTCTACAACCGGTGGCATGGTTCTTTATTGTGCAAAGGTTATGGGCAAAAGTCCTGCTTGCATGCTTTTCTCAGAGCATATCGACTCACTTGCAGCAGCAGGTTGCATACTCGGTTCTGTATGGACCGACACTCCCATGCCCACAGTTGACTGCCTCGGCGAAGAATTCCTTAACACTGTTAAAACAGGTGATAAGATTAAAGTTTATCCCGACGGCACAGTCGAAATTTGTGATTAAATTTGCAGAATAAAAAGGGTCTGATGAAAGTTTTAAACTTTCATCAGACCCTTTAATTTTTTTGTTATATAAGTCCCTGAGCCATCATAGCGTCTGCAACTTTTACGAAACCTGCAATGTTTGCACCTGCAACAAGGTCATAACCGAGGCCGTATTTTTCAGCAGCAGCAGCGGAATTGTCGTGAATATTTTTCATAATCTGTTTGAGTTTTTCGTCAACTTCTTCGGAAGTCCAACTGTATCTCATTGAGTTCTGGCTCATTTCGAGTGCAGAAACTGCAACACCACCGGCATTAACAGCCTTTGAGGGAGCAACTGTTTTGCAGTTTTCTTTAAGGTATTCAAGAGCATCGTTTGTTGTGGGCATATTTGCAACTTCGATGTAGTACTGCACGCCGTTAGCAACGATTTTCTTTGCTTCGTCCATATTGATTTCGTTCTGTGTAGCGCAAGGCATTGCAACGTCAACTTTTACACCCCAGGGTTTTTCGCCTGCGTGGAACTCAACACCGAATTTGTCAGCATAATCCTGAACTCTATCACGGCCTGAAGCACGCATTTCGAGCATATAGTCGATTTTTTCATCGGTAACAATACCGTCTTTATCATAAATGTAACCGTCGGGACCGGAGATAGTAACAACTTTACCGCCGAGTTCTGCAACCTTCTTTGCAACACCCCAGGCAACGTTACCGAAACCGGAGATAGCGAAGGTTTTGCCTTTGATGTCCTCGCCGAAATGTTTGAACATTTCAACTGCGTAGTATGTAGCGCCGTAGCCTGTTGCTTCGGGTCTGATAAGCGAACCGCCGTATGAAAGACCCTTACCAGTGAGAACGCCGTTTTCAAATGCACCGCGGATTCTTCTGTACTGACCGTAGAGGTAGCCGATTTCTCTGCCGCCAACACCGATGTCACCTGCGGGAACGTCAACGTCGGGGCCGATGTGTCTGTAAAGTTCTGTCATAAAACTTTGGCAGAAACGAAGGATTTCTGCATCGCTCTTGCCTCTGGGGTCGAAGTCGGAGCCACCCTTACCGCCACCGATGGGGAGACCTGTAAGGCTGTTTTTGAATGTCTGCTCGAAAGCGAGGAATTTCATAATACCGATGTAAACAGAGGGATGGAAACGAAGACCGCCCTTGTAAGGACCGATAGCGCCGTTAAACTGTACTCTGTAACCTGTGTTTACCTGAACTTTGCCGTTATCGTCAACCCAAGTAACGCGGAAAGAAATCTGTCTTTCGGGTTCAACCATTCTTTCAAGCAAAGCGGCTTTTTCATATTCGGGATGTTGTTCGATAACAGGTGCAAGAGAGGTTAACACTTCTGTAACTGTCTGTACGAACTCGGGTTCGTTAGCATGTTTTTTTGCAACTGCATCAATTGTGTTCTGGATATAATTCATTGTAAGACACTCCTTTTGTTGCTTTAGCAACACTGTCGCTTATCTATAACAAAAAACCTTAAAAACGACAACAAGGTTAGTATTGTTATATAATACGGCAAAATATTACGCTGATTATTTTATACCACTAAAAACCAAAATGCAATAAATTTATAACGTGTAAAAAAATATTGTAAGGATAAACAAAAATGGATATTTACTCAAAAAACTTTTTTTGCAAAAAGTGGAAACAAATCCCTGCAAACCGCGGTGAATAGCCATTCACATTGTCTGTTGTTTAACAATCTCCGTGTAAATTTATACATTCATTATGTCAATTAAGTGAAAAACAGGGTATAAAATAAGAGCAATATAATATTTATGTGAATATTCACGGATGTATTCTTATGGTGTTTTTTCTTCTTTTTATTGAAATTATTTGTCGTAATATGTTATCATAAATCAAACACGCTCAGAGGTGATTTTTTTGGAAAAATATCTTATTAACCCTAATCAAAAAATCTCAAAAATCAGTAAAGATATATACGGCACATTTTCGGAGCATCTCGGCAGATGCATCTACGAGGGTACATTTGTTGGCGAGGATTCACCAATCCCTAACGTAAAAGGTATGCGAACAGATGTTGTAAACGCTCTTAAAGAAATGGGACTTCCTGTTCTTCGTTGGCCCGGCGGATGTTTTGCTGACGAATACCATTGGCAAGACGGCATAGGCCCTAAAGAGTCAAGAAAGAAAATGATTAACACCCATTGGGGTGGTGTTGTTGAAGATAATTCTTTCGGCACACACGAGTTTTTTGAACTTTGCGAGCAGATAGGTTGCGATGCCTACGTTAACGGTAATATGGGTAGCGGAACTGTCCGTGAAATGAGCGAATGGATAGAGTATATGACCTTTGACGGTTTATCACCTATGAGTGAACTTCGTAAAAAGAACGGCAGAGAAAAGCCCTGGAAAGTTAAATACTTCGGTGTTGGTAACGAAAACTGGGGTTGCGGAGGTAATATGCACCCCGAATACTATGCCAATGAATACAGACGTTATCAGACTTATGTGAGGGATTATGACCCCGATAACCGCATTTACAGAATCGGTTGCGGTGCAAGTGATTTTGACTTTAACTGGACGGCAGAAGTAATGCGTATTGCGGGTAATAAAATGAACGGTATATCGCTTCATTATTACACAATTCCGGGTAATTGGAATAATAAGGGTAAGGCAACTGATTATACTGACGAAGAGTATTACACTACAATTTCCAAAGCATACAGAATGGAAGAACTCGTTCGCCGTCATACTGAGATTATGAACAGATACGACCCTGACAAAAGGGTAGACCTAATAGTTGATGAATGGGGTACTTGGTTTGACGTTGAAGAGGGTACAAACCCTGGTTTCCTTTATCAGCAAAGTACAATGCGCGATGCTCTTGTTGCCGGTTTAACTCTTAATATTTTCAATAAACATTCCGACCGCGTAAAAATGGCAAATATTGCACAGACGGTTAACGTTCTTCAGTCGGTTATCTTTACAGACGGTGAAGATATGCTTCTTACACCTACATACCATATTTTCAGAATGTTCAAGTCACACGCTGAAAATACACTTCTCGGAAGTTTCATTACAACAGATTATCTCGACGATAAAAAGACCCCCGTGCTTACTGAAAGTGCATCTGTTGACGAAAACGGAACTATAATTTCCACAATTTCAAACGCTTCACTTACTGAGAGTTACGAAATTAAATGCCAGATAGCAGATACAGAAATTTCTTCTGTGGAAGCGGAAATTGTAACAGGTAACGCAAGGGATTACAATACGTTTGATAACAAAGATGTCGTTAAAACTGCGGTTTTCACAGATTACAGTTTAACTGACGACGGTTTTGTTGCAAATATTCCCCCTTGCAGTGTTGTGAAATTTATAATTAAGTAATGAAACAGGAATGTAAACGATGCCTTCTTCTTGAAAGTGCGGAGGGCGGTATGCTTGAAAGCATAAAAGAAAAAATAGATAAACTTTCGCCCGAAGAAAAATGCGAAAGTGAAGTTTACAATGAACGCCTTAAAAAATGCAAAAGTTGTGATAATCTCATTTCAGGTGTATGTATGAAATGCGGTTGTTATGTTGAGTTCAGGGCGGCGTTCAAAAAACAAAAGTGTCCCAATGTTTCGGACAGAAAGTGGTAAAATGTCAGTTAAAAATAATTACAATCATACTGTGTTTGCCTGTTACTTCGGTTATGTTGTTCAGGCGATAGTCAATAATTTTGCGCCCCTCTTATTTCTGACTTTCAGAAGTGAATTCGGCATACCTCTTGAAAAAATCACTTCGCTTATTACCATCAACTTTCTTTTTCAGTTGGTTGTGGATGTAATCGCAGCGAAAGTTGTTGACAAAATCGGGTACAGAAAATGTATAGTCGCGGCGCAACTTTTCTCTGCGTTAGGTATAGCAGGACTTGGTATTTTTCCGTCTTTATTGCCCGACCCATATTACGGACTTCTGATTTCAATTTTGTTGTACGCTTTAGGTGGCGGTCTTATTGAGGTTTTAGTAAGTCCCATTGTTGAAGTCTGCCCCATAAAAGCGAAGAAAGCGGCAATGAGTTTACTCCATTCTTTTTACTGTTGGGGTCACTTGTTCGTAGTGCTTTTGTCTACTTTGTTCTTTACCGTTTTCGGTATAGAAAATTGGCGTATTCTTGCACTTCTTTGGGCAGTAATTCCGTTTTTAAATACTTTCTATTTTGCAAAGGTTCCCATTGCACCGCTTACAGAGGAAGGGGAACAAATACCCATTAAAAAACTGTTTTCTTCAAAGCAATTTTTACTTTTTATACTCGTTATGGTTTGCGCAGGTGCATCCGAACAGGGTATGAGTCAGTGGGCTTCCACCTTTGCTGAAGCGGGTCTTAATGTTTCCAAAACAGTCGGCGACCTTGCGGGCCCCAGTTTATTTGCAGTAACAATGGGTGTTTCCCGTGTGGTTTATTCAAAGATAAGCGAAAAAGTAAATCTTACAAAATATATGACCGCGTGTTCGGTGCTGTGCATTTTATCCTACGTTATAGCGTCGTTTTCGGGGAATGCCGCATTTTCATTGGTAGGATGTGCAATGTGCGGTTTTGCCGTGGGTGTTATGTGGCCCGGTGCATTTTCACTTGCTTCCGAAAGTTTCCCGAAAGGCGGAACGGCAATGTTCGCATTCCTTGCTTTAGCAGGTGACTTCGGCTGTTCTTTCGGACCCACCGTTGTAGGAATAGCCACAGATATATTAAACGATGACATTAAACGCGGTGTCTTCGCCGCCGTAATTTTCCCGATACTTATGATAATTTCACTTTTCGTTATGAAAAAAATTTCAAAATCAGGCGGGGGAAAGAACGATGAAAAAATTGATAATGCAAGAACAGTTATGTGATTTTCGGTCAGTAATCTTGAAAACCTTTAATACCAACGTTTAAACTTTTACAAATGAATTAAGGGCGGTTTGTGATTAATTTAGTCACAAACTGCCCTTTTCTATTATACAATTTTTATAAAAACAACACACAACCGTACGGTAAACAATACACAATTGTAGGGTAAGGGCTCGCCCTTGCCGCGAAACGACAAAGTTATTGTTTGATCTACCTCTCTGCGCAAGGAGAGAGGGGGACCGCCATTTACTATGTTGTTTCAAAAATTTTATTACAAAGCGAGTTGTTATTTACCTAAATGATTAACTCTATCGGGCGGTGGAGAGTCCTTCTAAGTTAATTTATTGAATAAGGTAGGCGATAGGGATTCTCCACCACCTGCCGAACTTAATATTACAAATAAATTAAGCCACGCTTGAAACTATATTTTGCAAAAAAAATCAACGGAAAGGTGGTTCCCCTCCTTCCTTGCGCAAGGAGGTACGGCTTAGCGTTACCCAACTGTGTATGTGCGGTTTAGGCAAGCCTAAACCCTACGATAATTGATGTTTCTTCTCTATTCATGTTTAATATATTAGTGAATAATATTAACGAGAATTAAAAAATATTATATGATAAAAATACGAAATTTGGCGACAAATGTAGTTTGGGGATAAGACACAGAACCGGCCCCTGTCTTATTCTATTTCATTAAAATTTTTAAAAATTTTCCGAAGCATTTTATAAAAACTGTCATATATATATATGAGAAGAAAATTTATGATTCTTTATCAGCCATATTACAAAAACTTTTTTCTTTCAATTGAACATATCGCAGTGCTGTGTAAGCACCGCCGTAATTACGCCTTACATAAAAAATTATATATTGACTGTTGTCAATCATCCATTCGTTTCTTTTTCTTATAGCGTTTTTGAAATGTACGTTTGCCAATTCAACGGGGATTATTATGTCATCATAGAGCATAGCGTAATAATCTTTATTGGTGTTCAGTTCGTTTGAAAAATACGGTCTTATCAGAATCAACTTTATATTATTATATTTTTTCTTGGCTTTTCTTACCATTGCGGCGGTTACTCTGTCAAAATCACCGTAATCGCCAACAATAAAGGTAGTAATATTTTGGTTTTCTATTAAATCACATATTTTTTCATAAACGTTTAAACCAACCGAATCAAACACTTCTCTGTGTCCGAAAAAACAACATGTATTATCCACAAAAACACCACACAAAACGAATGTTTATAGATTAAATAATACACAAAAGAATGTTGTAAGTCAATTATTTAAATATATTGCATAAATTAAAAATAGAAAGGTGATAAAAATGAGCAATGAAAAATTTAAAAACAGAATGATAGAATTGCGAAATAATAAGGGCGTATCTGCAAGGGATATGAGTCTGACTCTCGGTCAAAGCGAGAATTACATAAACCATATTGAGAACGGAAAAGCATTTCCCTCTATGACTGTGTTTTTCTCAATATGCGAGTATTTTAATATAACTCCTTGTGAATTTTTTGACTATGAACAAAAAAGTCCTGACAGCATCCCTGATTTAATAAATGCCTGTAAAAAGCTTACAAATGAGCAAATAAAATTACTGATTTCCCTTGCTGATAATATGAAAAAATAAAAAAATCAAATTTTTTTGAAAAAATATGCGAGGCATTGGGAGAAAATTGACATATATATTATGAGAAGATTTTTTCGGTACTAAATAAACTGAAAAATCTTTCATATAAAAAACGCCGGATAGGCGTCAGCCTATCCGGTGTAACCCATTAAGAACAGCAGAAAATGTATGAACTGCCGAGAAGAGTAGAATTCTCATAATCACATCGTGTGCATGCTTCATATGTATAAGTTTTTTCTAAACATCTTGGCGCAGTTGAACGAACTTTGTGCGTAACAGATCTAACTACTGAATCTTCCAATTTATGACCGAATAAAGTACAGGTTAATCCGCAGGTTGCAATACCGTCATTTTCGTGGTTAGGGTCAGAGTAATACGCAATAATCTTTGCTCTTGTCTCTTCGGATATATCTTCATTTTCAATAAAGATTTCTATTTCTGTTGTTGCAACTTCCTCGGTTTCAACAGCAGAAGTGGGAATTACACAAAGTCCTGTAAGTACGGCAAGTGTTAAAAGTAATGATAAGAAACGCTTCGTTTTCATTAAATTTCCTCCAAATTTTCAATAATCTCTAGAAGAACTTGCTTATCATTATATGTGTATTTATAGCAATTATTTTTGTATTCAAAGTAAACTTGGACAACACCAACATCTTTCATATCAAAAATATAGCACGTTGTATTGTTTATATTTATTATTTCGTTATAATTATCAACAACTTCAATAGGTATGTTGGAGTTGTTCTTTATTACACAACTGAAGTTTTCTTTGTCAAATGAAATATAAATTTCTTCTTTTTCATTAATCTCGTAAACTGCGATAGTGTTTATACTTAAATCATCTGGTGAACATTTAGGAATAAGTACATCAATGTTTTCTTTTTCAAAACATTCTTCAACACTTTGATATATTCTTTCTTGACCAAGACGCTCAAACGTTATCCCGTTTTCCTGTTGTTCAACACCCGCAGGTGCGTTTGCAACAGTACCGAACTTGTCCTTTAACGCATCAAATATATTCCACTCAAATGCAATTGATACAATACTTAAAATTGCTACTAAAATTGCAATAACCGCAGCGATAAGCAAAATCTTCTTTTTCTTAAATTTTCTTACTTTGCCTTTTGCGTTTACCGTTTTTATCATTTCGGTATCTGCAAAAGGTATTTTTCTGACCAATTCTTCTATATCTTCAGTACTCAGAGTGACCTCTTTGCCTTGTAATTCCAATAACAATTCAACGCAAGCCTTGATTAAATCGTTATCCGCTTCGTCCAAAGGTTTTTCTGTTTCCTGGTCACGAATGAGCGAAAGATATGCTATTAACTTTTCCTTACTGTTTATATTATTTTCCATTACAATAATCGACTCCTTTCCTGAAAGTTTTTCCTCCTTTCAATATATATATGACAAAATATTGAAAAGACCTCGAAATTTTTTTAAAAAATTTTCAAAAAATTTTCAGAAAAACAGTTTTATTACAAATTGACCTACAGATGTAAACATTAATCTTACTATATTTCTGATTTTTACCCTTAATCTTAATGCCCTTGAATTAACCGCTTTTTCGGTTATATTTAATTCTTCGGCAATTTCTTTATACTTCTTCTTTTCAATGAAGATTTTAGTGTAAAGCAACTGTTCTTTTTTAGTTAAGCCTTTTAAAACAATGTCTTTGTATTTTAATATCTCTTCATCTTTCATATTAAAATGCTCATCGAAAAGGGGAATTATATCTTCTTCGGTAACGTTAGCCATGCTCTTTTCCAAAGCCAGAAGTTTTTCTTCTTTTTTCAGTTTTCTGAAATGTTCTCGCACTTTGTTTTTTGCAACTTTATATAACCAGGCTTGAATATTTGTGTCTTCCAGAGTTTCGCATTTTTCTTGAAAAAATAAAAAGACATCTTGCGTGATGTCCGAGGCTTCTTCCGCATCGCAGTCAAAATATGAAAAGCAATATGAATATACGTCTTTATAGTATTTTTTGGCAATAATTTCTGCCTCAATAGCATCTATCACGTATAAAACCCCTTCCATAAAAACATTTACATTTAACACGAATTAACCATTACATTATATCATAATAAAAATAATCTTCAATAAATTTGTAATAATTTGTCGAATTATTTCTTCGTGTAATAAAACTAAAACCTAAAAAAGAAAAATATCGACAAAAAAATAAAGTCGTTTTTGTTGTTTCTTACAAAAATTGAATTTCTGAATAAAAAAACCGAGGTATTTTTATTTTTTTGTCATATATAAGTGTAGGCAAAATTAAATGTTTTAACTCTTAGTTTGGGGGTGTTTGTTTTCGAATGACCGATTATTAAAATGTATTAAAAAAACAAGGAGGCAGAAAGATGAAAAGAACGATAAAAATAATATCTGTTGTATTGACGGTTATAATGTTTTTCAGTGTGTTTTCCGCAGCAAATCCTGTAATAGCGGCAGAGGTGCAGGAACTAACAACAGTAAACACTGTGGAAAATGCAGAGACCGAAAATATAACTCAGGAAGATACCGAGAGCGAATCTTCGGAAAGTGAAGTAAAAATACTTAATGAAATTGAAGAATTGCGAACGGAAGATACAAAGTATTTCCTTCAATCAGATGGCACATACTTAGCGGCACAGTATTCTGAACCCGTACACTATAAAAATAACGGCAAATGGGAAGAATATGACTTCACCTTAGCGGAAAAAGGCGCAGTATTAAATAAAAGTTATGTTGCCGAAAATACTGATAAACCAACCGTATTTCCAAATGAATTAAAAAAAGATGCAAGTAAAAAGATTAGTGTTAAAGTTGATGGTTACGAAATAAGTTTCTCTCCTAAAGAGAAACAAAGTGGCTTAAAAATTTCCAACGGTAAAATTACCGACACACAGGATCTGACTTCTGTAAAAATTGTTGAATCGGTGCAAAAAACAAATGATGAAGTCAGTACATTTGAATTAACCTCAACATCTTCGAAAAATTCTTATAAAAATAATATAAAAACAGATAAAAAAGACCCGACACTCGTAAACAACAACAAGAGTGCAGTTGTTTATGAAGATGTTTTCAGCGATGTTGATATTGAGTATGAACTTAGTTCCTCAACACTTAAAGAGAGTATTGTACTTAATAAAAAACAAAACAAGAATAGTTTTGATTTTGTTATGGATTTGGATGGTTTTTGCCCTAAAGCAGAGACAGACGGCTCGATAGTTTTATATAGGGATACAACATATACTGAACCGGTTTCAGTAATTATGCCACCATATATGTTTGATGCCAACGGTGAATATTCAGATGCTGTAACTATGGCATTAAAACAAGACGGTGAAGAATATATCTTGACAATTACCGCTGACGAAAAATGGCTGAATGATGAGATTAGAGCATATCCGGTTATTATTGACCCAACAATAAAACTTGATGTTAGCAGAAAAAATACGATTGACTGTTATGTTGATGAAAGCGAACCTTCAGAAAGTTTCCCTTATGATATGTATCTTTACGCAGGTAACAGTACCTTGGGTAATACACATTCGTTTATTAAATTTGATTTACCTGATTTGCCTGATGAGTGTTGTGTTATTCAAAACGTTTCTCTTAATATATATCAAAAGAGTGTGGATGCCGGCAGTGAAAAAAGGTATATTTCTGCCCACAGGGTTACTGAGTCATGGAACAACACAACAAATGCACCTACCTGGAACGACCAGCCTAATTATGACGATACTGTGCTTGATTATGCAGAACTAACCTATGGTGTGGGAGATTATTATAGTTTTGATATAACCCGAGCTGCAAAATCATGGTTTGAAAATGGTGCAAATAACGGTATCATGCTTAAAGGAATGGATGAAACCAAGATTGGTAGAGCACAGATAATCTCTGCTGAATTCAATAGTCAGGAGGTAATATACCCTACGGTAAGTGTAACCTACCGCAACAACAAAGGTCTTGAGGGATATTGGAGTTTTTCGAGTTTTTCTGCAGGTACAGGCGGTGCGGGGTACGTTAACGATTACAGCGGTAACCTTGTGTATGAAATACCCCTTATGTCAACTGTCAGCGAAATAATGCCAGTAAGCCTCAGCCTTGTGTACAACGGTTACGCGGCGGGGATGGTACATTCAAGCGGAATAAATGGCTCGTTCCGTACAACACCGGGCAAAGGTTGGAAATTTAACATACAGGAAACCGTTATATCTTCAAAAGAATACGGTTTAACAGGTGAAGCAGCCGAACAGTACCCCTTTGTATATACTGACGGTGACGGAACGGAGCATTACTTCGTCAAAACAACTGAAAAGGATAAAAACGGAAACGAAAAAACCGTATACAAAGACGAGGACGGCTTGGGTTTAGAGTTAACTGATGACCCTGATGAGGATGTTACATATCAGATAACTGATAAGCAGGACAACTCTCGGTATTTCAATTCTAAGGGTAACCTTGTATCAATATACAATTCAAACAGAAAACGCATGTTGATAAAATATAATGCTTCTAAAGATAAAATCACAAGTGTTACAGACGGCACAAATCATACACTCACTTTTGACTATTACGGTCAAGATGATGCGGAGTTGGACTATGTTTTATCTGTAAAAGATAATGCCGATAGAACCGTAGTACTTAATACTGCAAGCGGTTACCTGAACTCCGTTAGTTACTATGACGGAACCGTAGTTACAATAGGCTACGAAGAAGTTGAAGAAGGCATTATTAACTATGTACAAACAAGTGACGGCAACGGGCTTAACTTTAATTACACCAGCAAGGCTACCGGCAGACGTGTGTCACAGGTAACAGAATATGGCGTAACCAAGGATACCTCCGGAAAGAATGTTATAAAAACCGGCCAGATAACAACCTTTGACCGTAGCAGATACAACACAACGGTGATACGCACACCGGGTATAGATGGCATCATTTATGATAAAAGAAAAGAAAATGACGAAAAAAACGAACAGGCTAAAAATGATGACATTGTAACCACCTTGCAGTTTGATAACAGCGGTAATCCTACTTCACAACAGGTATCATACGGCAACGGCGGTGAAGTCGGTGCAGGCTCATATAATTACCAAAATAACAAAGAAGGCAGTAAAAACAAAATAACGGATGCGGCATCTTTGGGCAAAAATACCGTAAACCTGTTGAAAAACGGTAATGCAGAAAGTCATAACAATTGGACTCATAATACCACAGGTACGTTAACTGCAGACAAATATCTTGCAACAGGCGGTCAATATACAGGTAAATACTGCCTTGCGTTAAACACCACGGCAAGCAGTAGCGACGGTGCTAATAACTATTTAGGACAAAGTATCAACGGTACCTATACCGCAGGATATTATTATACATTCTCTGCATTTGTAAAAACTTACGGTTTGGTGCAAAAAGGCAGTACGGGTTACAAAGGTGCATATATTCAAATCAGCGCGTATAACAGTAGTGGCACAAACTTGGGTAATGTTTATTCGCAACCTTTAACTGCCGATACCAATACTGATATAAACAACGGTTGGCGCAGATTAAGTGCAACAATAGAAATTCCCGAAGGTACAACGTCACTTGGTGCTTATCTTTGCTTGCGTAACGCCACAGGTAAAGCATACTTTGACTGTATGCAACTTGAACTCAGCACAACACCAAACAGCGTGAATCTACTTGAAAATTCGGGTTTTGAAAGTTCAAGTTCAGGACTTCCTACCAACTGGAGTTTAGCCCAAAATACCAACAAGGAAACCGATTCAGACGGAAATGTTATTACAGGTATAAGTACCCAAAACAAACGTCAGGGTTCAAATGCTTTGCGTATATCAGGTGAAGCAGATGCGTACAAAGGTTTTTATCAGTCAATTCCCGTAGAAGGCAACGAAAACGATACATATATCGTCAGCGGTTGGGCAGCGGCATTTGCGGTGAATTCTACTTTCCACAGCCACTATGAAGTAGACGGCGAAGAACTTACTGATGAAGAATATAACACAATAATTCAAAGCGAAAGTCAGGAGGATGATAAAACTTTAGAGTATGTAGAAGATTCAAAATTTGAAATCGCCGTAAGGGTAACATACACCAAAACCGACGAAAAAGGCGAAACTTCCACAGTTACCCAATACAAAGACCCTGCAAAGTTTAATACTACTATTGCCACTTGGCAGTATGCCGTAACGCCAATTTGCCTGAAGTACGAAAAAGGCGCAGATGACAAAGCCACCTATACCCCTACGTACATAATGATAATGCCAAGGTATAACTTACAGGCAAACTATGCGTTTTTTGACCATCTGCAACTTATAAAAGATGTTGCTCAGTCTTATGTCTACGACAGCGAAGGTAACCTTATCTCCGTAACCAAAAACGCCGAACAAAAGGATAACATAACCTATGACGGTGAAAATAACGTAGAAACCTATACTGATGCTATAGGTTGTAAGACGAGTTTTAAGTATGAGACAAATACCCATAATTTGCAAACCGTAACCACACCTAAAGGGGTACAGACAGCATATACCTATGATGGAAACGGTCTGGTTACCGCTACTCAAACCAAGAACGCGGCAGGTATAGATCCCGATACCGGAACCGAGTATAATGCAGGTATTTACATAATTAAAACAGGTCAAGGTTATACAAGTAACGGTGCCCATGTTGCATATAATACTGATGAACACGGTTATAAAACCAATTATACTTATAAAAATACAGGTGCAATGAATACTGTAACAGATGCAAATGGTATTCAGACCCAATATAGTTATACAGATGAATTTGACAGTAAACCTATGTCTGTTGTAACAGGTAACACATCTGTTACCTATGAATATGAAAAAAGTGCAATTACAGGGAAAAATAGTAACCGTATTTCAAATATTATATTCTGGGATAATAGTACCATAACAGATATGGAGCAATATTCTTTTCAATATGACTCCTATGGTAACATTAAAAAGACTAAGGTTGGTGGTGTTGCCCTTTCGACTAATACTTACGCAGACAATAACGGCGTTCTTACTCAAACCGAATACGGAAACGGTGACGGCATAAGGTATGAGTATGACAATTCGGGTAATATTACAAAGGAATATCACAAAAATGCTGCTGTTGGTCAAACGAATGCAACCTATTATGAAGACCCAATGTATTCTTGGTTATACAGTTCCAATGGTACGCCACGTTTACACAGCGACGGAATTAACAGTTTAAAATATGCATACAGTTACGATTCAATAGGTCGGCTGATACGTACCGATATATCAAGTAGTTCGGGTGCTTATGTAGGCTCAACAGAGTACGGATATGACCCCAGAGGAATACAGACATCAATAATCAACAGTATCGGCGGAAAAACATATTCGCAATATTACCACTATTATCAGATAAAAAATGCAAACGGAGTTGTAGTAAACGATTCGCTCAGAAACGCAATGGACGGACTTCCCACAAGATATATTGCGTTAGGTGTGAATACCGATTATACACATGACAGTCTTAACCGCAGACAGAAAACAACAGTTGACCTTGAACGGGATATTGTTACAGATTACAATTATAAAATGTCTGCACGTACCGAAGGTACATATTTCACAAATCAACTTGCTTCGGAAGAAATCGACGGTGTTCTTTATAGTTATACTTACGATAAAGTGGGCAACATAACCGCAATAGCCAAAGGCGGAGCAGCATACAGAGATTATACCTATGATTCTTTAGGTCAGCTTTTGACAGAAAAACAATACGACACAAAACAGGTAATTTCCTACACCTACGATAATTTGGGTAATATAGAAGAAAAAACTGTAAACACCTATTCGGATAGCGCACTGAAAACTTTATCAACTACCAAAACTTATGATTATGAATACGGTGATGATAACAAGAATGGTTGGGATTTTCTTTTACAAGGTTATGACTTTGATGGTAGCGGTGCTATTGACGAAACAGAGAAAATATTGTATGATGAAATAGGTAATCCAACAACATATAACGGTGCAAATATGTGGTGGAAAGGCAGACAGCTTACAAGTTACCGCAAGAATGGTGTTGACTTGCTTTTCACCTATGATGCCGATGGTCTAAGAGGAACCAAAACAGTTAACGGTACAAAAACCATTTATCAGTATGTAGGTGATAAACTCTATTACGAAAAACGTGGAGATTACCAAGAATTCTATTATTTCTATGATAGTTACGGTAAACTTTCGGCTATCTATTATAACTTTAAGTCACCCACAACAGGTAAATCTTCAAGTGCCGTATATTTTGTAACCACCAATTCACAAGGTGATGTAATAGGTCTTTACAACAATAAAGGCGTAAAAGTTGCCGCCTACGAATATGACGCCTGGGGTAACATTTTATCTGTAATCGATGCAGACGGTAAACCAATCGACAAATGGTATGACATTGCAAACGCTAATCCATTCCGTTATCGCGGGTATTATTATGATGCTGACCTTGGGCTTTACTACTTACAGTCAAGGTACTATGATTCTACGGTTGGTAGGTTTATCAATGCGGATAATTTAGTATCTGATGTTGGCGGAGATGTTTTAGGCAACAATATGTTTGCGTATTGTTTGAATAATCCTGTCAATATGTCTGATCCTTCTGGACATTGGCCGCAGTGGCTTAAGAATACTGTTAAATGGGTAGCTAAGAACATTGGTAAGCCCGTTGTGAAAGCCTTTCAAAAGGCCCTTTCAAAGGTAGACTTAACATATTCCACTGGTGTCAACGTAAGTGGAACACCAAGTGCATGGAGTTTCAATGGTCAAATTGGTGTATCTATGGATACGAAGGGAAATGTTGCAATCCAAGCTTCTGGCGGCGGAGGAGTTACCAGTGGTACGCCAAGTATATCTGTTTCAAGTTATAGGAGTATAACAAATGCGCCTAGCATAAATGAATTAAATGGAATGGGATATCAGATAGGGGGATCAGCTATAATACCAGTAGGAGGTGTTCCAGTGGCTGTTGGTGGTGATTTTAACATTATCCCAGACCAGGAAAGAAATAAAGCATATTACGGTGGTACATTGACTAGAGGTCTTGCTGCTGGTTCCCCTGGCGGAGAATTCCATGTTGAATGGGGAACAACTGTTACATTACCAAAAACTCAGTTTAATATTTATGATGTAGCGAGCTCTGTATACATCAAAATCATGGAGTGGTAAATATGAAGATGAGCCGACGTTATTTAATTATTTTATCTGTTTTCATATTTGTTTTATTTACAAATGTGATGAAGGTGAATGCAGTGAATACAGGATTCAAAACAAATCAATTTACAAGTGAAGAAAAAAATATATTTATTTCCAATATCAATTTATTAACAATAGACGAGGAACCTGTGAAAAAAACTATTACATGCTTTGATGTAAATAGTGACCAGTTAATAGCAATTGGTCAGAATACATCAGATAGAAAAACAATATGTATTTATTCAAATGAAGGTGTTTTTCAATATGGATATACTTTCAATTGTAGTGGTGATTTTGGGGTTGAATGGGATGAAGAAAATCTTAACATATATTTTGTTCGCAGCAGTGTAATTGTTTCGGTAACCCCAAGAGGAGAAGTGTTGGATGTTCTTGAAATCAAAAATACAATTGAAAATAATTCATATGTAAACCATTTCATTCATTATACCAAAAGAACAATTGGCGATGCTGAATATTTTATTGGAAATGATCTGGGAATACTGAACTTGTTCGCGTCATCATATTCACAGATGATTGTGAAAGATAGTACCGGCATCGAAAGTGTCATATATGATGTGGGTTCAACGCAACTTACAAATATTATAGTAACCATCGGCTTTGTCTGTGTTTTTGTTTTTGTTGCTATTGCATTTGTTGCTAGGCAATTCATCAGGACAATTAGGACAGGGTAGGACAGGGGACGGTTCTGTGTCTTGCTTTGAAAATACTTGAATCCCTTTAAAATCAACGGTTTAAGCGTTTTTTACAAATGATTTAAGGGCGGTTTGTGATTAATTTAGTCACAAACTGCCCTTTTCTATTATACAATTTTTATAAAAACAACACACAACCGTACGGTAAACAATACACAATTGTAGGGTAAGGGCTTGGCATACCACGAAACGACAAAGTTATTGTTTGCTCTACCTCTCTGCGCAAGGAGAGAGGGGGACCGCCATTTACTATGTTGTGTAAAAGATTTATTACAAAGCGAGTAGTCTTTTACCTAAATGATTAACTCTATCGGGCGGTGGAGAGTCCTTCTAAGTTAATTTATTTAATAAGGTAGGTGTTAGGGATTCTCCACCACCCGCCAAACTAAAACATTCTGATAAATTTACGGCACGCTTGAAACTATATTTTACAAAAAAATCAACGGAAAGGTGGTCCCCCTCCTTCCTTACGCAAGGAGGTTGCGGATTCTCCACCACCCGCCGAACTTAATATTACAAATAAATTTAAGCCACGCTTGAAACTATATTTTGCAAAAAAAATCAACGGAAAGGTGGTTCCCCTCCTTCCTTGCGCAAGGCGGTATAAAACGACGGTTCTGTGTTTTGTTTAATGCGATAGAGAATATGATATTGACGAAAATTAAAAAATACTATATGATAAAAGTACATAATCTGGTGCAAGTGTAGTTGAGGGATGAGATATAGAATATTGCTCCATCTTATATATTAAGGAGAAATTATATGGTACATAATAAAAGAATATTTATAGTCTTTGTTGTAATATGCTTGTTGTCAGTTGTCCCTTTTTATGCTTTTGGTGTTTCTGTTTCAAAAAACATTGGTGTTGAAATATTAGAAGAAGCGGATTTACCACACGAATTAAATTTTAAAATACAATCAGAGTGTACAGGTCATAGTTTTTTCAATCAGGCAACTGTACAGGAGGATGGTGCTTTTGCGGTTCACACTTTCGGCGTTGTTGATGATAAATCGTGGACTAATTTTGAATATAATTTTATTGATATATATGATTCCTCTGGTAACTTCCTTAAAGAAATTACTTTCGAAAGCAAAGAAAATGTGGCAATAGAACTTGTTGATTCAACACTTAATATTTATTTTTACTCTTCTGTTGTTTGTTACGATTTAAAAACGGAAGATGTGCATTATTACATTGTTTCAGACGGTGCGGCATTAGATAATGGTGTTATTGAAAGGTTGCGTGCTGAAAAATTCAAAGCAGGAAAATGGACATATTATTACAAGAAGTGCTTTGAAGGATACACCAAATTGCTTCGTACCGACGGAGAGATTGTTGAGACTATTTTAGAGAGACCCGGAAGAGATAAAACGAATCTATATACAGGAACAGTAATTGGTGTTTTAGCTTTTCTTGGCGGTTGCGGTTATTTGATATGGAAAAAGAAAAACAAACAAGATAAGTCAGGATACCGGGTACAGTAATTGGAGGTATAGAGCAATCCATAAAAGACGGATTGTTTGTATAATATGATAAAAACCGTACAACAGAAAAGACGATTAAAATTTATTACTTTATGCTATTTATCTTTAGCCATTAATATTTTTATGTATTTTTTTCTTAGTGCTAAAGGTAATAAAACAGAACTTACACCGAAAACATTGATTTTGGTGCTGATATTCGCTATTGGTAGTGGATTAGGACAGGTTTACACGGCTATTGTTCGCAAAGACTTTACGGTTTTCCATACATTTTTAGGCTTAGTATTTATATCTTTAGTTCTTGTAATTGAAGCATACAAAAATATATCTGTTTTTACAGCAGTTTTACTTTTTTGTTGTGTAAGTATACAAAGTATTGCTCTTATCATTTATATAAAATCGAAACCTAAGCAAAAAAATAGTTAAGTGGCTAACAGTGGATAATTCTGTGATTAACGGACGATGCCCTGATTTCCTTAAAATCAACGGTTTAAGCGTTTTTTAACAAATGAATTAAGGGCGGTTTGTGATAGTTTTAATCACAAACCGTCCTGTTCTTATGTAAAAATATATCAGAAATTATAGTTGGGTTTAACTTTTTCGCCTGTTTCTGCAGATTCAACTATTGCAAGGCAAACTTCAACCGTTTTAGCGCCTTCGTAAACACTTGTTTCCATTTCTTTATCGTTTACAATTGTGTCGGCAAATACCTGGAATTCCTTAACATAATTGTGGTTATTAACATCAATTTCAATTATTTCGGGTTTTTCGGGAGCAACACCGTTTTCGTCAGCAACAAAGAGTTGCATTGTAGGTGAAGTATTGTCGCAAATAATAGTACCTTTTGTGCCGTAGATACAGGTTCTCATAGTGTAATCTCTTTTGCAACCTGTGGAAACAAAAACTTTACCCATAAGTTCTTCATCGAATTTAAGGAGTGCGCAAGTAGCATCATCATAGGGCACTGTGGGGAGAAGTTTGTGTGTACCGTAAGCAAAAACTTCAACGGGGTCACCTGCAAGCCAACGAAGAAGGTCAACTGCGTGGCAACCGCCACCGATAACGCCGTGACGCTTGGGGTCTGCACGCCATATCTGAGCATTCTTAACGATATTCATATAATCGTGAGCATATTCGGATTCAACGAAATAAAGTTCGCCAATCTGACCTGATTCAATAATTTCTTTTGCTTTTGCAAATGCAGGTGTGAAACGGCAAATCTGACCAACCATAAATTTTGCACTTGATTTTTCAGTTGCCTGTACCATTGCTTCAATGTCCTCTCGTGTAAGAGCGAGGGGCTTTTCGCACAAAACGTGCTTACCTGCCGCAAGCATTTCACAAGCAACTTTTCTGTGTTGCTGGTCGGGGATAGCAATTGAAACCATGTTGATTTCGGGATTATTGAGAATGTCGTGATAATCCGTGGTCCATTTTTCCCGGGGAATATTATATTTTTCGCCCGATTTTCTGAGAGTTTCTTCGTTGCAGTCGCAAATTGCCGCAACCTCTGCACCGTAAGCGAGAGCGCCTTCAAGGTGAGCGTTACCAAACATCAGACCTATTGCGCCGAAAACTAATTTCTTTTCCATGTCAATATCTCCTTTTAGAGTTTTCTTTATGAATATTTTATCACCTGAAACTTATTTACTGAATGATATATCAATAAAGAAATATGGAAAATCGATAAAATTAAAGAGGAATTTTAAGAATTTTTACTGATTTTTCATTTTTTGTTGGAATAATATCTACTTTGTGTTATACTAATAAAAACACTAAAGAGGTGATTAGTCTGAATTTACCGCAATTAGAGGGAATTCTTGATAACTTCCACAAAATAACGAATCTTGATATTGCCATAATTGATAGTGAGTTCCGCGTTTTAGTTCGTCGCCATTCGGGTACGGAGTTTTGCACATATATTCACAAAAACACAAAATGCCTTGAAAAATGTATTGCTTCGGATAATATTCAGATGCGTTTTGTTAACGAAAATAAAAAACTTGTAAAGTATATTTGCCCTTTCGGTATTTACGAGGCTATTGCACCTGTAATGAAAAACGGCGATGTTGTGGCGTACATTTTTTTGAGTATGGGTATTGAGGATAAAGAGGGTAGTTCCTCTGTTCCTTTTAATAACGCTGTTGAGGTTTCTAATAATTTTAATGAAGAACTTCTCAAGAAATATATTGATAAAATACCCGCCTATTCCCTTAAGAAACTTGACGCTTGCGCAGAAATGCTCCCTGTTATAGCAGAGTTCATTGAAAACAATAATTTGCTTTACGATGCAAAGCAAAGCATTGGTCAGATGATTAAGGAATACGTTAAGAATAATATAGATAAAAAAATTACCCTTGCTGATTTAAGTTACAGTTTGCATTGTAGTACGGTTACTCTTACAAAGCATTTTAAAGAGGAATTCGGCATAACCATTATGGATTATGTCACCGAAAAGCGAATGAAATTGGCTTCAAAAATGCTTCTTGAGGGGTCTTACTCTGTGCACGAAATTTCCGAAAAATGCGGTTTTTCCGATTCGGAATACTTTTCAAGATGTTTCAAATCTCACTACGGTCTGTCGCCCCTTGCGTGGAAAACCCAAAACCGAACAAATCATTCTATCAGAAAAATGCAAATTAAAAACCAATAAACTTGACAATATGTACTTAAAATTATAAAATAAATTGGTATGTTCTTATCTTAATGTTTTTGAAAGGAAATTTTATCTATGATAAAACCCGAAAACAGGAATTGTTATGAATTCTTTCGCGATTGTACAAAAGATTTCGGTGTTTATGATGTTGCCGAAAGTTTCGGTAATCTTGTAAGCCGTAAAAAGTTTTTTAACGATGTGGAGTCTATTGCAGGCTACCTCGACAGTAAAAACATTAAAAGGGGAGATGTTGTAACCCTCTTTTTGCCTAATACCGTGCAGAGTTTTGCGGCTTTTTATGCGGCTAACCGTATCGGTGCAATTGCTAACATTGTTCACCCTCTTACACCGCCCGACGTACTTGAGGATATTCTCAAAAGCACACATTCAAAAGCTGTGTTTATTCTTGATATTCTTATGGAAAAATACGTAAGTATGTTAAGAAGGCGCAACAGACTTGTTGTTGTGTGTTCTCCTTCTGACTATGCAGCGCCCCTTATGCGCCCGGCGTTCAAGGTTTTTGAAAAGGTAAAAGTTAAAACAAAAACCCCCTCTTCCACAACCGCTTCTTATCACACTATATGTAATTTGAATCTTCGCGCACCCAAACTTGAAAACAACGGCGACGATATTGCTGTGTTCCTTCACGGCGGCGGAACAACGGGTAAAAGTAAAACAATACAACTTACTTCTAAAAACCTTAACGAACTCGCTTATAAATTAAGTTTCTTCGATTCGCCCCACGCACCCGGTGCGGAGTGTTCTCTTGCGGTTCTTCCGCTTTTCCATGCCTTCGGTTTAGGTGTTGTTATGCACTTTAGTATGTGTGCAGGTTTTACCTGTATACCCATGACTAACTTCTCCGCCGAGAAGGCAAACAGACTTATTAAGAAATATAATATTACTTATATTGTCGGTGTCCCCGCTATGTTTAAAAAGATGTATGAGGCATCTAACTTTGACGGCCCCCATCTTTCAAAACTTCGTCTTTTGTGGGCAGGCGGTGATTTTATAAGTGACACATTCCTTAATTCCTTTAACTCACTTCTCGAAAAGTGGCACGCTAAAGGCAAACTTTACAGAGGTTACGGTCTTACTGAAGTAAGTTCCGTTTGTACCGCCAATATTAAAGGCGCTTACAGAGATAACTCTATCGGCAGACCCCTTGACGGTATAACCGTTGAAATCTGGGGTGAAAAAAGGAAAAAATTACCCCCCAACACCATTGGCGAAATAGTTATATCCGGCTCTACTGTTATGGCGGGATATTACGACAGCGAAGATGACGGCGTTTATGTTGATAAAAAGGGCAGACGTTGGGTATGCTCAGGCGACTTGGGATATATGGATGAAGACGGTTTTGTTTTCTTTACAGGAAGAAAGAAACGTATGATTATCATTTCGGGTTATAATGTTTATCCCAACGATATTGAAAACGAAGTTTTAAAACTTGATTATATTAACGAGGCTTGTGCAGTTCAGGGTTATGTTGACAGTAAACCTGTTATTAAACTCTTTGTATCCCTTAATCAGCCTACCGATAATCCCGATGAGGTTCGTAAGTGTATTAAAGAGTACTGCGACAGTAAACTTGAAAGATTTTCAAGACCGAGTTCTGTTACAATTCTTGATGCTCTTCCCAGAACAAGAATGTCAAAAATCGACTTTATGAAACTTACCGATACACCGCCCGCACCTGCACCTACAAAAAAGGAAGTTCGCGAAGAGCGTAAAGCAAAGCGCGAAATCGAAAAGGCTGCAGAGAAAGCAGGCAGAGAGGCTGAACGTATAGAAAAAGAAGAACGTGAAGCCGCAGAAAAGGCTCGTGAAAGCCAGAAAAAATCGGAGGATAAATAATGGCTGAAACAAATAAAAAGAGCCTCGGTCACAAAATACAGAAAAATCCTGCTTTGCTTGTGTTTATTATAATTGTTTTTGCAGTTGTTATATTCGCTGTTGCCAATGTAACTTCTGCAATACAGGAAAAAAGCAAAGAGAATAATGAAACCACAACGGAAGTTATTACCGAGAAACAGGAAGAAACAGACACAACTTCAGCAGAAGCGGGTGCAGTTTCAAAAGATTACAATATAAAGAAATTCTCAACCGATATTAAATCCGTTGTAACCGAAAATGATGAAAACAGCGTTTCTTTAAAAGTTGAGTATAAAGACAAGGCATCTTTATTAAAAATTCACTATGCGCAGGATGTAAATAATGCACAGGCAGTACCTGTTTTCTGCTTTTATTTAAAAGACGGCACACAGGTAAAATGCCCCGGTGAATTAAGACTTCTTGAGGATAGCAATACAGCAGTTTATACCCTTTCTGTAATCAATGACTACGCTAACGCAGTTGCTCTTACCGATGAAATTACCGTTAATTACGATAATATTCTTGATAACGCATTTAATTTGTATCTTCACAATAAAAATGACGGTACAGGTAAAACTCTTTTAGGAACATATGAGAAAACTGTTGAGGACGTTTCTTTGACAGTTACGGAAAAAGCAAATGTTTCTAACGTTACACAGGGTATTAAAACTGTTGAAATCACCAAGAATGATGAATTTGTGTGGGTTGATATTTACTATAACGATATTACATCGTATACGGAACTTAATAATGATTTTATTACAAACTTCGTTTGCTTCGGTTTTGAAAAAGGCGGCGTTAACTTTAAACGCGATTTCATAACAACCGAATACGACAGTCTTAATATGGTGCGTTGTAAATTTGACTCATATTCACTTAAAGGTCTGGCGGATGAAATGGGCGCAGGCGATATTACTGTAAATGATTTATTTACTGATTACGTAATATCGGTATGGACGTCCGACTACGACAAAGATACAAACCTTTTTACAATTAACTGATAAAAATTTTGACCTTTTCCAAAGCGGAAAAGGTCATTTTTTAGTTTAATAAATATACGCTGAAATTCAGAACCGCCGCAAAGGCTACCCAGATTATATAGGGTATCATAAGATATGCGGCTTTGGGGTTGATTTTGTGAAATTCAACCGTTGTGGCGAGTATCAGCACCCACAGAATTGCTATCCATATAAATGCGAATAAATAGTTCTCTGCATTAAAGAAGATAAAACTCCAGACGAAGTTGAAAAACAGTTGAAGATAGTGTAGTATAAATGCAGTCTTTTTATCTTTAGTCGTTTGTGTAGTTTCAATTAAATATGCGGAAATTCCCATTAAAGTATACAGAATAGTCCACGCCACAGGAAAAAGCCAACCGGGTGGCGTAAAGAACGGCTTTTCTGCATTTAAAGTGAAGTCTTCAACACCACCGCTTGTTAAAAAGCCTGATACACCGCCAACCGCAAGGGGAATGGCAATATTTTTAAGTAGTTTTTTAATATCTAATTTCATAACCATATTATACACGTATAATTAAAACCATCTCAAAGGGGGTGGTTTTTAATTATGTCTCCTTTCGAAAGAATATATTGTATTTGCAGGAACAACTACCTGCGATATAATAAAGACAAGCACTGTGGATTTGTACCTATATTACTACAGCT
>JAGAJB010000040.1 GCA_017626295.1 Clostridia bacterium | reverse complement strand
TTGGTTGTTTACTTTACATGGTATAGCATAAATTTGACTTAGCATACTAAAATCTCCTACTCATCATCGTTAGACCGATAAATACGGAATAATTAATATAGTTATACAATTAATTATAAAAGATAATTATTAGTTATCCTTTATTTTCATTGAATTTTAAATCTGTATCAAGGCCTGCTTCAGCTATTAGCCTATCTAATGTCGTTCGTATCACCTTTATTTCGTAAGGTAATATGTACACAAAATAATCTTTATTACTATTTTTTATTATATTTCGTAAAATTAGACATATAATAAATCCTATTGGTACAACGATAAGAACAATAGTTATAATGTACGCTAACAAAAAGCCTATATATTGGAATATATTGTTTATATCAGTTAGCTTACTACTTATATTTGTTGTATAGGAAACAATTAGACTTATCGTAGCTGAAATACAAGCACTTATATATGGAAGTGAAATGTTTTTGAAACTAAGTTCTGAAAATTTCATAATCTTTTCAGCATGTTTTAGTTTCAAAAAAAGTAAATCGAGTTCATCTGCTATAATATCTGCGTAAAAGTTATCAATCGTTTTTCTTGTAAGAACAATTCTATCTAAGGATGATTTTTCTTTTGCTTGTTTTGAGTAAAAGTATTCACTAACAAGAAATCTATGCTTTTTAATGTATCTTTTTTTCATTGATGTTTTTCTCCTGAAAATGTATTATTTTTACTTTATAATCCTTGTATTGCTATCATAAGGCTAAATGTTGCCTTATGTAGTAATATTTCGTTATACATTATACGTGGTGAGTTAGCAATAAGAAAAACTCTTAATATGAGATTTATCCATTTTACTAAAATACCATTGCTACATTGAGCTTGTCTACTCAACAGTTTTAACAATGAAATAAAAATCATTGCTTATATTATCCGCCACAATTTTTTTATTGGCTTTAATCGTTTTATTACATATAAAAGCTGCTTCGTGTATATTATTATCTATGTCCAAATATTTACAATCATATATTTTATAACCGAAAAAGACTAGAGAGCATAACATAGGATAATTAAACAACGACACTAAGATATGGAAGAGCAACAAAAAGAAGAAAACGAACAATACAACGCCTTGCCAAGAACAAAAATCAAATGCCGCTAGAGGTAAAACAAATGTAAAGATAAATTCAACAATAATTTTTTTGTTTAACTTCACTTCACATAGTGTGAATGTTTCACAATTATCTCCACTTTTTTGCTTTTTCATTCTTGTGTGTAATACAATTAAACAAAGTAGGAGAATTATAAGTATAGCGAATATACTTATAATTTCTGTTATTATGTTTGGATCGCTTGAGCAGAAAATGTTTGTACAATCAATAAACAATATGGAAATCCATAATGGGAAAAAAGATATGTAATATACACTAAACAAAAATACATAAGAACTCATATTTTATTTCCATTTCTTAGAACCGGCAACTTCTACTGGGGCGTCTTCGAAAGGGTCAGCCATGCCTTTGTTACAAATTAGTTTTATTATTTTTTCAATATTGGTAGGATTACTGGTATCAAAATTAGAACCATCTAGACCTATACCAAAATAATTTGCCCATTTGACCCTAGCGCTTTCGTTTCCAAGATGGTTAACACGATTTTGGTTATATGAGGCAAAACGTCTTGGATTATGACCACTTGTAGCTGTTTTTTGAAATGTCTCAGGATCACTGATAAAAGAACATGTAATTAACTCTTCTACTTTACTGTTACATATTTTTTTGTAAGCACGTTCTATTCCGAATAGTTTTTCTGCATCCATTGTCAAAAAATAAATGTCGTTATCTACGATAACTGCATCAATAGTTGAACGCAATGTAAATAATCTATCTGTCAGTTCTTCGTAAACGCCATTTCTGTACCTAAACCTATTTTTTAATACAGTAGTTGGTGTACGTAAGGAAAAAAGTTTAACTGGATGATCAGATTCATCAAAATTTATAAGACCTTGAATAAAATATGCGTTAAATCTTTCGTTTTCTGGATTTCCTTCTCGTTCCGAGTTCTTGATGGCTTGCGTAAGTGAATTGTATGCTTCTTCAATTATGTCATCTTCAGTAGAGAATTTATATATACTGGTACCTATAGAAGAACCGTCATATACGTCAACAGCGTCATACATTCCAAGAACACCTGAATCAAATCTAGTGTATTTGTCAACTAAATCACGAATGAAATCTGATATAATACCGTTAGGAGATAAAGTGATTTTGTGACTTTCATATTGTATAGATTCCGTTTCTTTGATTTTCAATAAAAAAACGCTCCAAGCATCACAACTTGATAAACTAGAGAATATTTTATAAATTTGTTCCATAAGATACTCCTTTTTTATGGGAGAGGGTGTTTTTAGCCACCACCCCATAGTGTTTAAAAATAATTTATCTATAAAATTTTATTTATGTATACTCGACAAGACGAAACTTATCCGTCATAATTACATAAAAAACGGAGGTTTTGTCAGTGAGTTTACAATCTGAAATTAACAAATATATTGCAGTTTGTGAAAACCTAAAAGGTTTAAGCAAACTGACAATAAAGGCATATAAGATTGATTTAAAACAATATCAAGAATATGCCAATGATTTGGACTGGCTTTCTAAAGAGTGTATGACCACATACATTGACCATTTATATAAAGCATACAGTCTTAAAAGCGCTAAAAGAAAAATAGCGTGTTTGAAAGCCTTTTATAGATATTTGGAAATGGAGGATATCATAGAATACAATCCATTTCACAAAATAAAAATCAAATATAAAGAACCAATTGTACTACCTAAAACTATTGCTCTAAATGATATAAAAAACATTTTAGTTTTTTCCTATAATCAAAAAGAGGACAGTAAAACAGTTGTTCAAAGAAAAACAAGATTACGAGATGTACTAATTTTAGAAATGTTATTTTCAACAGGAATGCGTGTATCAGAGATTTCACATTTGTCTGTTAATGATATCAATTTAATAGATGGTACAATCCGTATATTTGGTAAAGGTTCAAAAGAAAGAATGATGTGTATTACAAATGATTCTATTCTGCAACTCTTAACTGAATATATAAACACTCAAAATAAAACATCAAGCTATATGTTTACCAATCGTTTGGGAAACAGGTTGTCCGAACAATCAATAAGAAATATGGTGAACAACTATGCCTGCGCAGCCGGTGTAACACAACATATAACACCTCATATGTTCCGTCACACCTTTGCTACGGCTCTGCATGATGAAGATGTAGATATTAGGTATATTCAACAACTGCTTGGCCACAGTTCAATTTCAACAACCCAAATCTACACTCACATCAGTACAAACAAGATACATAAGCTTCTTGAAGAAAAACATCCAAGAAACAAGATAATACTTTGATTACCAATACCTTCTGCACAATTGTTGTGTGGAAGGTTTTTTCTTTTAAAGGATAATAACAAATTATCAGTTTAAAGGATGTGCATTTATGTCTGGTTTTATTACAGAAACATCGTTTTTATGGGAACCTTTACTTGAAGCAACTGCCGAAACTATAGTAGGTGCAATTGGTGCTTTTACAGTAAAACAAATCTCATCAAAATTTTACAAACAAAACACTTTTGAAAGTCCTATGGATTTATGGAAAAGAGGGATTCATAATCATGCAATCGAAATTGGCGATAGGGTAAAACTTGAGTGTATAATATCACCATACACGCAATTATTTCCATGTGATCCATTTGAAAACGCAACATTGTGGAGGAATCTTTACACTTTTGAAGGTAAAGTTTCTGCTCAAGAATATCAAGCTATGGAATTTTATGTTGGTGCTGATGAAACTTTGAGAATAGGTAGTTTTAATGGTGAGACAATGGTTGGATTATATTATCGTTATGGATATATCGGTGAAGGTATAATAGGTGTAGTGCCCACAAAAAAAATAAAAGATATTATTCCAGATTTCTTTGAAAAAGATTTTTTTGCAGCAAGAGCCATTGTTACAGGTACCGTTGAGTTGTGTCCTGCACAACATGGTTTTGTAGCACAAAACATTGCACAAAGAGCTGGTATTCGTTTAAATTCAATAGATTATTCCAAGTTACCATATATTAATATCAATTCGGTTAAATTGATAAAAAAAGATAAAACTTGTAGTTTGTTAGCAACACCTTGGGCAGTAACAGATGATAAAGATGAGCAATACCTTTTACAGTACGGATATTTGGATAGACTTGACGAATTGCAGATATGTTTATCAAATATCCAAAGAAATCAAGCCTGGGATAATGTAAAAGTTTTTTTTGATGATTTGCGTGCTCCTACAGATGATATTAAATTTAAAAAGAGGTTTTTTTAGCTCCTCTGCTTATTTTTTTAGTTACACATTTATTTGGTTGAAAATAAGTAATTAATTCATTGATGATTTTTTGTGGGTTAGTACTACCACAAGTAAAAACATCTACAAAAAGTGAATTGCTTTCGGGGTATGTATGTATAGAAACGTGAGACTCTTTCAAAAGAGAGAGTAATGTAAAACCGCCAGAATCAAATGTATATATAATCGTTTCAATTACATGAGCGCCAGCATTATGTATAGCTTTTTCTACTGCAAGTTTGCAAATATTGCCATTTAAGCACAAGCCTTCTCTTGTGCCATACAGATCACATATTATATGTGTACCAGAAAAAAGATACTTCATAACTCCACCTCTTTCATAACAGTTTTTTTACATACGGAGGTAAGTACATATAAAAATTACAAAAATCACTATTAAAAAGAGTACATTTACTGTTAAATAAGACAGAGTGGTTAGTATTGATGGTTTTTTTTAGATTTTGATCTAAAAATGATGAGTTTCCCCATATTGTAAGTAAATGCAATACCCCTGGATATTCAGGTACTGTAATTAAAGAAAGTACCGTTTTTTGAGTATCAAAAAGTCTAGTTTTTGTTTTATTCATCGTATCTTTGTCAAACACATGACGGTATACCAAACTACAACAAACACCTTCTGGTGTTAGTAATGATTTCAATTTTTCGAAAATATGACAAGAATCGAAAGTGTCGACTAAATTAAAACAATCATCAATTATTAGATCGAATTTTTCGGTACAGTTATTGATATAGTTTATAGCATTATCTATGCATATTTTAAGCCTTGAATCTTCAAGAACTTTTTCTGAATGTGAATAGTGTTTACTAGTTAACTCAATCACATTTTTATCATAATCACACAATACAAGTTGCTTGACTGAATCATATTTAAAAACCTCTGATGCAGCAAAAAGATCTCCCCCACCTAAAATCAATACATTGCGTGGAACTTTAATAAACATCATTGGAATATGAACAAGTTGCTCATGATAATACGGCATCCAATTTTCAACATGTTGAATTTCATCGTTGATTACCAAGACCTTTTCAAGATTCGGGTGTTTATATAATTGAACACTTTGAAGTTCACTTGAAACATCTTGTAATAATGTCAAATCATCTAAATATAACGAAACATTTTCTTTTTCAAAAATATTAAAACCAGACATAAATGCACATCCTTTAAACTGATAATTTGTTATTATCCTTCATTTGTTTTTGATTTTCATTTGTATAATTTTTCATCAATTGATAATTCACTTCTTAATTCAATGCAATTACCATATAAGTTTTCTATGGTACGGTTATAATATTTTGCATACCATACATACTTACTATAAATATTAGTATCATCTTTTGCTTCGATTAAATTTTTAATAATTGAAGATTTAATTTCATTAAGAAAATATGGATATTCTTCTGGAAAATCTAATTCTTCTCTCTGAGACAAATAATCTAAATAGAACCAGTTATCATCTTCATCTTGTTTTAATAAACCTCCAATATAATCAGCTTCTTCTTCAAAGGAATTAGCATATCCTGGTGATTTTAATCCATTGGTAATAGCTAAAGTATCCACAATAATTCTAGGTGTGATAGCAAACTTTTGCTCCATTTCATATGCAGCAATCATGGCAGGACCAAAACAAACATTCCTTTTGTGATACAATGAACCAAAAGTTACTCCACCACGAACAAAAATTCCATTAAAATTGAGTTGCAAACAAATAAATACTAAATCCATTAATAAGAAAAAAAGTCCGCCTCTAGTGTCACCAGGATATGATATAACAATGCTATCAGAAAATACAGAAACTTCTTTTTTGATTGTATCGTATTGAGCAAGAAAGCCATGATAATTTTCATTTCTAACTTCTGATATATAATTTAAAACCTTGCTTATAGTTTCAAAATTGCTCTCATCTTGTGTTGTTTTTTTTACCAACTCTTTAAAACCTAAAATATCTAAGAATACTATAAATCTATTTTCATAAAACTTCATTTCAAATATCTCCTTACAATTAATACTTACGTCAGTGAAGATGCGCAAAATTGTTCTACTTATATATGACAAATTTCGCGAAATACTTCAAAAAAATTTTATAATTTTTATCTTTTCTACTTTTTGCACAAGGTAATGTTGCGAGATTTGTCGGAATTTGCTATATATCAGTTAAACTAAAGCTGGTTCGGTTTTTGGAAGCGTGAAATCAACAATTTGTTCAGCAACCTCAGGTTGTGTCACATTATCCAAATAACTAACGGCATTAAACATATTAACAATCCCGTACCTAACTGGTATATCAGTTATTTCGCAAGAGTCATATAGAACCTGCTTTATTTGTTCGTTGTTTAAATTGGGGTGTTGAGTCTTAATCATTGCACAAATTGAGGTTACAAATGGTGCAGCACAGGAGGTTCCCGTAAACTCAACATAATCTCCATCGGCATATGTGGATGGTAGTTTGAGATTTTCTCCCGGTGCGGCTACTTTTACCCAATCACCGAAAGCTGCATTTTTGTATAATTTTTCGGATTGATTAATTGCAGTAACAGATATAACACCATTACAGGCGGCAGGGTATTGTGGTTGCTCACTTCTGACATTGCCGACAGATGCAATGTGTAATGGTTTTGATATCCCGCTATTGAATTTAGCAAACATACCATAACTACTGTTTATAAAATCTACGCCATCAAGTTCTGCTTGCATTTCAGCCAAATGCAAAATGGATAATGTTGTTTCACTAGCACTAAAAATTTTGTATGATATAAACTTCACATTAGGGAGAGTGTTTTCCATCAGGACACTACATACCCTCGCTCCGTGTCCTATACTGGAAGTAAAAGGATTTTCAGGTTCTTCCGTGAAACTGTAAGCGGCTACAAGTCTATTAGAAAAGTCATCATTTCCCATTTCAACACCGTCATCGATTATACCTACTACAACATCAGGTAAATCATTAAGGGTTTTGCCTTTTAATATGTATTCAAATGCTTCTTCGGTTTTGATACGCTCATATCCCCAAGAGTGCTGAATTTCAGCTCTGTGAAGCGAAAGTTTTGACGTATCAGATGAGTGTGTCTTTTCCAGTTCAATTACAATATCTGGAACAACAAGTTTTATGTTAGGATTTTTGTTGTATTTGGTGAAAGCTGAGAAGGCATCAAGGGGAGTGGCATACTGTAATATATGCATATCACCATAGCCTGAAATATGGTCTATTGCTCTATATTTATCAAAAGCTACATCAGCGTAAACAATCAGTCGTTTTGATGTAAAATGCTTTTGAAAGGAATCTTTTATTTCATTGTTATTATTGAAATTATAGTGGTTTACAAATTGTAAAACTTCTTTTGAAAAACCTTTTAATTCAGAATAAGGCGGAGTAGTATTCTGAAATTTGTTGTTTACATTTTGAATCATTGAATCATCCGTTTTTGTTAAATTATTAGTGAATATAAAGCTATATTTATAGTATTACTATAATTTTATATATAGTCTCTATCTATATATGACGTTTTTCGAGGAATACTTCACAATTTTTTTGCATTTTTTGCTTCTTTTTATTACTTTCTACTTTTTGCACAAAACAAACTTTGTCGATTTGTAGGTTTTGCTGTCGTTTTAGCGTTACTTTTATGAAAGCAGAGATTATCGTATCTGTAATTAGTAACGATAATCTCTGCAATTTGTTTTATGGTGAACTAAAATTATTTTTAATATGGTAACACACAAATTGTGTTAATTATCTTTGTCTTGTTTTGGATTAGAATAAAATGTTAGAGCGGTTATCATTTCCTTCTGAAATACACAACACGCCATTGTGTTCGTTTTCAAAAGCTTGAATATACATTTTATTTTCGGCACCGGTATATACTTTGCCGAACTCTACCATTTCATTACTGTTTTTATATTGAACCCATACAGAACCAATTTCTTTCATAGAATCGTCTAAAATGGGTTCTTTTATTGTCTTGGCTTTTTCAAGTTGGTCATTTAATTCTTGGCTTATAGTTGCATTAACCTTATTGCCGAACATTTCAAAATAAACTTTTTCATAAACAGAATCTTCTAAGACTTGTTTTTCAGTAGTAGTTCTGTTTGGGAAGGTCACAATAACCTCTGTTGTATTTTTAATGTCTGCATTATTTGTGTCTTTATCAGAGCAAGCCGAAAAACATAAGATAGCAATGACTAACAATAAAATGCTTATTATTTTTTTCATATCAATCCTCCTTTAACCTGCTAAAACCAAATTAACAACCTGAGCATAATCTTCAACCGTTATTTCTTGGTCTAAATTTGTATCTGCTGCAAGTAAGTACTCGTCAGTTAATTCTGTATGTCCGTTAACGACTAACGAAACTTGATAAGCATCTAATACATCTACAGCGCTATCTCCATCTACATCACCTTCAACAATTAGTGTATATCTTTCTTTTTTTGTTCCATTGTATATAACAAACTCAGAACCAGTTCCATACCAATAATATTCTTTATATACCAAAGACGGTAAAGAAGAATAGCTTGTGTTTTCCTGAATTTCAATGATATTAAAGAAATTCTTACAACCGGTTGTTTGGGTATAAATTAAATAGTTGTCAAAATCAATGTGTGTATTGGGAAGTGAAAACATATAATAAAGTCTGTTCTGACACATAGAACTTTTAATTTCAACTTGACTAGTAATTTTACCTTGAACATCTTTATCCGAACTTGTCATAATGCAGTAATAATACGGGTATGACTTGTAATTATCAGGATTAAATGTCTTGTCCGTTGCATTCGTTATAGGTTTATCATCATAGTTGCCTTGAATTTTATCCTTTGAACCATACCATTGATAAGTTCGGTTGAAACCACGTGCATCAAATTCAAGTGGTTCGTATGAATATTTATCCCAAATGGGCTCAATATCCTCAACAATGGCAGTTTCTTGCGATATGTTTATGAACTGAACACCATTTTTCTCTGCCCATTGCTCAGCATAGCTTCCTTTACCCGCTGTGCCGTAAACCACATATTCAATAAATTCATTTTTGTAATCGGTTGCAGATATACAGTATTGTAAAGTTGAAGGGAGAGAAAGAGTGACCTGAATAGGATAAAAGTAAGGAGAAAAATAAGATGCGTTTCCTAAACTTTCACTCCTATACAGTATTGTATCAGGTAAATCATATATATACTCAATATTCGATAATTCAAGTTCTTTTAAAGATGATTCAGTAAACGAACCATAACCGATTGTTTCAATGTTTGGTAAATCAAGTTCTGTTAATCTTGAGCAATCATAAAACAGATTTCTTGTTGCATTAGAATTATCTTGAGTAAAACTATTTTCCTCGAATTCTTGTAATGGAAGATAATCAGCTTTGGGAGCATATATTTCTTTTAGACGTAAGCATTGATAAAAAGTTCCATACCCTAGACCAATACATTCGGGTAAATATATTTCTCTTAATCTAACATTATTGTAGAAAGCTTGATTATCTATACTCTTTACTTTTGGGAATCGAGCACCTAATAGTCCGCAATCAGTAAATGCTTGACTCATAATAGTTTCGCAATTAGGGAAATCAACCTCGTATATATTAGGTATATGAGATACAGCATAATAACCTAGAACTTTAATACCTTTTCCAACCAAAAATTCGATTGTTTCATTTAATTGAAAAGCACCGATTTGTTCCTCTAATGTGGTAGGTCTATCATATTTATCAATCGTCCACCCCAGATATTCAACTGTATCAGGAAGAATTACTCCATAAATTTCTGTTGTGTTAAAACCACTATAAAAGGAGATTTCTTTTACTGTTATACCATTTATGACTTCTGGAATTTTCAAGTATTTAACTTTACCGGTATATCCGGTTAAAACACCGTCTTCATTTACAGTAAACATATCGTCTGTTCCAAGTACAGCTGAACAAATATCTAAAGTGTTTAAATTGCTTCTTTGCTCATTTTTATAAGCTATGGCTCTGATGGTCAACCAATCATCCTCAAACTCGATTGTTTCTGTATACAGTTTCCCATTGGTTTTAGATGGGTATGTACCATCAGTTGTATAATAAATATCTGAACTATCTTCTGCCGTGATTTCAAGAGATACTTTACCAACATATTTACCATCAGAATAATTAAATTGAGGTTCTTCCAAACCATTAAACGAAAAGAGTTTTGGTACATTTACAATACCGCTACCAAAATATTCTGAAACATAATCTTCATCAGATCCACTTCCTGTAGAAGTTATTATTCTTATTCGCTCTTTGAATGGTATTGTTGGATATATTGATAAATGCATAGCAAATAAACTTGCCATAAACGGTGAAGAAAAAGAAGTACCATCAACTGATATGATTTCATTATTTAAATCATATAACGGCATATCTTCACCAGGGGCTAAGATATCGCAATACTTTCCCCAAGCCGTAAAACTTGATGGTGTATAAAATCTGTTGGATGAACCGACGCAGATAGCCGAAGTTGTTAAAGGGCTGGAAAATAATTCTAAGTCACCGGTTCGGTTTCCCGCTGCTGCAAAAAGAGCACATGATTGCTCATAGGCATAATCTATAGTTTCCTGAACTAAAGCAAATGTATTGCTAACAGTAAAGCTACAATTAATTATATCAACACCAAAATTTACAGCAGCCATTATTGCAGCACAAGCTGATGTCATTGTAATATGTCCTTTTGAGGTTCCACATCTAAAATTAGCAACCTTTACATTTTTAGTTGTACAATTTTTTATTAGACTTGTTATCATTGTGCCGTGACCATAAAAGTCTTGTTCGCTTGCTTGGTCGTCTTCACCGGAATTATTGAATTTGGTTGGAATTATTCTGTCACTAATATATTCATTATTTAAATCTACACCAGTATCTATTACAGCTATTACAACTTCGGGAAGTTCACTTTTTTGATATTTATTAAGAATATAATCTAAACCCGTTTCATTTAAATACCAACCATTTTCGTAGTCTTCAAAAGTCATTTCGGTATTCTTTTTTGTATTATCTTCAGTTGTATATGTAAATGCATTGTAAGAAATATCATATTCAACAGAAATAACATCAGAATTATTTCTATATTTATCGTAGGCGTAGTTTGTATCATCTTCGTTTTCAAACTGAACAATATGGAAATTAGAAAAACCACTTACAACATCAATGGCGTTATATGTATCAATTGGTTTGTCTGACTGGACTATTAGACGGGGACAGTAATTTATTTCAATTTCTTGCTCGGTATTTTCTGTTGTTTGTTCTTCCTCAATGAAATCGGGAGTAACAAACTCGGAATCACTGTATTCCTTTATCATTTCATTTACATCTTCGCAGAATTCTTCTATGCTTTCTGAAACAACAACTTCATCCGTTGCTGAAACAGGAATACATATTATTGATGCAAGTAATGAAACACATAAAATAGAGCTTATTATTTTCTTCATTTGTTACTCCCTCTTTCTGCTATAAGTTATTTAATTATCATAAATATTAATAATCTCAAATAATTAAATATTATAAGGTGATATAAATGCCATTCACTGTTGCAAAAGCTCTAATGGACGGAGCTGCTAACCATATTTTGAAATATTTATCAATATTGGGATCTATTTCAGAAATAGTAATAATATCACTATTTCTATTACTAACAATCCAACCATCACCCCAAGTCGCATTTACTCTATTAACTGCTTTTTCCGCATAATTACCTACACAGCGTGCAAAAAGATTAGCGGCAATTCTTTCAACTCCCATATTTTTAAAGTTTCTTCCGTTAAGATAATCCCAACTTCCTGATTCACTCAAAATTTTAGAAGCATATAGAGTACAGAATGGTCTAGAAAGAAAAACTTTACTCATTTCAACTTGAATACCATGAGATTGATCACTTGCAAATGTGAATCTATTTCTATCCCATTCTGCATTTACATCAAAACCATTAACAAGATTATTGTTACAAATTAAATGTAAATTCATTTCAACAGGTTCAGAAACAGGATTAATAAGTTTTTCTATATCAGTCTCATTTAGAGTACGACCCCAATTGGGTGAATAACATTTATTTTGAATAAAATATACACCCAGTTCATAATCATATAAATAGCCTTTGTATGTACAAGGATTATACATAACAGTTATTGTATTTATTAATTCGTCAATTATTGTATCACCTTTTACATCCATATAAAGACTACCAAAAGCATCATAATAAAAATCAGCTATAATCTCGCCAGATGCGTTAACCAAACCTCGTACATTGTCTGAAGAATCCTTTAAGAAATAATAAGATACTCCCATTGGTGTAATAATGCCACAAGGAGATCCTGCGTTATCATATAAAATATTTGTATAAATATACCCTTCAGTGTTTTCATCAATTATGGCTAACTGCAAATTTAATAATTTTCCGTTTTCCCAAACATAATTAATCTGTTGCTTTTCTATGAATGAGTTCGTGTTAGAAGAATACTCTTTTATTGTTTTGTTAATTCTAAAACCATTCTCATCATAAGTAAAAATCAACTGTTGAGATGGTGTAGAGCCAGAATAAATTATAGCATTTGCAAGTTGGTTACCATTCCAACTTAGATCTGCTATTACAGTATCGTTATTTGCATTCTTTCCAACATACTTAAGTGGATTTCCATATTCGTCATAGGGAATTTCAAGACTATACTCTACAGTTGCGGTAGCATTTCCTTCGGAATCATAAGAGAAACTTTTTTCTTCATATGTATTCATACGACCTAAAGAATCATAGGTAAAACATTGGCTTGCATATGGTTCAAAAGGTGTAATATGCATATCGTTAAATGCTGTCCAATCAAAGTCATTCCATGTTTCATATGTTACTTCTTCTAACTGCTCTAGTAATGTTACATCAACACCACTTATTGTAATTTCTTCGCAGTACACTTTTTCAATGATGTTGCCATTATTATCATATAAATAGAATTCAAAACCTAATGGACTCATACATGCAGTTACCTGGTTTGCTTCATCATATTGGTAATAACTTTCCAAATAGTTATCACCATCTGAAGAAAATCTATATACAAATCGAATATTACCTCGGCTATCATACGCATAATTGTAAGCAAATCCATCTAATTCAGTTGTGGTTATACTGCCATTATTACGTGTACCTATCCCCATCTCATTAGTAATACTTTCGATCAAATTGGTAGTTCTAATCCCATATGGTGAAGCAGTAGATCCAAGGTTTTTATATGTATAGTTTTGTGTAAGTACAAGCATATCAGAATTTTCTGATGTCTGCTGCATATTATTAGTAGGTGCATTATCCCGTACATTAGATTCTAAAGTGGAATGTTTTGATACAACTCTTCCAAAATAATCCGTTACTATATTGTTACTACCATTGGTGATAACAGTTAGATCAGAATCTGCCATAGAAAGTTTTTCACCATAGAATTCTGAGTAAAGTTCTCTTGTTGTTCCAACTGTTGTTTCAGTAATTTTGCTTCTCGTTAGTGTTTCAAAATCATTACTTCCACTTACAGAGGAAACAAATTTTTCAACAGTATTTAAATCGGAGATCTCTTTTGAATATGCCAAAAGCTCAACATTATTTTGTAAATAGTAAATATCAATGCTTGTATCTGTTGTCTTTATTTTAACATCATGTGACAAATCGTTAGAATTTATTACAGTTTCAGAAATACGACCATTTGAATAAGTATATGTGTAAGAACCCACAACATTATAATTATCGTTCTCATCAAGTTCATAACAAGTAATATTAGTTATTTCGCCAAGCTCGTTATATGAATAACCTAACTTATATCCATTAGAATAAACAATATATCCTATATTATTATTGTCGTTATATGAATATTCAATTAGAGCGTTTGGTTCAATTATTTCTGAAGAAATAGACTCTTTATTAATGTTAGTTATATTACCAATATCATTATAAATGAAATTGTAACAGTAATCATTATTGAAAACTGAAGTTATGCGTCCAGAAGAATCGTATGTGTATTCGGTTGACAATTCTTGTTCCTCTCCGGTTACAGAGTTTATTGTTTGTGTAACATATTTTAATAGACCAGTACGATTATACTCGTAACTAACAGGATCTACTATAATATTGTTGTTATCAATAGCATGACCTTTTTCTGAAAGAAGTCCTGCTCTTCCGCTATAATCGAAATAAGTAGATACATCATTAAAATCATTTATATGAACTATCTTTGCACCATCAGACGAATATTCATATTCTTGGATCATATAATAGGTTCCGTCAGTAATCAACTCGGTTTTTACTTGTCCATTTTCAGTAGTAGTGTTAGCAATAGGATCAGAAATTGACACCCCTGGAATTTCTACAGAGCCGTCTTCTGGAGTTGCTTCATATAATCTGATATTATCTACAAGAAATCTACCAACGTTTCCTTCGGCAGATATTGTAACAATAGCACTACATGGAACATCAGTTTTAAATGCACACAATCTTGTTTGAGTATCATTTATAAGAGATAAATCAAAAGGAAGACTAAAGTTTTCTATTAGTGAAAAATTAGCATCAAATAACGAAATATCTATCTTAACTTTATAATCAGAACTAGGAATACTCTTTAAAATGTTAGCTTCCGCTGAAAAAACAAGTGTTGTATCAACAGGAAGAGATTCAATATATTGCGTTATTCCAACTGTTGCATTAGCGGTAGTATTTTCCACAAGAACATTTTCGTTATAATAGAACTCTGCATCTATGTCATTGGTGTTAATATTTGTCCAATTGCTTTTACTTAGTTCTCTAGAAAAATCACCATTATCTACCATGTTTTGTGTTTCTTCATAACTTAAATTATTAACAGCATACGAGTCAATAATTCCATCCTTATAAGTAATTCCTATAATATTATTACCATAATAATATGTAACAAGTTGAAAATTCGTATCATAACGCTGTATTTCTTTTTGAATAAGTGTCCCGTCAAACACTCTTTCAAAAGTGTTTTCTGATGATATTGTAAAACTATTAATAACTTCATTATTCTTCTTTTGTGTATAACCAGTTAAATATGAATTATCTTCACTCTTATAATGAAGTTCTGTTATTGTTCCGTCCGCACCTTGAACAGAGATAAGTTTACCATTTAAATCATAATTATATGCTACACTTACAGGAGTATCTGTTTCACTTGGATAACTAAAATTACTCGTAATTATGTTGTTCGATACTGAGTTAGTAACATTAATTATTAAGGGAGCATTATCAAAATTAACTGTGCTACCAGTGGAATCTTTAACTTCAATTTTATTTGCATAGAGATAATCCACATTATTTATTCTATATGTAGAATATGTTATACAATACTGGTTACCATTTGCATCAAAAAGTTTATTAATAACAATCTCATCAACTTCATTTGAATAGCCATATGAAACCATCAATCTTTTATTGGCTTTTTCAATAAACTTAAGTTTTCCATAGGAGGAAAAACCATATTTTATATCATCAATATCAATGTAACAATCTTCATAATTATTTCCTATGCCACCTGCAGTCGCTGCATTTTGAGTCACATAGAGTTTAACACCAGAAACATAGTTTTCACCTGTTTCTTGAGTCCACTCTTGATATACGCTACTTGTTGATACAGAGTCAGGTTTTTGAAATTCAATTTTTGTTCCTTGGGGTAATGTGACTGTTGCATTACTGCCATTAATCTCCAAAGTGTATTCATAATTCCAGCGGCTACTAACATTTGCCAGAGTATCCAACGAGAAATTTGCAGAATCAATAATTTTGGTCAATTTTACAGGCAATAATGAACAGTCAAGTCCAGCAATAGTCTGTTCAAGTTTAAATGCATTGGTCACATCATTGATAGAAAGTATACCAGCTCTACCCAAATCTAATGTGTGATATGTAAATGACGAATCATCAACTGAAGCATCTTTGTACCTTAGAGATAATATTGGGGTAGAAAGATTGAATGGCATACCGGTAATGTTACTTATAACTAATGACACCCCATTATTGTCCAAATTTCCTCTTTCCCATTGGGAATAAGTATCAGTAATGTCAAAACAATACTCGCTTTGAGTTGATTGGTACCTTTTATAGTAAATATCATTTTCGGCGTTTATGACATCGAAAGAGGTGTTTGTATTGGTTGCAGAACTTACCTCCTTAATACTTATCATTTTATTCATATTGGTAGGATTACCAACTATTGTTGTATTAATCGTTGCTGAGAGCAATACTTGGTTCTTAGCCGAAAATTGAGTAATATTGTTTGGCTTAATTACAAGGGCACTGTTCCCCGTCAATTTGTAACCTGTTGAGGTTGGCGTAGCACCACCAATACAATTTATAGTAACGGAAGTGTCTGGTTGAGTTAAAGAAAAGGCACTAGTTTCACCGAAGGTGTTTTCAGCTTCTTCAACATATTCCTTTACCATTTCTTCGGCTTCTGAAATTGTTGCCGGAGTCTCACTTAAACTATCATCAATATCAATCCATTTATCTTCAATAAATTCATGGATCGCAACGGGAGATACATAAGTGTAATATGTGCCATCTGTCATTAAAAAGGTTTTAGAAAATTCATTGCGTTCTTCTTCAATTTCTCTGATGATATTTTCTGTATAATCAGCTGAAGATGAATTAATAGTTGTATTTTCTGACAGAACTTCTGTAGTATCTACAGTTGTAGCCAAAACATTCATAGGCAATGCTATGCTTGCTACAAGCGTAGTAGACAAAAATCCAGCTGCTAATTTCAAACAAAGTCTTTTTGTCGATTTTTTCATAAAATTCATCCTTTCATAGATTTTATATTAGTTTTAAGTTATACGCCAAATGATGTGTAATATGTGTTTATCAAACCTCCCTTAACATGAGTTTTTCCGAATTACATTGTCAACTGTATAATACAATAATAGGGATGAATTTAAAGTGCTTTTCCTAAACTGCATTGTTTTTACCCCCAAACTGCACAAAAACACGTCGAACAATTAAAGTTCGACGTGTTTTCACAAGAAATTAGATATAAATTTTTATGTCTTTGGATCGTATTTTTTATATCAAGTTAGAATGAACAGGGAATATTATTGAAACAACAAATTCTTTAGTCTCAGGTTTGTATTCCCACTCGATATCACCATTGTATTTTTTTACTGCTCTGCAAATACTTTTAAATCCATAGCCATGTAAACCTGCATCATTTTTGGTTGAGATTAATTTGTGGTTTTTCACTATCGGTGGTGTATCGCAAGAATTTGTTATATCAATTACCAACATATTACCTACTTTATTTAATCCAAAGAAAATTGATTTATTATGGCTGACTTTCGCCGCCTCTACAGCATTATCAAATAAGTTGTTAAAAATAGAAGTTAAATCATTATCACTTATAAAGCTGAGATTTGATTGATGAATATTCTTTTCAAAAACAATTCCTTTTTTTTCACATATATAGTTATATTTGCTAATGATTAAATCAAGTAATTTATTTGAGGTTTTACCAATTTGGTTGGCCTCTTCGAGATCGGTGACAATTCCTTCAATATATTCTTTTAACTTATCGGGATTCTCAGCTAAATCGTATAATGTTCGATAATGCTTTTTAGTATCATGCACAAAAACTTGTAATTCCTCATTTTGGTGTTCTAATAAGTCAAAATATGTTCTATTTAATTCCTGTTCTTGTTGAATTGCTTTTAATTCAATTAATTCTTGTTCTTTTTGGATTTGTTTTTGTTGAAAAATGCAAGTAGTTATAACTGCTATTACTAAGAAAACACTTGATACAGCTAATAATATTCGTATATTCTTAGTCAAATTAGTGTGATTTGATAGAATAGTAAAATCGAGAAGAATCAGCATTAGAGATGAGGGATAAACTAAATTATTAAAATGAAATTCATCATTAGATTTAAATTTGTTGATTATATTTGAAACAATTTTAAAAAACATAAAAAGCAATGATTTGCTTAAAACGATTAAAACTATATAAGAATATGGATCATTTATAAAATCCTGTGTGGCACTATTGTTTACTATTGCAATAAGTTCAATAACACTTTGTTCAGTAATAAGTACTATACATGCAAGTAAAAGTGTGTATATTACAGCAAATAACCTTTTATGTTTATACAAAAAATGGAAAAAACAAAAATGGAAAAGTGAAAAAGCTATAAAATTCACTATAATGTTATAAGAGAAGATAACATTAATTGCACACATTATCATATACCCCAAAAACATTATCGAAAAATTTCTAATTTTCGTATTAGTTCTTTTTATGTTTTCGTTAAAATCAAAAAACACCAAGCACTCTATTGTTTGTAACAATATATTTAAAAATACTGAATGCATTTATTTTCTCCTTTTCAAGTAATTAAAAAAGTATTTTCTGAAATCCGGTTGGTTTCGGTATGAGATACCAATAATTTCTCCATTTATCAATTTCACTTCGTTACGCTTGTATTCATTAATGTAATCTAAATTGACTATATAACTTTTGTGTACTCTATAAAAACTGCTGTGAGTTAATTTTTTATGCCAATAGTCAATCAATTCGGAAGAATAATATATAGCATCAGGGGTTACAATTTTGGTTTTATGATCAAGTGTTTCAATAAACATAATATCTTTGGATTTTATTTTTAATATTTTATTAGTATCCTTTAAATAAAATTCAACATCATCTTCATTTATTAGTTCAATAGCTTTATCAAGTCCGCTATAAAATCTTGAATAATCAAGTGGTTTTTTAATAAAACGCAATGCAAACAAATCCATGGCATCATCTATATATTTCTCATATTCTGTTATAAAGAAAATGATTACATTCTTGTTTATTTCTTTTAAATGCTTAGCTATATCCAAACCGGAAATATTTTTTATTTCAATGTCTAAAAAAGCGATGTTATATGTTTTATCTGATAATAGAGCTTCTTCTCCATTGTCGTATACATCATAGAAACATGTGAAATTCCTTTCGTCACAATATTTTAAAAGATATTGTAATACTATATCACAACAGCTTTTTTCATCATCACAAATCAAAGCATTGATTGTCATATGTATCAACTCCTAAAAAAGAAAACTCAAAGCATACTACTTTGAGTTTTACTATAGCATAGATTTTTTGGTTTTTCAAATCGTATTTGAATTTTCACCTATCCAAATAAGCTAATAAAAGTTTATAAACGATTTTTTGTTCTTCTTTATTAAGTTCTCTTATTAAGTCTACAATATTATTGTCAATTTCATCTTTTATTGCACCTGAAAGAATTTGGCACGGACAAACATCAAATTCGTTACAGATATTAACGAGTGTGTTAAACGATATGCTATTCTTGCCTCTTTCTATGTTTGATATTTCTGTTGGTGATAAATCTATTCGCTCTGCAAATTCGGCTTGAGTAAGTTTATTTAATTTTCTAATCTTAGCGATCCGTAAACCAATTAAATCATTACCATAAATTCTCATATTATCACCCCTCAATATAGTAACATTTGTAAACTACCAAATAAATAAAACCACACTTCAAAACTTGTGGTTTCGCTTCAAAAATTTGCAATTGATTTTCTTTTTTTGGGGTTATATTTGAAAAATACGGAGTTTTGTAAACAAAACAAGCTTACATACAAGTTTTGTTGATTGTTCTTACAATCTATTGTATAAAATATTAGGAGGTGAAGACATGAAAAAAAACTTAGTATCCAAAATAATAAATGTTATCAATTTTTCTTTGAAAGTTGATGCAAATTCAACAAGCACATTAGCTGCATTTCAACCTAAAATTCCTCAAAAACTAAAGGAATTCAAAAAAAATGATAAATAAAATTTCTGAAAAGTTGACGTATAAACTAATTGACAATTGCGTGATAAATAATGACGAATATGAACTTTATCATTATGGCTTATTTCTTTTGTTGTCAGAAATTTGGTTACTATGTTATTGTTTGTTGGTAGGTGCTATATTAAAAATTTTGTTACCAAGCATTTTGTTCTATGTTATTTTCTTTTGTGTTCATAGGTTTTCTGGTGGTTTTCATGCAAAATCCGAATTACATTGTCAAATCATTACATTATCTTTTTTTCTTACAAGTATTGTTGTAATAAAGCAAAGCATAAAAATAAATCCTATTATTTTAAACGCGTTTTATCTTTGCTCTTCTGTAATACTAATTACCTTATCCCCAGCTGACACGCCACAAAAACCTTTGTCGAAGAAAGAAAATATATTTTTTAGAAAAATCACTTTACTAATAGTTATACTTGATTTTATTGCAATTGTTATATTAAATACTAAAAATATGTATTTATATGCAAATGCAATAACTGTAGCTGTTTTTTTACAGTCTTTATCGGTAGTATGTGGCAGATTATTTAATAAAAAGCTGTTGACCAATAATACATGAGATTTGGCGATTATTTAAAATCTATGCGAATAAGAAAAAGCTTAACATTACGCGAATTGTCAACTCGTGTTAATTTAGGCCATTCTTATCTGAGTGATATAGAAAACAATAAAAAATCTGCACCAAATGACCAGGCGCTTCTGTTGCTTGCAGATGTTTTAAATCTAAATGCAACGGAAAGAGTTACTTTTTTTGATGCTGCTGCCAAATCCAAACAAGGTATAGATAAAAATAATTTCCACATACCTGCAGACATTGGTGAATACATTTCTTTGAATGACAAAGCAAAAGCTGAAGTACGTAATAATATTAACAATAGCAAAAACAACAAATAATATAAGAATATATCCCTTTTGCGAGGGATATATTTGATAGCATTTTGTTCTCTTGAAGCGAACAAGGGGGAATATGATACTATTATCTAAACCAACATTAAACGAAACGAAAAAAATTCATTGTCCAATTTGCGGTGGAAGACTTTGTGATACCTATAAGACAGAAAAAATACGTTTCATTAATTCTTCAAAAGACGATTTTGGTATAATTGTTAAGTGTCACAAATGTGGCAGCAAAATTAAAATTAATATTAGGGATTAAATTATATGTACAGACATCATTACAGATAGAAGCCTGACGAGTTTTCGTCGGGCTTCTTTTTTTGCTCTTCGGAAACAGAAAGGGCATCTATGGTGAGAATCTGGGAACCGTACATAGCTAAATATCCGTAATCTCCGGTTTTTGAAACTGAAATTCAAAAACAAAGGAGATTATATAAAATGTATAAAAACAAAAAATTTGATTACGATTTATGGACAACCAATGATGATGGTGTTAAGCGTTATTGGGTAAGAATTCGAGCAACACAAGAAGTTGTTGAGGTTGACTTGAAAACATTGCGATTTTTAAGAGCAGAAGAAAAGAAGATATATAGAGCTATAGAAGAAGCCCGTAACAATGCAGGTACAGTTTTGTCATACGAGGTATTTGAGGACGAGGAAGTTTCTGGTGAGTGGTTGATTGATGAAAAGGACTTAGAAACTCAAGTACTTATGCAATCAGAAATTGATGCCGTTGTGAAAACACTCACACCCAAACAGTTTTGGGTTTATAAAAATTGCATATTGGAAGGTATGGAGTTGCGAGAATTTGCAAGAAAAAACAATTTATCTTACTCAACGGTTAAAGATATAAGAGATGCTATCAGAAAAAAATTTCAAAAAAATTTTAATTGATACCCGCTCAAAGGCTAAAAAAATGTCCGTTGTCAAGTAGAGGGGGTTAAAACCTCGATTGCACTTTGACAACAGAATAGATATTTTATCAAGTACGTTGCTATTATTCTTGCAGAGGCAAGAGCCACAATAGAACTGCGCCATGATCTAACAGAACAGATGTTGTTTTATTAACAACATCTTGTTCTGTTGTGGGAGCGACAAACAGTTGCTATAGATATCAAATTGCTTTTGATATGGCGATAACCAGTAATAGTGATAATGATACTCCTGCTTAGTCACAGGTCGAGCGTGATAAAACCGTCGCAACCAATGAGGGCAGTTGGCAGAGAACCTGCTGAGGGTGGAATTCCCGTGGAGCTGAGTAGCTATCAGCCGCTTGATAAAATTCAAAACAAAATCACATATAAAAATGAATAAAATTTTTCCAAGTGTCAAAAATACGCTATGAAAGGTTATGTGATATATGCTTAATAATACTTTAAAACAATATCAAAATGCTTCGTTTACTGACTATTCAAAAGAAAACCTTATAGATATTTGTAGCATAAATATCTGTACAAACAAACCTATCCAAGAACGGCTTATTGACTTTTTAGAACAAGTCAAAAATCCTTACCTTTTCAAGGTAGGAGAAACAAAAGTAAAAATACGTTTCAACTCTGAAAACACATTCACTAATGCTTTGGAAACAGCAATAATAAATTCCATTAATTTCTAACCAAAATAAACTTGATAAAAAACCAAATGTATGGTATACTGCCATTGTGTAGAAAAACCATACCTTCATAAAAACTATGGAGGCATGTATTATGGCAAATTCTAATTACTCAGAAATTTTAACACAGCCTTCAATACCTGTTATGGTATGGAAGGCTGCTCTTTATATCCGACTTTCTCGTGAAGATGGAGATAAAGCGGAAAGTTACTCAATCACATCTCAGCGCGAGATTTTAAAAGAATATTTAAAAATACACCCAGATATTGAACTTTATGATTACTATATAGATGACGGTTGGTCAGGAACTAATTTTGATCGACCTGGATTCACAAGAATGATGGAAGACATCTATAACGGAAAAGTAAACTGTGTTATCGTTAAAGATTTATCTCGATTCGGACGAAACTATACCGACGCCGGAAATTATCTTGACAATGTCTTTGTGCGATATAGAGTTCGTTTTATAGCATTAAACAATGGATTAGATACTGCATCAGGAAATATGAATGCTGCTATGCAGTGTATTTCAGTAGGTGTTACTAATGTTATAAATGAGAGTTTAGCAGCAACTACTTCAGTAAATGTTAGAGCAACACTCAATGTTAATAGACAACAAGGGAAATTCATTGGTTCATTCCCCTCTTATGGTTTTTTAAAAGATCCCAATGATCATCATAAACTTATTATTGACGAAGAAACTGCTCCTATTATAAGATTGATATATGAAAAGTTTATTTCAGGAGAAAGTATCATAGGAATAACCAAAGATCTTAATGAAATGGGATTACCTAATCCTTCAATGTACAAAAAAATAAAAGGTTTAAATTATAAACATCCAACAGGAAGAAGTAACGATGGTTTATGGCACGATAGTTCTGTACGCCGAATACTTCAGAATCAAATGTATATTGGCAATATGGTTCAAGGCAGAAACACTACTATGAGTTATAAGATAAAACAATGTAGAGCAATCCCAAAAGATGATTGGATAATTGTAGAAAACACTCATGAACCTATTATTGATAAAAACACCTTTCAACTCGCACAATCACTTTTCAACAAAAATATTCGTAAAAGTCCACAAAAGAAAGATATTGATTTATTTTCCGGTCTAGTACGATGTGCAGACTGTAAACGTGTAATGAATAAAAAAACAAACACGCATTCTTATGGAACTTATAGATATTATCGTTGCGTAACATCTCGCAAAATGAAAAAAAGTGCCTGTTCAAATCACACAATACGTATTGATAGATTAGAGCAAACCGTGCTTATTACTATACAAAAAATGATAGAAACAGCAATATGTATAGATGAACTTTTAGAAAAGATTAATAAAAGTCCTAAGCGTAAAAAAGAATCAGACCATTTAAAAAAGAATATAGAAACATATTTAGAAGAGCGAGAAAAGACTCAACGTATTATTGCAGATCTCTATCCAGACTGGAAAAATAACATTATTACACAAGAAGAATATGTTTTTTTAAAAGCTGAACTTAATGATAAATTAAAAACACTTGACCAAAAAATTGAAGCATTAAAAAAATCCGCTGATGAATTTGCTCAAGGAGCAAATGGAGATAATGATTTTATAGCGCATTTTAAAAAATACGGAAATATAAATCAATTAACCCGTAGCCTGTTAATAGAGCTTGTTGAAGAAATTTTCATTCATGAGGGTGGTGATGTTGAGATTGTCTTTAAATTCAAAGATGCTTATCAACAAGCACTTGAGTATATTGAACTCAACAAGGATATTATCGACGAAAGTAATGAAACTTTAAAGAAACTTGCTTAACAAAAATCCACCTACCTTTTGTTTGTAGGTGGATTTCATCTATTTATTATGTAAACAAAAATAAAATTTTTCATTTATTTTATGGTGTACCCTTGACATTTACCCCTGCTGCGGCACAGACTATTGCAAGTTTCCTTAAAGATACAAAGACAAAACCCTCCGACTACGACTTAATTTTAACAGGTGACTTAGGCTCTACGGGCAGTAAATTACTGATACAACTTCTGAAAACCGAAAAGGATATTGATATTTCAAAAGTCCACAACGACTGCGGCGTTATGATATTCGACCTAAAAAAACAGGATATGCATTCGGGCGGTTCGGGGTGCGGTTGCAGTGCATCGGTAGTATGCTCGTATATTCTGGATAAAATTAAAAAACATCAACTGAAAAAAGTTTTATTTGTTGGCACAGGGGCGCTTCTATCCCCTACCTCGTCACTTCAAAAAGAATCCACCCCCGGAATTGCACACGGAGTTTTATTAACATCAAATTAAACTAATTCTCACAAAAGGAGATATTTTATGGATTTCACAAATAAGGAACACTACGCAAAAGCATTGGAAAGTATGTCAAACATCGCAAGAACTTATGTAAGAATTTCTTCACTAAAAACTGCCCTCACCGTCTTTCTTGTAGGCTACACCGCACTCAAAGCAGTTGAAATTTTCAGAGCAAAATAAAAACGCGCATTCAAATCACAAACGGTTTGAATGCGCGTAGTTTTTAATCTTCAACAAGCCTTATCATAAGTTCAGCAAACAAACTGTTTGCCCAGGCGAACCAAGGTCTTGTAAACAATGTATCATCGTCTTTGTCGAAAGATTCGTGCATAAGGAATGTGCCTGCATGGGAGTTGGCTATCATTTTAAGGCAGTTCTCTATCTCTTCCATACTGTCACTTGTTAAGGCTTGCATAGTGAGGGCGATATGCCAGATTTTATTTGTTCCTGTATGAGGACTGCCCACACCTTTTGCAACCTTGCCCTCAAAATACCAAGGGTTATGTATTGATAAAATAAACTTTCTTGTATTCTGATAAATTTCATCGTCCTTTTTCGCGTATCCTAAATACGGTGCGGAAAGAAGGCTGGGTGAATTGGCATCGTCCATAAGTATAATGTCACCCTTACCGTTCACTTCATAAGCGTAAATATTACCGAATTTCGGATGCTCGTAAACGCCGTGTTCTTTAATACCCTCGTCAATATCAAAAGCAAGGGAACGGCATTCGCTTTCGAGTTTTGTATCCTCGTAACCAATATTTGCCATTTCCGCTGCTTTTTTAAGAGCGCAGACCGCCATCATATTTGACGGCACAAGATAGCCGTAAACACATCTGTCGTCAGATGGACGGAAACCCGACCATGTCATACCTGTATACACAACGTCATTGCCTTTTCCGTCACAGGGAAGTGTATCTGTCTGCGGGCAATTCTGACGGTTAAAATAATACGTTGAACTTTGAAAATGGTTCTGTTCTTTTTTGAACACATCAAATATTATATACATCATTTTACGGAACTGCTCTGTAAAAATAGAATCATCCAGCGTTGCCATATAATACTGATGTGCAAGGTACAAGGGAGCACAGAGTGAATCAACTTCATACTTGCGTTCCCATATTAAATCGTGATAAAAATCCGTTTCATCATTATGACTGTGTGAATTGGGCGCTGCGTTAAACGCATTAGCGTAAGGGTCAAGGCAAACGAACTCTGCCTGTCGTGCAATTACGCTGCGAATAATTTCTTTAAGGTCTCCATCCTCATTAGCATAACGAATGTAATGTGTAAGTTGCGCCGCGCTGTCACGAAGCCACATTGCAGGAATATCCCCTGTAATAACAAAATACCCACCATCGTCCAGTTTTGTAACGGTAGTTTCAATGGTATTTAAAAAACAACCCTTAAAAAACGGAGCGAGTTCCGGGTATTTTACTTTAAGTTTATCTGTAATTTCATCTGCTTTTTGTAAAAGAATATTAGGTATATCCATAATTTTCTCCTGATATTATGTATGTAAGATACAAATTCTGTTCATAATAATTATGATATTTTTTACATTTTATACAGTATATCACTATAAAAATGGTAAAACAATGGTAAAATTGCAAAGGTTTTTGTATAAAAATTTGGCAAACCTACCGAATTTTATAAAAAATTTAACTTTTTTACTTATTGTTAATGATTTCACAAATCGTTTGATGTATAATACTTTATGCAAAAGGACTAAGTCCAAAAATCAAGGAGGTTGTTTACAATGGCAAACCGTATTGTATTAAACACAATTTCATATCACGGAAAGGGTGCTGTGGAGAATATCGTTCCCGAACTCGAAAGCCGCGGCTTCAAAAAGGCTTTTGTTTGTGCCGACCCTGACCTCATCAAATTCGGCGTTAGCGCAAAGGTTACAGACCTTTTGGATAAAGCCGGCTTCCCCTACTCAGTATTCAGCGAAATCAAGGCTAACCCCACTATCGAAAACGTAAAAGCGGGCGTTGAGGCTTTCAAAACAAGCGGTGCTGACTGCATCGTTGCTATCGGTGGCGGTTCAGCAATGGACACAGCAAAGGCTATCGGTATTATTATCGAAAACCCTGAATTCGCAGACGTAAGAAGTCTTGAAGGTGTTGCACCCACAAAGAATCACGCAGTTTTCACTATTGCCGTTCCCACAACTGCAGGTACTGCTGCTGAAGTTACTATCAACTACGTTATTACCGACGTTGAAAAGAAACGCAAATTCGTTTGTGTTGACGTTCACGATATTCCCGAAGTTGCAGTTGTTGACCCCGATATGACTGCTACAATGCCCAAGGGCCTTACTGCTTCAACAGGTATGGATGCCCTTACACACGCTATTGAGGGTTACATCACAAAAGGCGCTTGGGAAATGACAGATATGTTCCACCTTAAAGCAATTGAACTTATTGCCAAACATCTCCCCGGTGCTTGCGAAAACACCGAAGAAGGCAGAGAAGGTATGGCTCTTGCACAGTATATTGCAGGTCAGGGCTTCTCAAACGTAGGTCTTGGTATCGTTCACAGTATGGCTCACGGACTCGGTGCTCTCTACGATACACCCCACGGCGTTGCTAACGCAATCCTTCTTCCCTCAATTATGGAATACAACGCAGAATGCACAGGCGACAAATACCGCGATATTGCTAAAGCAATGGGTGTAGCAGGCACAGATGCAATGTCTGTTGAAGAAGCAAGAAAAGCAGCAGTTGATGCAGTTTCCGCACTTGCTGAAAAAGTAGGTATTCCGAAAGACCTTAAAGGCATTCTTAAAGAAGAGGACATTCAGTTCCTTTCAGAAAGCGCATTCGCAGATGCTTGCCGTCCCGGTAACCCCAAGGATACAAGCGTTGAAGAAATCGCAGAACTTTACAGAGCACTTCTTTGATAAACAAAAAATCGTCATCCGAAAGGATGGCGATTTTTTTATTAAATCATCTCAAATATCATACACACAAACGGAACAAACACAAGTCCGGGTAATAGGTTTGCTACTTTGATTTTTGTTATATTAAGAAGATTAAGACCTAAAGCCGTAATCATAACAGAGCCTGCACAAATAAGTTCCGCCACTGCGAAATCGCTTAAAAATGAGCCTAACCCCATTGAAAGCGCAACAAGGGCGCCTTGAAAAACAAACACAAACCCTGCGGCACACATAACGCCTATACCGAGACTTGCCGCAAGCATTGATGAGGAAATCAAATCAAGAACGGATTTTGTATAAAGCATCTGATTATCCCCTGATATGCCTGCATTCATTGAACCTACAATTGTCATTGCGCCGACACAAAAAAGAAGAGATGCAGTTACAAAGCCTTGAGAAAATGTTGAATTTTCAGCATTTTCTCTTTTATTTTTCTTTTGAAGTTTATCTCCGAGTTTTGAAAGTTTTCCGTCAATATCAATGAGCGTACCGACAATTGCACCTAAAACAAGGGAAATTATCATTACAAGTTGGTTTTCACCTTTTATTATACCGGTTATTCCGATAGCCACCGTACAAAGACCTATGGCGGTCATTACCGCCCCTGTAAGTTTTTCGGGTATTTGTTTTTTCAAAAGCAACCCAACCGAACTGCCTATAATTACCGTAAAGGTATTTACAAGCACTCCGCTGAAATTCACTAATATTTCAGGCATTTATATCCCTCCGAATATGCTCCACGGGTACACGCTGAAATCGGGTTGTGACTCGAAGCACAATTTTTCTTTAGTTACAGGGTGATAAAAACTTATTCTGCAGGAATGAAGTGCAATATCCCCTGTTGTTCTGTCGCGGCTACCGTATTTAACGTCACCTGTAAGCGGTGTTTTTCGTGAAGAAAACTGAACTCTTATCTGATGTGTTCTTCCCGTGTGGAGAAGTACCCTGACAATTGATTTTTCTGTATTTTTCTTTAAAACTGTATATTCAAGTGAAGCCTCACGCACGCCCTTGCGCATTCTGTTAACCACATAAGAACGGTTCTTTCTTGAATCTTTAAACAGTAAATCTTTATAAACTCCGCTGTCCTCTTGGGGTATACCGTCGGTAACTGCCATATATTCTTTAAAAAATCTGCCTTGCGCTATATCCATTGAAAGAGCCGCGGCGCTTTTTTTAGTGTTCGCAAAAACCATAACTCCTCCTACATTTCTGTCAAGGCGGTGAAGAAGATGCAAAGGTTTGCCTGCCCGGTCACTTAATAAACCAATAATACCTTTTTCGCCATTTAGTGCATTTTCGCTAAGAATACCTTTGGGTTTTTCACAGACGGTAATCTCGGCATCTTCATATAGTATATTTAAATCATCTGTCTGCATGAAGGTCATACTTCCTGTTGTAATCCTCAAATATTTTGCTGAAGTCCTCATCGCCGTACTTAACGCTGTTAAGGTAATAGTGAGTATCAAATGAGTCGTTACGCGCCTCGATTATAGCAACGGCAATGTTTGAACAGTGGTCGGAAATTCTCTTGCAGTTAGTAAGAAGGTCCGAAAGAATGAAGCCCATTTCAATAGTACAGTCACCGCGTTGCAAACGAACAATGTGATGTGATTTAATTTCAGCGGTAATTCTGTCAATTACCTGTTCAAGAGGTTCGACCTTTGAAGCAAGTTCGTAATCGTTTTTCTCGTAAACGAGCGTTGTTGTGATAACAATTTCCGTAATGGCTTCAAGAAGCACTTGGATTTCTTTCTGTGCGTTAGGTGAAAACTCAATTTTTTTCTCATTTATTTCCGCTGCGACTTTTTCAAGACCTTTCGCGTGGTCACCTAAACGTTCAAAATCACCTATTGTATGAAGCATTCTTGCAACAGTTCTGGCATCAGCATTGGAAAGCGACTGTTCAGACATTTTAACAAGATATGTTCCTAAATTATCTTCATAAAGGTCAAGTACGTTTTCGTTATCAAAAACTACTTTTGCAACATCTTTATCATAGTTGTTAATAAGTTTCAAAGACTGCAAAACAGTTTCTTTTGCGAGAAGTGCCATTTTAACAGTATAGTTATCACACTCCATAACCGCAATAGAGGGAGAATTTAAAAGTCTTTCATCAAGGTAAACTGCTCTTCTGTCAGTTTCTGCGTTCTCTTCACCCTTTTTCTCTCTTACAAGTTTTTCGGATAACTTAGCAATAAACTTAGTGAACGGCATAAGGACAATAACTGTCACTATATTGAATATCGAGTGAATAACGGCTATTGAAACAGGGTTTACTGTTTCTGTTCCTATGGAAAGATTTAAAAATTTTACACCCAATAAATATACGGGTAAAACTATAATCATACCGAAAACATTTATAAGAAGTTGTGAGGTAGCCACACGCTTCGCCTTAGCACCTGCACCGATACTGGAAATAAGACCTGTTGCGCAAGTGCCGATATTCTGACCTATAACAATAGGAACTGCCATATTATAGGTTATTGTACCAGTAAGGGAAAGTGCCTGTAAAATACCTACGGACGCCGATGACGACTGAATAACAGCAGTTACAACTGTACCCATAAGCACACCTAGAATGGGGTTATTGAATTTCAAAAGCAAATCGCCGAAAGCAGGGTTTTCTGCAAGACCCTCCACAGACTCGGACATAATATCCATACCGTAGATAAGAACTGTGAAACCTACGAATATAGCACCGAGAGTTTTCTTTTTGTCACTCTTTGAAACCATCATAAACGCTGTGCCGATTACAGCAAGCACAGGCGCAAAATTCTGCGGTTTAAACAGTTGAACAATCAATGATGAACTTTCAAGACCTGCAAGGGACAAAAGCCAAGCAGTAACAGTAGTACCTATATTCGCACCGAAAAGCACGGATATTGTACTTTGGAAACTCATAAGACCTGAGTTTACAAGACCCACAAGTATAACTGTAGTTGCGGAAGATGACTGAATAACCGCAGTTATAATAAGTCCCATAATAACACCGATAATAGGTTTATCGGTCATTTTTTTCAATACTAGTTCAAGTTTAGAGCCTGCCATTTTTTCAAGGCCCGAAGACATAGTGCTCATACCGAATAAAAAGAACACCAAACCTGCACACAATTTTAACACAATACCAAGAAATCCCATAGTTTTCTCCTTTTTTCTGACACTTCTTCCGTCAGTATTTTTATTTAAATCAAACTTCTCACAATTATGATATTAACACACAAAAATCAATTCTTCAATATTCTCTGCAAAATAAATAAAAAAATTTTTAATATAAAAAAGTCCCTGATTTCAACAATGAAATCAAGGACTTTTCCTTTTAAATTTTAAAGTTTCGAGAAACCGTGGCAGTTTATAAGTGCGTCAAGTTTCTTTTTCTCTTTACAAAGCGGGCATTCGTGTGAGGGTGTGCTGAAATATCCTTCTAAATCGTGAGGATTAAATACAGAGTTAACCGTATAATCCCCGCACTGTTTTGCTGTTGCAAAAATTGAAGCAACGCCTACAACCTCACCGCCGTAATAGCGAACAGCCTCAATAGCAGCCTGTGCAGTAGCACCCGATGCCACGGAAACAGCAAGAACAAGCACGTGTTTGCCCTTTATCATTGGAACAATGTTATCTCTGAACAACATCTGTGAGCCGTTTGTAATTTCCGGTGTAACTACGTAAATTGTCTGATGGGCGTTAATATTAGCAAAAGAATTTTTTGTAAGTTCGTTTGCAAGGCAAGTACCGACTACTTCCATACCGTCAAGACAAAGAATAGTGTCCACAATAGTTGTGTTGTAGTTGTATGCTGAGCAAAGTTCCTCTGCAACCGCCTTAGCCTCAGAAAAACGGGATTTCTGTGCGGCAACGTCGATATAGTAGTTGCTGTGTGTATAACTTGTTGCAAAGTGACCTTTAGCAACACGAAGATAAAGGTTATTTCGCTTGGTTTTGATTTTGATAATATCTGTTGTCGGCATAAAAACTCCCCTTTTGTTATATTATAAATATATTTTATAATAAATTCCCGCTAAATTCTATTGGAGTTCTGCATAAATTAAATAACCGATTTTTGTAAACTTATTTAATCATCTCTTCAAATTCTTCTTCATTTATTATTTTTACGCCTAATTCCGTTGCTTTTCGCAGTTTGGAGCCTGCATCCTCACCTGCAAGGACCACGCTGGTCTTTTTAGAAACCGAGCCGGAGGCTTTACCGCCGAATTTTTCTATTATTTCCTGCGCTTCCCTGCGACCGTATTTAGAAAGTGTCCCCGTAAGAACAAAAGTCATACCCTCAAATCTCTTATCAACACTTTCGGTAAGGTTTTTCATATTAAGAGCCATAGCCTTAAAATCATCAACAAGAGTTCGTGTTTCCGGAAGTGACAGTGTTTTTATAAGAGTATCTGCCATAACTTCGCCGATACCGTCAATAGAAGTAACGTCTTCTTTTGTTGCATTAAGAAGATTATCCATTGTACCGAAATGGTTGGCAAGAAGTTTCGCGGCTTTAAGACCTATGTGGTGAATGCCCAACGCAAAAATCAGTTTATAAAGGTCATTTTCTTTGGATTTTTCAATAGCATCAAGCAAATTGAATGTGCTTTTTTCACCCATTCTTTCAAGTGAAACAAGGTCCATAGGATTAAGTCTGTAAATATCCGATGCTTTTGAAATAAGGTTTTCGTTAACAAGTTGCTCTAAAACAGCGCTGCCCAGACCCTCTATATCCATTGCATCCCTTGAACAGAAATGAATAAGTTTCCTGAGAAGTTGTGCAGGGCAGTCGGGGTTAACGCACCTTATGGCACTTTCGCCGTCCTCACGGACAACCGCACTTCCGCAAGCGGGGCATTTTTCGGGATATTCATACACGTCATTTTCGCCTTTATGCTCTGCGACGCTAAGTACTTCTGGTATAATATCCCCCGCCTTACGAACAATTATAGTGTCGCCTATTGCTATACCTTTTTCGCGGATAAAATCCGCATTGTTAAGTGTGGCTCTTGAAACGGTAGTACCTGCAAGAATGATGGGTTCAAATATAGCGGTAGGTGTTAAAACGCCCGTTCTTCCCACCTGTATTTCTATATCAAGAAGTTTTGTACTTTTTTCTTCGGGCGGATATTTAAAAGCAACCGCCCATTTAGGGAACTTTGCTGTACTTCCAAGTTCTTCGCGCATTGAAAAATCATCGGTTTTTATAACCGCGCCGTCAATATCGAAACTCAAAGACCCTCTGTTATCACCGATAGCCTTGATTTTTTCAATTGCTTCATCCATTGAATCGCAAAGAGCATAGCCGGGTATGGTTTTAAATCCCAGTTCTTCGAGGTATTTAAGTGATTCATAATGGGTAGATAATTCCTTACCGCCCTCTTTTTGCTGAATATTAAAAACAAAAATATCAAGTTTTCTTGATGCTGTAATTTTAGGATTTTTTTGTCTCAGAGAGCCTGATGCGGCATTTCTGGGATTTTTGAAAGTCTTTTCCTCATTAAGTTCCTGTTGTGCCACAAGTTCTTGGAAAGAAGCGTGTGACATATACACTTCGCCCCTGACTTCAATAAACGGTATATCCGTTTTAAGTTTAAGAGGTACTGTACGTATGGTTTTTACGTTTGCGGTTACATCTTCACCCACGTTACCGTCACCGCGGGTTGAAGCGCGGACCAGCACTCCGTCACGGTATTCGAGAGAACAGGAAAGTCCGTCAATTTTAGGCTCGACCACGTATTTTGCAGTAGGAAATACTTTTTTAACTCTCGCATCAAAGGCTCTGAGTTCATCTTCGGAAAACGCATCTTGCAGACTTTCCATACGTACTGTGTGAACAACTTCTTCAAAAGTATTGTCACTTCTGCCGCCGACCCTGTGAGTAGGTGAATCATTCTTGAGAAGTTCAGGAAATTCTTCCTCAAGAGAAGAAAGTTCACGCATCATCATATCGTAATCGTAGTCGGAAACATCGCTTTCGTTACCCATATAATATTTTTCAATGCAAGTATTGAGAATTTCCGTTAATTCCTTAACCCTTTTCTCTGCAATATTAAAATCCATACAACACCATCCTGACGGAAGTAAATTCACTGTTTGATTATACCATATGTAACAAAAAATGTCGAGAGGGAAGCACTTAAACTTGCTTTATTGTACATTGACAAAAACGCTTTTTATTCTTATAATTTAACAGTATTTTATTGTATTATGTATTTTACTGTAAATAAATTCTCTGAAAGAAGGATTTTTTTGAAAAACAAATTAAAAAATGCTTTAATTTTGTTTGTCACTTTCTTTAAAATCGGCGCGTTCACTTTCGGCGGCGGTTACGCTATGATACCAATTATTGAAAAAGAAATCTGCGACAAACACAAATGGCTTAAAGGCGAAGAAATCCTTGATATTTTCGCCATTGCCGAAAGCACACCCGGTCCTATCGCCATAAACTCCGCAACCTTTGTAGGATACAAAGTTGCAGGTTTCTTCGGTGCTTTCTGTGCAACATTCGGTGTTGTACTCCCCTCTTTTGTTATTATTTCACTTATTTCTCTCGTTCTTAAAGAGTTCAGCGAATACAAGGCTGTAAAATATGCCTTTATGGGTATTCGCGCAGGTGTTCTTGCCCTTGTTATAAAAGCATTGGTTTCAATGTACAAAAAATGTTCGAAAGGCCTTTTTTCATACATCCTTATGGGCGGCGCTCTTTTAATTTCGGCATTCACCGAAATCAATGTTATATACATCATCATCGCTTGCGCTCTTATCGGGCTCATTTATTCCGTAGTTTTAAGAAAGCGAGGTAAAGAAGTATGATTTATCTCGAACTATTCTTAACGTTTTTCAGAATTGGTCTTTTCACTTTCGGTGGCGGGTATGCTATGCTTCCCCTTATTCAGGATGCAGTTTTGCAAAACGCCTGGCTTTCGGAAGAAGCGATAGTTAACTTTATCGCTGTCAGCGAAAGTACACCCGGACCCTTTGCCATAAACATTGCAACTTATGTAGGTATTGAAACAGGCGGTATTTTAGGTGCGGTTTGCGCAACTTTAGGTGTTGTGCTTCCCTCGTTTATCGTTATACTCATTGTTGCAAAAGTATATAAGAAATTCCAAGAAAGTAAAACCGTCAAAGGTTGTATGACGGGATTAAGACCCACCGTTATAGGTCTTATAGCCTCAGCCGTCCTCAACATAGGCACAACGGTTTTCTTCCCCGACGGTTTCGCATTGGCTAACCTTAACTTTTACAATATGGCGGTATCTTTAGTAATCGCCGTTTTAGGTATACTTCTTATTTTCAAGAAAAAAATCCATCCTATACTTCTCATAGTAATATCTGCCGTTTTAGGTATTGCCGCAGGTTTTATAGGCGAACTTATTTAATTGATATTTTATTAAAACTTTTACAGAAAAGGGTTGATTAAAATAAAAACTGTAACAGATTACTTCGGTTGTGATGTTTTCTCCGAAGCAGTAATGAAAGAAAGACTTCCCGAGGATGCTTTCAAAGAACTTGAAAGAACTCTCGAAACAGGTCACAGACTTAACATCGACGTTGCAAACATCATAGCAAACGCTATGAAAGATTGGGCTATTGAAAAAGGTGCAACTCACTATACCCATTGGTTTCAACCTCTTACAGGAATTACTGCCGAAAAACACGACAGTTTTATCACCCATAAAAAAGACGGCAATGTAATAATGGAATTTTCGGGAAAGGAACTTATACAGGGTGAACCTGACGCTTCCTCATTCCCCTCAGGCGGACTCAGAGCAACATTTGAAGCAAGGGGCTATACTGCTTGGGATCCCACATCATTTGCTTTTATTAAAGACGGCGTTCTTTGTATACCCACCGCTTTCTGTTCTTACGGCGGCGAGGCTCTTGATAAAAAGACACCTCTTTTGCGCTCTATGGAAGCAATCAACAAGCAAACATTAAGAATACTTAAACTTTTCGGTCACGATGAAGTTGTTTCAGTTAAAACAACAGTAGGTCCCGAACAGGAGTATTTCCTTGTTGACAGTAATGTTTTCAATAAAAGAAAAGACCTTGTTTACACAGGCAGAACTCTTTTCGGCGCTATGCCCCCCAAAGGGCAGGAACTTGATGACCACTACTTCGGTGCAATAAAACCCAGAGTTCAGGCTTTTATGAAAGACCTTGACGAAGAGTTATGGAGATTAGGTGTTCTCGCTAAAACAGAGCATAACGAAGCAGCACCCGCACAGCACGAGTTAGCACCCATTTTCACAACAACCAATATTGCAACCGACCACAACCAGATAACAATGGAAACTATGCAGAAATGTGCTAAAAAGCACGGTATGATTTGCCTTCTGCACGAAAAACCCTTTGCAGGCGTAAACGGTAGCGGTAAACATAACAACTGGTCAATTTCAACCAACACAAACGTAAACTTGCTTGAGCCCGGCGAAACACCTGCCGAAAACGCACAGTTCCTTTTATTCCTTTGTGCAGTTATCAAAGCGGTTGACGATTATCAGGACCTTTTAAGAATTTCTATCGCTTCCGCAGGTAACGACCACCGTTTAGGCGCACAGGAAGCACCTCCCGCAATTGTTTCTATGTTCTTAGGCGAAGAACTTACAACAATACTCGAAACCATCGAAAAAGACGAAACTTACGATAACAAAGAAAAAGAAGTTCTTAAAGTAGGTGTTCACGTTCTTCCCCGTTTTCCCAAAGACACTACCGACAGAAACAGAACTTCACCCTTTGCATTTACAGGTAATAAATTCGAATTCCGTATGCTCGGCTCTTCTGCATCCGTTGCAGGCCCTAACACCACTCTCAACACAGCAGTTGCAGAAGTACTTTCACAGTTCGCCGATGAACTCGAAGGCGCCGATAACTTTGAAAGCGCACTCCACGAACTTATTAAGAGAGTTATTAAAAATCACAAACGCATTATATTTAACGGCAACGGTTATGACGATGCCTGGGTAAAAGAAGCAGAAAGCAGAGGACTTCTTAACCTTCGCACCACACCCGACTGCTTACCCTATATGCTTCACGACAAAAACGTTGAATTATACAAACGCCACAAAGTTTACAGCGAAGCAGAAATTAAGGCACACTACGAAATTAAAAACGAAAAATACTGCAAATATCTCAACATTGAAGTTCTTACAATGATTGAAATGACAAAGAAAGATATTCTTCCCTGTGTCAGCCGTAACATTCACGAACTTGCAGATACAGTTATCGCAAAACGCAAAGTAAGCGATAAAATCGACACATCTTATGAAGAAAATCTTGTTGCAAAACTTTCAGCACTTTCTGCAAAAGTTTTCGCTGACGTTAATGAATTAGGCGAACTTTCAAAGGAAGTAAAAACTATTGAAGGAAGCGATGCCGCAGCAATTTTCTATAAGAATAACATAATCCCCGTTATGAATTCTTTAAGAGAATCGGTTGATGAAATGGAATCACTTTGTTCTTCAGAGCATTGGTGCTACCCCTCATACGGCGAACTCCTTTTTAGTGTGAGATAAGAAGAAAGCAGATTAGGAAAATCATTTCCTAATCTGCTTTTTTAATTTATATTATATAATCCTTATACTTCTCCAGCACAAAAATCTCCGCCGTAATATCAAGAAGAAGGCCTTCGGCGGTATATTCTTCCGAATGTACTACGCCTGTTTTGCGAAGTTCCGCACCGGCAGCACCTAAAGAGAACGGTAAAAGAATTTTCACTCTCTTTCTTGTGGGTGGTAAAGCGGCGGCAATTTTTTCCAAAAGTTCCGTAAGACCTTCGCCGGTTTTTGCTGAAACGCGAACACAATTTCCAACCATAGGAATTGAAATATCGTTAGCAAGGTCACTTTTATTAAGAACTGTTATAATAGGTTTATCCGCACAACCGAGTTCTTCAAGAAGTTCATTTGTAACACGGTAATGTTCCGAACATTCATCGCTGGAGGCATCGCAAATATTAAGAATTACATTTGCACTTACCGCCTCGTCTAAAGTAGATTTGAATGCTTCTACGAGTTTATGGGGAAGTCGTCTTATAAAACCTACCGTATCAATAAGTAAAACGTTACTGCCGTCGGGGAGAGTCAATGCTCTTGCAGTGGGGTCAAGGGTTGCAAAAAGTTTATTCTCGGCAAGTACACCCGCATCTGTAAGCGTATTCATAAGAGTAGATTTTCCTGCATTGGTATAACCAACAAGGGCAACAGTAATGACTCCGTCTTTTTTTCTGCGTTCACGGTAACGTGTGCGCCTTTCATCAAGTGCTTTCAAATCTTCCGTTAAAGCAGAAATTCTGCGCCTTATATGTCTGCGGTCTGTTTCAAGTTTTGTTTCACCGGGACCGCGAGTACCTATACCGCCACCTAATCTTGACATAGATACACCTTTACCTCCAAGACGGGGCAAAGCATACTTTAACTGCGCGAGTTCAACTTGAAGTTTACCTTCGCCCGAAAGCGCCCTTTGGGCAAAAATGTCGAGAATCAAAGTTGTTCTGTCTATAACACGAACATCGGTAAATCTTTCAATATTTTTTTGCTGTGCCGGTGATAATTCGCCGTCGATTATAACAAGGTCAGGTTTTTCATTCTCGCAAAACTCTGCCAACTCTTCAAGTTTTCCTCGGCCGAGATATGTGCCCGGTTCAGGTGCTTCGCGTTTTTGTGTCATTTCGCAAATAACTTCAGCACCTGCAGTTTTAGCGAGTTCCGTAAGTTCCGCCAGAGAGGAATCCACCTGGAATTCACCTGTATCAACCGATACAAGAACTGCCCTTTCCTGTTCAATTTTATTTTCAAAAAGTTCCATAAATACACCTTATAATATTTTTAACCCTGTTCACCATAAGCGAACAGGGTTAAGTTTATTTATTTTCTTTTCTTGTGATGTCTGCTTCCGTAGTAATAGGAAGAACCGTAGTATCCGCCGTAACGGTTTGAGAAGTAACCGCCTGCTTTTTCAGTAGCAACTTTAAGTGTACCTGTACCTGCACGGTTATAAATGCAACCAAAAATATCAGCCTTAGTGGTCATAATATCACTCAAAGCGTATTCGATCTGAGGAATAGCAACTCTTTCTTCGGCAGTAACGAAAATTATGGTATCTGTGTAGTTAGCAACGATAGCCGCGTCAGCAACAACACCTGCGGGAGGACAGTCGATGATAACATAATCGAAGTTTCTCTTTGCTTCCTCAACAATTTTTGCCATAGTATCTGAAGCAAGAGTTTCGGAAGGATCTGCAACCGCAGCAGATGAAACGAGAAGATAAAGGTTATACTTTTCAATGTATTTAACAGACTCTTCAAAAGTCTTGTTACCTTTAACTATGTCGTAAATACCCTTTTCGCCTTCAATTGAAATACCCAAAGTTTTGCAAACAGCGGGTTTTCTGAGGTCAGCGTCCATAAGAAGAACTGACTTACCACTCTTAGCAAGAGAAAGAGCGATGTTGGTTGAGCAAGTAGTTTTACCTTCGCTCTCGGTTGAACTTGTAATTGCAAATACTGAATAACCCTTTTTCAATTTTGCATTTTCAAGTTTAGTTCTTATAAGTTTAAAGGTTTCAATAAACGGCAAACCGACGTTTCTGTCTGTAATAAGAAGTTTTGTACGGTCGTTTTTCTTTTTATTTTTTATATCAGAAACCGTTGCAATAATATCGATATTAAAGTTATTCTTAATATCTTCAGTTGAAAGCAATTTATTCTGAATTTTTGCAGAAATAAGAATAATAATTACGGCAAGAGCAGCACCTATAATGAAACCTGCTGCAGTGTATATAAGTGTTGAAGAATCGGCTGCAAGTTCAGACTTTGTTGCACTGTCGGCAACACTGATGTTTGCAGTCGGGAAAGCATCTTTAACAATGTCAGAATAAACACTCTGAATAGCAGTTGTGACTATATATGCTAATTCTTTATCTTCTGATGTAGCAGTAATATCAATAAGTGTTGTATCTGCAACAAGTTCAATATTCATCATTCCGCGAAGTTGTTCTTTGGAATATGTTTTACCTGTCTGAGCCTTAACATTAGCCTGTACAGCAGTGATAAAGTCATTACCGCGTTCAAGAAGTGTTTTGAAGTTTGTAGCGATAGTTGTTGAAGCCTGTGCGTCACTGGCGGTAGTGTATGTAGCCGCAGTACCTGCAATATCTCTATCCTTGTTGGAAACGTTAAAAATAAGGTTAGAACTGAATTCTTCGTTGTAAGTAATTTTAGCAAGTCCGAAACCGCTGATACTGAAAATAGCGATAAACATAATAATAAGCCACCACTTACTGAGAAGTTGGCGCATAAACTTTAATATAGGTTCAAGACCAATATCTTCATCAAGGTTTCTTTTTTCTTCGTAAGCCATCATTATTCTCCTTTATAACTTCATATAGAACTTATTCTATCACAAATACTAAATAACTACAATACCTTTTTTTAAATTTTATAATCCATGCCGTTTCAAAAACTCAACTTGTCTGTTTTTGGCTTCTGTATCTACCGAATTCACCGTTTTTGCTTCCTCGGCATATTTTTTTCTGCCGGAAAAAGAACTTAAAATTCTTACAACCCACATAACTGGCAAAAGAAACGGAAGTTTTTTAAGTATAGGATACCTTTTTTTCATTAAATGCATTGGAAGAAAGAGCCTTGTTAAGAAATATGAGGACTTCTTTTCGGTATATTCTCCCCTGATAATTCCGCTTAAATAATAGTTTGCCTCTGTACCGAAAACGCCACTTAAAATAATGTAATCGGTGGTTTCGTTTACGGCATCGTTAAATGGCTTATCGCCAAACCAACACTCTATAAGTTCATTCATCTTATTATTAAAAACAGTAAGACCTGTTTCTTCTAAGGCTTTTTCTAAAATTTTTGAATCACATTCAGGTTTTAACTTTTTATTAAGGTAATAATGGTCAACAATACTCTTTATTCCTGTGCCCGCTGATTCAAAATGGTGTGCCGAGTGGGAAAGGATATATACATAAAAATCCTCATCGGTCATATTCATTGTATAACCGTTTTCGGAAATTACCATTCGCTCAAATGCACCTTTATAATAGTCATATCCTTTGTCGTAATCATACTTCAACTCTTTATGGAGTTCAAAATTGAGGAAAGGTTTTTTTACATATCCCGCATCTTTGGCATCTTCGTAGTTTTCGTATTTATAGCCTCTTTCAACAAGGATTTTTTTAGCATCTTCTGCTTTACCGGGTTCTATCAAAACATCCATATCAAGCATAAAACGCATATCGGGATTGTCATAATATTTTGATACTTTCGTTCCTTTAAGGAAGCAATGTTTTATACCGGATTTTACGAACAATTCGGAAAGTTCTTCCGCTTCTTTTTCCTGTGCGGTATGCCTTGCAGCAGAACGAAAAAGTTCCTTTTTAAACACGGCTTTTATTTCGTCTGAAACATTGGCGTCAGCAATAACCGACGGTGCAACCAGCGGTGTCACCCTATGTTTCTCAGATAATTTATAAATTTTGGGAAAATCGGTATTTTCCGGAAACTGATATATTTCGCCTCTTATCTGAGCCCTTATTACAGCAATAAGTACTCTGCCGACTGAAAGTATATCGTTGGTAATTTCTGTATTTTTATTTTCCATTTCTCAACCTATACAATTTATATCTTAATCGTCGTAACGGATAGCGTTTTTTTACATTTTTCACATACTTATTTTTATATTTAACATAGTCGGGGTCAGTAACTTCAAAAGTTTTACCGTCACGGCATATAGTACAAACAACACCTATAATATGCTTGTCGGTGATATTTTTTTCAAGTAAAAACTGATTATCACCGCACATAATATAGCCATTTTCATTTTTACCCACAACTCTGTGCAAAACAAACGCGCCGTCATCACGGCGGTATAGCGGTATATCGCCGATCTCAAGGGGAAAACTCGGTTTTTCAACAAATACAAAATCACGACCTTGAACAAGATAAGGATTCATACTGGTTCCCGTAATAGGAATCTTAAAAGTTGTATTTCTGCCGAAAGCCTCCTCAATAAACGGAAGAAGATCGGACATAGATATATTTTTCTTCATTTTTCCAAAATCTTATAACTTTCCAATTTTTCGATAAATGCCGTAAGGTCTGTGCGAAGAGTTTCTTCGGGGGCATCGTATTCTGCTTTTAATTCTGCAACAATATCCTCGTAATCTTTACCGTTTTCAAGGGCTTTCCATATAAGTTCTGCAGGGCCGTTAAGGGTAATCATTCCGCGAATGTTATTAACTGCCTCGCCCACAGGAACAACCACAGGTGTACCTGCTACGGTTTTTAATACATAATTTTCGTTAAGTTTCATTTTTATCACCAAAACTCCGAATATATTTTTATGTTTAGGTATCAACTCATAATTACCTATATTAATACTACCATAAATGCAGTTAGAAATCAAGACATATAAAAAAGAGGCAACCGCCTCTTTTTTTATATATCTTTAAATTTCTTATTCAATTTATGCATTACCGTAAAGAATGCAGGGAAAAGGAACATATCTGCAACTATCCACGCAAACGGGTTAACAAAACACGCCGCATCGTAGCCAAAATGTTTAACAAAAATGAATCCGCCTACGGCTCTTGCGAAAAGTTCGAATACACCTGTCATCATAGCGGTAACGCTGTAACCCAAACCTTGAAGTGAATTTCGCAATAAAAACAGTACCGATAAAATAATGTAAAAATAACTGCCAGCATTTATGTACTGCTGAGCAAGGGTTATAACACTTGTTTCCGAACCGCTGATAAAAAGCAACGAAATGTATGGGCCGAGGAATCGGGCAACACACATGCCTATAACAGAATATATTGCCGCGAGAATAAATCCGCTTCCTATACCTATTTTTATTCTGTCAAGTTTCTTTGCGCCTAAATTCTGACCGCAGTATGTTGCCATAGTTATTCCTATAGTCTCCGAGGGGAGAACTATCATAAGTTGCGTTTTACCGCCAATAGTTACAGCCGCAATGGCATCTGCACCTAATCCGTTAACGCAAGACTGCAACATAACAGAACCGAGAGCCGTTATGGAAAACTGCAACGCCATAGGAAGTCCGTTTCTTAAAAGTGTTTTTATATATTTGAAATCGGGTTTAGATGTTTCTTTTGTGATATGAAGAATGGGAAAACTGCGTTTAACATATATAAAGCAAAGAATACCCGAAATTAATTGGGAAATTACGGTAGCAACGGAAGCACCGCGAACACCCATATCAAAAACAGTTATAAGAAGAATATCAAGGCCTACATTGAGCACCGAAGAAAAAAGCAGGAAGTACAGGGGCGTTTTACTGTCGCCCAAGGATCTTACAATGCTTGCAAGCAAATTATAAAACATCGTTGCGCCTATGCCTGCAAAAATTATTACAATATAATCATACGCATCCTGATAAATTTCTTCGGGGGTGTTAAGGAGTTTTAAAAGCGGATGTGTAAAGAGAACCGCACCCACAGTAAAAACAATACCTAAAACTGCGGAAGTATATATAATATTAGCAACATATTTTTTAAGACTCTGAATATCCTGTGCACCGAAACGCTGAGCAATGGGAATGGCAAAACCTGTGCAAAGCCCTATAACAGACCCGATTATAAGAAAATTCAAAGCACCAACCGAGCCAACGGCAGAAAGCGCAATTTTACCCACGAATCTACCCACAATAATAGTATCCGCCATATTATACAACTGCTGAAAAAGGTTACCCAACATCAACGGCAAACAAAAGCGGATTATATTTTTCATAGGACTGCCCGTAGTCATATCCTTGGTCATTTCATCACCTGATTTTCACAAAATAAAAACTCAGACAAATTTATCATACTACGCTTTTTTTGTCAATAATATTGTGTAAATCAAAGATAAAAATCAAATGAACCGCAAGGGTATTAAATTATCAATAGAAAAGACATAATTATTTCCCGTTTATATAAATCTCTTCTGTTTCAATTTGTGCTTGTTTTAAGATTTCGTCGGCTACCTGTTTTGTTTCGGTTCTGATTGCATCGGTTACAGCATTAAATAAATGATAATACATCTTTTTATAAAGTTCGTTTTCCATAAATTTTCACCTTTAAAATCAAAAATGCGCCAACCGAAGTTGACGCACGAAAAATGCAAACTCCGATTGTTGCTACACAAATTCAAACACATTTAGATTAAAAGGTTGAATAGAGCTGCACTTTTACCAAAAGATAAAAAAGCAACCTTAAAAATCTAAATATGAAATTTGTGTAGCACAAATAATTTACCACATTTATTTTAGTTTATCAATAGGAAATTCAATATAAATATAAATATAAATATAAATCAAAAACAAAAAACAATGTAGTTCTTTTGCGATGATTCTTCAGTTGTTCTATCCCACAGACGAATTACCGCAAGAGAACTACCCACCACCGCTAGCGCGGTCCCCCTCCCTATTTGCCTATAAGGCAAACAGGGATGATAAGGCTTCGCAAACATTTGCTTTTCGTCCTACGCGAAGTAATATATAAACAGCAACGCAGTTCCGAAATTTGCCATTTGCCATTTTCAATTTGCAATTATAATCGGCTTGCCCCGAAAATTACGCATTACGAATTACGCATTATAATCGGCTCTTTTGCGCCCCGAAACTCCTCACTCCTAACTCCTAACTAAAAAAGCCTTCCGTTTTGGCGGAAGGCTTTTTTTCGTTATTTCGCAACGATATTTATAATTTTGCCGGGGACGTAAATTTCCTTGATAATGTTTTTACCGTCAAGGAATTCGAGGACTTTTGCATCTGCTTTTGCTGCTGCAATTGCTTCTTCGGCAGTTGAATCTTTAGCAATTGTGATTGTTGCTCTGAGTTTACCGCAAATCTGAACGGGAACTTCAATAGTAGCATCAATTGTTTTTGCTTCGTCAAATTCGGGCCAGGTTGCTATTGCAAGCAAGCCTTCGCCACCAAGTTGAGACCACACTTCCTCTGAAACGTGAGGAGCGAAGGGGTCAAGAAGTTTAACGAATGTTTTAAGTTCGCCCTTTGTAATTGAGCCAACCTCATAAATTTCATTAAGAAGTGACATAAGAGCCGCAATTGCTGTATTGAATTTCATATTTTCAATATCTTCGGAAACTTTCTTAATTGTTTTATGGAAAGATGTTTCAAGTTCTTTTGAATATTCTTCACCGTCTTTTACAATTTCAAGAAGATTCCACACTCTGTCTACAAAACGTTTACAGCCCTTAACACTGCTTTCGCTCCAGGGTGCTGCCTTTTCGTAGTCACCCATAAAGAGTACGTAAGTACGAAGAACGTCTGCACCAAGTGAATCAACAACTTCGTTGGGGTCAACAACGTTACCCTTAGATTTACTCATTTTGTCACCGTCGGGGCCGAGAATAAGACCCTGAGCAGTTCTCTTTGCGTAAGGCTCATCAAAAGGAACTTCGCCTATATCGTAAAGGAATTTATGCCAGAAACGAGAGTAAATAAGGTGACGTGTAACGTGTTCCATACCGCCGTTATACCAGTCAATAGGACCCCAATATTTAAGTTTATCCATATCAGCAAATGCTTCTGAATTATGGGGGTCAATATAACGGAGGAAGTACCAGGAGGAACCTGCCCACTGAGGCATTGTATCAGTTTCGCGTTTTGCCGCTGCACCGCACTTGGGACAAGTGCAGTTTACAAAACTTTCAATTTTTGCAAGGGGGCTTTCACCGTCTGAACCGGGTTGGAAGTTATCAACCTCAGGAAGTCTTAAGGGAAGTTCTTCATAGGGAACGGGAACGATACCGCATTTTTCACAATGAACAATGGGAATGGGTTCGCCCCAATATCTCTGGCGGTTGAATGCCCAGTCTTTCATTTTATACTGAACACCTTTTTCGCCTATACCCTTTTCTTCAAGGAATTGGACCATTTTAGCGATAGAGTCAACTTTCTTTTCCATACCGTTAAGGAAATCGGAGTTCACCATTTTACCGTCGCCTGTGTATGCTTCAACGTTAATATCGCCGCCCTGAATAACTTCGATAATATCAATACCGAATTTCTTAGCGAACTCATAGTCACGCTGGTCGTGTGCAGGAACAGCCATAATTGCGCCTGTACCGTAACCCATCATAACATAGTCGGATATGTAGATAGGAATTTTCTTGCCGTTTACGGGATTTATTGCTTCAAATCCGTCAATTCTGACACCTGTTTTATCCTTAACAAGTTGTGTTCTCTCAAACTCGGTTTTCTTAGCACACTCTGCTCTGTAAGCCTCAATATCAGCCATATTGCCTATTTTTTCTGCATACTTATCAATAAGAGGATGCTCCGGTGCCATAACCATAAATGTAACACCGAAAAGAGTATCGGGACGGGTTGTGTAAATCTTCATTTTTTCGTCAGTTCCGTCAATCTGGAAATTAACGAATGCACCTGTTGATTTACCTATCCAGTTAACCTGCTGAAGTTTGATATTGGGAAGATAATCTACCTTATCAAGACCCTGGAGAAGTTTATCCGCATATTCGGTAATACGAAGATACCAAACGTCCTTTGACTTCTGAACAATATCGCTGTGGCAAATATCACACTTGCCGCCCTGTGAATCCTCATTTGAAAGAACAACTTTACAAGAGGGGCAGTAGTTAACAAGAGTTTTGTCGCGGAAAACAAGACCCTTTTCAAACATCTTAAGGAAAATCCACTGTGTCCACTTATAGTAACTCTCTTCTGTTGTGTCAACAACCCTTGTCCAGTCGAACGAAAAACCGACTTTTTTAAGCTGAGAAGAGAATTTCTCAATATTCATATCCGTAACTTTACGGGGATGAATACCTGTTTTTATAGCATAGTTTTCTGTGGGAAGTCCGTAAGCATCAAAGCCGATGGGGAAAAGAACATTGTAACCCTGCATTCTTCTTTTGCGGGAAACAACTTCAAGACCCGAATATGCCTTAATATGACCAACGTGCATACCTGCACCACTGGGATAAGGGAACTCAACAAGGCCGTAAAATTTAGGCTTGTCGGAATTATCCTGAGCGTGAAAAACACCCTCATCCTCCCATTTTTTCTGCCATTTTTGTTCAACGGCTGAAAAATCGTATTTCATTAAAATCACCTTTCTGGTAATGCAAAATGCAAAATGCAAAATTATTGGAACCTGCGGTTGGCTATTATAAGCTATCGCAGTTTTATATATTTTTGTATGATGTTTTGCAAATAGATATTAAAATATTTCTAATATCATTCAAATCATCGTTCAAACTTTTATATTCAATATCATTTATATATTCTGTGTCGTGTAGCAACATCAACCAATACATTGTTTCGGTAGCTTCTTTGAGTGCGATATTCATTTTAGAGGCAAAATCGCTTTTTGTTTGTTCGTTCTGTGCCTCAAAAACATTTGCGCCGATGCTTGTTCCGCATCTTACGACTTGCTTTGAAATAATAAATTCTTTTTTCTCATTTAGAAGATACTTACCCAAATACACAATTCGTTTTGAAAAACACCTTGTTTTATTTACTATTATATTGTTTTTCATAATAAAAACAACCCACTCAAGTTACTATATTAAATGCCGTGCGCAGCACCCTATAATTCTGCATTATGCATTTTGCATTCTGCATTTATACCACAAACTTATTCATTCAAGAATTCCGTAACATCAATTTTTGAAGCGTCTTCCCAAAGTCTTTCAAGATTATAATAGTTTCTTGATTCCTCTGTGAAGATATGGGCAACAACGCCTGAATATTCGAGAATAACCCAGCCTGTTGCTCTGCCTTCAACGTGGTCAGGCTTCATTCCCGCTTCTTCAAGTTGATATTCTACTTCATCTGCGAGGGCTCTGATATGGGTATTGGAGTTACCTGTTACAATAACAAAATAATCTGCAACAATGGTAAGTTCGTCAATTTTAATAACTTCTATATCATTACCCTTTTTGTCATCAAGTGCTTTAACAATTTTTTTAACAGTGTCTAAACTCATTTTGACTCTCCTGCTTTTAATTTCTGAATATTGAACACGGCATCATTATAAGCATCCAAAGTATCGGGATGCACTATTTTTTCGCTGTTAATAAGATCCTTTATGGTAAAACTCAAACCCTCAACTATTGCTTCATCAAGGGAGCGTTTTGCCTTTTCTCTCATCACTTCAACGCCGTCATAGTCGCGCTCTGCACTGATAAAATCAGCAATGAAAATAACTTTTTCAAGAAGTGACATATTTTTCCTGCCTGTTGTATGGTAGCGAACGGCGTTAAGCATATCTTCATCTGTAACACCGAACTCTTTCAGAGCGTAAACTTTACCGCACATTGCGTGATAAAGTTTCGGAACATTTATTTCCCACTCAGAAAGTTCCACACAGTTTTCTATCATATAAGAGAGTTGCAAACCTGCCGGCTCATCCTTACAACAGTCGTGGATAAGTCCCACTGTATATGCTTTTTCGGGGTCACAGCCGTATATTAACGCAAGTTCTTTTGCAGAGTCTGCCACATTCAGCGAATGAACAAACCTTTTTTCCGTTAATCTGCCTCGTAAAACTTCCGTATATTCAGCATCTCTGTTCATATATACAGCCCCCTTGTCTTTATATATCGGTACACTTCCTCGTCAAGAGCATTACTGCTTAAACCGTTTTTTAAACTTTCACGAATTTCCGATGAACTTGTTTCTATGGGAACACTTTCACAGATTATTGCACCGTCATCGCTAAGATTAAGCACATCTTTTGCAAAAGCCTTCATCGTTTCGAGTTTTTCAAGGTTTTCGGTTCTGCACGCCGCAACCGGCACACAAAGACTCAGTATCTCTTGATATTTATACCATTTATTAAAAGAAAGGAACATATCGTCGCCCATAAAAAGATATAACGATGCTTTGGGATAAAGTTTTTTCACCGCTTTCAAAGTATCTACCGTATAACTTTTTCCACCGCGGTTTATTTCAATGTCGCTCACTTCAAAAAGAGGCTCGTTAAATGCCAGACGGCACATTTCATATCTTTCCTGCGCCGTTGCTCCGGAACTTTCTTTAAATGGCGAAAGCGCCGTCGGTATTATTATTACCTTATCCGCCCCGCATATTTCAGCAAGGTTACAGGCAAGCAATTTATGTCCTTTATGAGGCGGATCAAATGAACCGCCGTATATTGCGATTTTTTTCATTTTAGTACAATGTTACAGACTGCATTTCAAGATTACCTCTGTAAGAGGTGATTTTTATTTTTACTCTTTTTACTTCAACAGGTGTAATTTTATGTATTCTCTTGTAACCTATAATACCGCCTGTGCCGACTTTTTTGAATTTGCCACTGCCGTCATCTGTATAAACTTCGTATTCCTCCACGTGCTGTCCGTTTATTATATGTTCCATCATAACGAACTTATCGAACATATCTTTCTGTGAAAGGGTGATTATGAGTTCAGGCTCTTTATCGTTTGCGGCAGGTCTCCATGTTTTAGTTTCATCTTCATCAAAAAGGTTGAAGGCGCAGTATTCAGGTGAAAGTGTACTGCTTGCTTCAATTTCGCCGATTTGAGAAACTTTGTAAGAATACGCTCTGTGTAAATCAAGACCGAACGCTTTTAAAATCTGGGAATCCATTTCCGCAAACTTACCGTTTTTCATAGGCGGAACACCCAGCATTAAAGCGCAGTTCTTACCTACTGAATCCAGATAAAGTTTCTGAAGTTTATCCTTTGTTTTTGCAGTGTATTCATCGTCTTTATGATGATACCACCTGTCACGGATTGATACACTGACTTCACAGGGGTACCAGATGAAATCCGTTTCTTTTTTTATTGCTTTTCTTGAGCCTAAATCACGCTCAAATTCTTTTTCTTTCTTACGCGCTTTCTTGGACGTATCTTTACTGCGCTCAAAAGCCTTATAAATACTGTGTCTTTCGGGAACTACGCTCCACTCATTTTCGCGTATAACACCCCACTCATTGCCGTACCAACGAACATCGGGACCTACAAGTGCAATAACCGCACCCGGCTGACACTCTCTTACAATATCGTAATAACCCAACCAATCGTATTCCTGTATATTGCCGTTTTTGTCGGGTTCAACAGCACCGTCAAAGCGAACATAGAAAATATCGCCGTATTTTGTGAGAACTTCGCGAAGAAGTGATTTGAAATAATTATTATATTCTTCGCCGCTGCCGTAAGATTCTGCGTGACGGTCAAGGGGAGAAATTGCGATACCGAATTTAAGCCCTTGTTTTTTACATTCTTCACTTAACACTGCAACAATATCCCTGTTTTCCGTTTCCCAATCGGTTGCGCTTTCCACGGAATAATTTGTATATTCGGAACACCACAAGCAAAATCCGTCGTGATGTTTAACGTTAAGTACCATACCTTTAAAACCTGCAGTTTTAAAGAACTGTACCCATTCCTCTGCATTAAACTCTTCGGGATTAAAGTTTATGGGGTTAACAGTGCCGTCAGTCCACTCTCTGTTAACAACAGTTGCAAGACCGAAGTTTATAAAACCGTAAAACTCGGTTTTTTGCCAATTAAGTTGTCTTTCGGAAGGTTTAACCTCCGCTGCAATTTCATAGGGTTTCATATAAAATCCTTTCGGGGTTTATTTGCCGCTGTCGCAGTTTGTTGCAACAATATCAACACCTAAACCGAGAATATTTTCAATAACAACATCACCAATTTTCACGGGTGCTTTGACTGTAACCGAATTTATTTCTTTCATACAGTCAAACATTTTATCTTTAGGCACGGGGCCGGAAGATTTAACCGGAACCACCGGATGCAAACCGTTTTCAACCTTAACGCTTGTGGTAAGGCTTCTTACGGGGTTTGTGATTTCAGCACGTGCATAAGCATCACCGCGTTTACAGGTATTGCCTGTAACGGAAACAACTTCGCCGTTTTCTATTTCAACTTCAATAGGGCACCCTAAAGGGCAGGATACACAAATAAGACTTTTTTTCATCTCTCCCACTCCTTATTCTTCAATACGAACAATGATTTCACTGTTCTCATTCATATTTTTAAGCATTTCGGGTGTAATTACTACGTTTTCCATTTCGCCGGGTGCAAGTTTAACTTTCTTTTTGCTTGAAAGTATCTGGCCGTCGCATTCAACTACTACCTTTGCGCCTTTATAAACCTGACCTACGCGGAAGTAAAGTTTGAGTTTTTCTTCACCCTCAATATTAACACGCTGAGGAACAATATAACGAACACCGTTGATACCCTTTGTGTTAATAAACTTTCCGCCTTTTTTCTTACCGAAAATATAATCTGCCGCACCTTTACCTGCAATCTGACTTTCTTCGGTAACATAGTCAACAAGGTCATGAACCTGTAAAACGTTACCGCAAGCAAAGATACCGGGCTGAAGTGTTTCTCTGTATTCATCAACAACGGGACCGTTTGTTACTCTGTCGAGTTCTACGCCCACGTCTTTTGAAAGTTCATTTTCGGGAATAAGACCCACGGAAAGAAGAAGCGTATCGCACTCAATATACTCTTCAGTTCCGGGAATCGGTTGTAATTTTTCGTCAACCTGAGCAATAGTAACACCCTCAAGTCTTTCTTTGCCGTGTGTTTTAACAACCGTACAACTGAGTCTTAACGGAATACCGAAATCGTCAAGGCACTGAACAATATTTCTTGTAAGACCGCCCGAATAAGGCATAAGTTCACAAACAACTTTAACCTCTGCACCCTCAAGAGTCATACGGCGAGCCATAATAAGACCTATATCGCCTGAGCCGAGGATAACTACCTTTTTACCGGGCATATAACCGTCAATATTAACGTACTTCTGCGCTGTACCTGCTGTCATAATACCTGCAGGTCTTGAACCTGCAATGGAAAGCGCGCCTCTGGGTCTTTCACGGCAACCCATAGCAAGAACTACCGCGATAGCCTGAAATTGCATAAGACCTTCATTATTATTCACCGCAGTAACAACATTACTGTTGGAAATATTAAGTACCATTGTGTCGGTAAAAACATCAATATCGGTTTTTTCAACCTGTTCAATGAATCTGCCTGCATACTCGGGTCCTGAAAGTTCCTCACCGAAATAGTGAAGACCGAAACCTGTGTGTATACATTGCTCAAGAATACCGCCGAGAGTTTCGGCTCTCTCAAGAATAACTATTTTTTCAACGCCCTCTTCTTTTGCTTTAAGGGCTGCAGCCATACCGGCAGGACCGCCGCCGACTACTACTAAATCATAATTCAACAATTGTCCCGCCTCCTTATTTTGTTCTGTCATACATAATCTTCGACTCTCCGCCGAATTTTGTTATTTCGTTCATAGGTACGCCTAATTCTCTTGCGAGAATCTCAACTACCTTACTGCCGCAGAAACCGCCCTGGCATCTGCCCATACCGGCTCTTGTTCTTCTCTTGACACCGTCAACATCTCTTGCGCCTGCAGGAGCGTGAATAGCATCGAGAATTTCGCCCTCTGTTATTGTTTCGCAACGGCAAACGATTCTGCCGTAGGCTTTATTTTTCTCAATAAGTTTTGCACGCTCTTCGGTGCTCATATGACGAAAACGCACAGGTTCGGGACGAATGGGGTCAAAGTTTTCTTTCTTCTCCATTCCCCCTGTAAGTTCTGTCATAATACCCTCAACCATTTCAGCAATAGCGGGAGCAGATGAAAGACCCGGCGATTCGATACCTGCAACATTTATGAAATTCCTATTAACATCCGATGAACCTATAATGAAATCATCAGTTGCAGGATGTGCTCTGTTACCGCTGAAAGAAGTAATTGCATTTCTCAAAGAAACTGCAGGAACGCTCTTTGTTGCGGCATTGTAAATTTTATCCAGACCTTCAGCAGTAGTTGCAACATCGTCGCCGTCATCAATATCGGAAGCAGAGGGGCCTACAATGAGGTTACCGTCAACCGTGGGCGAAACAAGTACACCTTTACCCATCTTGGTGGGACATTGGAAAACAGTGTGGCTTGCAAGTGTACCCTGTGACTTATCGAGAAGATAGTAGTCACCGTGACGGACTATAATTTCAACAGAATTATCACCTATAAGTTTTGCAATTTTACCCGAGTGAACACCTGCTACATTTATAACGTACTTTGCGGTAATTTCGCCTGCGGTTGTACTAAGTACGAATTCCTCGTTTTCGCTCTTAATTCCCGTTACTTCACAGTTTCTTATAAATTCGGCACCGTTTGTAACAGCGTTTTCTACACCTGCTATGGTAAGTTCGTAAGGACATACTATGGAAGATGTGGGAGCTACAAGCGCACCGACCGCAGTGTCGCCGATATTGGGTTCGAGTTGTTTAAGTTCGTCCCTTTTAACTATGCGAAGTTCGGGAACACCGTTCTGTTCACCGCGTTTAAGAAGTTCTTCAAGGTGTGGTATTTCCTCCTCTGAAAAAGCCACAACAAGCGCACCGTTGTTTTTCAAAGGCACATTGAGTTCCTTGCAAAACTTTTTCATAAGTTCTACACCGCGAACATTTAACTTTGCTTTAAGTGTTCCGGGCTTTGCATCAAAACCTGCGTGAACAATAGCACTGTTGGCTTTTGTTGCACCCATTGCACAATCGTTGCATCTTTCAAGAAGCGCAATTCTGATGTTGTATTTTGAAAGTTCCCTTGTTATAAGCGAACCTACAACACCTGCGCCTATTACAGCAACATCGTACTTCATTTGTAACATCTCCTTAGCGTTCTGCCGCATTCAATAAATGTGGTAAAAATAAATCAGCTTATTATAGCATAGTATCATCTCAAAAATCAAGACATTATCAATGTATATTGTACCCCATTTTTGTAGAGTCGTCAATGATAGGTGACAAAAAGTCTCAAAAAAATATGATGATAGAAGAAACTATTATGATTTTGGCAGAAATGAGGAGCCGAGGCGACGAATTTCTGCCAAAATCAGTGCGAATTTTGTACCTCTTGATAT
>JAGAJB010000021.1 GCA_017626295.1 Clostridia bacterium | reverse complement strand
TTTGTCGAAATAGGGAGGGGGACCGCGCTAGCGGTGGTGGGTAGTTCTCTTTCGGTTTTTCTTCAGTGGGATAGAACAATATTTTATCATCCCTATTCCAGCAAAGCTGAAACAGGGATGATAGGCTTCGCAAGTTCCGACTGAAAAACTTGTATTATAACTGAAATCGGGTTGAAATCCCTAAAATCCCGTGTTAACATCTATTTGGAACAAATGTTCCTGAAAGGAGAAATAATGGGTATAAAGAAAAGTTTTATTTTTTACTATGATTGGTGGGATATTTTTGAGCCTTTATCTGATGAACAAAAAGGTGTGCTAATCAGTAAAATATTCAGTTATGTAAAAGAGGGCGAAGAAACTGATATAGATGATTTGGCGCTTAAAATATCTTTTAACGTTATCAGAAACACTATAAACCGTGATGTTGAGAAGTACGAAAAAATATGTATTGAGCGAACAAAAAATGCAAAAAAAGGTGCTTTGAAGAGATGGGGTAAAGACGAGATCGAAACTAATAATGAAATTGCAGAAAAAGAGAAATCAAAGGTAAATATGCCAAATGCTACCAAATGCTACCAAATGGTGCCAAATGATGCCGATAATGATAATGATAGTGATAATGACAATGATACTGATAATGTAAATGATAATGATAATGACAATGTAAATGACAATAATGTTTCGTTTTCTGCGAAAACGGCGCGTGTATACAGTGAGGATTTTCTTCTCTTCTGGAAGGAATATCCTAAAAAAGTAGGAAAAGGCGAAGCGTACAAGCAATGGAAGAAGGCAAAACTTAAATCTGATGAAAAAACAGAAATTATAAATGCTCTGAAATGGCAGAAAAAGTCTTATAACTGGTGCAATTCAAACGGTAGGTTTATACCAAATCCTTCCACATATATTTCGCAAAGGCGGTGGGAAGATGAGCCTGATTTAAATTTAGATAATGATATAACTGACCCTAACCGTTATACTGATGGGGATATATTGCCTGACTATATTATGAGGGGTGATTATTGATGACTGTGGGCAAGCAATATTGCTCTGTTTGCGGCAAAGAGAAAGAACAAGTACATATAAAATATGCGGAAATTGATGCGTTCATTGAATGTGAATGTGAAAGAAATTTACGACTGCAAAAAGAAAAAGCAGATAAAGAATACGCTGTTAAAACTGCGATTGAACTGAGGAATAAAAGCAGTCATCTGTCTGTTTTGGGATGCAATGCATCCTTTGAAAAGGCAATTATTGATAAATATAACGAGGTAGCAGTGAGAGGCGGAAAGTTTTTACTGAATCGACTTTTAACAGGTTTTAATGAGGAAAAAAAGAACAGTCTTGTTTTACAGGGAAACAGAGGTAGCGGTAAAACTTATATTGCCTGTTCTGTTATAAATGATTTTAACGCCCAAAACCCCATAAGCGATATGCGAATAAAACAGATTTTAAAGGAAAGAGATAATTTTTACAGTAAAGACGAGTTTTCGCCTGTTAAATCACCCTGCAAATTCATAACTGAAATGGATTTATATGCACTTTATTATGAGAATTATAACTATTGCAAAACTAACGGCCCTTTGGATGAGTTCAAAAAAGCGGAAAAATTACTTGTAATTGATGATGTAGGTTCATCAAACTACGAAAAACAACGTGTACATTCAATGTACCTTAATATTGTTGATTACCGATATTCTCAGGGGTTACCCATGATGCTTACAACTAACTTAACTAAAAAGGAACTGTCCGATTACTTAGGTGACAGAGTTTTTGACAGACTTAATGCCTGCAGTTATTTTATTGACCTGACTTCACCCGAAAGCAGACGAAAAACTGATGCATAATTTTACGGGTAAATTGTATCGTGCTAATTCGTTAGAATTGTTACAAAATAGTAACAAACGATAAATATTTATTGACAAACGATAAATACGGTGCTATTTTCTGTGCAAGGAGATGATTTTGTGAAACATTCTGAAAAGTCACTTAATTTAACAATAGCAGTTGTAGTTGCCTTAAGTATGTTTTTTGCAATTATGCTTTTTGCAGCGCCGAGCGTTTTTACCGCTTATTGTAAAGCCGATAATACCAGCGAAGAGGCGTTGAAGGCGTTAATAGGCGTGTTTTACGGCTGTACACCTTCGGCAGCATTAACTTTGTTTTATACATTTATGTTTTTAAGAAATTTAAAAAACGGGGAGGTGTTTACTAAACAAACGGTTAAATACATAAAAATTCTCTCTTATACCTGTCTTTCCGTTGTTCCGCTTTCTTTACCGCTGTGCTACTACTTTTTAGCAGGTTTCCCCATACCTGCAGCAGCCGGGTTTATGTGGCTGATATTAAGGGTATTGAAAAATGCCTTTGAATACGGAAGCGAAATTAAAAATGAAAATGATTTGACGGTGTAAATATGGGAATTATTGTAAATCTTGATGTAATGTTAGCAAAAAGAAAGATGTCCTCCGGTGAACTTGCGTCCAGAATAGGACTCACTCAAGCCAATTTGTCTATATTAAAGACAGGCAAAGCCAAAGCCATTAGGTTTTCGACCTTGTCGGCTATATGCAAAGAACTGAATTGTAAACCGGGAGATATACTTGAATATGTTGATGATGAGGTGTTATAATGAACGACCTTAATAATGTAAATAATGAAAATCAAACAGTTTCATCACCGATTACACCACCTGTTTCAAGCGGTGTGTATAACCCCGGTGTTAAACTGCCACAGGGACCTGTTGTAACTAAAAAAACATATCCTGTTGATAACAAGGATTTTTACTTTTTTATATTTGTTTCTGTTGCATCATTTATTTTTATAAGATTAGGTGTGCTTAATGCATTTAACTTAGGTTTAACCGTTACATACAGTGTTCTTAGTTTGGGTGTATTGATTTATGTCAGTTCCAAAGACAGTAAGAATAAGGCCTTTTATTCACTGATGTTTATAATTGATTTGATTTTAGCCCTTTCTTTCAGTCTGCACGATAATTCGTTTATCAAATTTTTAACCGTACTTGTTTTATTCTTTACAAGTGCAATGACCTTGAACGGTGCTAACGGTACACATCTTTGTAATGACGGCACTTTTTTAAAACTTGCGGATGTTCTGTATGTTGGCGGTATAGAGCCTTTAATAAATCTAAATGCACTTTTTTCTTCAATTAAATCTGTTTTCAAAAGCAAAAACAACAAATTTTTTATGGCAATAGCAGGTGCGCTTATTGCTGTTCCTGTACTTGTTGTTGTAATACCGCTTCTATCCAGTGCGGATGTGGCTTTCAATACAATTGTTAAGAAAGTATTTTCCGATGTTTTTATGTTGATAGTAAGTCTGGTGATTACTGTTTTAATTACGCCGTTTATTACATCTTACGGTTTTTCGTTATCTAAAGGAATTACAAAGGAGAAAAATAAAAGTTTCAATTCAAAAAGCGGAAAGGTTTCCCCTGTATTTCTTAATACTTTCCTTTGTGTAATTGCCTCTATATATGTTGTTTTCCTTGTTTCGCAACTTGCTTATATAACGGATACTTTTGCATTCCTTTTACCCGAAGAATTCAGCGCGGCGGAATTTGCACGAAGCGGATTTTTCCAGATGGGTGCAATAGCCCTTATTAACTTAATAATTACATTCCTTGTGTCAGTTATTGAAAAACCGAAAGATAACGGCAAATTACCTGTTTCAACAAAGTTGATTCTGACTTTCTTTATGCTGTTTTCATTATTCTTAACAGTAAACGCATTTATAAGAATGAAAATGTATATTGATATGTACGGCTTAACTCAGTTAAGGGTGCTTACAAGCATTTTTATGATAATGCTTTGTATAATTTTCTTATTCGTTCTGATAAGAATTTTCAATGAAAAATTTAAATATATTAACTTTGTGATACTCACTTGCGCACTTACTTTTGTTGTGGTATCTGTCTCTGATTTAGATTCTGTTATTTCAAAATATAATTACCAAAAGTATGCTCAGGGCGAAATAGGTGTTGATTTCGAGCATTATGAAACATTGGGTAATGCTGCAGTTCCTGAACTTGTGAAACTTGCCGAAAGCGAAGATTTTATAATAAAAAATCTTGCTAAAGAAAGTTTGGTTAATATAGCACTTGACGAATTCGATTATTATTATGACTACGAATCAGGTCAGTTTGAAGAATTTAAATACGACAGTAACATTTTTAAATATAACCGTTCACAACAAACAGCGGGTAAGGAATTTGAAAAGTTTTTTAAAAGCAAGCCCGGTATAGTGTATCTGGATAAAAGTTTATCTGATTACTCTTTTAAAGTAGAGGAATACGGCGCTGAGAATTTTATGCCCGATTTCAATAACTTTAATTTGGAGTTTTATTCACCGGAATTTTATTATAGTGAAAATACTGACGCTGAAGACAAATCTAAGATGCTGGAATTAACTTTATACTATTACGATTATAATTTCGAGGATGCAAAAAAACTTATAAATCAGAGTTTTAAATTCGGTAAAAGTTTTCAGTACGGCGATGACCAATATTTTATAGTTGAATCAAAAGATTTTACTTCACCTACTGAAATTGCGGTTGTTAATATCAATGAATATGAACAAACAATTTCATATGTTTGGATTTATAATGAAAATGCAACAAACGAAGATGTGAAAGATATTGAAACATATGTTACAGAGCATTTTGCATCTGATTTTTCAGGTTGGTATTGACAAAATAATGATACGTGATATTATATAATTACGAAACTTCAGGGCGGGGTGTAATTCCCCACCGGCAGTAAAGTCTGCGAGCCGAAAGGCTGATCGGGTGCAATTCCCGAACCGACGGTATAGTCCGGATGAAAGAAGATTTCATATAAAAAGTTTTCATTAAACCTTTTTATATCGCCCTGAGTCTTTCGGGGCGATATTATTATTGAAAGGGTGTTATTATGAAAACAAAAAACACAAGCAAACAACAGCTTCAAAGACTCACTACTGCAGCAGTTTTAGCCGCACTTTCTTTAGTACTTATGGTTACCGTAAGGTTTCCGATTTTTCCCTCTGCGCCTTTTTATGAGATGGAGTTTGCAGATGTGCCGATTCTTATTTGCTCGGCAATTCTCGGGCCCGTGTACTCGCTTATTTCACTTTTAGTTGTGTGTATAGTGCAGACTTTAACCGTCAGCAGTTCAAGCGGAATTATAGGCTTTTTAATGCACTTTTTATCATCGGGGTTGATGATACTTACAATTTACTTCTGCAAAAGACAAATTAAGGGTATCAAAGGTGTCATTCTTTCAAGTTTAGTAGGCGTTCTGGTTGTAGTGCTTGTAATGATTCCTATGAATATGTGGTTAACGTCAGTATTTATGAACCTTGCGGTTACTGATTTTATTAAAGGCTTTTTGGGTGTTTGTATTGCTTTTAATTTAATTAAAGCGGGATGTAACGTTTTACTTTATAACATTCTTTCACCGAAAATCACTAAGGAATACAATAAACTTTTTAAAAAGGCGTGAATATTATGAGAACACAAACATATAATCTTACAAACGAAGGCGTAACTTTAACAACGTACCTTCTCGACAGTTCTCCCGAAATGGCGCATATCGGTAAAAGGGGAAGCGTGCTTATTTGCCCCGGCGGTGCATATAAATTCTGCTCCGACAGAGAGGCAGAACCTATTGCAATGCATTTTCTCGGTATGGGTTACAATGCCTTTATTTTGAGATATTCACTTAATGAAAACTCAATTTTCCCGAAACCTCTTGAAGATGCAGACGAGGCAATGGCTTTCATTATCGAAAACGCTGAAGACTGGAACGTTGATACAGAAAAAATTGCGGTTTGCGGTTTCTCCGCAGGGGGACATCTTGCGGCGGCTCTGGGTACAATGGGTAAGGTAAGACCTGCGGCTATGATACTCGCATACCCTTGTATCAGCGAAGATATATGTAATGAAATCGAGTGCCTTTATAACAGAAATCAACTTCCCGTTATTGATAAACAGGTAGACGACAAAACTCCGCCTGCATTTATATTTGCGGCAGTTGATGACGGTTGTGTTCCTGTGGGGAATTCTTTAAGTATGGCGAAGGCTCTTAACGAGAGAAACATTCCCTTTGAAATGCACATTTACTCAAAAGGTAACCACGGTTTTTCAACAGGCGATTACGTAACCTGTAACGACAGATTTGACAGTAAACTTTCAGATTGGATTCCTAAATGTAAAGAGTGGTTATACGAATTGTTTTTTGCGAAAACTATTGACAAATAAGCGTAAACTTAATACAATTTATTAGGTTTTCATAACCTGTAATTTAATAATTTTAATTCTTATGGAGATGTTTATTTTATGGCATACGAAAAAATCAAACAAATTATCTGTGAAGAATTTGAAATTGATGAAATGGACGTTACTCTTGATGCTGATTTACAAGAGGATTTAGGTCTTGATGAACTTGATTTAGCAGACCTTTGTATGAGCCTTGAGGACGCATTTGAAAAAGAAATTTCCGACGAAGACCTTGAAAAAATCAAAACTGTCGGCGATTTTGTTAATCACTTAGAATAAAATTTTTAGATAAAGAGGAAGTATAATGGCAGAACAGAAAAAAATGGTTGAAGCAATAACTTCTATGGAAGTTGACTTCGCCCAATGGTACACAGACGTTGTTAAAAAAGCAGACCTTGTTGACTATTCAAGCGTTAAGGGTTGTATGATTATCCGTCCCTACGGCTACGCTATCTGGGAGAATATTCAGAATATTCTTGATAAAGAGTTCAAAAGAACAGGTCACGAAAATGTATATATGCCTATGTTCATACCCGAAAGCCTTTTACAGAAGGAGAAAGACCACGTTGAAGGTTTCGCCCCCGAAGTTGCCTGGGTAACTCACGGCGGCAGTAATGAACTTGAAGAACGTCTTTGTGTAAGACCTACTTCCGAAACACTTTTCTGCGAGCATTATGCAAAAATCATTCAGTCACACAGAGATTTACCTAAACTCTACAACCAGTGGTGCAGTGTTGTTCGTTGGGAAAAGACAACTCGTCCTTTCTTAAGAACAAGGGAATTTTTATGGCAGGAAGGTCATACAGTTCACGCAACTGCTGAAGAGGCTGTTGAAGAAACAGAGCGTATGTTAAACGTCTATGCAGATATGTGCGAAAATGCCCTCTGTATGCCCGTTATTAAGGGCGTTAAGACCGAAAGCGATAAGTTTGCAGGTGCAGTTTCTACATACTGTATTGAGGCACTTATGCACGACGGTAAGGCATTACAGGCTGCAACGTCACATTACTTCGGTGACGGCTTCGCAAGAGCGTTCGATATGACATATACCGATAAGGAAAATAAACTTCAGTACGTTCATCAGACATCCTGGGGCTCAACCACAAGACTCATCGGCGCAATTATTATGTCACACGGCGATAATAACGGTCTTGTTCTTCCGCCTGCTGTTGCACCCATACAGGTTGTTATTCTTCCCATTGCTCAGCATAAGGAAGGCGTTCTTGATAAAGCCTACGAACTTCGCGACAGACTTTCAAAAGTATTCAGAGTTAAAGTTGACGATTCAAGTAACTCTGCAGGCTGGAAGTTTGCCGAGTATGAAATGAAGGGCGTTCCGCTTCGTCTTGAAATCGGTCCCAAGGATATTGAAAATAATCAGTGTGTTCTCGTAAGACGCGATAACAGAGAAAAAATCTTCGTTTCTCTCGACAACCTTGAAGAAAGCATTAAGGAAACACTTGATGTTTATGCAAAGGCTATTTATGATAAAGCCCTTGAAAACCTTAAAAAGCGTACTTACACCTGTACTGATATTGACGAAATCAGCAAAATGCTTGAAGCAAACGGCGACGGTTTCGTTAAAGCAATGTGGTGCGGCGATGAAGAATGCGAAGATAAGGTTAAAGAACTTACAGGCGTTGGCTCCCGTTGTATTCCCTTTGAACAGGAAAATATCTCAGATGCCTGTATCTGTTGCGGTAAACCTGCAAAACATATGGTATATTGGGGAAAAGCATATTAAAAAAAATACATCCATCCTTTTTGAAGGATGGATGTTTTTTTTACGAGTTCACGAGGTTACTCATATTATATACGCCGTTTTCTTTATTTTTAAGGAATACTGCGGCATTTACTGCGCCGTTTGCGAAAATTGCTCTTGAACGGGCGCTGTGGCTGAGTTTTACTATTTCGTCGTTACCTGCAAATATTACTTCGTGCTCGCCGACGATTGTACCGCCGCGAACGGAATGTATACCGATTTCGTTTGTATGTCTTTTTTCGCGTTTTGAATGTCTGTCGTATTCAAAGTACGCGTCGGGCATTTCTTCTTTAATTGCGTTACCCAACATTATTGCCGTTCCGCTTGGTGCATCGAGTTTCTGGTTGTGGTGTGCTTCCACAATCTCAACATCAAAGCCGTTACCTAAAACTTTAGCGGCAACCTTTGAAAGTTCACAAAGAAGGCTTACACCGATTGACATATTATAACTGAAGAAAACAGGTACGGTTTCAGATGCATCTTCAACTGCTTTTATCTGCTCGTCTGTAAGACCGGTTGTAGCAAGCACTACGCCTGTATTTGTTTTAACCGCATAAGAAAGCATTGCGGGGAGAAGCGAAGGGTTAGAAAAGTCAATTATAACGTCGGCTTTAACTTCAACTTCATCATAGTTTGCAAAAACAGGGAAACCCAGTGTGGAATCATCAACAATATCAATTCCTGCAACGATTTCGCAGTCCTTACGCTGAGCAACTGCCGCAGCAACAAATCTGCCCATTTTACCGCAACAACCGCTTAAAAGTATTCTTGTCATTACACTTCCTCCGAAATGGGAAATTTAAATTAAATCATATTATGTTTCTTAAGAACTGATTTTAAAAGTTCAGTATTTTTAGAATTAAGAGGGGAAAGAGGCATTCTGCATCTGCCTACGTCAATACCCATCATACACATTGCCGCTTTAACGGGAATCGGGTTAACGTCGCAGAAAAGCGCATTACATAAATCAATGTATTCAAGTTGGAGTTCTGCGCTCTTTTGAATGTTACCCTCAAGACCGTATTGAGCAATATCGTGGGTAAGTTTCGGTGCGATGTTTGAAAGAACGGAAATAACACCTTTTGCACCTAAAGCCATAAATGCGGTAATCTGGTCATCATTACCCGAATAGAAGTTAAGGTTATCACCGCAGAGTGCAATGGATTTTGCAAGTGCAGAAATATCACCGCTTGCCTCTTTAGCCGCATTTACCAAAGGTAATTTTGAAAGTTCAAGGTAAGTTTCGGGTTTTATATTAACGCCTGTTCTGCTCGGAACATTATATAAAATTATAGGTGTTGAAACCCTTTTTTCGATGTATGTGTATGATTCTATAAGACCGTCTTGTGATGCTTTGTTGTAATAAGGTGTAACCATCAAAAGACCGTCAACGCCCATTTTTTCCGCATCGTTTGAAAGCATAACAGCGTGTTTTGTGTCGTTACTGCCTGTTCCTGCAATAACAGGGATTCTTTTTCCTACAGTTTCAACTGCAACACGCAAGGCTTCAACGTGTTCATCATAAACAAGTGTTGATTTTTCACCCGTAGTACCGCAAACCACAATGGCATCGGTACCGTTTTTTATCTGGTACTCTATAATTTCTTCAAAAAGAGAGAAATTGATTTTTAAATCATCCCCGGTAAAAGGTGTAACAATAGCGACACCCGAACCTGTAAAAATAGGTTTTTTCAAAGTAATCACCCCAGATAATTATAATAACTTTACTTGCTGTAAGCAAACTTAGTTTTTAGTCCATGTATCCTTCCGCACAAAGAAGTTCAGCAAGAAGAACTGCACCGCCTGCAGCACCTCTTAATGTGTTATGTGCAAGGCAAACGAACTTATAATCGTACTGTGTATCCTCACGAAGTCTGCCGATAGAAACTGCCATACCGTTTTCGAGATTTCTGTGGAGTTTTGTCTGGGGGCAGTTATCTTCTTCAAAATAGTGGAGGAACTGCTTGGGTGCAGAGGGGAGTTCAAGTTCCTGTGCTCTGCCTTTGAAGTTTTTCCACATATCGAGCATTTCTTCTTTAGTGGGTTTGTTTTCAAAACGTACAAACACTGCGCCCATATGACCGTCTGAAACGGGAACACGGATGCACTGTGCTGTAAAGTGAGGCTCTGTTGCGGGAACGATTTCGTTACCTACAATTTTACCCCAGAGTTTAAGAGGCTCTTTTTCGCTCTTTTCTTCTTCACCGCCGATAAAGGGGATAACATTATCTACCATTTCGGGCCATCTTTCAAATGTTTTGCCTGCGCCTGAAATAGCCTGGTATGTACAAACTACAACGTCTTTAACAGTGTATTTTTCGTGAAGAGGGAAGAGTGCAGGAACATAAGACTGCAATGAACAGTTTGATTTAACTGCAATGAAGCCTCTCTTTGTGCCGAGACGCTCTCTCTGAGATTTGATAATCTCAATGTGTTCGGGGTTGAGTTCCGGAACAACCATGGGAACGTCCGCTGTCATACGGTGTGCGCTGTTGTTTGAAACAACGGGGCATTCAGCCTTTGCGTATTTTTCTTCAAGAAGTTTTGTTTCATCTTTGCTGAGGTTAACTGCACAGAATACGAAATCAACGCTTGCAGCGATTTTTTCAATATCTTTTTCTGCATCAAGGATAACCATATCAAGATATTTTTCGGGTGTTGCTACATCCATACACCAACGGTCGCCGAGAGCCTCTTTGTATGTCTGACCTGCTGAACGTGAACTTGCAGCAAGAACAGTTACGTCAAACCAAGGGTGGTCTGCGAGTAAAAGTGCAAATCTCTGGCCAACCATACCTGTTGCGCCGATAATACCAACTTTATACTTTTTCATAAGTGTGTACCTCCGTATAAAAAACACTTGTAATTGCGGTGTAAATGAATTATAATATAATCCGCTTTTTAACTTATAAATAATACCATTATTAAAAAGTTAAGTCAATTGTTTTTATTTACAATTTTACAACATATTAAGGAAATAAAGGAAGAATTATGAACAAATCCGATTTTTTCTATGATTTACCCGAAGAACTTATTGCTCAACATCCTATGGAACCCCGCGACCACTCACGAATGATGGTTCTTTCAAAAGAAAACAACGAGATTCTTCATAAACATTTTTATGATGTTCTCGATTACTTTAAAACAGGGGACTGCCTTATTTTAAATAATACCAGAGTTTTGCCTGCGCGTATTTACGGTGTTAAGAAAGAAACAGGCGCTAACGTTGAGTTTTTGCTTTTAAAACAAATAGAGAATGATTTATGGGAAACTCTTGCAGGACCGGGTAAACGCGCAAAAGAAGGCGCCGAGTTTACATTCGGTGACGGTATACTGGAAGCGAAAGTTGAAGAAGTTCTTGATAACGGCAACAGAATAGTCAGATTTTTCTATGATAAGTCCGATAATATATATAGTATTCTCGATAAAATCGGTCAGATGCCCTTGCCTCATTATATTACCGAGGAACTTGAGGATAAAGAACGCTATCAGACAGTTTATTCTAAGGAACTCGGTTCTGCCGCCGCACCTACCGCAGGGCTTCATTTTACAAACGATATTCTCGAAAAACTTAAAGAAAAAGGCGTTAAAATCGGTTACGTAACACTTCACGTGGGTCTTGGTACATTCAGACCCGTTAAGGCTGAAAAGATAGAAGACCATCACATGCACTCCGAACATTACCATCTTCCTAAGGAAACCGCTGATTTAATAAATGAAACAAAATCAAAAGGCGGAAGAGTCATTGCAGTTGGCACTACAAGTTGCAGAACTCTTGAATCTGCCGCAACTTTCTGCGGTGAAATCCGCGAAGATGACAGATTTACTGATATTTTTATCTATCCCGGTTATAAATTCAAATGCATTGACGGTTTACTTACCAATTTCCACTTACCCGAAAGTACTCTTATAATGCTTGTAAGTGCGTTTTACGGATACGATAAAACATTTACTGCGTATAAAGAGGCTGTAAATGAAAAGTACAGGTTTTTCTCGTTCGGCGACTGTATGCTCGTTCTTTGAACGATAAATCTGGTTACCAAGCGGTATTTTCAGGTTACCGTTTGGTAATTTTTTTGATTTTAATTATGATTACGTAATAATAGGATTTAATAATGCATACACTATTGACAATATCACGGTATCGTGATATGATGATATTGAGGAAATTAAGGAGTTGTTGTTATGCCTGTTTTATCACGATTTTACGGAATAATCATTAGAATGTATTTTTTACAAAGCGAACATAATCCGCCGCATATACACGCGATATATAATGATGATGTTGCGGCTATTGATTTTATGACAGGTGAAGTTCTTGAAGGACACCTACCTCAAAAAGCTATGAATATGGTTCAGGAATGGATTTCAATTCATAGAGAAGACCTGAAAATAATTTGGGAGACACAGGAATTTAAGAACTTACCCCCATTAGAATAAGGAGAGTTTGTATGTTTCATAAAATAAAAAATGTATCTCCGCTGCCTGAATATAAATTAAGTGTTCAATTTGCCGAGGGTGTTACCAAAATTTATGATATAAAACCTTTGTTTCAAAAAATACCGGCTTTTAAATCCTTTGAAAAAAATAATGATTTCGGCGGTGTATATGTCGATGTTGGCGGTTACGGTATCATTTGGAATGATGAGCTTGATTTATCTTGCGATGAGTTGTGGGAGAACGGTGTAGAGGTGGAAACACCCTTTGACGGATTGATAGCTTTTTCTGATGCTACTGAACTATGGGGTCTTAATGAAAGTACACTTCGTAAGGCAATCTCTTACGGTAAACTAATTAACGGCGTTGATGTTTGTAAATTTGGAAAACAGTGGGTTGTTTCAATTGAGGCTATGAAGCGGGAATACGGTAATATCACCAATCGGTAAATGAAATTACTAACAGTCACATATCCTGTAAATTTTGGCGACTGTATGTTGATTTGCTGATAATATATAAAACTTTACTAATTTAAAAATTAACAATTAATTTATTGACTTTGGTCGATAATATTATTTATAAGTACGGTGCAAAACAGCAAGTTGAAATTCTTTTTATCATTGATATTGGAAACCGCGGAGATATTTATAAATAAAAGGGAGGGCAAGTAAATGTCTAATGTTGCAATGGATGCTGCAAGGCTCTTAGATATGTTGCCGGAGGACGATAAGAACTTCGCTTATGAGTTTATAAAGAAACTCGTACTTGCGTGGGACCCTGACTTTACAAAGGTCACCTCTGAGGAAGCGAAACATATCGCTGCGGCAGAGCATAGCGGATTTGTTGATGAAGCAGATATTGATTGGGATAATCTTGCCGCATTCCAGTAAATTTTAGAGTAACGCAGGAGTGAAAATCTCTTGCGTTATTTTTATTGATATTTTTTATGTTTTCATATATACTGTAAACATTGGTTTGCCGATGTTTATAAGTTAGCGAATTTTTGTAATGCATATTTCTATTTTTCTTTTTACGTAAACTTCGGCGATTGTATGCTTATATTTTAATTTAATGAATGATGAATAATGAATGATGAATAATGAAAAATTTTGGGACTGCGTCAGCATTATAATCGGCTTCGCCCCGACATTATTCATTCTTCAATATTCAATATTCATTTTTCATTCATCAACATTTCATTCATCAACATT
>JAGAJB010000039.1 GCA_017626295.1 Clostridia bacterium | reverse complement strand
CAAGGGTTTTTTCTTTAATCGTTGTTTAATTTTCAAGGTTCGTTTGCCCTCTCTCAAAGTTCCCCTCTCAAGAGTGCCTTAAGATAATATCACAATCATCTCGCATTGTCAACATCTTTTTTTAAGTTTTTTACCGAACTTTTCCACCCTCCCGGGTGTTTCGATTTCTACTTGTTTTGAAGATTTTCAGAGGTTTTCCTCCGCGTCTCTTCTGACGCCGACAAGAACGCATTATACTACACCGTTTTTAAAAAGTCAAGCATTATTTTCAACTTTTTTCAACTTTTTTTGCGGAAGATTTCGGAAGTATATTTTCGTACTCTTTTTTGTAATCAAAGCCGTATATATTCATATCCGAAAACAGTTCCTGCAAAGGCACTAAAACGAAGTCGCGTTCACCTATAAGACTGTGAGGAAGTTTTAGTTCTTCCGTATCAGAAACAGCATCTTCAAAAATGAGCAAATCCAAATCAATAACACGGGGGCCGTATTTAAACTGACGGACTCTGCCCATACCCGCTTCAATACCCAAGCATACACCGAGGAGCGCCTGAGGGGATTTTTCACTTTCTACTTCTATTACATTATTATAGAAGCCCTGTTGGTCAGTATAACCCCAAGGGTCTGTTTCATATACAGAGGATTCCCTTAAAACTTCAATACCGGGAACAAGGCTTATTGCTTCAACGGCAGTTTTAATATTAGCGTACCTATCCCCCATATTTGTACCGATACCTATTACCGCTTTCATTCCACAGTCTCCGCCATCATTTGTTCTCTTGTAATTGTATCCTCAACCGCCACATACTCGAAATCTGCCTTAATGGGTGCTTCGGGTTTTTTAAGAAGAACGGTAACACTTCTGAGTTTGGGATAAGTTCTCATAATCTCCATACCGACTTTATTTGCGGCTGTTTCTATAAGATTGTAACTTTTTTCCGTAAACACCGCAGTGGTAGTTTTTATAATATCGGAATAACTTACGGTATGGTCCACATTATCGCTGAGTTGCGCTTTTTTCACGTCTAGTTCCGCAGTAATATCAAGTATGAAATTCTGACCGTCGATTTTCTCTTGAGGATTAACACCGTGAAACGCTTTGATTTTCAAACCTTTAATAATAATCTTTTCCATTATAATATACCTCTTTTGAAAGCATTGGTAACTTTTAGTGCGTCAACTGTTTCTTTAACATCGTGAACTCTAAGAATACTCGCTCCGTTATAAGCACAAAGAACGGCAGCAGTAACACTGCCTGCCACCCTGTCTTTAGGTAGTTTTTCCCCTGTAATTTCACCTATAACGCGTTTCCTTGATACACCGACGAGAAGAGGTGAAAACTCACTAAGCACCTGGCAAGCAGAAAGAAGTTCCAAATCATTCTGCCTTGTCTTTCCGAAACCTATACCGAAATCATAGCAAAGTTGTTCTTCACCTATACCAAACTCCACGGCTTGTTTTTTCATATTGTTGAAGAAATCTGAAACATCTTTTATTACACCGTCAGGGTATTTGACCGAGTCCGAGGAACACCCTCCGCCTGTGTGCATAAAAATCCACCCTGCACCGTATCGGGAAACGCACTCCGCCATACTGTTATTAAATATACCGCTTTCGTCATTTATTATGCTGACGCCCTGACTCAAGGCATATTCTGCAACGACGGCTCTTAAAGTATCAACCGAAACAGGAACCGTGGAATGTTTTATAATTTCGGGTAAAAACATCTTAAGTCTGTTCAGTTCTTCCTTTTCAGAAACGAGTTCATTACAGGGTGCGGTAGAACAAGCACCGACATCAATGATATCCGCACCTTCGTTACATAATAATTTTAACTTTTTAACTGCGTCCTCTACGGTGAAAGCCTCGCCGCCATCGGAAAAGGAATCGGGCGTTATATTAAGTATACCCATAACGAGAGGACGGTTTTTAGTTTTTATTAAATCCTTAAAAGAAAACATCATCTGCCTCCTGAGAGAAGCGACATAACTTCAGCGCGCGTGCGTGCATCTTTGCGTGCTGTTCCTCTTAAAGCGGAAGTCTGTGTCATTGCGCCTGCTGCCTTTGCTCCGCGCATTGTCATACAAAGATGTTCCGCCTGAATAAGAACAGCCACACTTTTCGCTTCAAGTTCTTCATATAAAAAGTCCGCTATCTGAGTTGTAAGCCTTTCCTGTACCTGAGGTCTTTTGGCGTACACGTTAACTATTCTTGCAAGTTTTGAAAGACCTATGATTTTTCCGTCAGAGGGAATATAGGCAATATGCGCCTTGCCCACGAAAGGCAGAAGATGATGCTCGCACATTGAATAAAGAGGTATATCGCGAACTACAACAAGTTCATCGTTCCCCTTTTCATTAAATAATTTCAAATGGTCGTGGGCATCTTCGGTAAGCCCCGAAAACACCTCTTCGTACATTCTTGCAACTCTTTCGGGAGTTTCTTTAAGACCTTCTCTGTCGGGGTCTTCGCCGATAGCCTCCAGAATATCACGGACGGCTCTTGCTATTTTTTCTTTATCCATAAAGCACGTATAATTAAAACCATCTCAAAGGGGGTGGTTTTTAATTATGTCTCCTTTCGAAAGAATATATTGTATTTGCAGGAACAACTACCTGCGATATAATAAAGACAAGCACTGTGGATTTGTACCTATATTACTACAGCT
>JAGAJB010000012.1 GCA_017626295.1 Clostridia bacterium | reverse complement strand
TTACTGAAGACTAACCGCAAGAGAACTACCCACCACCGCTAGCGCGGTCCCCCTCCCTATTTCGACAAAGTCGAAACAGGGATGATAGGCTTCGGTTTAATTTACTGAAGACTAACCGCAAGAGAACTACCCACCACCGCTGACGCGGTCCCCCTCCCTATTTCGACAAAATCGAAACAGGGATGATAGGCTTCGCGTTAAAGGTATTGTTGTAAAGATAAGGAGAATGACCTTGAAAATAAAAACTGCTGATTTAATTGTGGAACTGAATATTAACCACGAATTGCTTATGTCTCGTATTGAGCCGTACAAGTATGACGGTGACGAAGAGGCTGATATTGTTTTTGAAGTAACGGAACAATATTATATTGACAGGCAAAAGGAAGCACCGGCTCTTACACTCGGTGAAACAGAATATCTGTGGAGTGGTGCGCATTTTTACGAGAAACTCGCCAAATTCGACGGTGTTATGTTACACGCATCATGCGTTGAATATGAGGGCAAGGCATACCTCTTTTCTGCCCGTTCGGGAACAGGTAAATCCACCCACACGCATTTATGGTTAAAATATTTACCCGGTGCGCGTATTATCAATGACGATAAACCCGCTATCAGACTGGTTGACGGTGTGTTTTATGCATACGGTACGCCCTGGAGTGGAAAAACCAATGAAAGTGTTAACGAGGGTGTTCCCATTGCGGGTATTACTTTCTTATCACGCGGTGAAAATAAAATTAAAAGAATTCCCGGCATAAAGGCGCTGAAACCCTTTATGGACCAGACCGTGCGCCCTTATGACAAGGAACTTATGAAAAATATGCTTGACACGCTTAATAAAATTCTTTCAGAAATTCCAATTTATGAAATGTCCTGCGATATGTCGGAAGAGGCGGTTATGACGGCACTTAACGGAATGAGGAGTTAGGAGTTGTTCCAGGGCCTCGACTACATAAAACTATTGTAATATATTAAAAATTGTATTATAATTATTCTACTAACTTTTTAAGGTGATGGTTATGTCAAAGAACAAAAAGAAAAAAGGTAAAAAGATATTTTTAACAATAGTTTGCATTATTCTTGTGCTTTGCATCGGGTTATTTGCAGTTGGTTTTTCTTACTGGCAGAGTATTAAAAATGCTCCGCCCGAGGTTGAAGATACTTTAACTTATGACTTTGATGATGAAACGGTTGCATTATCTTTGCAGGATGACCCCGAATTTGACCGGATTTTTGAGGGTAATGCCACAGAACTTAAAGCCGCTATTAAAGAATGGGCTACCAACGGCGGAGATGTGATGTACAGTGAAGATGTTATAAATGTGCTTTGTGTTGGTGTTGATACCCGAAACAAAAATACAATTTCGGGTCTTACCGACTCAATGATAATTGCTTCGGTTAATAAAAAACTCGGCACAATTACGTTTACGTCAATAATGCGTGACAGTTATGCTTACCTTGAATCACCCGACGGAGTAGGCAGTTTTAATAAAATCAACTCTGCGTTCCCGTTTTACGGTGTTGAAAACCTTATTAATACTATTGAAAGTCACTTCAAAATAAGAATTGACGGCTACGCTATGATTAACTTCGCTCTCTTTAAAGCGGTTATTGATAAATTGGGCGGTGTTAACGTAAACCTCAGCGAATACGAAGCGGAGCGTTTTAATGCTTCTTATGATTGGAATTTACAAGCGGGCTCGTCGGTTAATCTTAACGGCGACCAGGCGCTTGTTTTCTGCCGAAGCCGTAAAATATATAACGATGGTGACGTTCAGCGCACCCAGAATCAGCGCGAAGTGCTTATAGCGCTTCTTCAAAAAGCCACTACAATTCAGGCATCGGAAGTTCCCGAGTATATAAAAACATTTATGCCGTACCTTGAAACAAGCTATAACGAAGCAGAACTTGTGGCTTTAGGTACAAAGGCAATTATAGGCGGTTGGACAAAATTCTCGGTTCAACAAATTGTTATGCCCGACGAGGCTTCCCGTAAAGCACACTCCGGCGATGTCTGGTATTGGGAGGTCGATTACCCCCTCGCTGCTCAGACTTTGCAGACTGCAATTTACGGTGAAAGTAACATAATACTTTCAGAAGACAGACAGGCGTTTTATTAAAATACAAATAAAAAATCGCTCTTGATTTTCAAAATCAAGAGCGAACTTTATTTTTGTTTTAGATTTCAGGAATAACGATTTCAATTTCTTTGCCTGCATCTGAGGAGCGTGCAATACCGTCGATAATAGCCTGGTTGTAAATAATCTGGCTTGAGGGAACAGGTGAGGGAAGGTTGAATTCGATAGCGTCGATAAATGAACGGATTTTCTTATCAAAGTTGTCGCCGTCATTGTCGCACTCGGGGATAACTGTTTCAACACATTCGCCTGCAATGTTGTGGTAAATTGTCATAGGTCCGCCGATAGAGCCGTTCCAACATTCTGTTGAAGGAATTCTGAGACCGCCTTCGGTACCCATAATAATTGTATCACCGGGAGTGTCGCAATGCATTGCCCATGCAATACGGAAGTCGAGAACGATGTCTCCTTCAAGACGGACATAAGCAGCAGCGAAGTCATCAACACCGAAAACTTCTGTGTATTCGGGTTTCTGAAGGTATTCGGGTTTTTTACCGAAAAGGCCTGCTTTGAAACCTGTAACTGTAAGGGGCTTGGGATAACCGATAGCGTTAAGCACCATATCAAGTGAATAACAACCGATGTCACCTAATGCACCGAGGCCTGCTGTATCTTCCTGAATGAAAGATGTGCCGAAAGGTGTGGGGATACCCATTCTTCTGCCGCCACCGGTCTGAATGTAATAAATTTTACCGAGAACACCGCTTTCGCAAATCTTTTTAACCATCTTCATATTCTCGTCGAAACGAGGCTGGAAACCGATGGAAAGAATTTTACCGCTGCGTTTTTCAGCCTTGCAGATTTCAACTGCTTCTTCAAGAGTAACGCACATAGGTTTCTCAAGAAGAACGTGAACACCATGATCAAGAGCATAAATTGCACAAGGTGCGTGCTGACGGTTGTATGTACAAATTGAAACAGCGTCAAGATCTTTTTCGTTATCAATAAGTTCTTTATCGCTCAAATAGAAATTAGCCTTTTCAACATCAATGCCGTTAGCCTTTGCAAAAGCCTCTGCCTTGCCGGGAACAATGTCAGCAAAAGCAACAACTTCAACATCGTCACATTTAAGGTAACTCTTAAGGTGTGCTTCAGCAATCCAACCGCAACCGATAATGCCGACTTTTATCTTCTTACCGGTGTAAACTTTTTCTTCAATTTGCTTTTCTTTGAAAGCATCAAGAATGTTTGACATAATATACCTCCATATACGTAGGACAGAACACGCCTACGGAATATAAGTATAGATTAACACAATATTTTAAATGTTTCAACAAAAGTTTTAAGTTTTTTCCATCTTTTTTTGGAGAGTTATATTGTGCACAAAAAACGACATAAACACTTGGCAATGTTGACGAAAGAAGGCTTTGGGTTACAGAAAAAGTGTACAAAGTATTAAAATGTTCATAATTTATTCATAAAGTTGCAACATCACCACAACAACCACAGGTTATTATAAAGATGCCAATACGATACGCAGGAAGTAAATAACTTTCTATTATCAAGAAAAGACCATCGCAAGAAGCGGTGGTCTTTTCTTGTTGTTTGTTTCCAAAATTTTCGGAGCGTGCCGTGTTGCTTTTTCTACTTTTCTATTGTATTATATTTTTGTAGAATTTTTTGGTGGTGAAAAAGTTGGTAATTTATCCCGAGTCATTCAGTTTGAAACCTAATATTGAAGCAACTACCGGCTTTAGAAATCTTTTTAATACAACTTCACAGACTGCGGTGCATAAAACACTCACACTTGTTAAAGGTAACTATGTTTTTTGCAGTAAAAATGCCGATGTGCGTGAAATGCATATATCTAACACAATTGCTGCCGAGGAATACGGAAAAACCGAGCAAAAGAATTTGCATAAAACGGCAATTGTTATTGAAAACGTTAAGGATATGGAAATTGACTGCTGCGATTCCAATTTTATAATGGACGGCAGCATGACCAATATACTTATTAAAAACTGTGAAAAAATTAAATTGAAAAATTTAAATATCGAAACAGTTCTTCCGAATGTACATAAAATTACTGTTATAAAAGCCTCTTCTTTTTATGTGACTGTAAAAATTGATGATACAAGTAAATATTCGGAGGAAAACGGTGAGTTTTACTGGTATGGAACTGATTATAAATTAGGTTTTACGGAATATAAAAACAGAGGTTGGTGGATGGCTACTGCCAGACCCTCTAACTATAATCACATTAAACGAAATGACAGTCATCCTTTTGCTGGTGCTACATCAATAAAGCAAATTGCAGACCGAATTTTTAATGTGCGGTTTATCACACCCAAGGATTACGAAGTGGGGCAGGTCTTTTATATGTTCCCCTGTATTCGTAAAGAAGTAGGGATTTTTGTTGATTCTTCAAAGGATATTGTTCTCGAAAATGTAAAACAAAGATATAATAATTCTCTTGCTTTTGTTGCTCAAAACAGTGAAAACATTACTTTAAACAAAGTGGATTTTTCACCGAATCCCAATGCGGAAGTGGATTTTACTTCCGTTGCGGATTTTATGCAATTCAGTATGTGTCGCGGAAGAATTAAGGTGCTTGATTCCAATTTTGACGGTGCAGGGGACGATGCCTGTAATGTTCACGGTTTTCATTTCAAAATAGTTAAAGCCAACAAAGATAAAATAACCGTTAAATTTCCGCACCCTCAGAGTTACGGTTTTGAGTGCATACGCGAGGGGGATACGATTGCATTCATTGACCCGAGAACCTTACTCGAAACAGGCAGAACTAAAATTTTGCACGCCACACTTCGTGACGAGTATTACTATGATTTAGTGCTTGCTACATACGACCCGCCTATTGGAGTTGGTGGTGTTATTGAAAATATTTCCGCTTGCCCTGACTTTGAATTTGCGGGCAATACTATAAACAGGGTAGTAACCCGCGGTGTGCTTGTTACCACCCGCGGTAAAGTGCGAATTGAAAATAATAAATTTTTGAATACGGGTATGAGTGGAATACTTATTTCAAATGATGCTTCAAGTTGGTATGAAAGCGGTGCAGTTCGCGATGTTGTCATAAGAGGTAACGCTTTTATGAACTGTGAAGAAAACGCAATACTCATAAAACCCGAAAACAGAAAATATGCGGGCCCTGTTCACAGGAATGTTCTTATAGAAAACAACTTATTTATTATAAATAACACCTATGCACTTAATGTAAGTAACTCTGCCGATATTGTTATGCGCGATAACGTGTATAAAGGCAGACCCGCAGATCACAGATGGGTGAACGCTAAAAATACGGTAAATCTTGTTACAGATTGCCCGAAAATATGAAAAACCCGTCCGATAAACTGAAACTTATCGGGCGGATTTCTCTTAATTAGTATGCTTTTGCCTGAAATGACTGACAGCAAGTTCCGTCAACTGATTTGGGGTCGCAGTTGCATGCGCCTACTTCAATTGCGTTTAAAGAGCAGTAGTTTGCATTGTCGCAATGGTATTTACAACTTACAACTGTGCAACCGATGTTGCTGTTTTTCTGATCGTTCATTATTATAACCTCCTTTTCGGGACAGGTTTTTACCCGCCTCTCAAATATTTTAACCTGATTTTATTCTTTTAAACACTGAGGTATTTTTTATGAAAAAAGAAGTTTTGTTAAAAACGTGTTATTCCTTATTGCGAAATACTACGCCCCTTGAGTCTGACTGCGGAAAGATTTGCGGCGGTAAATGTTGCAAAGGGGATAATAAAACAGGGATGCTTTTGTTTCCCGGTGAAGAAAACCTTATAGACAGCAATATGAAAATAATTGAAAATGAAAACGGAGATAAACTTGCCGTTTGTGACGGTAAATGCGACAGGAACAAAAGACCTCTCGCGTGCAGAATATATCCGCTTTTTCCTGTAATAAAATATAGTGAGGGTATTGAATACATAGAAACCGAGTTTGACAGGCGTGCTGACTGTCCGCTTTTAAAGGGAGAATATAAAATAACAAGGCGATTTGATAACGCGGTTAAAAGAGTGGGGAAGTACCTTCTTCTGAATTCGGAAACCGCGGAATATTACCGTAAATTATCAGATGAAATATTGGAATATATTGAGTTAGAAAAAGTTTTAAAAAATTTATAAAAAGGTGTTGACAAATGCTTTCTCGTCTGTTATAGTAATTACAGTAATAGTAATCGTTACTACTTAGTGAGTTAAGATGCTGTTACAATAACCGTGCGAGGTGATCAGATGAGAAGTTCACGACAACGCGACGCGGTGCTCGAAGTTTTGCGAGCCTCTTATGACCATCCCACAGCGGATATGATTTTTGAAAGGGTACGGGAGGAGATTCCTAACATCAGCCTCGGTACTGTTTACAGAAATTTAGGTCAATTAAAGGACGAAGGCTTTATAACCGTAGTCGAAAGCAGCGACACTAAAGTTCATTACGAAGGTAATTTAACGGACCACATTCATTTTCTTTGCAAAAAATGTCATAATATTACAGATGTTTTTTGTGAATCAAAAATTCCGGCGGAATTATCTAAAATGGGCCACGAAGTACAGTCGCAAAAAACAGTTTATTACGGCGTTTGCAAAAACTGCCGCGATAATATAAAAAGTAATTAAATTAAAATTATATTTGAAGGAGTTTAATGTTATGAAAAAATGGAAATGTTTAGTATGCGGTCAGATTGTTGAAGGCGAAAATCCCCCTGCAGCTTGCCCTCTTTGCAAGGCTCCCGCAGAAAAATTTGTAGAAGTTAAAGACGAAGAAATGACTTGGGCAGCAGAGCACGTTCTCGGTGTTGCTAAAGGTGTAAGCGAAGAAATCATCGAAGGTCTTCGCGCAAACTTCCAGGGCGAATGCACAGAGGTTGGTATGTATCTTGCAATGGCAAGAGTTGCTCACAGAGAAGGTTATCCCGAAATCGGTCTTTACTGGGAAAAGGCTGCTTACGAAGAGGCAGAACACGCAGCAAAATTTGCTGAACTTCTCGGCGAACTCGTAACAGATTCTACAAAGAAAAACCTTGAAATGAGAGTTGAAGCTGAAAACGGCGCAACACTCGGTAAATTCGAGCTTGCTAAGATGGCTAAGGAACAGAATCTTGATGCTATCCACGATACAGTTCACGAAATGGCTCGCGACGAGGCAAGACACGGCAAAGCATTCGAAGGTCTTCTTAAGAGATATTTTGGTTAAAATTAAACTTTTTCGGTAATACTATATATTGCAAAAATATATAGAGGTGAGTTTTATGAAATACGAATGTCCCTGCGGTTATGTGTATGACCCTGCCAGAGGTGATCCTGAAACAGGGGTTGCTCCAAACACAAAGTGGGAAGATGTTCCCGAAGATTGGGTTTGCCCCATCTGCGGACTCGGAAAAGATTCATTTTACGAGGTGTAAAACACAAAAGCCGACGGTGTTTTCCGTCGGCTTTTTAATAGGAGTGTATATTATGGATAAAACTGCATTATTTAATTTATCATACGGTGTTTATGTTGTTACTACCTGGGCTGAGGGCAGACCTACGGGTTGTACTGCCAACTCTGTTATGCAGATAACTGCGACACCGGAAACTATTGCCGTTTCAATTAACCACGATAACTATACAAATAAATGTATTAAGGATACAGGCGTTTTTGCTATCAATATCCTCGGCGAAAACATTGACCCTATGGTTATCGGTTCTTTTGGGTTCAGAAGCGGTAAGGATGTAGACAAGTTTGAGGGGATAGAACACCTTGTAAAAGGTTATCTTCCCGTTTTGCCCCAGGCTGTTTCTTACATTACCTGTAAGGTTATAAACACAATGGAAACCGATACACATACCGTTTTCTTAGGAGAAGTTACAGATGCAGGTAATCTCTGCAAAGATACACCTATGACTTATTCGTATTATCACAAAGTTGTAAAGGGTACTGCACCTAAAAATGCGCCGACTTATCAAGGAGATTAAAGTTTTGAAAAATATCGTTCTTATAGGTATGCCCGGAGCAGGTAAAAGTACGGTCGGGGTTTTACTCGCAAAGTCAATGCTTATGAGTTTTTATGATACGGATTTACTTATCCAGAACTCAACAGGGAAAAGTTTATGTGACATTATAAATGACGACGGCATTGAAAATTTCATAAAACTTGAAGAAACTATAATTTCAGATTATGAGTTTTGTAATTCGGTTGTTGCAACAGGTGGTAGCGCAGTTTACGGTGAAAATGCTATGAAAAAACTTCGCGAAAACGGTGTGGTTGTTTATCTTAAAGTGACCCCTGATGAGTTGAATAGACGCGTAAATAATATACATACACGCGGTATTGCAATGAAAGAGGGGACAACTTTAGCGGAACTTTATACCGAAAGAGCGCCCTTGTATGAAAAATACGCTGATGTTACAATTGAATGCGATGGTAAAACACCGGAAGAATGTGTTGATTTAATTGTGTAACATAAAAACAGTTATGACTTTTAACTAAGTCATAACTGTTTTTGTTAGTTGCTATTTTGTAATTACAAAACAATGAACCGAAGGACACAGAATCCTGCATAAATTGCTAAAAGTGCAAAACCTTGCCAACGGGAAAGCTTCTGCTTGATGAGTGTAGGTATAGTGAGTATTGCCATAACTAAAAGCATAACAGGTATATCAATAATAAATGCAGAGTTGATACCGTTGATATAGCCTGATGCAGGAACATCGAAGGGATTAATTGTAATAGCAGTACCGCTTACAAGAACAAGATTGAAAAGGTTGGCACCGATAATGTTACCTAACGAAAGCGAACCGTGACCCTTTATCAATGATGTAATGGCGGTTATTAACTCGGGTAATGATGTGCCCAGGGCAACAATTGTAAGACCGATAACGGTTTCTGAAACGCCAAGATTCTGAGCTATTATTGTAGCATTGTCAACAAGTAAACGTGCACCGAATGCAATAAGAACGGCACCAACAACCAAAAGAAAAATATCTTTTATTAGCGGGTCTTTTTTGCCGGATTCTTTTGTTTCAACAACGTGGTCTTCGCCACTTTCTGCTTCGAGCTGTTCTTCTGTTTTGATATTGCCGTGAATTTCTTCGTGCTGAACAGTTTCAAGGTCTGCACCGGTTTTTTTCATACGCAAGACTGTGAGTAACATATATACTACAAAGGTTGCAAGAAGAACGATACCTGTCCAACGGTTGAAAGTACCGAATACGTAAGAAATTAAACAATAGAATGCTGCGGCACCAAAGAAGAAAATAACAGGGAGTTTTAAACTTTTTCTTGCTGCGGCACCGGGCTTAATTGCTATTGTTAATGCGGCAATTAAGGAGGTGTTGCAGATGATTGAACCGATGGCGTTACCGTAAGCTATAGAGCCTGTTCCTGCTGCTGCGGCACCCGCAGAAACCATAACTTCGGGAAGAGTTGTGCCGATTGAAACTACAGTGGCGCCGATAAGGATTTCGGGAAGATGAAAACGACGGGCAATACCTGTTGCGCCATCAACGAACCAGTCGCCACCCTTGATAAGCAAAACGAAACCTAAAATCAATAATAGAATTGGGACGAGCATAGTATACACTCCTTAAAAATAAAAAAGATGAGGTCGGTAGACCCCATCAAAACACACAAAGAAAAACGGGTATTATCCCGCGAATTTTGACAGACTCCACCTTATTCAATTTACACAAATTATAAAACAAGCAAATTGAAAAGTCAACAAAAGTTATTTTTTAAACGAAGTGTGACTGTTTTTTAACGAAATTCTATTGTTTTGATTTTTAAAATGTGGTAAAACATATTATAACATTACGAAAAATACGGTGATAATATGAATGCTGAGTTTAATAATATTCCGCAATGGATAGTAGACAGTAAAACGGATATAACCGAGCGAAACGACGAAGTAGGTCTTATTGTTGCAGGGTATATCGGTGCGTTCAGAAAAAGAGGTTTTACGGAAAAACAAATAGGTGCAATGCTTTCAAGTGCTTTTTTACTTCCTTTAGAAGAAGTTGAAAAGAGAATTGACACTGTTTTAACCTGTGGGTCGGAAAGAACTGAAGAAATAAAAAATCTTTGTGTATTTGCAGTACAAAAGGGCGGTCTTTTTTCTACTGATGATACTGACCCCTGTGAAATAATTGAAATTATAAAGAATAAGTACGGTAAAACAGCGACATTTGAAACTTTACTTACGTTTCCGCAGATTCTTTCGCTTTGGAAAAAAAGCGAAGTTCGTGATTTACCTGATAATAAAGAGTGTAAAGAAAAGGCTGAAAAAATTCTTTACGAATGTGCAAGTGTTTTCCCCGAAATTAAATAATAAACATTCTTTGGTATTTATTCATAATTTTTAACAAAAAAAGTTTATTCAGGTGTTCATTTTTTCTTGACTAATAACAATATTTTTATTATAATATACGAGATGATGTATTATTTGTGGTAATAGTGCACTATCCGTATTGTATGATAATAGTTTTGTTATTTATATATTTTTGTAATTTTATACTTTTTTAATTATATTTTTTATTATTTTTCAAGGGATAATTATATTTTATATAGATACATACCGCACACGTGTGAACGTCTGCGACAAAACTTTTATTATATATGCAGAAATCTGCCTTTCAGGGCTTCGTTTTCTGCCTTTTGTGACGGAAAGTGTTGGTTTTCCGTCATTTTTTTATTATTGAAATTATCTTAAAATCTAAAAGAAAGGGGTAACCGCTGTGGGACCTATTATTATTGCCGCTGTTATAGCACTTGTTGTAGGCGGTGTTGTAGGTTTCATCTTGGGTGGCGCTCACCGTAAGAAAGTTGCTGAGGCTGCTATCGGCTCTGCAACCGAAGAGGCTGCACGCATTGTAAACAATGCAATGACAGAGGCTGAGCAGAAGAAAAAGGAAACTATCCTTGAAGCCAAAGATGAAATCCATAAACTCAGATCCGAAACTGAGCACGACCTTCGTGAAAGACGTGCAGAAGTTCAGCGTCAGGAAAGACGCATTATACAAAAAGAAGAAAGCCTTGACAAAAAGGTAGACGCACAGGAAAAGAAAGAGGAAATTATTTCTCAGAAACTCAAAGATGTTGAGGCAAAAGAACAGGAAGTTGAATCTCTCAAAAGAAGTCAACTTGAAATCCTCGAAAGAATTTCGGGATATTCCAAAGAACAAGCAAAAGACGTTCTTCTTAAAACTCTTGAAGAACAACTTGTTCACGAAAAAGCAACGAAAATATTCGACTATGAGCAACAACTCAAAGACGATATGGATAAATTAGCAAGTGAAGTTATTTCCGGTGCTATTCAGCGTTGTGCTGCCGACCACGCGGCAGAAGCAACTGTTTCAGTTGTTACAATTCCCAACGACGAAATGAAAGGCCGTATTATCGGCCGTGAGGGTAGAAATATCCGTACTATTGAAACAATTACGGGTGTTGACCTTATTATTGATGACACACCCGAGGCAATTACGGTTTCTTGCTTTGAGCCTGTACGCCGTGAAATTGCAAGACTTACTCTTGAAAAACTTGTTTCCGACGGCAGAATTCACCCTGCACGCATTGAGGAAATGTACGAAAAATCAAAACGCGAAGTTGAAAACACCATAAGACAGACCGGTGAAAAGGCTATTATTGATGCAGGTGTTAACGGTCTTCACGGTGAAATCGTTAAACTTCTCGGTAAACTTAAATACCGTACAAGTTACGGTCAGAATGTTCTTAACCATTCACTTGAGGTTTCTTACCTTGCGGGTCTTATGGCTGCTGAACTCGGTGCAGACGTTAAACTCGCAAAACGCGCAGGTCTTCTTCACGATATAGGTAAGGCTCTCGACCACGAAAAAGAGGGTACACATATCGAACTCGGTGTTGAAGTTGCAAGAAAGAACAAAGAAAACGAACAGGTTATACACGCTATTCAGGCTCACCACGGTGACGTTGAAGCAAAGACTGTTATCGCTTGCCTTGTTCAAGCGGCTGATGCTATTTCTGCTGCAAGACCCGGTGCAAGACGTGAGAATATTGAATCTTACATTCAGCGTTTGCAGAAACTTGAAGAGATTACAACATCATTTGAGGGTGTTGATAACGCTTTCGCTATTCAGGCGGGCCGTGAAGTTCGTATTATGGTTAAGCCCGATGCAGTTTCCGACGACCAGATGGTATTACTCGCGAGAGAAATCGTTCAGAAAATTGAGGGCGAACTTGAATATCCCGGTCAGATTAAGGTTAATGTAATCAGGGAGAGCCGTGCAATTGATTTTGCGAAATAATTAGACTTATAGCGAAACCCTCCCGCCACGGTGGGTTTCGCTAAATTTATATATAGAAACGACGGTAAATAAAATGCGTTTGCTTTTTTTAGGTGACGTTGTAGGTGCGGGCGGTTGCGAATTCCTTTTAAGAAAACTGCCCGAATTCAAGAGAAAAAATAATATTGACGTTTGTATTGCTAACGGTGAAAATTCCGCAAAAGGTAACGGTGTTACCCCGAAATCCTGCGAGATGATGTTGGATAGCGGCGTTGATATGATAACCCTTGGTAATCATACGTATAAAAGATTTGAGATAATGGATTATCTTGACGGGAATGTTCCGGTTATAAGACCTTTTAATTATCCCGAGGGTGCACCCGGAAACGGTGTAGGTATAATAGATAAAGGCCGTTACCGTGTAGCAGTAATAAATATGCTCGGTACGGTGTTTTCGGAACCGTTGGGGAATCCTTTTGCCGAAATGGATAAAGCCTTGAAAGAAACTGACGGCTGTAAAACCGTAATAGTGGATTTTCACGCTGAGGCAACTGCCGAAAAACGTGCAATGGGTTTTTATCTTGACGGAAAAGTTACGGCAGTTTTCGGTACTCATACCCACGTTCAGACGGCTGATGAACAACTTCTGCCAAAAGGTACTGCTTATATTACGGATGCCGGTATGACAGGGCCTGTTCAGTCTGTTTTAGGTATTGAGCCTGAACTTACCATAAGAAAATTCAAGACTAATTTACCTGTTCGGTTTGAAAATGCAGTAGGCGAATACTGTATGGATGGCGTAATAGTTGAAATAGACGAAAAAAGCGGTAAGGCAAATTCAATTGAAAGGGTGAACGTAAAATGATTAAAAAAATAATCGCGGTTTTACTTGTTCTTTCTATGACGGTTTTGCTGTTTTCCTGTGACGGTAATAATGAGGACGTTACCACAGAACCCGATAACTACATTTTGCCTACAGAGATAATTGATGCGGATATTACTTTGCCGTATATGAGTACGGACTCTTTTGACCCGTATACCTCAAAAAGCAGTATTAACAGAGATTTGATTCCTGTTATTTACGAAAGTCTTTACACGGTTTCAGATAACGGAAAAGGTAGTCCGCTTCTCGCCGAAAGCGGTAACAATGACGGTAAAAAAGTTACCGTTAAACTTGTATCGGGTGCAAAATTCAGCGATGGCACTGCAATTACTTCTGAATACATTAAAGCATCCTTTGAAAAGGCGAAAAATAACATCTATTATAAATCCGAACTTTCAAACGTTACATCAGTTGTAACAGTTGATAAGAGTACAGTTGTTTTTAACCTTTATAACCCCGATGCAATGGCGTTAAACGTACTCAATTTCCCCATAGTGAAAGTTTCGGGTAAAAAATATATAGGTAGTGGTAAATATACTGTGGAGTATCTTGAAAACATACCCTATTTAAGCGCCAACACTAATCACAGGGATTACCAAAAAACTTGGAATAAACAAATAGCGCTGTATGATATGGCAGGTATTTCAAGCCCTGTTTATCCTTTTAAATCAAACGGAATCAGCGTTTATAAGCAAAATTTAACTGACGGTAACTATATTAACCTTTCTTCACAAACCGTATCGGAAAATATGAATAACCTGGTTTATGTGGGTGTAAACTCTCAATGGGCAGGCTCGGTAACATCTATTGACTGGGTAAGACAGGCGATAAATATAGGTATCAACCGTTCCGAAATAGTTGCTTCTTCGTATCTGGGGCAGGGTACACCCGTAGTAACGCCTTTTAAAAGCAGTTTTTATCAATTGAATTACGAAAATCTTCCCGATGTAAGAGGGGAAACCGAAAGAGCGATAGCAATTCTTGAACGCAACGGCTACACAAAAGTGAACACAGACGGTGTAAGAACTAACGGCAGCAGTTCTTTAAGAGTGGGGATTCTTGTCTGTTCTGAAAATCAGTATAAATTAACTGTTGCAAACGCTTTAAAGAAATCTTTGGAAGAACTTGGATTCGGTGTAACCGTTACGGAAAAGAAAACAAGTGAAGAGTTTTTGACTGCACTCAGAGAAGGTCATTACGGCCTTTACGTCGGTGAAACGGCACTAACTTCAAACTGTGATTTGTCCGAGTTTTTCACAAAAGACGGTACGCTTAATTACGGTGTGGACGAAACTTTTTATGCAGAGTATTCTTTATATAAAAGCGGTGAAGAGTCTGCGATGACTTTTGTAGAAAGTTTTTCAACAGCAGTTCCGTTTATTCCCTTGTATTACAGAAAGACTGTTGTTTCGGTTAATCCCAATATAACGGGTGTTACAGGCGGTTATGACTGTTACAGAGATATTTGTAATTGGAAAATGGCGGAAAATAAATGATTTGTTAATAAATAAAGACTTGTATTTAAATAATGCATAGTTTATAATGTTCAGTATATGAATTAAAGGAGTTGACATAATGGATCCTATTAAGGTTGACTTTTCCGGTAAGGGTAGACCCAAAGAGGTTGTTATCCCTCCTGAGAAAAAGGTTCTTAAGATCATTATCTGTATTCTTACTACAATTATCGGCGGTGCAATAGCGTATTACTTTATGCTTCCTGCCATAAACCTTAAGGCTATGGAGTTCTATTACTTTATAGCAGTTGTTATTGCAATTTATGTAGGTATGACTTTCATTACTTCAAAGGCTTTTGTGAAGCCCGAGTATATACCTTATGTAAAAAGGCAGGCAGTAGTTCCGATAGTCATCGGTCTTGTTTTTGCTCTTATTCTCGGTATCGGTTATCTTGTTTCTGCGCCTCTTTTCCGCGCTAAAGATTACAGCGAAATTATCGAAGTTACCGAAGAAGAGTTCGGTACTAATGAAAAAAGTATCACAACAATTACAAGTCTTGAGGATTTCAGCAGCGTTCCCATGATAGATAAGGATGTTGCCCTCAACCTTGCTAACAAGACATTGGGTGACCTTTCCGACTGGGTTTCACAGTTCGTTATTGATGAAAAATATTCAACCCAGATTAACTACGAGGGTAATCCTTACAGAATATTCCCCTTGAAATACGGCGATGTTTTCAAATGGATTCAGAACACCAAAGAAGGTTTCCCTGCATATTTAAGAGTTAATATGTATACTCAGGAAGCAGAGGCATTCGTTCTCTCCGACAATAATCTTCCCAATATCCAGGTTTCAACAAGTGAATATCTTAACGAACGCCTTGACCGTGTTCTCAGATTTAAGTTCCCCACATATATGTTCGGTACACCTTCACTTGAAATCGACGAAACAGGTCATCCTTATTGGGTATGTGAGCGCATTGACAAAACTATCGGCCTTGTAGGCGGTACTGATGTTATCGGCGTTGTGCTTGTTGACGCTTGCGATAAAAATAATATTCAGTATTACACAATGGATGAAATCAGAACAAATAAGGATATTCAGTGGATTGACCAGATTTATTCTGATGACCTTCTTGTTCAGCAGTACAACTACTACGGTAAATATAACGGCGGTTTCATTAACGGTTATATCGGTCAGACAGGCGTTATGACGACAACAATGGGCTCAAGTTATATTGCAAGCGGTGACGACGTTTGGCTTTACACAGGTGTTACATCTGTTACAAACGACGACTCTATTATCGGTTTTGCTATTATCAACCAGCGTACAAAAGAGGCTGTGTTCCAGGAAATTTCCGGTACTACCGAAAGCGGTGCGCAGACTTCTGCCAAAGGTATTGTTTCCGATAAGGGTTGGGATGCTACTTTCCCGCTTCTTCTCAATATTGACGGCGAGGCAACTTACTTTATGGCGCTTAAAGACAACAATGTTGTTAAGAGTTATGCAATGGTAAGTGTTGAACGTGTTCAGGATGCAGTTCGTAGCGAAGACGACGCTAACCCCGACCTTGAAGCCTGTCTTAAAGCATATGTTTCAAAAGTTAAGGCAAGCACTAAGCGTCAACTTAACATCAAGTACGACGCAGTACTTCCCGATGCAATAGCAGGCGGTGAGGGTACAGGCGAGAACACAACAAACGGCAACAACCCTGCAGAACTTCTCAAAGTAACAGGCGTTATTACAGATATTCGTACAGCGGTTGTAAACGGCAACAGTATTTATTACATCGCAGTTGACAACAAACCTGTTTATTACTCAATATCCACAGCAGAGGATGATGCCGTTGTTATTCTTAACAAAGGTGATACAGTAAATATCTCCTATGTAGCATCTGACGAAGCAATTGTAACTGCTAAAACAATTTCAAAATAATATAAAAAACAGTGGTTAAAACTCAATGAGTTTTAACCACATTTTTTTATGCATTTATGGGTTTAGGTCTGTGTTTTGCAGTAAATTCGGATACCTCTATTTTAATAACGCTGACCGCGCTGACAAGTCGTTCGTTAAAATCAAAATCCAAACCTGTCTGGGTTTTCATAAAAAAAGTTAAACCTTGCATTTTTTCTTCCGGAGTTTCTGAAATCACGGCTTTGCCTTTACCCATTATTGAACTGTAAGATGTGCCGTATTGACAGGCAACAGAGCCACTAAAAGGCTCAACATCACATTCAATGGAGAAGAAAACTTTCGGGTTAACTCTCATAATATCAAGTTTCTTGCCTTCGGTTGCACCGTGCAGGTACAAAGTAAGTTTTTCATTTTCGTAAGTGTAGCCGTAGTTCATAGGCACAACATACGGCTCATCACCGTCAATAAGTCCGATATGTACAATTTTGGCTTTATCAAGAATTCTTAAAATTTCATTTATATCCGTTACTTCTCTTTCACGGCGTGTAAGTCCAGGTTTCATTTTATATGCTCCTTTTTAAACAATATATTTTTTCAGGAAAGGTATTTGATTTATAACAAAAGATATAAAAAACGAAATAACAGCAGCGATTGTTGAAATCACAGGTACAGAAAGAATAGGATTAAATGTTGTCGTTTCAAATCCTAACACCTCGAACACCATAAGTATGAAAATATGCACAAGGTATGTACCGAAACTGTATTTTGACAATTTAACAATTATTTTGTTTAAAGGGTCTTTCCCACGAACATTGTATTTAAACCAAACAAATACGGCCATAGCCATTAAAGCAATGTTAAGAGTATTGATGCCGTAGTATGTTTCTAAAGTTGTATTTGCCTTTATTGAAGCAAGCGCATTTAACAAAACTGTCATTAAAAAACCGAATACACCGAGGATATATATAACAGTTCTTTTTTTAGAATCTGTTTCGGTTTCATTCAAAACATAACCAAGTATGAAATATGGCACATAACCAAAGACTAAATTTACAGAGCCGATTACTGAGTTTATGCATTCAATGCCGGAAACTATCGAAGGGCTGAAAAAATCATTTGAAATACTGGTGATAGTTGTTCTCAAAAATACAAAAACAAAAGCCAGGATTAAGAAATATTTCACAGTTGATTTATTTTTGATTAAAGGCTTAATCAACGGGATACACATATACAGACCGATAATCATCGGTATAAACCACATATGTATTGCACCGGTAACGGCATTTTTTAATATTTCGCTGATGGATATTACATAACTGTTGTCAACAACGAATTTACCTATCGGTGTCACAACTGCATAAAATACAGACCAGACAACATAGGCTATAAACATTCGCAATATATTTTTTGAATAAAGTTGTTTTGTTTCAATCTCTCTTGGTAAGAACAGCGCACCGCTAATCATTATAAAAACAGGAACAGCCCATCTTACTAAACTGTTATAAAAATTAAAAACATTCCACTCAAAGCCGGTTACACTCATATTATTCATATTCGCGGCTGCTATGTGTAGCAAGATAATAGCGAATGATGAGAAAACTCTGAGGTAATCCAGATAAAACAGTCTGGTTTTTATTGTTTTGGTTTCTGTTATCATATTACAACCTCTCTTTCCGATACAACAATGCAACTGATTCAACATGGCTTGTTCTGGGGAACATATCCACTGGGGTAACTTCTTTTACTTCGTAGCCTAAATTGAGAAGCCTTGCGCAATCTCTGGCAAGTGTTGCAGGGTCGCAGGAAACGTAAACGATTTTTTCGGGGGATATTTCTGCTACGGTTTTAAGTAAATCTTCCGCGCAACCTTTTCGTGGAGGGTCAAGGATAACTGTTTTGGGTGTTATACCTTCCGCTTTTAATTCTTCAGCGGCTTTCGATGCATCACCACATATAAAGCGGGCGTTTTTTATACCGTTTATTTCTGCATTTACTTTAGCATCTTCAATGGCTTCGGGGATAATCTCCACACCAGTTACGGATTTTACTTTATCAGCCATTGAAAGACCTATTGTGCCTGTGCCACAGTAAAGGTCAAGAATATCTTCATCACCTGTGGGGGCAACATATTCGGCTGCTTTTTGGTAAAGAAGTTCTGCACCGTTTCTGTTAACCTGATAAAAAGAAAGGGGAGAAATCTTTATTTTTACTCCGCAGAGAATATCGGTAATATAACCGTCGCCGTGAATTGAAAGACACTCATTTCCCAGAACAACATTTGTATCATCGCGGTTAATATTTATAACTAAAGTTTTAAAACCTTTAACAGATTTTAACAGACTTAAAAGGCTTTCGCTTTCGGGAAGTGTTTTGCCGTTTATAACGGCACATACCATTATTTCCCCCGTGGCAAAGGCTTTTCTCAGGTATATATGCCTTAAAAGACCTTTTTGTGTGGTCTCGCTGTAAACGGTAATATTATTGTCGTGAATCCATTTTCTGAATATCTCAATAATCTCCGTGAATTCAGCAGGTTGCAAGAGACAGTCACCGCCATCAATAACGCGGTGGCTTTTCTTTGCGTAAAAACCTATGTTCAAAATACCGTTTTCGCGTTTTACGGGGTATTGGGCTTTATTACGGTATCGGCTTACGTCGGGTGAGGGGATAATGGGCGCAAATTTCGGTGTAAGACCGCCTATACGGCTGAAAGCATCTTTTACTTTTTGCTCTTTTGATTTAAGTTCTTCTTCATATTTTATATGAGCGAAAGAACAACCGCCGCACATTTTAAAGGCGTCACATTCCGGCTCAATTCTGCATTTAGCGGATTTTATAATTTTCACCGCTTTGCCGATTGCGTAAGTTTTTTTAGCCTTAATTATATGGCATAAAATTTCATCGCCCACTGCGGTATTTTCAACAAATATTGCCTGTCCGTCAAATTTTCCTACACCGCCACCCTCGGAGGTGTAACCGGTTATTTTTAATCTGAATTCGTCGTTTTTGTTAACCATTTTTAATGTCCTCAACAGCCTTTTTATACTCTTCGTATGTAAGGAAAGTGTTAAGCACCTGTAAAAGTGCATTGGATGTAAGTCTTTCGGGTAAATCTAAGAGAGAAAGAAGTTTTTTTCTTAAAGCATCGCTATCTGCTTTTCCCGAAAGTCCGTCTTCATAAAGGTCCAGTTTGGTTATTGCTCTTCGCTCTTTATCTTCTGTTTCTTCGCAGAGTACACCTGCTTTTTCGAGAGCGTCAATAATTATATCCGCTTTAACGCCCTCTACACCCAGTTTACCTTCTTTAGATGGCTCTGTTTTGCGTTTTTCCTTGCCGAAAATATCGGGGATATAAGCGTGCTTTATTTGCTCAGCGGGAACCATTCCGCGAATAAACGAACGTATCTTAAAACCGGCAGAGTCGCTGTCCGTAAGAATTAAAAGACCTTTAGTTTCTGCCAGTTTTCGTATAAGTTTTTGTTTTTCTTTGTTGTTAAAGATGCCGAAACCTTCGGTTTCAATAATAACTGCATCTAATATAGAAGAAAGTTTTATTTTGTCATAACGTCCTTCTACAATAACAACTCTGTCGATTTTTATCATCAGATTCTCAGCAACCTTAAAATAAGTTCTTCGAGAACAATTTTTGCATCCTCGTTAGTAGATTTGAGCCGTCTATCTGCATCGGAAAGTAAATTGAGTGCGTTTTTTAATTGAGTTACCGTATATTTTGAAGCATCATTTGCCGCGTTATCCAACACGAAAGACCTGCCTTTATAGGCAGAGGGAAAATCTTCGGAAAGTTTGGAGTAAGATACGCCTTTTTCCTTAATCGCTTTAACTCTGTACATATCAACAAATGCCTTTGAAAGTACGCTCAGTATTATAACGGGTTCTTCACGGAGTTTGAAGAGATTTGAGAGGTTCTCGAAAGCGTTGTCTGCTTCGCCTCGTACTATCATTCTTGAAAGTTGAAAGATTTTTGCTTCAACTGAGACTATTACCGTTTTATCAATGTCAGTTCTGGTGATTTCGCCTGAGCCCACGTAAGAGCAGACTTTGTGGAGTTCGTTCTGAAGTGTGCTCATATCTTCGCCAACAAGGTTTATCATATAGTTGGCGTTTTCTCTTGAAAGGGCACAGTCTTTTTTCGCAGCGGAAGAAATTATAAGTTTTTCAAGCGCAGAGCGAGTGCGTTTATCTATTTTAGCGCAAGCACCCACACCATCTATCATCTTTAAAACTTTTGACCATTTTGATGACTTTTCATCAACCTCAACTGTATCCATCCAGAATACAAGCACAGAAGTTTCGGGGACATCGGTTATGATGCTTTCAAACTCTTTATCAACCTTTCCTTTTTCGCCGATGTAATCAGTAAGAGGAAAATCCTTTATAAGAGTGCAAGTGTAATCGCTCATCATAGGGAATGATGAAACGCAGTCGTAAATTTCGTTTAAAGAAGTTTCTTTGCCGTCAAGTTTCTTTAAGTTGAAATCTTCAAAATCCTTGCTGACGGTTTTACTGCAAATTGTATTTGCGTAATGTTGTTTGAGATAACCCTCGTTGCCGTAAAGGATATATACACGGGAAAACTCGCCGCTTTTGATTTGTTTTTTGAGAGTTTCTTCGTTAAACTGTGCCATAATAACTCCTTTACTAAATAATTATCTGAATATTGCCGTCTTCTTCTGTAAGGAAAAATCCGGAACTGTGTTCCTTGGATTTTAAAAGATTTTTGTCGGTAATAATACTGCTGTCGGAATTTATAATAACCGTTTCGGCATTTTCGGGAATTTCTTCGGGTGCTGTGCCGTTATAAATGAAAATATCACCCGCACTTGTATCTATAACATCCTTGAAATTTGTATCACCGTGAAGATGTATATAAACTGTTTTTTCATTACCCTTTATTATAACATACTGCATAGGGTATGTGTCAACGATTTCTACATTTATTTTGGAGTTGAGAGTATATTCGCCTGTTGTTGAAACTATTGTGTTTTCGGGAAACTCAATACCCTTGCTTTCTGCAACGTATTTTATTGATGGTGTGATGTGTGTTTCGGAAGGCTCGGCTACTCTTTTTATTTTATCTAAATCATACACCGCGTTATATGAAAGATATGTTACAAGGTAGTAGTCAAGTGTTTCGCAGGTGGCTTTGGGTAAATAATCGTAAATATCTGTTGAAACGGATTCTTGTGAGTTTACAATATACATATAATGTGTACCGCTTCGTAAAATTACGTGCATATTATTACCCGAAGATAAAAGGGTAAGTGTGTTACTGTACCGTGTGGGGAGAACAGGTACGGAAATATTTATAAATAGAGAAACAACTGCTAAAACCGCGGTTACTTTTAGGGCTTTTTCGTTGCGTTTCAGTTTGCAGAGAATAAACCCTGTAAAAACAATGACAGCGGTAGTAATTAAGCTGAAAACGAGCCATTCTTTATGAACGGGAATAGTGCAGTATTTTAGAGACGAAAATGTTTTTGAAATATCAACAACTGCATTTAATATGTACTCTGTAATATCAAATATAAAAATAGCAATATTCTTGATGTGAAAATTATCAATAAAGGCTAAGGCTGTTGCGACAGTTCCTGAAAGTATACCGTAAAAGGCAAGTTTTACGCAAAATATATTCGTAAGAGGGGAAATAACGCTGAACACCTTAAAATAGTATGCCGAAACAGGCAAAGTGAAAATGCCTGCCGAAATACTTATAAGAAGAGAACAGAGAATATAATCAGTGACACTTTTTATGGGTTTGATTTTTATTTTTTGCGTAAGTGAATGTATTTTTATTTCGTAATCTGATGCTAAAAGTACGCCTAACGTTGACGTTACGGAAAGTTGGAAACTTACGCTCATTATTATATAGGGGTTACATAACAGCAGGAGTATTACGGCAAAACCCAAGGAGTTCAAAGAGTCGGGTTTTCTTTTGAAAAAAGGTGCAATAAGCACCACGAACATCATTAGAGAGGCTCTGATAACCGACGGCGTAAAAGCGGAAATTGTACAAAAAGCCATTAAGAAAATGATACATATAATATTCCTGACTTTTTCAGGTACTCTTAGTAATTTTAGTAAGAGAATCAGCATACCGCACCAAAGGGAAGTATGAAGCCCCGATACTGCCAGAAGGTGAGCAATACCGCTGCTGCGGAAGGCTTTTAAAGTACTGTATTCAATATCTCCGCTATCCCCGAAAAGCATACCTTTCAGAAGTCCGCCCGGGTTAGTGTGCATAAAACCGTCGATTTTTTGGGCTATTATTTCCTTAAAACGCAAGCAGTAATAAAATGGTGTTCTTTCCGAATGCCATAAAATATTAGCCCCGTTACTGTATGCTGATAAAATAATTCCGTCTGCGGCATAGGTTATGTCGGGGCGGTTATTTTCATTTTTTATTACTGAAATTTCTGCTTCCTCCATAGAAATAAAATCATATAGTTTTATATCTTCAGCGGATTTTTCAGTTAACTTAACATCAAGTTTTAAAGACTCTTTTTTACCCGAAATATTATCTGCTTTAATTGTAAAAGTTGTGTATCCGTTTTCGGATACAGGGGTTGAAATAACTTTACCCGAAATATAAGCAGTTTCACCGTCATATTGTAAACAAGGTTCTATTTTTGCGTGAGTATAGGCTAAAAATGAAACCGAAATAAGAACTGCGGAAACACAAATTGCAGGAATAATTATGTGTTTTCGCAGTTTCAGCGGTTTAATAAGATAAATAATAAAAACCGATACTGCGAGCATTACTGTAACAACAGCCGCAAATTTTGAAAATAACATCAAAAATGCACAAACTATTGTCATAGTTATGCTTGAAATCAGCATCGGTCGTTTCATTACTGTAGAATACCTTTCAAATTATCATCAGCCTGCGGGCCAGGTAAAGTTTCTGCCGGACATAAGGTGGAAGTGAATGTGTTTAACGGTCTGACCGGCACTGTCACCGCAGTTGTTCACAACACGGAATCCGTTTTCCATTTTTAAATCTTTAGAAATTTTAGCAATAACTTCAAAAATATGAGATATTACTGCGCTGTTTTCTTCGGTAATATCAGCGGCAGAAGTAATGTGCTTTTTGGGTATTACAAGAATATGTGTGGGTGCCTGAGGCTCAAGGTCATTAAATGCAATAACTGTTTCATCCTCGTAAACTTTTGTTGCAGGGATTTCACCGTTTGCAATTTTGCAAAAAATACAGTCCATATAAACACTTCCTAAAATTCAATTTTATATGTTACTATAATACCCATTTGAGTCAGAAATTGCAAGAGGGAAATTCATTAAAAAGCAACGCCCGGAAACTTTTGTTCCGGACGTTGCTTTTAACTTATATGACATTCAATTACTTTACAAATTCGTGATAGATAGCGTTGAGGGCTTTGATGTAATCATCCTCGGAAACGCCTACTATAATATTAAGTTCGCTTGAACCCTGGTCGATCATCTTGATGTTGATGTCGTTTTCGGCAATAGCCTTGAAAAGACGGCTTGCAGTACCTTTTGAACCTGCCATACCTCTGCCGACAACCGCAATAAGAGCAATACCGCCGTTTACTGTTACGGAGTCGGCTTTTGTTCTTCTCTTGATTTCGTTTACAATAGCATCCTTATGAGGAAGGAAGTCATTATCGTTTACGATAACTGACATTGTATCAATACCTGAGGGAAGATGCTCGAAACAAAGGTTGTAGTTTTCGAGTATTTCAAGAACATTTCTTCCGAAACCGATTTCGGAGTTCATCATATCTTTTTCAATAGCGATTACGGAGAAACCTTTTTTACCTGCAACGCCTGTGATAACTGTATCAACCTTGTTGCTTTCAACAGATGATACGATCATTGTACCGCTGTCTTCAGGTGAGTTGGTGTTTCTGATGTTAATCGGAATACCCATTTCGCGAACAGGGAAGATAGCGTCTTCGTGCATAACGGTTGCACCCATATATGAAAGTTCACGAAGTTCACTGTATGTGATGGTGGGAATAACGTTGGGGTTTTCAACGCATCTGGGGTCTGCCATAAGCATACCTGAAACGTCGGTCCAGTTTTCGTAGATGTCTGCCTTAATTGCTCTTGCTACGATAGAACCTGTGATGTCACTGCCGCCACGGGAGAAAGTCTTGATTGTGCCGTTGGGCATAACACCGTAGAAACCGGGGATAACTGCGTGCTCGTGCTTTTCGAGAATTGCAGTAAGTTCATCGTTTGTTTTTTCAGTGTCGAGTGTACCGTTTTCTTTAAAGAAAATACCGTCCTCAGCGTCAATGAAATCATAACCGATGTAATTTGCAAGAACTATTGAGTTAAGGTATTCGCCACGGCTTGCAATGTAGTCACGGCCTGCGTGGTGTACAATAGCATTTTTGATGCGGTCAAATTCAGGTTGAAGCCAAAGTTTCATACCTAAATCTTTAATAATACCGTTGTAGCGCTCTTCAATAAGTGCGAACGCATCATCAATAGGCTGATTCTTTTTTACAAGTTTGTAGCAATCATAAAGCATATCGGTAACTTTAATGTCATTCGAAAATCTTTTGCCGGGAGCAGATGCAACAACGTATCTGCGTTCGGGTTCTGCTTTTATAATAGCGGCAACTTTTTTGAACTGGTCGGCATCTGCAAGTGAACTGCCGCCGAACTTAAGAACTTTAACCATAATCATTCTCCTAATATTTAATTGGGGAAACTCATTTTAATACCATTATATACTATCACTACCGAAAAGAGTTCGCAACAAAAAAGTTTGCTTTGAAAAAAAGTTTTGTTTATTATCTAGTTTTTACAAATAAAAAAACATCTTCTTGTGCAAAAACACAAGAAGATGTTGAGGATTTCCCTGTTAAAAATCCTCGTAAAATATTGTTGTTGCTTTAGGGAATGCTTTTAAGAAATCACTGCAATCTGAATTGATTTGTGTATTTGGTATGTAATTTATATCTTCTTCTGAAAGACCTTCTCTGCCGAGAATTATTCTGGAAGCGCCGCATATATCGAGGGATATATCATAATCGCCAACGGTTGTTTTTCTTACAGAACCTTTACCGTTTTCATATTTTACAATAAAGATACCGTTATTGCTTTCGATTTGTTTGTCTGTGATTTTCAGAGAAAATTCACCTTTCTCTTTGGGGTAAACGGTAGCGTTGAGAACGTTTTCTACGTTTAAAATTCTGCCTGCACCGCCTTTAAAAAGAGAACGCTTTATAAGTTTATTTTCATCACTTATGATTTCAAATACAGGGGAATTTACGTGAAGTTTATTGAAATTTACAAAATCATAATTTCCGTCGTACGTTCTTAAAAAACCCAATAATCTTTTGAGGGTGATTTTATCGGTAAAAATGATTTCTTCTACGTTTATTGTGCGTTTTGACCTGTCGGGGATAAGGTAAACGTATCCCATAGATTTACCGTCATTAACAAAATATGTGTATTTGCATTCTTTGTATGGGGTGGTGCAAAAATTCTTTGCACCCGGTCTTGCGAACATCATATTGTTTTTGAGGGCAACCGAATTATAAATTTTTTCAATAATATCCTTGTTATCCTGTGTCAAAAGCGTAACGTCAGAAAATCTGTCAATTTTCTCGAATGTTTTAAAAGAACATTCGGCAAAAATATAACGGAAAATGGTTTCGTAACCGAATTTTCGGTAATACTCTGAAGAAAAAGGATAAAGGATGCTTATATCCGCACCTTTATTGAGAGCGTGTTCAAAAACTGCATTGAAAGTTTCGCGCACACCGCCTGAACGCCTGTATTCAGGTTTACTTGCAACACCGCCTACGGCAGCACAAAATATAGGTTTTCCGCAATACCAAATTTCTTTGCAATCACATTCAATTTGTGAAATCAAAGTTTTACCGTCATTGATAAAAGCACCGAAAATATCTATGTTTTCATCAAAAGTTGTTTCTTCCGAATTGTGAATAAACGAACTCGCAGAAACTTCCGAAAATTGCTGAAAGTCTTTATCTTTTTGAAGTCTTCTTGTTATCACGTACAACACCTCACTTAACTAGTGTAATTCAAAACAGCCGTTTCTGTCAAGAAGATAAAGAATATAATATACAAAATATAAACACACCCAAAAATTGTTATTATATTTTTTTGATATTTCAAAACTCACTTCAAATAATAAGATTGCAAACGCAAGTTTTTTGTGAAGGAGTGTAATGAAAATGGCATCTAAGAACAGCGGTATGCCCGCAGAAACAAAAACAAATGCAAAGCAGATCCTCAACCAGGTAAAGATGGAGGCTGCTCAGGAAGTTGGCGTTGATCTTAAACAGGGTTACAACGGTGACCTCACTTCTCGTGAAGCAGGTTCTATCGGCGGCCAGATGGTTAAGAAAATGATCAAGGCTTACGAAGAAGGCAATGTCTGAGTAGACAACCGGATTATCTTTAACAGATAGCGAAAAGGAGGACCTGCAGTAGCAGAGTTCCTCCTTTTTGTTTAATTAAAGAAAATATTTTTTATAATTTGGTAGATATAACCGCTTTCGGGGTTTACATAGATAACGTCGCTTCCCGCTATTAACCTGAAAACATAAGTTCCTGCCATAAGAACTGCCACGGTGACCCAAAAACCGTTTAAGACTTTTTTAGGTATCTTTTTTCTGAAAAGTATTACTAACGCCACGAAAGGCATTATAAAAATCATAGGGTGCATTTTAAATGCCAGGGCAAAATCTAATTGCAATAAAGCGATAGCAGCCCTTGACATACCGCAACCAAAACAGGAAATACCTGTTAAAAACTGAATGGGACAGCCGATTGTAAGGTAAAACGGGGCTATCAATATAAATATTAAAATAAGCGGAAAAGGCAGTTTTTCTTTTAATTGTTTAAATATATTTTTCATAAATTAAATCTAACACGAATAAAAAATGTTGTCAATGAAAAAACTTTAAGAGTTTTTTCCAAAACTTGTATTTATGTATCTTCTGTGATAAAATGAAAAACATAAATTTATAATAAATTTATTCAGGTGATATTATGAACAAAACTATGCAAAAGAAATATGCCCGACTTATTGCAAGAGTGGGCGCAAATATAAAAAAAGGTCAGCCTGTAAGGATATACTGCGAGGCAGACCAGCATGAATTTATTACAATTCTTGTTAATGAATGTTATAAAGCAGGTGCTTCAAGGGTTGAAGTTGATTGGGGTTTCCAGGCGGTTACTAAACTCAACTACCGTTACCGCAGTCTTAAATCTTTAAGCGAAGTTCCCGCCTGGCAGGAAGAAAGACTTAAACTTATGGTTGAGGAAGTTCCTTGCCGCATTTATATCGAGAGTGAAGACCCTTACGGTTTAGCAGGCGTAAACCGTGAAAAAATGCAGAAGTCACAGATGGCGCGCTATAAAGTAACTAAAAAATACAGCGACGCACTTGAAAACAAAGACCAGTGGTGTATTGCTGCGGTTCCCTCTTACGCCTGGGCGAAAAGGGTTTTCCCCAACGAAACAAAAAACAAAGCCTACAATATGCTTTGGGAGGCTATTCTTAAAACAGTTTATGTTACTAAAGATAATGACCCCGAAGAAGAATGGAAAAAACATAATGCGGATTTAAAATCACGCACCGCTTACCTTACGGAGAAAAAATTCGATTATCTTCATTACAAGAGTTCAAACGGAACAGATTTCAAGGCTTCCCTTATTCCCGAAAGTCATTGGTGCGGTGGCGGTGAAAACACCCTTTCGGGCAATTTCTTTAATCCCAATTTACCTACGGAAGAAGTTTTTATATCTCCTGAAAAAGGCTTTGCAGAGGGTAAAGTTGTTGCCACCAAACCTCTTTCCTGGCAGAGTCAGATAATTGATAATTTCTATATTACATTTAAAGACGGTAAAGCAGTAGAATGGGATGCCGAAACAGGCAAAGATTTACTTGATAAAATGCTTTCTATGGATGAGGGCGCAAAATTCTTAGGTGAACTTGCCCTTATTCCCCACGACAGCCCCATCGCAAACACAGGAATTCTTTTCTACAACACACTTTTTGATGAAAATGCAAGTTGCCACGTGGCATTGGGCAGAGGTTTCTGTGATACTATTGACGATTTTGAAAATAAAAGTCTTGAAGAATGTCAGGCATTGGGTGTTAACGACAGTATGATTCACGTTGATTTTATGATAGGCGCACCCGATTTGGAAATTACAGGTTACAAAGACGGCAAAGCATACCCCATATTCAAAAACGGAAATTGGGCATTTTAACTTTTTTAAGAGAGGTTGATTTTTTATGGCAATGGGAATACCATGCAAGTTTAAAACAGATAAATTTAAAAGAGAAACGCCTGCACCGCTTAAATTCGGTGCAGACGGAAAATTTAAAATTTTACATATTACGGATATTCACTGTGTTGAACCCGAAATGGACGATGACGAAAACCGTGCCATTCCCGAACACAGAAACCTTGAAACAATAAACGTTATAGAAAAACTTGTTGAAAAAACTAACCCCGATCTAGTTGTATTCGGCGGTGATAACGTCAGCGGATATTGGGAAGAGTTTACATACAGTTTAATGCAGAATACAATTCAGCGTATAACAGAGTCCATAAGAAAACGAAACATTCCTTTGTGCGTTGTTTTCGGTAATCACGATGGCGAGGTTGGTTTCCATACGGAATTCCAGATGATGCAGTATATGGAATATCCTAACTGCCGTTCAAACCTCAACGATGCAGACGTTTACGGATGCGGTAACTGTTGTGTAACCATCAAAGACAGTAAGGGCGAAAAGGATGCCTTTGCAATCTGGCTTATGGACTCCAACGATTACGAAAGAAATTCAACAGGCGATTTCAGTTACGACCACGTTCACGATGATCAGATTGAATGGTATGAAAAACGCTCCGCAGAGTTAAAAGCAAATAACGGCGGAGAACCGCTTCCCGCAATTCTTTTTCAGCATATTCCCGTTCAGCAGGAACTTGACGGTTACTGTGAAGCGACGGAAAATGATGAATATACTTTTGAGCGTGACGGAAACTATTATAAATTAGGTCATAAAATTCTTGAAGGCAGAGTGCGTGAAGTTCCTTGTCCTCCCAATATGGAGAAAAATTACAGAAATCAGTTTGAAAGTTGGAAGAAAACAGGGGATATTTTCGCTGCATTCTTCGGTCACGACCACGTAAACGATTTCCATATGAATATTGACGGAATTGACCTTTATCAGACTTTAGGTGCAGGCTATTTTACATACGGTAAAGAACGCGGCGGCAGACTTATTGTTCTCGATGAAAATAATCCACGTGAACTTTACACAGAGTCCATCGAAATTGAAAGAATAACAGACACTGAGGGTGTTTGATTCAAAAACAGAGTGTTTCGGCACTCTGTTTTTTGTTACGGTATTGTTAATTGGTGTTTATGCTATTGCTTTTTTGTGTTTATTATTGTATAATTAAATATCAAAATAATAGGGAAGTGTAGGCTGTAATTTTATGAGCAGAAAGATAAAAGTTATAACTGCGGCTATCGCGGTTACTGTTCTTATATGGCTTTGGGCAATGCCCTTTGGGGCTGTTGAAATAAAACGCTGTTACGGCGACGTTAATAACGATGCTTACGTTACCACAGAGGATGCAAGAATTGCCCTTATGGTAGCGGCAGGAATATACGAACACGAACTTTTCGGTCTTGATTTTGAAGCCGCCGATATGGACGGCGATGATTTAATCAAAACTACTGATGCCCGACTCATTCTTCGTACTGCTGCAGGACACCTTGCAACAGTGTATATGGAAGGGTACGAGTTTGACGAGCATCCTGAAGAATTCACCGAAATTATAAATGATTACCGTTTTGAAAAAGACCGTAAATCAATACGTCTTACTATGTCACCCGAACTTTGCGAGGCTGCAAGGGTAGCCGCAGAGGAATATGCAACTAAAACAGGCTCGGCTTTTCTTCGTGAGGACGGTTCCCATTACTACAAAGTTCTTGATGAAATGGGCATACAGTACACCTGTGCCGATAAAATGATAGTAAACGCTTCATTCGGTTACATAGGGGCGGCTGAAAAAATACTTGCGGACAGTCAGATGGAAAAGGCTCTTCTCAGTAATAATTTCAGTAAAATAGGTGTTGGTGCTTTCTCCACCGACGGACGCACTTTCTACTGGTGCGTATTTGTTACAAAATAATTTATTACAATTCACTCGAAAGGAAGTTGTTAAAATGAGTGATTACAGAATAGAAACTAAATGTGTACAGGGCGGTTATACTCCCGGTAACGGCGAACCCCGTCAGATCCCTATTGTACAGAGTACAACTTTTAAATATGCTACAAGCGAAGATATGGGTAAACTTTTCGACCTTGAAGCAAGCGGATATTTCTACACAAGACTTCAGAATCCCACAAACGATTCCGTTGCCGCTAAAATAGCGGAACTTGAAGGCGGTACGGCAGCAATGCTTACTTCCTCAGGTCAAGCAGCATCATTCTATGCAGTTTTCAATATTGCATCCTGTGGTGACCACGTTGTTTCTTCGTCAACTATTTACGGCGGAACATATAACCTTTTTGCAGTTACAATGAAAAGAATGGGTATTGATTTTACTTTCGTTTCACCCGACTGCACAGAGGAAGAACTCAACGCAGCATTCAGACCTAACACAAAGGCTGTTTTCGGCGAAACTATCGCTAACCCTGCACTTACCGTTCTTGATATTGAAAAGTTTGCAAAAGCGGCACACGACCACGGCGTACCGCTTATTATAGACAATACTTTTGCAACACCTTACGGTTGCCGTCCTTTTGAATGGGGTGCTGATATTGTTACACACTCCACAACAAAATATATGGACGGTCACGGTGCGGCAGTCGGCGGTTGTATTGTCGATTCAGGTAAATTTGACTGGATGGCACACGCGGATAAATTCCCCGGACTTTGCACCCCCGATGACAGTTACCACGGGATTACTTATGCCGAGCGTTTCGGTAACGAGGGCGCATACATTACAAAAGCCACCGCACAACTTATGAGGGATTTCGGCTCTATTCAGTCACCCCAGAATGCTTTCTACCTTAATCTCGGTCTTGAAAGCCTTCACGTTCGTATGAAAAGACATTGCGAAAACGGTCTTGCAGTTGCTAAGTTCCTTGAATCCTCCGATAAAATCAGTTGGGTTACTTACGCAGGACTTGAAAACGATAAATATCACGCACTTGCTGAAAAATATCTTCCCAACGGTACTTGCGGTGTAGTAAGTTTCGGTGTTAAAGGCGGAAGAAAAGCAGCAGAAGAGTTTATGAAAAAACTCAAACTCATTGCAATTGAAACACACGTTGCCGACGCAAGAAGTTGTTGCTTACATCCCGCAAGCGCAACACACCGTCAGATGAATGACGATGAACTTATTGCAGCAGGTATCACACCCGACCTTGTAAGACTTTCCTGCGGTCTTGAGAATGCACAAGATTTAATAGATGACATTAAACAGGCATTGGGAGAATGAAATTGCAAATGATAAGTGGTAAATGGCAAATTTAAGGGCGCAAGCGCCGATTATAATGGCGTCGCAGACCCGAAATTTGCAACTTACAATTTGCAATTGTCAATTACAAAAAGAAGGTGTTTTACTGTGACTGTTGAAATATTTGATGTTTGTTATTTCTCTCTATGTTTTATAATCGCATTGACAGCAACAATTGTTTTCAAATTAAAAGGAAAACCAAATTATAAAACGGGCATCATAGTAACAATAGCATCGTTTATATGTCTTGCAATAAACATTGTAGATTTATTTGAATAAAACAAATTACTATTTATAACAGCAACGCAGTTCCGAAATTTGCCATTTGCCACTTTCAATTTGCAATTAAAATCAACGCGTAAGCGTTCCGATAATTTTGCATTTTGCATTCTGAATTTTGCATTTAAAAAGGAGGTATGAGGATTATGCCTATTAAAGTTCCAAATGAATTACCGGCAGTTAAAACCCTTGCCGATGAAAATATTTTCGTTATGACCGATAACCGTGCCATAACTCAGGATATTCGTCCGTTGAAGATTTTGGTGTTGAACCTCATGCCGAAAAAAACGGAAACCGAAACACAACTTTCAAGGCTTCTCGGTAACACTCCGTTACAGGTAGAACTTGAACTTATACACACAAAGTCCCACGTTCCCAAACACACGCCAAAGGAATATTTACTTGCATTTTACAAGACTTTTGACGATGTGAAGCACAGAAAATTTGACGGACTCATTATAACAGGTGCGCCTGTTGAAAAAATGGAGTTTGAAGAGGTAACGTATTGGGAAGAACTTTGCGAAATAATGGAGTGGAGTAAAACCAATGTTACAAGCACATTCCACATTTGTTGGGGTGCGCAGGCGGGACTTTACTACCATTACGGTATTAAAAAACACCCTCTGCCCGAAAAACTTTCGGGAGTTTATAAACATACGGCAGATTATAAAAAGTCCATTCTTTTAAGAGGATTCGACGATGTTTTCCCCGTCCCTCATTCCCGATACACTACCGTAAACCGTGAGGATATCGAGAAAATTCCCGACCTTAAAATTCTTGCTTCTTCCGATGAAGCAGGGGTTTATATAGTAACCACCGAAAACGGCAAACAGATTTTCGTCACAGGCCATTCGGAATATGATACGGATACTTTAAAGAACGAATATTTTCGTGATAAAGACGGCGGACTTAAAATAAAAATGCCGAAAAATTATTTCCCCAATGATGATATTACAAAGGCGCCTCGTAATACATGGCGTTCCCACGCGAACCTTTTGTATTCGAACTGGCTCAACTACTTTGTATATCAGACAACGCCGTATGATTTGGAGAGCATTAAATAAACATAAAAGACCTGACAAGATGATACTTGCCGGGTCTTTTTGTTTAATGCAAAATGCAAAATGCAAAATTTCGGAACTGCGTTGCTATTGTAGAAAAAGTTACGGTAATGCAAAGCTTATCCCTCCTGCTTTAGTAGGAGGGGGGACCGTTCCTAAATGGATTTTGAATATCGGATTGTGTATAAAGCGTAACGAGAAACTATTTTTTGGGTGAAGTTTATCGGAACGGTGGGTGGTACCCTGCATTTTGTTTGATTTCAGTTTGTTGTATGGTACCTTCCACCACCCCGACTAACTTTATCATACATTTCACTTATAGGCACGAATTTAATTGATGTAGAGCAAAAGTGGGTTCAAGGGCGGTCCCCCTTCCTACGCTTATGCGCAGGCAGGATAGGATTCGCTTCCATCTGTTTTATTTTCCTTCGGGACGGATTCATACATACCGAAAAAACTTAAGCAACTTAATATCACACAAACCCGTGCCAAGCATACTATGGTAATGTGAAAACAAGCACGTTACCGTAATATCAAGCGGTGCATCAAAGGTGGCGAAAGCCCGCAGAACAGCCTTTTTTGTTTGTGCATAAAATAAACCGCCCTGCCGTAGTGAATGCAAGGCGGTTATTATTATGATAATTTATTAAGCACGTTAAGTACAATATCGGAAAACGCGGTGATGTCGGTCTTTACTGAGGTTGTGTAATCCTCTACGCCTACGTCGTCTGCGCTGTCGGAGATTTTTCTGATGCTTACAAAGGGAACTTTCAGAAGATAGCAAACTGCTGCAAGGGCACCACTTTCCATATCAAAGGCACTTATATTGAAAAGTTCTTTGTAGCGGTCTCTTCTCTCCTTATCGGTAAGGAAGAAGTCGCCTGTACCCAAATTACCGTGTTTGAATCCCTCTATGGAGCAAGCGGCTTCATATAAAGCGTTATTGCATTTATATATGTAATCTTCCTGACCGGGTTTCTGACCGGGGAGTCTGCCGATGGGAGTTAAGTCAAAATCACATTCAACGCAGGAGTCGGAAACGATAATATCACCCTTGAAAACTCCTGACACTGCGCCACTCCAACCGGTGTTTATTACGCCGTCGTATTCACATTCGTTCAAAGCGAGAGCCGCACCCAAAGCAGCATTAACTTTGCCTATACCAAAGCAAACTGCGGTACAGTCTATGCCGTTATATGAAAAGTCGAATGCGGGCATATGTTTAATCGTATACTCTTTTTTTACAAGTTCACCCAAACTGTTTTTGCAAGGGTTGAATTCATCAATATCGGCTATTAAAACAAGATATTTCATTTTTACACATCCTTATTTATTTAATGCTTCGCTGAGTGCTTTTGCCAATTGGTCGGGGCAAGAAGTTGACTTGAAACCGCAACGGATACCCGAAAGAGTTTCTATAACTTCTTCGGCTTTTTTGCCTTCGGCAAGTGCGGATATACCTTTAAGGTTGCCGTTGCAACCGCCTTCAAAACGGATGTTTGTTACAACACCGTCTTCAAGGTCAAAAGAAATATTTCTTGAGCAAGTGCCCTGTGTTCTGTAATTGAAATTCATTTTAATTTTCCTCGCTTTTTTCGTTATCCTGTGCCTGTTTTAATAAATCAAGCGCTTCTTTTAAAGTGTCAAGGGGGGACTGACCGCTTGCTTTTTTTACCGTAATATACGGCTTCGGCCCTGTTGAAACAAGGATTCGTCCTCTCATTGCCCTTACAAGCACCGCAACTTTTGTCATATCAACCTTTTCAACGTAAAGAAGAAGGCTGTTATTGTTCTGCCCGATTTCGTAAATACCTAAGTTTGCGGCGGTATTTCTCAGAAGTGCAACTTTTACAAGACCCTCAACCCCCGCAGGCGGTTTGCCGAAACGGTCAATAAGTTCGTCTAAAACATCGCTTGCATCTTCATCGGTTTTAATATCTGCAATTCTTTTATAAATTGCAAGCCTTTGAGGTAGGCTTTCGATATAATTTTCGGGGATGTGGGCATCAATTCTTATATCAATAAGACATTCTTTAGAACTTGTTTTGGGTGTTTCGCCTTTTTCTTCACTGACGGCTTCCGATAACAGTTTCATATACATATCGTAGCCCACCGCTTCCATATGGCCGTGTTGTTCGGAGCCTAAAAGATTACCTGCACCGCGTATTTCAAGGTCGCGCATTGCGATTTTAAAGCCCGAACCGAATTCGGTGTATTCCCTTATTGCCGTAAGTCTTTTTGTGGCAATTTCGGAAAGTTCTTTGTTACGGTTAAAGGTGAGGTAGGCAAACCCGCGCCTTGCGGAACGGCCTACACGACCGCGAATCTGGTGAAGTTGGGCAAGGCCTAAATGGTTTGCGTTCTCGATGATAAGGGTATTGGCGTTAGGAACATCAACGCCTGTTTCAATAATTGTGGTGCATACCAGTATATCAATAGCACCGTCCAATAAATCGCGCCATACGTCAGAAAGTTCGTCTTCGCTCATTTTACCGTGGGCAACACCTATATTGGCATCGGGTAAAAATTCGCGTATTTTGGCGGCGGTACGGTCAATGGTTTCAACTTTATTATGAAGATAGTAAACCTGACCGCCACGGCGAAGTTCCTTTTCCATAGCCTCTGCGAGAACGCCCCAATCGTGTTCCAATACATAAGTCTGAACGGGGAAACGGTCTTGAGGTGCTTCCTCTATAACGGACATATCGCGTATTCCCGACATAGCCATATTCATAGTACGGGGGATGGGTGTTGCGGAAAGTGTGAGGCAGTCAACCGTTGGGTAAAGTTCTTTTAACCTTTCCTTCTGACCTACACCGAAACGCTGTTCTTCATCGACTATAATAAGGCCTAAATCTTTGAAAACAATATCTTTTGATATAAGGCGGTGAGTGCCTACAATTATATCAATAGATCCGCGTTTTAAGGCTTTTATAATTCTCGTTTGCTCTTTCGGTGAACGAAAACGCGACAGCATTTCCGCTTCAATGGGGAAGCCTTCAAAACGTCTTACAATAGTGTTATAGTGTTGCAAAGCGAGAATGGTGGTGGGGACTAAAATAGCACATTGCTTGCCGTCTGCAATACATTTGAAAGCGGCGCGTAGTGCAACTTCCGTTTTACCGAACCCAACATCACCGCAAAGAAGTCTGTCCATAGGGTGAGGTTTTTCCATATCACGCTTTATTTCGTTTATGGAACGTAACTGGTCATCTGTTTCCTCGTACTCAAATCTGCGTTCAAAATCACTTTGCATATCAATATCCGGTGAGAAAGAGTAACCGGGTAATTTTAATCTGCGTGAATAAAGGGCGATAAGTTCCTTTGCCATACTTTTGGCAGAAGTTTTTACTTTCGCCTTTAATTTTTCCCAATCTTTACCGCCAAGGCGTGAGAGTTTAAGGGTTTTTGTATCGTCCTTAGGTCCGATGTATTTTGATACTAAATCAAGTTGGGTTACAGGTACATAAAGAGCGTCACCTTTCTGGTAGCGTATCATTATAAAATCTTTTGTGACGCCGGAAACTTCAAGTTTTTTTATTCCTTCAAAAATACCTATACCGTGAACGGCGTGAACTACATAATCACCGCGGGAGAGTTCTTCGAGGCTCTGTACCGCATCGGCGGCTTTATAGTTCTTTCTGCGTTTGGACGTTCCTGTTCTTGCCCCTTTTCCGTAAGAAATAAGGGTGAAATTTTCATTAGGGTATCTGAAACCGCCCGAAATTCCGCCGGGTAAAATTGCAACAATATTTTTAGGGAATTCCGCAGGCAAAACAGGGAAATACATTGCCTTAATATCCTCTGTTTCCAAGGCTTCTGCAAGAGAAGCAGCGGATTTTTCCGTTCCTGCGGTTACTATGCATTTTTCACCTCTTGAAAGGGCAGGACGCAAATCGTCCATCAGAACTTCAAGTGAGCCGTTCCAAAGGGGAGTCTGCTGAACATTAAATGCAGTAAGTGTTTTTACAGGTGTATCAAAAGTTCCTCTCGGGAATGTATCTATATAAAATGCTTTTCTTTTTTCGTAAATATTAAGAAGTTCCGAAAAGTTAAGGGCAAATCTGTCGAGCCCCTTCGCTAAAATACCGTTTTCAAACTGTGCTTTGATTTCCTGATTCAGAAGTTTTGCAGTGTTTTCCGCCTTGTCTTTAACTGCTCCGCTTTCGCATATGAATAGTAAATCGTCTTTACAGTAATCAAAAATACAGGCGGGTTTTTCGTATGCTAAAGATAAATATTTATCTACTGATGAAAGTTTGATATTGGAATTTATCATTTCAATATCTTTATTTAAAGTTTCTTTTGCTTTTCGTGAGCCTTTACCTGAAAGATTATTTATAAAGTTTTCGATTTTCTCTTTAAGTTCATCGTCACTGTCGAAAACTATTTCCGTGGCAGGTGTAATTTCGCAAAAATCCAACGTATCGGTTCTGCGTTGTGTTGAGGGGTCAAAAACCGATATAGTGTCTACGCTGTCGCCCCAAAGTTCAATTCTTACAGGCTCCTGTGAATCGGGTGGGAAAAAGTCTATAATTCCGCCGCGGTGGGCAAACTGACCGGGACCCTCGACTGTTTCAGAACGCTTGAAACCTGCACAGGTGAGAGTATTGAGAAGTTCTTCAGCGGAAATTTCTGTGGATAAATCAATTTTAAAAGTGCGTTTTTTCAATTCTTCCGGGGGAATAGTAAGTTGCAATGCACTTTCTGCAGAACAAGCGATAACCGAATATTCCCCGCTTAAAATATTGCAAAGGGTTTTAAGTCTTATTTGCTCGTACTCTCTTGACTGACCTTGCGATGAATTAAAAGAATAGTCGCGGGCAGGGTAGAAAAATGCTTTTTTACCTAAACCGCAGAATTCATTTATATCGGAAGCGAATTTTCGTGCCGAGGCTTCATCGGGCAAAACGACAACAGCTCTGCGGGAAAGGTCCTCGCAGAGTGAGTGGATAAGATGTGCCTTAGGTGCAGAGGGTAAACCCGTAACACCCGAGGGCGCTAAACCTGTTTCTAAGTAGCGTAAAACATCTTTGTATTCAGTACAGTTTTTCAGTAGTTTTGAGTAACAGGACATAAAAACCTCAACTGTTAAATTTGGACATTGCTCCGTCAATATCGCCCTTTACTATGTATTCAAGGGCGTTGCACGCATCATCAATAGCGTTACGCACAAGGGGAATATCACTTTTGGGGAAATTACCGAGAACCCAGTCTGCCAAATCGTAATCGGGGTGAGGTTTTTTCCCTACACCTAATTTGATTCGGGGGAAATTCTCGGTTCCTAAATGGGCGATTATGCTTTTTATACCGTTGTGACCGCCTGCACTCCCTTTGCGTTTAATACGAAGTTTACCGGGGTCAAGGGAAATATCATCGAATATTACAATGATATTTTCGGGCGGTATTTTATAGAATTTTGCACATTCGCTTACTGCAACACCGCTGTTGTTCATCATTGTCTGAGGTTTCATAACAAGAATTTTCTTGTTGCCTATTCTGGTGTCGCCTATAAGAGAATGAAATTTCAGTTTTTTGACTTTAAAGCCTAAATTATCCTCAAGTTTTGTGATGCAAAGAAAACCTGCGTTATGGCGGGTGGTTTCGTACTTTGCACCGGGGTTTCCTAAGCCTACAACAAGGTAATCGTAGGTTGAGGATGTGTCTGTCTTTTTGAATTTATTGAACATTTCTATCTCCGGATTATTTCTGATGCTGACGTTTGTAGGGTTTTTTGATATTTACCCAATCTTTTTTGATTACCTGACGGTTTCTTGCAACTGCAAGAGAGTTGTCGGGTACATCTTCTGTGATAGTTGAGCCTGCGGCAGTAAAAGCATTTTCGCCTACGGTAACGGGGGCTACAAGGTTTGTGTTACAGCCTATAAATGCGCCATCCTTAACTGTTGTGCGTGATTTGTTTCTGCCGTCGTAGTTTACTGTTACGCAACCGCAACCGAAGTTGACGTCTTTACCCACATCGGAATCGCCCACATAAAGAAGGTGAGGAAGTTTGGAGCCGGCATCAACAGTTGAATTTTTAACTTCAACGAAGTTACCTATGTGAACGTTATCTGCAATATTGCAGTTTGGTCTTATGTGAACAAAAGGTCCTGCGGTAACACCCGAACCGATTTTTGAACTGAAAGACTGAGTGTTGTTAAGTTTTGTGTTATTGCCGATTTGGGTATCAACAATATATGAATTAGGTCCGATAACACAGTCAGTGCCGATTTTAACGTCACCAATTAAAACTGTGTTGGGCATAATAACGGTGTCTTTGCCGATTTTAACGCTTTTTTCGATAATTACGCCGTCGGGACAGGGAATCTGAACTCCGCTATCAATAAGTTCATTGATAATTTGTGTTCTTTCAGAATTGTTAATCATAATAATTCTCCTTTAAAGGATATTCTGTATTACCAACTAAATATTTTACCATATATTATTAAATATTTCAAGGAAAGTATACATAGAACAAAAGAAAGACTATCTTTCGACAGTCTTTCTCTTATTGATGATTTTATTTATCAATGAAATAAGTATTGTGAATACAAGTGTACCTAAAACAACACCGCCTAAATCTACTGCTAAATCGGATAACTGAAACGCTCTGCCGTCAACGAATATCTGGTGGATTTCGTCGGTCCAGGCATAACCCCATGAGAGTAATGCCGAAACAACAGGTGTAAGGCGTTCTTTAAAGGAATATAAAACGTTACACATAAAGAAACCGAGCCCCGCATATTCGCAAAAATGTGCCGCAGTCCGCACAAGGCTGTGTGAAACATCTTGTCTGAAAATGAATTTTAAAAGTTCTACGAAAAAACCGCTTGTTGCGGTAGACTCCTCCGAGTCCTGTGCCGAAAGAATGAATATTGTAATCATAATCGCTGCTACGGCGATTACGGAAAAAATCCCGTATATTTTACGTCCTGTGGTAATCATTATTCCTCTTTTGCTCCCCCGTGGAAATATATAAGTTCTCCGCCGTCAGCGGTATAAACACCGCTTACGCCTTTATTCATATAAAGGTCGTTACTCGCAAAGAACAATGGTACAAACACACCGCTTTCAACTATAAGTTTTTCGGCCTTTGAATAATTTGTTGCATTTGTTTTTGCATCGGATTTAGGTTGACTTGTTAAAACGGTAATCTTTTTATCCGTAAAGTAACAGGGGGCGCCTGAAACAGATTCAATTACACCCAAAGCAGTTCTTGTTTCGGGTAATAAGGGGAGTATAGCCATATCATAATCGCCGTCGGCTGATATTTTATCTGTTTCTGTAATATCAAAAGTTCGTAAATCAATGATGATTTTATCTCCGAAAAGTTTTTGCCAGAAAGAAATAACATCTTTCAGTGCATTTTTCATTTGTGCAGGAATTACGAATTTTACGGAAATTGTTTCTTTATCTAGTTTCTTTAAAAGTGCATCAATATTTTTCTGTGCGTTTTCAGTATCGGTTTTGTAAGTGAGTGTCTGAGTATTAAGAGAAGAATATTTTTCATCAAACACAGTGTAATTTCCGTGAATAATATTTTCTGCTTTTTCGGTTGCAAAATCGGGTAATTTGATTTTTGAATAATCAACGGAACTGAGAAGAATATCACGAAGTTCGTGGAGTTTACCCATTTCCGATTTGCAGTTGAATACAAATCCCCAAGTGCCTGTTACAGAAGTGTAAGAGGGTTTTATATCTTCGTTTATTTCTGTATCCGGTGCTGTGAAAATATCATAACTTCCGTCTTTAAAGCGTGCAGCCAAAGCATCTTTTTTTCCGGTACTGTAAAGAAGAATGCTTTTATTTGTGATTTGAATGTTACCGTTATAATCGGGGTTTCTTTCGATTATTGTTTCAGTTTCGGTAACTTCTTTAACATAATACGGACCGTTACACAGGGTAGTTGCAGGCGTCGAATAATAGATACCGTCAAGAGCCGTACAAAAAACTTCATCGCAAGGATAAACAGGTAAAACGGCAAGTTTATAAAGAAAATCGGGGTCAATTTTTTCAAGCGTTATCTGAAGGGTATATTCATCAACTGCTTTCAATCCTAAAACCGAATTTTTATCTTCCGGGTTGTATTTTGATGCGCCTTTTATAGCGTTCAGTTCGGTTCTTCCGCTTTCAATAAATCTTTTAATGCCGTAAATATAATCCTCTGCCGTGATTTTTTCTTGAAAATCGGTTACGCCTATTGAATCAAGCGTGGTTTTTACGGAATCTGACAAATACCATTTTGCAGACGGGTTAAGTTTAAATGTATAAGAAAGGGCATTCTTGTCAGCGGTGTAACCTGTTGCACCTGCTAAATCTATGTTACCCTCTGCGTCGAAACGCAAAAGACCTTCAATACAGTTAGAAGAAATTATTTTTTCGCCGTCACCTTGGGCAGATAAGGGGTCAAGAGTTGTAATTTCATCAAGAATTCCCATCGTGAGTTTTGTGTCACTGCCGCCTATGGTGCAGGAACAAAGGGAAAATATCATAGAAATAACAAGAACAGCGCTTATTACTTTTTTCATTTTATCCTCCGAATTAAACTTTATATGATTTACAAACTGATTTTAAGTTACATACGTCGCATTTTGGGCGTCTTGCAATGCAAATTGCTCTGCCGTGAAGAACTATTCTGTGGCAGAAATCATTGCTTTCCTCCGACGGAAGAATTTTCTTTAGTTCCAATTCAACTTTTTTAGGGTCTTTAGTGCTGACAAGTCCTAAAAGGTTAGTGATTCTAATAAGATGCGTGTCGGCTACAACTGCAGGCTGTTTATACACATCACCCATAATAAGATTAGCGGTTTTTCTTCCTACACCGGGGAGTTTTGTAAGTTCTTCTATTGTGTCGGGTAACACACCGCCGTATATGTCGCGCACAGCCTTTGCCATACCCACTAAATCTCTTGCCTTGCCGTGATAAAATCCGCAGGAGTGAATGTAGTTTTCAACATCCGTAATTTCAGCCTCGGCAAGTTCATTTTCTGTGGGATAACGCTCGAAAAGGGCAGGGGTTACAAGGTTTACTCTGGCATCGGTACATTGTGCTGAAAGCCTCGTTGCAACAAGCAACTGAAAGGGCGTTTCGGCATTTAACTGACAAACTGCATCAGGATAGTCAATTTTCAACAATTCACACACTTTTAACGCCCGTTCTTTTTTTGTCATATAATTACCTCTATAAATATTCTTTAAGTTTAGTTAATATGATGTGATTTTAACATTTATGAATTGTTTTTTCAATAGTGTAATATAAAACCCCGTTCATTTCTGTTTTGAAAAAATGAACGGGGTTTCGATTTTAGTTGAACTTAATTGTAAGAATCTTTTTGCCTGTGATTTCAAAATCTACGAAGCCGTCTTCGTTAACTGTAAGGGGAGCGATGTCCTTTTCTTCAAGTGTAACGAGTTTAACTTCTTTCCAAGCCTTGCCCGAATATGCGGGAAGTTCAAATTCTGCTTTCTGTCTTTCAACAGGTGACTGTGCCTTTTCGATAGGAGCAATGCCACCGTTAAGACGGATAGCGTTCTTAACTGCTTTGTCGGAGGGGTTGAAAAGTCTTACGATATAGCCTTCGCCGTCTTCGCTCTTCTTAACTGCGCTGACATTGAGGTTTTCCTCTTTGAGTTCAAGGAATGAATGTGTAAGAGCATTTTTGCCGTGAGCAGTGGGGGCAATCTGACCTGCAGTAAGGTAAAGATTAAATCTTTCACTTTCCTGCCATACGTTGCCTTCTTCCCAGTCGCCTTTATGGGGCATAAATGCATAACGGAATGTGTTTTTACCTATGCACTGTGAACCTTTATCCCAGTCGCTGTAGTTCTGCATATCTTTGGTAACGCATATACGAAGGGGATATGCACGGATAAGTGAAAGATAAACTGTGCCGTCCTCATCATCAGCGGCTTCATAAGCCTTAAGACCTGTGTTGAGAAGTGCTGCACCGTTTACACCGTCGGTGATGCTTACGAAAGAGTTCATGGGATGCTCTGTCATAGGCAGTTCATCGTAAAGTGAATAGTCGGGTTTAGCAAGAGGACGTTTTACAACGTCGAACTGACCCTGTGCATCAGCGTATTCTGCTTTGATGCCTGTGGGGAAAGCAACCTGTAAATAGTGGTCTTCACAACGGTTGTTAATAGTTGTTTCAATTTCAACAAACTTAGCACCCTTGCGAAGTGTAACAAGGCTTTCAATATCGTTGGGAAGTTTGTGTTCGCTTCTTGATTTTTCATCGAAGGCGCGTTTTTCGGGAAGTTCCCAACGCATTGTGATTTTGAACGTTGTTTCAAATTCACCCTGACGGAGAAGTGTGATGTTTGCCTGTTCGCCGAGTGTTGTGTATGTTTCGTCACATTCGGGGGCAACGTGCTGCCAAGGGTTACCGATTTCACCGCTGTCTTTAAAGTAGCCGAGGTTTTTGAACTCTTTACCGCTTTCTTTGTCGATAACGTTGAATGTACCGTTGTGGTTGAAACTTACTTTAAGATATTCGTTTTCCATAACGTTTGTTGTTTTAACAAGCGTTACGGGTGTTGTAGCACGAACGTTGTAAAGAGGACGGACTTTGAATGTTTTGTAACCCATTGCAGGAATGTCATAAACTTCCGCTGCAACAAGATACTGTTGTGTATGAAGAACGTTTGCAGTATCGTTGGGGTTCTGTATAATCTGAGCGTTTTCTTTATTAGTGGAAATAACCTGGTATTTGATAGCGTTTCCGTCTTCGTCAAGAATTTCAAAACTGTCTGCTTTCCATTCTGCAGGAATTTCAAGTCTGAGGTTAACAGTTTCAGTTCTCTTGAAAGGTGCGGGGTTGAATACTACAACCGCAGCATCGTCACGGCTGAAAGATTTAAGGTTAATGTCACCTGCAATATCCATAAATGCACGTTCAAATACGCACATTGAAAGTTCTCTTGCCTGTCTGTAACGTGACATAACGTCTTCGTAAACAACATCACGTCCGCAAGCACCGATGCTGTCGTGGCCGTGGTTCTGAAGAAGATAGTTATATGAAAGGTCAATGAAATTCTGAGGATAAGGTGCGCCTGAAAGAGATGCAAAGATAGCCATAGGCTCTGCATAGTTTATAAGGCGTCTTTCGGTGTCGAAGTTTTCCTGTTTGATGTATGTTCTTGCAGAAAGAATCCAACCGCAAAGTTCACTTACGCTGCCCTTTGTATAGGGGTCACGCATTTCGCCTTTGAGTACGGGGGAATCTTCTTTGAAGTTATCGATAATACCCTGTTCCATTTCTTTAAGGGTGCTGTGGAATACTTCTGCTTCGGGAAGTGAATCGTTAAGGTCTTTAACAAGTTGAACTTCACGCTCGTCGGGGCAGGAGGAGTCGTGACCGATAGACCAGAAACGGTGATTTGTTGTCCAGTCGTTATCCTGCTCTTTCATAGCCTGTTCAGCACGAGCCTTAACGTTTTCTTTATGATACTCGTAGAAAGGATGGGTGTACTGATAGTCAAGTTTCCAGTCGCGGTCTATGAATTTGAATACACCGTTGTTGTCGTTCCAGAGCATATCACGGTTGTTTTCATCAGTCTGATTAAAGTAAACGGGACGCTGAACAACATACCAGATATTGTAACGGGGGCGTTTTGCAAGACGGGATGCATAAATGCGTGTTCCGTCGGGGCTTTCCCAGAAAAATTCTGATTTAGGTGCTTTGTATTCATTGATACCGCGGTAGAATGATGCGAAGTGAATATCAAAACCGTCATAAATCTGAGGTAACTGTGAAATCTGACCCCAGCCGAAAGGTGAGTAACCTGTTTTGCTGATACCACCCATTTCTTTACCGATTTTGTGACCGAGAAGAAGGTTTCTGATAAGTGCTTCACTGCCAACCGTGAATTCATCGGGGAGACAGAACCAGGGACCGACAGCAATTCTGCCTTCTTTTATGTATTTCTGAAGTTTTTCTTTCTTTTCGGGGTAAACTTCAAGATAATCCTGAATAGGCATTGTCTGTGAGTCTAAGTGGAAATGCTTGTAATCGGGATTCTTGTCGAGAATATCGAGAAGCATATCAAGCATATAACCCAACATATACTGAGTTCTGCGTGCTGAGAAACGCCATTCTCTGTCCCAATGGGTGTTGGATATAAAATGACATTGGATTTTATCTTTGTTGTCCATAAATATATCTCCTTATCCTTTAATTATTTTCATTATTTCTTCAAAATTTTGACAGAAGTGTGTGCATACTGCCTTTGTACCGCTTGACTCAATGTTACCGCCTGCAATACCGATGGTTGTGTAACCTGCAAGTCTTACTGAGCAAGCACCTGCACCGCTGTCCTCAATACCGATAACACGGTTTCTGTCAGCAAATGCCTCGCCTAAGCCAACTATTGAAGTTTCGCTGTAAAGCCAGGGATGAGGTTTGGGGGAGAGTTCACCGAGAGTACCTACACTGCCTTTTCTTAAGGGGAAACCTGCAGAAATAATTGCATCGTAGAAGTCTTTGGGGTCGCCCATACCAAGTGTTTTGAATGCAGAAAGGATTTCGGGCCAGGCTTTTTCATAAAGTCCGGATGTAACAAGACCTATTTTAATGCCCATATCTTTTAACTCAAGAAGAAAATCTTTAACGCCCTCTGTGGGAGTGAAAGCACCGTCTTTGCCTCTGCCTGCCATAATTTCTTCCATTTCTCTGTGGGTATGTTCGAAATAGAAGTTTCTTGCTTTTTCAAGTGATTCGCCGGGGCAGTATTTATCGATACAATACTGAAGATGTTCGGAAACAGAGTGGCCCGAAACAAAGGGAATATCCGCTTCTTCAAGTTGGAATTTGGGGTTGCCGAGCATACTTGCGGTGGTCATTTCGATTATCCAGATCCAGAATTCTTCGCTTCTTACGGTTGTACCGTCAAGGTCCATAAGAACTGCGTTTAAGGGGTACTCTGTTTTAACGGGGTATACGGGATAATAAACAGGGTACGCAATTGCAGATTTAACGCAAGCAAGTGTGTGAGTACCGAAACTTACGAACTCAACCTTGTTGTCGCCTGTTGCAACAACGAACTCAACGCCGTTTTTACCTGCAACGAATTTTCCGTTCTCGGTAGCGGGAAGAAGGTGGAAACCGCTGTCCGCACCCACTTCGCCCAAGTCGGGGATATAAAGTGTTTTGTCAAGTAACATATAGAAAATCCTTTCCAAATTACATAATTATATCTATATTACCACAATGATTTCGTTAAGTAAATCATATTTTTTAAAAATGTAATCAGAATATAAAAAATAACCGCCATAAAACAGACGGTTAAAAGTTTATTTATTACCTTCGTTCAAGTTATCAAGTGCAACCCTTACAGCCTCAATAACAAAAGCGGTAAATGTGCATTGTTTGCCTTTTATTGCTTCTTCGACACCTTCGATAACATCATTAGGAAAACGGATACATTTGTTGGTAGTGGGTGGTACAGAAGGGATTTTGAATTGTTTCATTATTTTCACCTCAGCCATAATTATATATATTATTTTATATATTTTATGCATTACGAATGTATTGCAAAACATGTACAACTGTGATATAATGTGTTTTGAGCAGAGGTGAGATTATGTATAAGCAAATGTATTACAGATTATTCAATGTTATAACAACCGCTTTACGGGAAAGTGATATTGATAAACTTAAAGAAATTCTCAAAGAAGGTCAAATAGAAGCAGAGAATATCTATATAAGCGGTGGAGAGGTCGACAGAGTTTATCCGTTGTATGAAACGAAAAATGAAACTGATTAGGTGTTTTTTCTAATCAGTTTCATTTTTACATTTGAAGAGATTAAGCGTTAAAATCGGCTTTGCCCCGAAATTTTGCATTTTTCATTCTGCATTTTGCATTTTTATTGTTGCTCGTCTTTCGGCAAGTTCTTTTTCAACCTGTGCTCTCTTTTCGGGAGTGTATCTTATGAAGAGCAAGGGGATTATATAAAGAAGGCTTGCTATTGCAGGAGTGAGCATAAATAAGGGCCATATCCAAGTGTCAAATGCGGCAGTCTGTGTACCGATAAACGTTGCGGCGGAGTCATCAACCGCAACATATCCTAAGGCTGAAAGTGCAAGTGTTGCAAGACCTGCGGTGATACCGCTTGAAACTTTTGTGAAGAACGTCTGCATTGAGAATGTAACACCCTCCATACGTTTGCCTGTTTTCCATTCCATATAATCGATACTGTCGCAGAATATGGAGGTTTGCGCAATACTTGCGGCGCCCATGGGAATACAGCCGATTGCCATAAGAATCATACCTATCCAAAGGTTTATGCCCTCGAAACCGATAGCAAAAGCGATTACTCTTGTTACAATGTTAAGCGCTTGCATAAATATAAGGGCGTTTACATAGCCTTTGAAAAGTTTTTTGATTTTATCTGCGAATATCATACCGATAAATTGAGGTCCGTATGTAATTGCACCGTAAATAGTGGTAAGTCCTAAAGCACCTATGATACTGTCTGCACCAAGGAAATCTGTGGGAACTTTGTATTTGAAAAAGTAAACTGTAAGTTGACCGCCGAAACCCAATGCGCCGAAAAGGTTAGAGAGGGTTACAAGCATTAGCATTTTGTTTTTGAAAAGAAGTGAAAAACTTTCAAAAATTGATTTTTGCTGATTCTCGGGCTTAACAAGAACGCGTTCCTGTGCTTTATATGCTCTTGCACTGATCATTGCCCCACCCATACCTAATATTACTGCAAAAACAAGTGTGACAACCGCCATTTTGCTTTTCGTTGCATTTGCCACCATTTCAATTGCCATAGGTATGAGAGCGCTGAAAACACCATATACGCAAGAGCCTACCGTACGAGCCCATTTTACAAAATTATCACGCTCGTCACTGTTGGGCGATACGGATGCAGTAATGCCCCACATCGCTACGTCCTGTATTGTGTAACTTATATCCCAACCTATGTACATAATTATGAAGTATGCAATACGTAACCAAAGCAAATCTTCTTTTGTGGAAAAAACAAGGAAAATAAGCACTGTAAAAATACCGACGGGGAGAGGAGTATAGCGAAGAAGAGGGCGAAGTTTTTCGCCGTTTTTGAAGGAATGTCTGTCAACAATGGAGCCGATAAGCGGGTCGTTTATACCGTCCCAGACCTTCATAAGAATTAGTAAAACAGATACAACCGCCGCAGGAAACAGAGCAATATCCGTCATAAAATAGGTGAAAAATCCCGCACCTATAAATGAGTAAACTATGTTTTGACCTGAAAGACCGACGTAAAAGTTCAGTCGCTCTTTTTTATCAATGTATTTCATACCTTTCACCTTTTTCTTGCTGAAGTTATACTTATTATACAGTATTACGGTGTGGTAAAGCAATAGTTAATTTTAATTAGGAGTTAGGAGTGAGGAGTTACGGAACTAATTTTCCCATTTCCCACTTGCCATTTACAATTTATGGTGCTATACTTATTTAGAAATAAAATCGGAAGTTATGTCTTGTTTTAATTTCTGGTTTAAGAAAGGACGATGGCTTTGGCTGAGATTAAAAATATGGATGCAGTAGCGGCTCTTGACGCTATGGATGCCCATGTTGATGATTGGCGCGATGCCACAAAAGGCAAACAGAGAGGTATTTTCTCTTTTGACGATGTTGCGGCGCTTAAAATCAAAAACCTTAAAAAGAGAATTTACACCGATATTGAATCCATTCCTGCATGGAAAATGAAGGAATGCATTTATAAAGGTGTTGACGATTATGAATTCCTTTATGATGAATGGAAAGAACTTAACGTTGGCGACCGTTGGGGTAACAACGGTTGGAGTGCTTTCTTCAAAAACTCCTTTGATATGCCCGAACGTTTCAAGGGTAAAAAAGTAACTCTTAACGTATACTTCGGCGGCGACTCACTTCTTACTCTTAACGGTGAGCCTTATCAGGGTCTTGACCCCTTCAGAAACTCTGTTCTTCTTACAGACTGCGCTAAGGGTGATGAGCACTACGACGTTGACATTGAGTCATATTATGTATGGCACTCAAACGAGTCAACCGTAAAAACTCTTTCTTGCTCATTTATCGGCGTTGTTGACCCCGAAATTGAAGAAATTTATTGGGATTTCAAGGCTGTATTCAATGCACTCTTTATGCCTGTTCACGATACAGGACTTCAGGAACTTATCAGAGCAACGCTTAAAGAGGCGTTTACTTACGTAAACTTTGACCTTGACGGCGAAGAATTCAAAGCAGGTCTTCGCGAAGCTCAGAAGATTCTTAAAGAGAAAGTTTATAACAACACTTCATACAAATCAGAGGGTACACTTGCACTTGTAGGTAACTCCCACCTTGATATTGTATTTATGTGGGCATATAAAGAGTATATCCGTAAACTCGGCAGAACTCACGCTACAATGCTTCGTCTTATGGAGCAGTATGATGACTTCATTTTCTCTCAGAGTACTGCACCTACATATATTGAAATGGAAAAGAGATACCCTGCTCTTTACAAACAGGTTAAAGAACGCATTAAAGAGGGCAGATGGGAATACATCGGTGCAATGTGGGTTGAACCCGACTGTAACCTTGTTTCCGGTGAATCTTTTGTACGTCAACTTCTCCACGGTGTTCGTTTTGCTGAAAAGACATTCGGTATCACACCCAAAACTTGTTGGGTTCCCGACGTTTTCGGTAACGGTTACGCAATGCCTCAGATTCTTAAAAAAGCAGGCGTTGAATATTTCGTAACTCATAAAATGGGTATCTGGAATGACACTAACCCCTGGCAGTATAATACTTTCTGGTGGGAAGGTCCCGACGGCTCAAAGGTATTCTCCATTGTTCCCCCCACACACTTTATCGGTACTGTTGAGGCAGACTCCCTTAAAGTTAACTGGAAAAAGTACACCGATAAAGAAACTATCGGCGAATCTATGTACTGCTACGGCTGGGGTGACGGCGGCGGCGGTGTTGACACCGAAATGCTTGAGTATGTTAAACGTTATAAAAACTTCCCCGGTCTTCCAAAAACTCAGACAAGCAAGATTGAAGATTCTCTTGCACGTATGAAAGCAAAAGCAACTGAGGATAATATCCCCACTTGGAAAGATGAACTTTACCTTGAAGAGCACCGCGGTGTTCATACAACAAAGGCTCTTCTCAAGAAACTCAACAGATACTCGGAAAACCTCTACCGTCAGGCAGAAATGTTCGCAAGTATCGCCATGAGATACGGTTATAAGTATCCTCTTGAAAAACTCAACGAAGGTTGGCAGGCTATTCTTACTAACCAGTTCCACGATTCACTTCCCGGTTCTCACATCACGGAAGTATTCGGCGACCTTTGCGCTATTTACGATGATATTATTGCTATCGGTGAAAGCGTTCGTGACGAAGCACTTAACGTTATTGCAGGTAACGTTAACGGAGCCCCAAAATACGGCAAACCTTTTGCACTCTTCAACTCTCTCGGTACTGCTGCAACACAGAAAGTTGAACTTCCCTACAAGGATGTTGAAATTTACGATGCAGACGGTAACAAAGTTGCTACTCAGGTTTATACAAAACTTGACGGTACAAAGGTACTCGTATTCGTTGCTAAGGACATCCCCGCAGTAGGTTATAAGATTTATTATACAAAGGATGCCGCAGTAAGCGAAGCAACAGCAGTAGGTGCTTTTGGCAACACTGTTGAAAACGACAACTTCAGACTTGTTCTTGATGAAAGTGCAGAACTCGTTTCTATCTTCGATAAGAAGAACAACAGAGAAGTTCTTTCAGGTAAAGGTAACGTATTCAGACTTTACGAAGACCTTCCCGGTAAATATGACGCCTGGGACATTGTTGCTTCTTACGTTGACCGTCAGTTCGATACAGAACCCGGTAAGGTAACAGGCATTGCAACAGGCGATGTATTCACAGTTGTTTCAATTGAAAAAGTTATCAACAAGTCACTCGTTAAGCAGAATATCATTATCTACAATGAACTTGACAGAGTTGACTTTGATACATTCATCAACTGGAATGAACAGGAAAAACTTCTTAAAGTCGGCTTCGATGTTGATGTTAAGGCTCAGAAGTTCACCCGTGATATTGCTTATGCAACTATCGAAAGTTCAAACTACCGTCATAATCCTTATGACAAGGCTAAGTTTGAGGTTTCTGCTCATAACTTCATTGATATGAGTGAAGTTAACTACGGTGTATCAATCCTTAACGACTGTAAATACGGTTATGAGGTTGACAAACAGAGAATGATAATCACTCTTCTCAAGGCTCCTATGAACCCCGACCCCAAATCAGATCGTGGCGACCACTACTTCACATATTCAATTTATCCTCACGCAGGTAACTGGAAACAGGCTGAAACTCTCGTAAGAGGTCTTGAAATCAACAACCCCGCAGTTCCCGTTGAAATCAGCGGTAGCGCAAGCGGTGCAGATACTGCATCATTCATCAGTGTTGACGGCAAGAACGTTACTCTTGAAGCAGTTAAAAAATGCGAGGATGAAGATGCTTACATCGTTCGTTTCGTAGAAAAAGCAGGCAGCCGTACCAAAGTTTCTGCAAAACTTTTTGCAGATATTGAAGCGGTTTACGAATGCGACCTTCTTGAAAGAAATGATGTTGCGGTTGATATTGCTGACGGCAATGCACTTAACTTTGAAATCAATCCCTTCGAAATCAAGTGCTACAAAGTTAAAATGAAATAATTTTTTGAAAGGACGGCAAAAACCGTCCTTTCTGTTTTTTATGTTTTCAACAAAATTTACACTCTGTAATAGTTAAATTGGTAAAATTTAAAAATGCTATTGAAATATGAGGAATTTGCGTGTATAATGAAAAAGAATAAAAATGGGTAGTAGTATGAACTCTTCCCGGAAAATCTATTTTAATAATTACGGAGGTAGTTATGAAGATGACAGCAAAAAGAACTCTTGCAGTTTTAATCGCAGTTATTATGCTTTTCAGTTGCATTGGTATCAGCGGTTCTGCAGAGGGCGACACAGGTTTCGACGCAATTCGTATCAACTGCACAATGTACGGTGATTCACAGACTCAGCGCGGTTTCACTTGGTTTACAGAGAAAAAGTGCGATACTGCAATTCAGATAGTTCCCGTATCAGATTATAAAGCATCAGGCTTTGATAATGCTATTCAGTTTGACGGTACAGTTTCCGAGTGGGAAGATTATTTCTGCCACAAGGTTGTTGCTACAGGTCTTGAAAAAGGTACAGAATACCGTTACCGTGTAGGTAGTGCTGACAGAGACATCTGGAGCAAGGTAGGTAAATTCGTTACTGACGACGGTGACGACAGTTTCTCATTCATCGCTATTGCAGACGTTCAGGCAAGCAGCCTCGAAAACTTCCAGCAGGCAGCACTTGTTATGGATGCAGCAATGAAGAAAGATAAAGATGCTGAATTTGTTATCAACCTCGGTGACTTTGTTAATGACTGCACAAACGACGAGTGGAACTGGTACGGTCAGGCATTTGAAAAGGCTAACACAAACCTTACACTTGTTCCCGTTGCAGGTAACCACGAAGGTAACATCACCAATAAACTTAATGTTGGTTGGTTTGATACAGTATTTAACCTTCTTCCCGGTGAAGGCACAACAAACGGCATTAACGGTACATATTATTCATATGACTACGGTAATGCTCATTTCACAGTTCTCAACTCAAACGATATGTACCCCATGACAGAAGCACAGAGAAACTGGATTTATAACGATATTACAAGTTCTGATGCACAGTGGAAAGTTCTTCTTCTCCACAGAGCAGCATATTCTGCAGGTAAGAATATCAACAAACCCGATACTCTTGCTATGAGAGAAACTATTATCGAAATTGTTGACGAAACAGGCGTTGATATGGTTCTTTCCGGCCACGACCATATGTATATGAGAACATGGCAGGTAGCAGGCGACGCAGTTTGCGAAGATACAGTTTACGTAACAGAAAAACACAACGGTGTTGATACAACATTTGCTGTTAACCCCGACGGCGCTGTTTACATTCTTCCCTCAACAGCAGGTACAAAGAGATACGGCGTAAATGAAAATCCCATTGATCCTATTATGGATTGCGCAGATGTTTACTTCACAACAAGATCCGAAAAGAATGAAAACGGTGTAGAAACAAACCCCAATGCCGGCGGTTGCTTCGCTAACGTTGAAGTTGACGGTGACTACCTTGTATACAGAGCATACGTTGTTAACGACGATACTCAGAAAGTTACAATGGTTGACGAATACGCTATAAAGAAAACTGTTAAAGACGGTGATATTGAGGATGCAAAACTTCCCACAGACTTCATCGGTTCTCTTGACGGTACAGTTGCTAACTTCTTCACAGAAATCTTCGGACTTATCTTCACTTATATCGGAAAACTTCTTCCCCAGATAATCGGTGGTTTATTCTGATAATTAAATAATTGGGCCTCTCCTTTCGGAGAGGTCTTTTTTTGTGTGTTTTTCCTAAATATCGGGCTGTATTTTTGTTATTTTTAAAGGCTTGTTTTATTGGCTTTTTCTATTGAAATAAATATTAAAAGCAATATAATTATAGGTGTATAAAGTAACCTTTATATATGAAAAAGGAGGTCCGTTTATGGATAAAGTTTATAAAATAGGTATTATTGGTTGCGGCGGTATTGCCAACGGTAAGCATATGCCCGCACTTTCAAAAGTGGATGGTGTTGAGATGGTTGCTTTCTGTGACATCGTTCTCGAACGCGCAGAAAAAGCCGCTGAAAAATTCGGTACACCCGATGCAAAAGTTTATGAGGATTACAAGGAACTTCTTAAGGACGAAAGCATTGATATTGTTCATGTTTGCACACCTAACCGTTCTCACAGTTTTATAACTATTGATTCACTTGAAGCAGGTAAGCACGTTATGTGTGAAAAGCCTATGGCAAAAACATACGAAGAAGCAAAAGCAATGTGCGAAGCCGCTGAAAGAACAGGAAAAAAACTTTCTATCGGTTATCAGAACCGTCAGACTCCCGAAAACCTTTATGTTAAACAGTGTGCAGACAACGGCGAATTTGGTGAAATCTATTACGGCAAGGCTCTTGCTATCCGTCGCCGCGCAGTTCCCACATGGGGCGTTTTCCTTAATGAATATGAACAGGGCGGCGGTCCCCTTATTGACATCGGTACTCACGCTCTTGATATGACACTTTGGGTTATGAATAACTATGAACCCGAAATGGTTGTAGGTCAGACTTTCAGAAAACTTGCAGACCAGAAAGAGCAGGGTAACGCTTGGGGTCAGTGGGATCCTGAAAAATTCACAGTTGAGGATTCTGCATTTGGTTTTATAAAAATGAAAAACGGCGCAGTTATCAACCTTGAATCAAGTTGGGCTCTTAATATTGCGGAACCTAACGAGGCTTGCTATATGATTTGCGGTGACAAGGGCGGTGCAGATACTCTTAATGACGAAGCACGTCTTAACTATATCAAAAATCAGCGTCAGTGCATTGAAAAACCGAATCTTAACGCAGGCGGTGCGGCTTTCTTTGAAGGTCAGAAAAACGGCTCACCTGCAGAGATGGAAGCATCAAGTTGGATAAACGCTATCAGAACTGACACAGACCCCGTGGTTCTTCCCCGCCAGGCACTCTGCGTAACACAAATTCTTGAAGCAATATATGAATCCGCTAAAACAGGCAAACCTGTCTACTTTGATTAAAATTTCTCATAGCACCGTTTTTTGCTCGGGGCAGTATCTGTATACAGCACCACTCGCTAAAAAACGGCACTCTGAACAATTTTAATTCAAAGTAATGTAGGATATAAATTTGCCCAATTTAAGATTTATAACAAGGAGAAAAATAAATGAAATTTGCGGTACAACTTTATTCGGTTCGCGACCATATTGAAAACGGAAACGATTTGCTTGATATTCTCGGTAAAGTTAAAGAAATAGGCTTTGAGGGTGTTGAGTTCGCAGGCTATCAGAATCTTCCTGCAGAAGAACTTAAGGCTCGATGTGATGAATTAGGGCTTACGGTTGTAGGTACACATCTCGGTCTTGAAGACTATCTTCCCGAAAAACTTGACGAAACACTCCAATACAGCAAAACCCTTGGTTGTAAATATATCGGTGTAGGCGGTGCGCCTCATTCAACATATGAAGAAGCAAAGCACACAGGCGAAGTTCTCGGTGCTGCGGGTGTTAAGGCTCGGGAACTTGGTATGGATACATACTACCACAACCATACAGAAGAATTTGAAGATATTAAAGACGGCAAAAATGCTATGGATATTATTTCCGAAGACGGTTGTAAACTTGAGGTTGATACCTATTGGAGTTTCTGTGCAGGTATTGATAACACAGAATATCTCAAAGAAAACAAAGATAAAATTGTTCTTATTCACATTAAAGACGGTGTTGACCATAAACCCAAAGCCTTGGGCGAGGGTGAAAACGACCTTGAAAAAGTTGTTGACGGTGCAAACGCTATCGGAATTGAATGGGTAATTCTTGAAAATGATGACCCCGAACCTTGCGGTCTTGATGACATTACAAGAAGTTATAAATGGCTTAAAGAAAATTTCTGAAATAGAGGTATAAAAATGAAACTCGGTGTATTAACAAATTTACTCGGAACTGTTTCTTTGGAAGAAGCGTTGAAATATTTTTCATCATTAGGTCTTGAAATGGTCGAAATCGGTTGCGGCGGTTTCCCCGGAAAAGCACACGCTGACCCGGATATTCTTCTTAATGACGAAAAAGCACTTGAAGATTTTAAGGCACTTCTTAAAAAATACAATGTTGAAATCAGCGCTTTAAGTTGCCACGGAAACCCTGTTCACCCCAATAAAGAAGTAGCAAAAAGTTTCGATGAAGATATGAGAAAAACAGTTCTTCTTGCTGAAAAACTCGGTGTTCATCAAATAAATACATTTTCCGGTTGTCCGGGTGACTGTGAAAACTCAAAATATCCTAACTGGGTAACTTGTCCGTGGCCTAATGATTTCGGCGAAATTCTTGATTATCAATGGAATGAAGTTCTTATTCCTTATTGGAAAGAATTTGTGAAGTTCAGCACTGCTCACGGTGTTGATAAAATTGCGCTTGAACTTCATCCCGGTTTTTGCGTTTATAATACAGAAAGCCTTCTTAAACTCCGTGCTGCAGTCGGTAAGGAAATCGGTGCAAACCTTGACCTTTCACACCTTATCTGGCAGGGTATGGACCCCATTGCAGTTATCCGTGCTTTAGGTAAAGAAAATGCAATTTTCCATTTCCATGCTAAAGATACCAAAATTGATGCTATCAATACATCCGTAAACGGTGTTCTTGATACAAAATCATACGCTGATGAAATTAACCGTTCCTGGATTTTCCGTTCAGTCGGTTTCGGTAACGGCGAAAGTTATTGGCGCGACGTTATCAGTAATCTCCGTATGGTAGGTTACGATTACGCAGTATCCATTGAGCACGAAGATTCACTTATGAGTCAGAATGAAGGTCTTGAAAAGGCTGTTGAACTTCTTAAAAAATGTATAATTAAAGAAGGTCTTACAGACGCATGGTGGATTTAAGGTCTGTCGTATTTCAAGGGTTTTGACGAAGTTAGTGCGGAAATTTGCCTTCCAAAACCGTGCGGTGTTCAACTCCCGTCGGCTATTGCACGCGCCTTTTGCGATTTGCTCACCCATTTTATCTAATTTATTTCTTGCTTTTTCTCTAAAACACTTGCATTTTTATTACAAAAATGGTAATATATAAAAAAATGTAGTATTGAAAGGATGCTTTTAGATATGACAAAGAGAGTTTTATCTGCAATATTAAGTGTATGCCTTCTTTTCGGCGTATTTTCATGCTTCGCATCTGCAGCAGCAATTCCCACTATTGATAGTGAAATTCCTGTTAAGGTTAGAATTTGTCCCGGCAGAGTAATTGATATCGATGCTCCTGAAGTTAATGGTAATGTTTATGCTCAAGGTTGGGAAATTAAAGTTGTCGGTGGTGACTGGATTCCCTATGACGGTGAGCCGCTTGACAGATTTGATGACGGTGCATACATCAGATATTTTGCTGCTAACTCAGTAGGTGGTTACGCTTACTCAAACGAAGCGCTTCTCATTATTGATCATAATCCTATCGGCGATTACAAATACAGTGGTACAGACCATTGGCGTGATTGTGCTGACTGTGACGGCAAGGCTGACAAAGGCGCTCACACAACACTTGGTGCAGATGCTACTGCAGGCGATAACATCTGTAAAGTTTGTGGTCACAGAAGAACATCTCAGTACACTGGTCTTCTCGCATTTTTCGAGTGGGTTATGGCACTTATAGGTTCACTTCTCGGCTAAATTGAACATTTACGGCGGAGTTCGTTACGGACTCCGCTATTTTTTTATCCTTTTTATTAGGTGTATTTTCTTGACAAAGAGTGGCGGTTGGTTTATATTAAAGTGTAGGCTTTTTATAGTCCGATTTTTTAAAAACAAGGAGTGTGACAGTGTAATGGATTCAGGCAGTAGCGGACATGGGCGAAGTAGCATTTATATGAAAACAGCGGTGCGTAAAGCCTGTAATTACAGTGCTGTTACGCGATGATACAAATATAGTTTGTTTGTATAAGGTCACAGTTTTTATTTGCATTTCCCCGTTACCTGATTCTGCGAAAGTTGGCGCGTTTCCCGGTTGCGCCACAAACAAAGGAGGAACGGATAATGACAAAAGAAGTATTTGAGAGGCTTTTAGAAGAAAAACACTATAAAGCCATAAAAAGCATATTTGATACAATGAATCCGGTTGATATAGCGGTTTTACTTCCGGAATTTGAGGATAAACAGTTAGTGCTTCTGTTCAGACTCATTCCCAAAGAGAGTGCCGCAATGGTTTTTACCTATCTTGAGCCGGAGGAAGAACAAGTTCTTCTTGAAGCGTTTACGGATAATGAACTTAAAACAATTATGGATGATATGTTCATTGACGACACCGTTGACGTTATTGAAGAAATGCCTGCAAACGTAGTTGAAAGAATGCTTGCAGCGGCAGGGGATAAACGTAATGCCATTAACGCTGTGCTTAATTACCCTGAGGACAGTGCAGGCAGTATTATGACCCTTGAGTACATCAGCCTTTATCCCACAATGACCATTGGCGATGCGCTCAAAAAGATTAAATCGCGAGGGGTACATTCGGAAACGGTGAACACTTGCTACGTTGTGGAGAAACATAAACTTCTCGGTACGGTAAGTGCAATGGACCTTTTGACTTGCGACGATGATGAATTTATCAGTGACGTTATGGAGGATAATCCCATAACGGTTACAACTTTAACGGATAAAGAGGAAGTTGCTCAGTTATTCAATAAGTATGACGTTCTTACAATTCCCGTACTTGATAACGAAAAGTGTATTGTTGGTATTGTAACGGTTGACGATGCTATTGACGTTATTCAGGAAGAGGCTGAAGAGGACTTCCAAAAAATGGCGGCTATCGCCCCCACAGACAAACCTTACCTTAAAACATCTGTATGGAACTTGTGGAAAGTGCGTATTCCCTGGCTTTTACTTCTTATGCTTTCCGCAACATTTACAGGTATAATTGTTTCATCTTTTGAAGATGCACTTTCAAGACTTGTCGTGCTTACGGCATATATTCCTATGCTTATGGGTACGGGCGGTAACTCGGGCAGTCAGGCTTCGGTTACTGTAATCCGCGGACTTTCCTTGGGAGAAGTTGAAGCGAAAGATATTTTTAAGGTTATGTGGAAAGAGATACGTGTATCTGTGCTTTGCGGTGTATCCCTTGCGGTTGCGTGTTTCTTTAAGATAGTGGTACTTGACGGTATGATACTTCATACCGAGGGTGTAGATAAACTTGTGGCGCTTGTAGTGGCACTTACTCTTTGTGCTACGGTTATTTGTGCTAAGATTATCGGATGCGTTCTTCCCATAGTCGCAAAGGTTTTGAAACTTGATCCTGCTGTTATGGCAAGCCCCTTTATTACAACTATTGTAGATGCGGTGTCATTGCTTGTTTATTTCGGTGTAGCAAAGTCATTGATTCCCGCATTGGCATAGGAGAGATTGTATGCAATTAAGATTTAAAAACGGCAAATTCAGAATATTACAAGTCAGCGATGCACAGGACCTTCAGCATGTGCGCCATACTATGATGCGTATGCTCAATAAAGCCTATGACGATGTAAAACCCGACTTGGTAGTACTTACAGGCGATAATATTTTAGGTAATCACCTTTACGATTGCGAGTTGTGGACACCTCTTTTTGTAAAGGATAAAGAGAGCGAAAAAAAGGCAATGGGTGTAGCCATAGATAAACTCGTTTCACCCATTGAACAGAGAAAAATACCTTTTGCAATGATTTACGGTAACCACGATGACCGTAACCGCCTTACAAAAGATGAACAGGCTGAATTTTACAGAGCATACAGTTGTAACGTAGGGCTTGACGGCACGGACAGCGGTGACTGTGATACTTATAATATTCCTGTTTATTCGGAAAACGGCGAGGAAATTAAGTTCAATATATGGATGCTTGACTCCGCCTGGCACGATAAACAGAAAGATAAATGCTTCGAGTATATTAAACCCGAAGCAATAGAATGGTATAAAAAAACAAGTGCCGAATTGAAAAAACAAAACGGTGGAAATCCCGTTCCCTCGCTTATGTTCCAACACATTCCCATGCTTGAAACCTTTGAACTTGTAGAGGAATGTAATGCAGAGGATGAGGGTGCTGTTAAAGGTCCCGATAACAAGTTCATAAGATTAAAACCCGATGTTGAAGGCTTTTTAGGTGAATATATTTCAGCCGTTGAGAAAAAAACAGGTCAGATGGAGGCTGTTAAAGAGTGCGGAGACGTTAAAGCCGTAGTTTTCGGCCACGACCATCAGAACTGTTTTACAGGTGTTGTTGACGGAATTGACTTTATTCAGACTTCTTGTGCTTCATTCCGTTGCTACGGCAACAGAAAACGCGGCGTCAGAGTTTTTGATATTGATGAAGCAACAGGGGATTACGAGACGTTTTTCCTCACCTACGAAGATATTGTAGGCAAATCTCTTTGGAACGAATTCTGCTATATCTGGGATGCAGATGATATGTGGAAAAAGAAAGTTGCTCTTATTGTGGGTAGTGTTTTAGGCGCAACTGCAATAGGTGTAGGTTTAGGATTATTATTAAAGTGAGGCGAGTTGTATGATCGATTGTAATGTTATTTCTCACAGAGGTGCTAACCTTGTAGCACCCCAGAATACCATTGAGGCTTTCAGAAAATCCAAGGAAATCGGTTGCGACGGTTTTGAAACAGATATCCATCTTACTAAAGACGGTGTGCCTGTTATATGCCACAACTTCACAATCGATGAAACTTCCAATGGCACAGGTGCTATTAAAGATATGACATTGGAAGAACTTCGTTCTTATGATTTCGGTAAGTACAAAGGCCCTGAGTTTGAGGGCGTTAAAATTCCCACGCTCGATGAGTTTTTGTCACTCAGCGAGGAAATGGGCGACAAAATGAAAGTTCTTGATATTGAACTTAAAAGCGAGCGTTTCGGTCAAGCAGGAACAGAACTTGCACAAAAAACAATTGATGCAGTAAAAGAACACGGTCTTTTTGATAAACTTCTTATATCAAGTTTTGACCCTGCAATCCTTGTTGTATGCAAAAAGATAGATAAGAATTGTAAAACAGGTCTTCTTTACAGTCCCGATAAACTTATCGGTGTGAAAATCGCTTCCCACCCTGTAAGTTTTGCCCGTGAAATAGGAGCAGATGCTTTGCATCCTTTCTATATGTGCGTAACAAGACTTTATGTTGAAAGAGCACACAGAGCAGGTATACAGGTTAACCCGTGGACAGTAAACAGAGAATCAACAGCAAAGAAACTTATTAAATTAGGTGTTGACGGTATTATTACAGATAATCCCGGTCTTATGAATATGTTGCTCGGAAAATAATATAAAAAAATCAGAACCTCTGTTGAGGTTCTGATTTTTTATTGTTGAAAATGATTACATATCACTGAATCCTGCGCCGCCGAAGAAACGGAAGAGCACATCGCTGAGAATATGAAGAATATCTTTAAAGAGATAACTGAAATCAAGGTAAACGGTGTTTTCTTTTTCTTCTACGGGAGCATCGGGATCTTTAAGGGCTTCCTCTTCTAACCATTCGATTCTTTCGCAGATGTTATAGAATCTTGTTTTTGCAGCCTGAACTTCGTTTGTATTAACAACAGTGTTATCGAGCATCATATCAACCTGAGCAATTGCTTCTTCGAGTTCAATTCTGTCTTCATCAGAGAGTGCGCTTGTATCATAATCTCTGTATTCATCAGTATCTTTTGCTAAGTTCTTTGTATTTCTGCCTGTATTGAACTGAGGGAATACATCGGGATAGGAGTGAACGCTTGTGAAATTGCTGTCCATAAGAATTGCGGAAGCAAGTTTCATAAATACGTCGTTGGAAGCAGAACTTTCATGAGATTGGTTAAGGAAGTAGAAAGTTGTTTCGGGAAGAAGACCTGTACAGGGGTCTACAAGACCGTTGGGGTCTGTGTGGTCGTGGTTTTGGGGGTCTGTGCAGTTTGAATGAGTGGGAACGTAATCTGCGGGAAGTTTAACGTTGTTACCTGCACTATAAGCACCCATAGATGTTGAATCAAGTTGGATGATACCGTCTGCGGGTACTGTATCCCAAGAGTCAACAATGTGGAAAAGAGGAACGTTGTAGTCAACAATGTCGTAAATCTGAACACCCTCTGCTTTCGCTTTGAGAATGTTTGCATCGGAATCAAGCTGAGACTGATAGTACCAGTCTGTCTGTTCTCTGATGCTTTCCATTCCTTCAGCCATAAGGTATTTTTCACGGGCACCGGGATAGTTTTCGGTGGGGCAAAGTCCCCAAAGTGCAGTTGAATAACCGGCATAATCTTTGATAAATGTATCGAAAACTATGTCAAGAATATCGTGTAAATCTGCGTTGGGCATAATGCGCAACAATACGTTGATAGCGTAACTTAAAATGTTTTCTTCGCCTACAAGGGCAGGAATCATTTCGCAATAAATTTCGTTATCCTCGTCAATAAGACCGTATTCCATAATTTCACCGACAAGTGTTGAACCGTTGAGTGCAGGAACCGCAAACACCATTTTGTTGATGTCTTCTGCAAGAGATCTGTCTTTCTCGTTGTAAATCTGCATAAGAGCATTTGCTACGGAACCACCCTGGCTGATGGGAACGATATTTACCTTATCGTAGCCGGAATCCTCTTTTACAAACTGAATAAAATCGTAAAGATTGTTAGCGATGGAAATCATATTATCCAATGAAGCGTATGAGAAAACATAAAGTTTATCAGCACCTGCATGCTCAATATAATATTCCATCGGGAAGTGGTCAAGAATAGTCTCCTGGTCATGGGCTGAAAGAGTGTTGAAAGAGCCGAAGTACTTTGTTGCACGAATGTCGTTAATAAACTGACCGTTTTCGTCAAGTTTTTGTTTGCCCATCAAAGCCTCACAAAGAACGTTGGCGATAGCGTTTGCTGCCTGGTGGTCTTTATCTTCCTGGTTAATCAAAAGTTCGGAAATGGGAACGAGAGCCTCGGTAAGAGCCTTAACAATGATTTCTTCGGTAGTATCCATAAAGAAGGGCATTACATATTCTTCACCGTTTGCATTTAATGCAACGTTGCCGTTCTCGTCGTAATATTTGGTTTCACTCTGGAACAAACCGGGAACAATAATTGTGGGAAGTACGTCATCGTCAACGGGGACATAAGGCGTATGACCGCCCCAGTTGATAGCGTTTACGCCCACTAAAAGTGTGCTTGAAAGCATTACTACAGCAAGAAGTAACGCGATCAGTTTTTTAGACTTTTTCATAAAAACAATCCTTTCAAAAAAGATTTACTTTAGACATATTCAAGTATAGCACATTTAAAACAATTTTGTAAACAATTTATAACAATTTTTAGTATTTTAAACCAATAAATATTTTATGGCTATCATTGCCCGTACAGGAATTGGCGAAAAAGTAAAAATTTCTTGACTAAAAGTACTTTTGATGATATACTCAAACGGTAAAAAGTATAGTGGAGTAAGAAAACAGCATAACATACCTCGCACACACTTCTTCACTATTCACTATTACTTCTTACTTCAAAATACGGGGGCGTAGCTCAGTTGGGAGAGCGAATTAACAGATAAACACCCCCAAGCTACAAAACACAATAATATACGGGGCATTAGCTCAGCTGGGATGAGCGCTTGACTGGCAGTCAAGAGGTCAGGGGTTCGATCCCCCTATGCTCCACCAAAAAAACCGACCTACACTTTTCAATTGTGTAGGTCGGTTTGTATGTTTTCTGTTGATAATCATAGTCTGAAATGTATAAGTGTTTTATTTAACTTTTGCAACACAATTATACACAAAAGGTTTTTAAAGGCTATAAAAACATACCACCAAAAAAATATAATACATTAAATTTTTATGTGTTTTATTTGCTAATTAATACAATATCTGTTCTTCTGTAAAATAAGTTATTTTTCCACCAATTTTATTAATTAATATTTCGTGTCCTGATGGTGTTAATTTTCTATCCTTGTTATGAACATTCAAAAAACTTCTTATTTCTCCTGATATAGTATCAGGAGAGATTTCTTTGATTTTTTGTATAGAATTATCTAATACACAACGAATATTATCATACAACTCAAGCACTACATTTTCTGGAAGATTCCCACATTTAGATAAAGGAGATAATTTAGTTAGCCACAAAATTTCATCGGCATAAGCGTTTCCAATCCCCAAAATATTATCCTGATCAATCAAAAAAGTCTTAATTGCTGTTCTACTTTTTTCGGTAAGGCGACTCTTAAAATATTCTATTGTAAAATGTTCATCAAGTGGGTCAGGGACATCAGTTAGTTCAGGATCAAGAAAAACCCTTGCTTGTTTCATAAAATCGCTCATCACTAACATTTTTCCATTAGAAAAAAGCAACTGCAAAACCACATTTTTTATACCTTCATTAGACTCAAATAATTTTCCCTCTCGCATAAGATGAAGATATAAGGAATGACCTCCTTCAAAAACGATGCCAATTTCTTTTCCAAATCTAAAGATCATTTCAACTTTTTTACCTACTAACAATTCTTTATATGTTTCGAAACTAGCGTTCACTTTAGCTGATTTTGCTAAGTATATGTCTTGCAAACGACAATCGGCATATATTTTTTCTAAATTTTGTGCAATAACTTGTAAATCTGGTAATTCTGGCATTCTTTAATCCTCCTTAATTTTTGACAAATGAGACTCACTCATATCAATGGATACTTCTTTTAAAACTAAACAATCATCTGCTACAAATCGATAAAACCCAGATGTATTGTTTATCATGAAAGTAGGAACATTTTTCTTTCTATCAGTGGTTGGATATAATGCTATTATAGTTGTTTTATCAAACATATAAAAAGAATATGTTGGATAAAAAGCATATAAATGTATATCTATTTTATCAGGATAGTCCGACTTTAATTCTAAAAAGAATTTTACAGCATCTTCTATAAGATTTGGTATATATTTCCCGTCAGAAAAATTATCTTTAAAACTATTCATAAGACTCTCATTCAAAAAATCAGGCAAAAAAACTGTAAGTTTTTTACTTTTTTCATTTCGCAAAAAATCAATAATTGCATTATGATTATTTTCTCTCCAACTTCTTGAATGAATAAAATATAGGGTTACATTTTCGCTCTGTTTTAATGCTAAGGAAATATCACTCGCAAAGTCTTGAAACATACCATATTTTATCAAACCATAATTGTTAAGATTAAACGATGCTATGATTTTCTTTACATTTTCACAAAAAGTATTAACTCCAGATATTAGATTGCCGTCATCTCGCTCAAAATATGTACCTGTAGTAATTCCTAATAAATCCGTTGGCAGATGTAAATCTTTAACATTCTCTGGAACGATAAAAAAGACTTTTTCTCTACCCAATTTACCCATAAACAATCCAAATTCAAATAACACATTATCACGAACAGTTGGATTTTCTATATCACGAATTTTGGAAACATCATCATCAGAAAAAACAAAAATACCATATTCCATATTGTTCAATGTTTTTTCTAGTGATTCAAGAGCATTTTCTGATAACTTAAATATACCATCTTTCCAAACCGTAGCTTCACAATAATAGTCAAGTTGAGCTTGAATGGCATTGGCAATTTCCAATCCTTCTACAGAAGAACCAATAAAAACTTTAGGTTTCATATATATATCCTCAATTCTAACAATAATCTAATTATAAGTTAAACAAATGGTTATAACTGTACATCCTTAACCATCAACAAATGATAATGTTTCAACTAAACATTCTATATTTTCATCAAACTAGCAACAACGACAATTCTTTTACTTTAATAAAGAGATTATATCAATATTTTACTGTTAATACCTCCACTAACATAGAACGACATCATTTCAACATTAGTTTTTTTTATGGAGGAGCAACCACACATGACTTTCAGAACTACCACTGTTTTTTTCATCACCTAAAAATTCAAACTTAAAACCTGTTTCACGAAGAATCTTTTTAAAGGTTTTATAGTCATAATGACTCCAGAACATTGATTTGCCACAAAAATCATGTCGGAATTTTAATAAATTATCTTCTTTCCGAACATTCAACAGCACTTTTCCACCATCATTTAACATTGAGTATATTTTTTCAAGAAAACTTCTGTGATATTCCCTGCTTACATGAAATAACGAATATAGCATTATGACACCATCAAATTTTTCTGATGTATTATATCGTAAAAAATTGATATTAATATATTTTGCCGAAGGTGCATTAAGTCTAGCAAGTTCTATCTGCTTTTTACTAATATCCACCCCGACTAATTGGCAATTTTTTGATAATAAAAATTGGTCGTAAGGCTTTCCCGAACCACAACCCACATCAAGTATTTTGGGTGTTGGATTATTGATAACCGAAAGAAATTGCGCTATGCACTTTTCTTCAAAACTGGTCAAGTATTCTCTTTTTCTGTAACAAGCATTGTAATCATTGGTATTATATGAATGGCGAACACAAATCGTCATAATTCTATTTATGATCAAGCTAGATAAACAAGAAATAATAGGAAAGGACTTATGCATGTATATCACCTCCTAAATAAATATTATGATCACATACACTATCAAGAGGGCATCTTGTACACATAGGATCACTTGGCCTACAAATGTCACGACCTATTGCCCAAAAAGCTGATGTTAGTCTTCCAGGAAATTCAGGAAATATTTTTTTGCCTGCAGCAATAACATTTTTGAGAGAGTCTTGGGTAATTAAACCTGTACGAAGACATATCCTACGAATATGTATATCATAAGCTAAATTAATATTTTCCTTATCTACTATTTCTACACCTAGATCACGCACTAACAATAAACTTCCCAAAGCGGCCTTTTTGTGACTAATGCCTTTAAATTCTTCTAGACGTTTTACGATTTCTTCTGCACTAACGCCATTAGCCCAAATGTTACTTGCATCACCATTATAATTATTTATTAATGTTTGACTTGCAAATATAAGATATTTGGCTATATTTGAAGGGTATCTATGTAACGCAGGCTTGTCTTTAATTACTCTTTCCAAATCAGTTATCTGCATCTCAGCTATTTGATGAATATCAAAATGCCCCAAACGTTGTTTTAGCCTATAAGGTAAAGACCAAGCTAGTTCCGCTTTTACAGACTGATCGGAAATCAAACCAAAAAGGAAAGCATTCATATCACTCTTTATAAAATTACATTCATCCTTGCCTAATAAATCACCTTTAAAAATATTAAATTCATCCTTTATCTGCTTTTCATATTCTTGAATTAGTTTTCTGAAAGTAACATCCTTTGTATTAATGTTAGTTATTTCTTCAACCTCTGTTGTTGTTAATGCCCAGTTTTCTTTATTTGTATATTTGGGAACACCCGCATCTTTCCAATCGATTATATAGATGTCTTCTGGATTTTTATACTTAAACCAATAATAAAGTTCAGTTGCAGAGAGTACATCCAAACAATCCACTTCATTTTCAAAATCCACTGTATTGGTGAACCACAATAATTTATCACATTTATCCAAGAGTGTAAGTCTATCTATTAAATATTGTTGATCAATTTTCTCGGCTCTGGTTTTGTATAAATAATATGGCATAATGTTCTGTGGAGATATCGGACAGAATCCATTATGGTAACAATAAGAACGAGCCCAATCAATATGTTTGTAGTTGAAAAAGTTTGCAACAATGTATGCACAAGATTGATTGTTTGATGAATCTAATAGTTTACTTTTTATTTCATCAATATCACTTTGCTTTCTATTTGAAATATAACTTTCAATGTTTTCACAAGAAAATGTGTATTGCGAAAGATCAATCGGAGTATTGATATCAAGGGCAATTTTCATTTTATCAAAAAAAGGAATGAGCTTTATACCGGTGTTTTTTGTTTCCAACCACACCATCATTTCCGCAAGAACCCCTTCTGGAATATGCCCATCTTTAGGATTGAATATCCACATTTCATCACAAATAGATTCGGTTTTAATACAATCCTTCATCACAGGTATCTTACTTCCACCATGTGTGGTGGTTGAAACATAATAACCTAAAGCAGATTCCGGATTTATTGGTAAATATCCATTAGTTTGAGTAAACTTCAACATATGTTGAAGAAAATGCATGTAATCTCCATCAAAGGATGTATACACCAATTTTTTTTTGCGTGTATGATTTATATGTATTTGGATTGCAGTTGTATCAACTTTGGTTATTATACGCGGTAGTACTTTTTTTATTTTCATATATGTTGCTCCTATTATCTATAATATCTTTTATAAGTTCAATAAATTCTTGAACGCTTGTATCGGTATAGTCATTAATAAAGGTATAATCAAAAAAACCATTTTTAGCAAGTTGTTCTAGTGTATTATGTTCTTGTTGTAATGAATTAATACGAGAATCGATCTCCTTTTGAGTCGCTCCTCTTGAATATATACCTGTCTGAGCAAATATAATATTCGATGGTCTAATATATATGTTTACAGTATTACTATTATAATTTATAAAATCATTGTAATTTTTATAATGTAATTCCGTAAGATATGTACCCCCTGAAATAAAATCAGAAACACGAAATGCATACATGTTACCATATACTTTATTAATCAAACATAATTCACCGGATAGAACTGCTTTATTAAATTCATAGTTGGAATAAAATAATTTATCTATTCCATTTTGTTCGGTTGTACGTGCCATACGATTGGTAACAGCAATCATATTAGATATATCGCTAATTTTTTCTATAGCATGTTTTTTTAATGTGCTTTTGCCTGAACCGGAAACGCCCACAAGGACAATGATAAACGACATTTTTTCATTTACCATAATTTTATTACTCCTGATTATTAAAAATTGTTATTAAAACATCTGTTATATTGCGATTCACCCCCAAAAAATCGAATGTATATCAAAGGCACTTGAATGTTTTTGGTTTTTGTCGCACCCAATTAAATTAAACCACAACAAAAGTCACTATTTTAATTGCTCAAAAATTTTAGAAACAAAAGGTATTTTTTCAAGTATTGCAAGTGCTCGTTCGTCTGATAAAGCTATAAAAGCTAACCATACAAAAAGCAATAAAACAAAAATAAAACAGACAATAATAATTTCAGCATTCATTTTTTTGAGTGCTAAAACTACTCCTAGAGCAACAACACAAAAAAGAATTAAAAAAATTAGCGCTTTCCATGGTTTTAATCTTTTATTATCCTTAAAAGGTATTATCGTGGTTTCATTTGATATTTTCTTAAACGGATACCCATTCAATTCTATTTCTTCATCTTTTAAGAAAACTTTGATTTTTTCTAAGTTTTCTTTTAATCTATTATAGTTTTCAGCTTTTTGATTCTCACCTTTCAAAAAGAATGAATCCCATTCATAATAGTAATCAAAATATAATGCCTCAACTAAATTACAATATGTTTCCTTACTTATGTACGGGGAATTTGCGTTTCTTTGATAAAGTAGCAAAACAGCTTCTTGTTCGCTATCTGTATTATTGAGTTCCAACTTGGGTTGGATATACAACTGATTTATTACTTTAAATCCCTCTAGTTGAAACTCATCTAATTCTTCAATACCTTCACCGTTTGGTGATTTCACCAATTTTTCAGTAATTATAAAGTCATAATCGTATTTTTGGCAATTAAAATATTCTACAATCAGCATAAGGAAAGTATAGAAAGCACTATGTGTATTATATTTTCTATCAAGAATAAGATAATCTATTGTTATAAATTTAGTTTTTGGTATATAAGCAGTTTCTGCATATCCAATTATTGTGTTATTTAGAGTTATACCAAAAAGTACAGGTTTTGAAGTTTGAAATCTGTGTGAATTTTCTGCTACCCATGCAATTTCTTGTAAAGGGGTTTTTTCTTGCCACACTATATTGTTCCTATATATGTCCATCGCCTTTAAAAAATCCACATCACAATTTGATTTGAAAACTTTTAAAGAATAGACTAATTCATTTGGGTATGAGTTTTCCATCATAATAAAATCTCCTTGTATGCTTAAATATCCTATTGATAATCAGATATTATCCTTTATTAATAAATTATATTCCACTTATATATGACAAATTTCGCGGAATACTTCAAAAAATTTTTATAATTTTTATCTTTTCTACTTTTTGCACAAGATGATGTTGCGAGATTTGTCGAAAATTGCTATATGTCAGTTAAACTAAAGCTGGTTCGGGGTCTTTTGGTGTGAAATCAACAGTTCGTTTTATTGCTTCAGGTTGAGTTATGTTATCCAAATAACTAAGGGCATTAAACATATTAACAATCCCGTACTTAACCGGAACATCAGCCGTGTCACAAGAATTATATAGAACCTGTTTTATTTGTTCATTGTTCAAGTTTGGATGTTGAGTTTTTATCATCGCACAAATTGCAGTTACAAATGGTGCAGCACAAGAGGTTCCACTAAAATCGATATATTCATTAAGTCCATATATTGACGGAAGTTTAATATTTTCACTTGGAGCTGCAACCGTTACCCAATCTCCGTAGGTAGAGGTGTCGGACAATACACCATTCGGAGTAATTCCGGCTACAGATATAACACCATCACAAGCGGCAGGGTACTGCGGTGTATTGCATTTTACATTGCCAGCTGATGCTATGTGTAAAGCTTTATGTAATCGACTCTCAAATTTCACGAACATACCATAACTACTATTTATAAAATCCACACCATCAAACTCAGCTTGCATTTCCGCTAACCGTAGTATTGACAATGTTGTTTCTCTTTCTGAGAAAATCTTATATGAAATAATTTTCACATTTTCTAAAGTATTTTCCATTAACACACTACATACTTTTGCTCCATGTCCCATATCAGATTTATATGGATTAGGTGATTCTCCAACAAAACTATATGCGTTCAGGAGCCTGTTTTTGAAAATAGGATTTCCTGTTTCAACACCATCATCTATTACACCAACAACCATTTGTGGTAAACCATCTACAGTTTTGTTCTGTAAAATATAATCAAAGGCTTCTTTAGATTTTATATATTCAAAACCCCAGGAATGTATTAATTCTGATTCGTGCAGTGATAGTTTCGGTTGTTTGGAAAGTTGTGGTTTGTCCAACTCGATTACCATGTCGGGCTCAACAGAAATAATAGAAGGATCTTGGACATAATGTATATATGCCCGGTAAGTGTCATCATAATTTGCATATTGCAGGATGTATATATTATCGCAACCTACTATATAATCAATTGCACTGAGTGTATCGATTTTTACATTGCTAATAACTATGAGCCTTTTTGAAGAAAAGTATTTAAGATTACCCTCAAGAAGAAGGCCATCTTGTTTGTGGTTTTTGATAAAGTTAAAAACTTCACTTGAAAAAGACTTAATTTCATTTGAGCGTTTACTGTTAAATTTGTTTGTGTTCGTAATCATTAAATCATCCATTTTTACTTCATAAATTAGGGAATAGTAAGACACATTTATAAAAAATCAAATAATCCCCAAATGTATATGATATTTCTAGCTGAATATTTCATAATTTTTTAGCGTTTTTATAAGTCTTTAAGCAATTTCTATGTTTTGTACAAAAAAGAACACATCGATTTATACGGTGTGTCGATTATTGGAAAGTTGAATTTTAGATGAATGTAACAATTATGTTCTTAGGTGAATGAGATATTCTATGTATGCTTTTATTCAAATTCATAATAAATAATAAATTAAAGATTAAAAAGAATTTTTGCACAACTTACGAAAAATACGACATAAAATACGAAAAAACGCCTATTTAACTTTGAAAAAGTCGAATAAGCGTTTTTGATTTGAAATATAATTTTTTATGTTTGATAGTATTTGATAAATTTTGAAAAGAAGATTTTATTACTATAATAAATATGATAATGGGTTATTTTATATACCCCACATTATTACTATAAAAAACAACAAACAAAGGACTACTGCGCCTACACGGTGACAGTAGTCCCTTTCATAGCGGGTGGGCTAATAAGCATACAGTAAAGAAGAAACAACAGAAGGTAAAATATATAATATAAAATATATAATTTAAACGTAGTTTATATTTCGTGATACTATATATAAAAACTAAATTACGAATAATCGTATACAACGAGTTTAGGTATATATTTTATTCCATATTTATTTCGAATTTCAAAATAACATTAGTCCCATTATCATTATAATATGTGATCCTTGTTTTATCACCGTCATCAAAACAATTAAAACCATCTGTATAGGAATAACCGTAACTAATTTCGTTACCGTATTCAAATTTAACACCTGAAACCTCAAAACTTTCTGTTTCATGACCTAATATGTTTGCAGGATTATAATTCTCAATAATACCTTCAACAATTAAACAATCTCCATTATTTAACGCAGCATTATATTTTAAATACTCAAAATAAGAACTTATAAATGTGTATAAAGCTGCAATTATTGATAAAATTAAACCTGCACTATACAAAATAATATTTGATACAGATTTTTCTTGGTTTCTTAAGGAATTAATCAATAACGCTACCGTAACAATTATCAATATGATTGGAATCAAGTATAAGATTGAAAATGTAGGTTCCTCCAATTGATAAATTACTTTATAATCCAATAAACTCACCTCTATTAATTTGGTGCTTTTATGCCATTTGTTTTTCTTTTTACTTGACTCCGTAAATTCCCAAAAACACCGTAAGCTCCAGATATTAACCAATAATAACTTGCACTCGCCGATACTGACCACAACTTATTACTGTACCCCACGCCAACACTTAAACAACCTTTCGGTTTTGAGGTTGATACATATCCTTTAACTTTTTTTACCGTTGCTGAAACAGTTGTAAAAACTCCTTCATAATTTAAAGGTGTTTTAAAAGAGTTATCTGCAAATATAGCAAAAAAACATATAGAAAAACTAATATTTTTTAATATTTTTCCACTTTTAAAAACACTTTCAGGTCTCTTCTTGAAACTGTTTAACATATCTTTTAATGTTGAACCATTTCTACCATATGTACCTTCTACAAAGAAATAAACATTAGGATTTTTATATTTTTTTGTATTAATTCTGCTATTATACCAAACAATTTCTATTCCACAAGCCAAATTGGCAATATTCGCATAAATCTGAACTCCAAAACCAACAAACTTATAAGAAATAGCATATCCGCTTGAGTCTTTATTATTAACTGCATCATTTTCACAATAAGCAAATGGGTTGTAGCTGATTTCGGATTCATTAACACCAATATAATTTACATCATCACAGTTAATAAATCTGCAAATCTCAGGGTCGTAATAACGGCTTTGGAGATAATACATATTTATTTCGGAATCGTAGTAATATGAGCGATATCTGAATGGATTAAGATTACCGATTTCGGTATTTGAACCTGTAACAGAAATAACTGAACCCCACGGGTCATAAGCATATTCGGAAATAACATTGCCTGAATTATCCGCAATAGCAACGATATCATCCTGTGCATTTTTAATATAGAAATACTGATTATCATTATATGTAAAACCGGTTATTTCACCAGTATTATCATAATAGAAATGCAGAGTATTTGTTCCATCGGTTTGCTCAATTATATCTGTTCCATTGAGATAATAGTTTGTCTTAACACCGTTTACTGTCTTACTTGTTCTTATGCCATCTTCATTGTATTTATAAGTATTTGAATCGTAAGAAGCCAGTTGCCTGCCCATTGTCCATGTGAGAGTATTACCTTTGTATGATACAGGATTACCGATAGCATCATAAGTTATACTTTGACCATTAAAAGTGGTAAGTTTATCCTGCCAATCAGTATCATAAGCAAACGTATTGTTTCCATCTGTTTTCAGGGTGTACGTTTTTTCGCCATCAGTTCCTGCAGAAACAGCATATTCTTTAGCAGTTAAAATATTACCTCTGTTGTCATAAGAATATTCCCACTTGGTTGTGTTGTTTTCAGCACAAACAAGCTGTTGTTTACTATCATAAATATAAATAACATTTTCGACAGTGTCAACCGTTTCTCCTAAATCTCCTTTTGCTTTTCTTGTAAGTGTTTCTGCTGTTATATTACCTTTACTGTTATAACCATAGGAATATTCAAGGGTAAGCTCATTTAAGATGTTTTCTAAAGTTCCGATAGAAGAATCGCTATTGTAACAGTATTGGGTTGTTAATACATTTGAAATTGTTTCAGACAATAACTCCCCATCATCATTTTCTTCAAATGATTTAGTGAAAAGTTGGGTATCGCCCACAGTGAATATATCGGCAACATCACCATAATTAATCGAATAAACTGTATCACCGACTGCTACTGCTTCCCCGGTTATTTCATCGGATTCGGAAACAATATTTTCAACAGAATAAACGAAGTTTCCGTCAAGATCATTAACAGTTGTTTTATTTTCGTCAATAACCTTTTGAATGCTATTGACATAGTCAGTTAACTCTGTCCATTCTTTTATAGCATCTCCGTCAGACTGCTCGAAATGTTCATAAGCATATTTAGTATCATTGCCGAGCTTAACAGATACTATCTCTCCGTCTGTATTATAGTTATATGAGACAGACTGTCCGTTCCCAAAATTCGCTGACAAAACTTCCTGTTTAGTATCAGATGAATAAGTGTAAGTGGCAAGGTTCTGATTTTCGCTCTTTGCAGTAAGGAGACTTCCAAGAGTATTATATGTAAAAGCATAACCATTAAATGAATGATTGATTAAATTACCATAACTGTCATAAATATATAAAGCAACCGAGCCGTTAGGATTTGTTCTTGAAAGAATATCTCCGCCGTCATCATATACATAAACAGTTTCTTCACCATTCTCTGAATATAAAGTAACATTACCATCAGAATTGTATTCATACAATGTCACATTATCGTTTGAAGTAACAGAAGTGTTTCTTCCAAGTGCATCATATACTAAAATGGTATTATACTCGTTCTCTGTATCAGCATCAGTAACAGTTTCAACAAGCTGATTCCAAGCATCATAAACATATTCAGTTGTGGTACTTGTTGAGGTTGTTTCAACCATTTCTGTTTCTTTATTTTGAGTAGTTGTATAAATTGTTGTTATTTCCTTTATAGTTACACCGTAATCATTATAAAAATATTCTTCACTGTAGGTAGGATACCAAAAAGTCTCAAACAACCAACTAAATGTGTTATATGTAGCAAGAACGCCACGTTCGTTATATGAATAAGTAGTTTTTTGAGAATTTACCAATTCACCGCTAGACGTTCTTTCAAGTATTATTTCTTCAATAACATTTTCACTTGTTTCATCGGCATATGTAATAATGGTTTTTGATTCTGCTACTGTTTCTGCATCAGCAAATGTTGTTGTGTCGGTTACAGTTAATGCACCTGCAGCAACTTCAAGCGACGTAATTACTCTACCGCTTTCGTCATATTCATAGAAAGTATAACTACCATCATCATATTTATCATATAGGTCGGAGGATTCTTCAGTCTCTTCCACAATGGGTTCTTCACTTTCTTCAGATTCATCATCAGGCTCTTCTTCAACAAAATAATGTAAATCATCCGAAATTGTATCGGTTGTTAATTGATTGTTGATTGCTTCAGGATTATATATGGCATCATCTGTATAACTAAAACCACTTTCACTTGTTATTATTCCGTCGGAATAATAGAATGTATCAGTAATACCTTTACTGTCGGTAATTGTAACTGAACCCACATTATCGTAAAAACCATTAATACTTGCATCATTGTCGTTATAAGTATATTTTACAAACGAACCGTTTTTCTGTGTTATGCGCTTAATTCTACCATTGGAATAATCAATAGTTATACCATCATCGTTAGTCAACAGATTATCAGTATAAGCATAAGTATGAACTGTGCCGGAAGCATCTGTAAATGCTGTTAAGTTATTACCGTTCCAAGAATAACTTACTGTTTTGGTTTCCGTAGAAGATACAGGAGCAACAGTTATACTAACAGGTTTACCATTATTTAAACTAACTGTTGCTACTACTGCATTTGTATATATATCGGAGTCTGCAGATTTTATTTTGTTTGTAATCGTAAGTGCAGTATCACTCCAAGTGTATATCGCAGTATTATATTCATCTGCTACCGCAGCAAGTTTTTTTGATGAATCAAAATACAAAGTTAATGAATTGTATTCAAGACTGTAGGAATAAGTTTTTCCTGCAATTGTTCCGCTCTCAACTATTAATTGATCTCCATCAACGGAAAAGTATTCACCGTTTGCATCTGAAATAAAGTGGTGCTTATCTCCATAAAAATCAGTAAATACAAAACCGTTTCTGTAAGTTGAAAGCCCCGCATTAAAATTATAGAACCAACCACTTTTACTTGAATATGTTCGCTCGAAACCTATAGGCAGCAACCCTTCACCGAATGCAATATCATTGTATGAATTTGAATATTCACCTATTTTACTTTGAACGGTAATAGTTGAGGAATCCCCCATATTACCAGCAAGGTCATCCAACCAGGCTTCTACGGTAATATCTTCTGTATGTACGACATCGACCGCCATCTTATCTTTATCGTGAAAACTATACCTATAAAGACCGATATCAACCAAGAAATATTCTTCGCTATCAGTTTCCTCGTTAAAATCAAATGAGCGAGAACTTACATAAATAGTTCCGTTTTCTTCAAATAGATCAGGTGCAACAGGTTCCGAAAGATCATCCGGATATGGATAATCTATACTGTAAGTTAACGTCTTTTTATTGCCAGCAGTGTCAGTAACAACAAGCGTATATTCAAAACCTGGTTCACCTTCTGTTGTAATAACTTTTTTTGTCCCACTTATTGATGTCGAATCACCATCAATTGAATAACTTTTTAGGCTACAATTATCCGTTAATGTGATTGTAACATCTACAGGCATATAGTTATCTGTAACCTCTCCGTAAGAGAATGTAGCAGATGGTGCTGTCTTATCTATTTTTGTAATAGATACAGACTTTGTAGCAGAAATATTACCTGCATAGTCCTTAACTTTTATTTTAACTGTTTGGTTAGAAGAAAATGTTTTTGAATTGCTTGCTTGCCAAGTTGAACCATTATCAAAACTGTATCTGTAAATACCGTAAGTTTCATCTGTGGCAGTAACTTTTAATGTAACATTACTATTTGTATATGCTGTTGGATTACCAGATACAGAACTAATTTTAGGAACAGTTGCATCGTTAGTGTAACTAATGACTGCATATGGTCTATAGGATGAAGTTGTATGTTCTTTTGTAGCAAATGCTCTCCAAAGATAATCATCACTATTAGCATCGCATTCTGCAATAAACATTAGACCACGGTTTGAAGTTCCGCTTTTCCAAGCTCTTACTGCATAAGTTATGTTAAAAGCATACCAATAATTACTATCACTTACATCTGTTGATGTACTGTTGATATTTCTTCTTGGTAATGCAAGTCCGGATTTACCAGGATATGAGATACTTGTAGTATAAGCTGGTCTTGTACTCCAAGTAACAGAGTTATTCCAAGTATCTGTTATTATATAAGGTCTTACATACATCGTATCAGTACGACCTGTTGTTTCTCGCAAGTAAAGTTTAGCAGAAGATATTTTTGCATACTTTTCTATGTCAGACGGTATTTTGAAATAGAACATTGCTCTGCCTCTGCCATATTCGCTAGAGGAAGTTCTACCGAAACAAGCAGTAATATTAGAACTATGCGAATTTGTGCTATAGGCTGAATATACAGAAGTATCATATGTCATTGATATATTTGATGTAGTGGGGTCTATGATAATAGGATACTGTGTAGTTTCAGCAGACAGATATTCTGCAGGAACACTAATAGTTAAATTATATTGACCTTCTGATACTTCTTCAAGACCATATTCGCAGTCAGCATAATGTTCAGAGGTTTGGTCAAAGCCTTCAGACGAATCATAAACAAAAGGTGCTTTAAATGTATCAACTATTTTGCGGTTATTCTTATCTATGATTTCAATGTCACCATAAGAGTTGATAGCAGCTACTGCATTTTCTGTATAAAGAGTAAATTCATATGTTGTTTTTCCGGTATAAGAAGCAACTATTATTTCCTCTTTTATTCCGTTAAGCTGTGGTGCATACCGAAGTGATGTATTTGAGTCGTAAACTCCGTTATATAAAAATGCATCAAATTGCTTTCCGTCATCTTCAAGAGTTACAATTTGACCTTCCGCTGTTATAGAACTATTAGGAACAATTCTTACTCTGTTGCTATTGGGATTAACCAACATAATACCGTTGGCAGAATTCGCTCCAAAATACGTTTTATAATCGTTTGCTCCATTTTCATAACTATAACCAAGAGAATTCAACTCCGCATTGGACAAAGGCTGAATATTAATATCTTTATATACTAATTCACCATTATCATCAATAAAGCTAACCGGTTCAGAAAACATATATGCAGTTTCACTACCATCATCAAGCTCGAGAGTGAGTTTTGTGTGGTCAATATCCGTTTCGTTTTCTGTGGTGTTATTTGTTGCATCAGAAGAATATGTTTGAACAGTACTGGTTCTTGCATTCGCCGTTACAATTTCAGCTTCTTCTGTTGCTTCAATTTTTTGTGCTTCTTCAACTTCTGTAATTTTCACTGCGTTATCAGTATTAATAATACTTTTCAAATAACCTGATAAATTTTCGTTGAAATATGCTTTTCTTGCCTGTGCTTCTGAGAAATCAGCTGCAATAACTGTAGTCGCAGAAGAGAACACACCCATTATTGTTAGTACGGTTAACAAAATAGCTAAGATTTTTTTACCTTTTCTCATAATTTACATCCTTTCGTAAATTTCTATCTTTTCCTGCATTGTTTTTGTAAAATTATAGATTATTCATCTCCTTCCTTTTGTGTATTCGAAACAAATCATTTTTCAACTCCATAATACATATAAACACCAAAAGCGAAAGATATTTTGCACAACTTACGAAAAATACGACATAAAATACGAAAAACCGATCATTTAGCTTTAATCAAGCTTAAATAATCGGTTTTTTTATAGATTTTTATACTAAAAAATTATGCAAATCTCAAATAAGTTGTCGTCCTTTTTGTATTTCCATTCAAAACTACCGTTGTACTTGTTAACAATTTTTTTTACACTTTTTAAACCTAAACCATGTAAATTTTTATCCGTCTTTATTGTTAATAAATTATTGTTTTTTGCATTAGGTTCTGTATTACAAGAATTAACAATCTTTATAACCTGCATTGAATTGTTTTTTGTGAACAATTTAACCAGTATTTCTTTCTCAGAAGAGAGCTCTGCAGCTTCTACAGCATTATCCAACAAATTGTTTAACAAAGCGGTTAAATCAGGTGATTCAATGAAAGCAAGATTTGCGGTTTTAGTATCAAAATAAATATGTATTTTTTTGCTTTCGCACAATAATAAATATTTATTTATAATTATATCTAAAGTTTTGTTTTTGCTCATGGCATAATTGCCAAAATTTGTAACAGTACCACATAAATCAGTTATATAATCTGTTACTTCTTCATTTTGGGCTAAATTAGAAATATGCAATAAATGATTTTTGATATCGTGAGTGAATATTTTTAGATTGTCGTTGTTCTTCTCCAATATTTCAAAATATGTTTTATCAGTCTCAGCTTTTTGTTCCGCTGCTTTCAATTCTAAAAGTTCAGCGGCATCTCGGATAGAACGTTCATATATAAAAAATAAAACAATATTCGAAATAATTAATAATGCAGCAGAAATACTACTTGCTATTTTATATGCTTCAGAAAAATTCATGTTTAATGCAGCATTAAACAGAACAGTTAATGCTGCAAGAGAAGAAATCGGAACTATTATCAAAATCCAAAAGCGTGAAGCACTACCAAACTGCCCTTTAGACCTATTAAACACACGAGTCATCAATAAACATAAAAGAAAATATATCATCTTACTAAAAGCAACATTTAATATATACATGTTTGGATCGTTGGTGTATGTGTTAAAATCTACTTTGAAAAGTATTGATGTTACTGAAACTGATATAAACTCCGTTATTATCATCAAAAAACTTAAGATAAATGAATGGAAAATAGCGTTCTTAAGTTTGCAATCAAACAAGTAAAATAACAACAAGAAATTAATTAGTAAAAGATAAATTGTATTTATCAGTCCATTGGCATTCAGGTGAACCAACAAAAATGAAAGATAAATAACCGACGTCCACAAAGCAATTGTAATGCTGTTCTTTTTGGTTTTAAATAAGGATTGACCATAATAGAAAATCATAAAACCTTCAACAACGAACATAATCACTTGAAAAATCGTTTTATACAACATGTTAATCCTCCATAGTAAATGCAAAAAAAAGCTTTCTAATTTGAGGTTGCTTCTTTTGAGAAATATAAATTTTCACATCATTTTTCATTATAAATTCGTCACGTTTATATTTTTTTACATAATTTAGATTGACAATGAAACTGCTGTGTGGGATAACAAAATAGTTTGATGTAAGTTGTTCTTTAAAATAATTCAATGTTTCTTTTGATTTATAACAACTATCAATAGTAACAATTGTTGTCTCTCTTCTAGTTACCTCAATATACATAACCTCATTTTTGCGTACTTTTATAATATCATTATCAATCGTGCGCACTGTAATATCACCTTGATTTATTTGAGCAAGAGCCTTATCTAAACTTAAATATATCCTTTGAGGTGTTATTAATTGTTTATCAATAAAGCGAAAAACTTTTAAATCCATTGCATCATCAAGATAATTGTTATATGCTGTGACTATAAAAATTATGGTACTTTTATTTTTCTTATTTAACTGCTCTGTTACCTTTATTCCGTTAATTGCTCTCATTTCAATATCAAGAAAAACAATATCGAATTTTAGATTTGAAGCAAGTAATTGTTCACCACAGTTGTATTCTTCACACTCGTAGGGAATATGTTTTTCATTAAAATAAAATTTAACATAATTAAACAATAACTCACGATAATCTTTATTATCGTCACAAACAGCTATTCTCATAAGACACCTCTTTTCAAAAAAATAACGCACTGTATAATTTTCATTCATTATACAATGCGTTTTTTTATTTTACAAGTTTATTTTCTTCGTAAAAAACATCAATTATTTTAGATATTCTTTGTTTGTTTTCGATGGAACAAAACTTGATTTTTTCTATTATTTCAGCATCAATGTTAGTATAAATTGTCCCACTAACGAGATAATCTAACGATATACCTAATTCCTTACATATTATTAATAATGTTTCTAAACTAGGTCTTTTGTCGCCTGTTTCAATACCTGATATATGGTTGCGTGAAACATTTATACGTTCCGAAAGTTTTTTCTGAGTGACTTTTAATTCTTTCCTTCTTTGACATATTCTTGAACCTATTAAACTATAATCAATTGTCATTTTATCACCCTGTTAAATGGTAACATATACCATCTAACAATAAAACAAACCAATGGAGAAAAAAGTCTGTAACAGATGTAAAAAAATATATACCATAGACTTTTCTTCGTGTTAGGCGTAATTTAATTTGGTGTGCCTTTATTATTGTGTTTTGTGCATTTTAGTTGATTTTTACAATTTTTGGTTATAATTTGTATGTGAAGCAAATTATTTGAAAGGAGGCAATCTTATGAAGTTTAAGGATAAATCAAAAAAAGTTGTAGTAGCAATCACAAATAAAATGTTAAAGACCAATGCTAATACAACAGGTTGCGTGTATGTTTATCAACCTAAAATGCCTAAACAACTCTCTCAGTTTAGTAAAATAAAAAATGATAAGTAAAATTGCGAGAGTGATTGTAAAAAATTTTATTCATTCCGGTCATATAGAAAAAAATGAATTGGAACTATATGAGTATGGTGTTTTTATTCTTTTGTCCAACATCTTATTCATAAGTATTACTGCTTTATTGGGCTTAGTGTTTGGATTGCTTCCACAAAGCTTGATTTTCTTTGTTGTGTTCACGATAATAAGACAATATGCTGGTGGCTATCATGCATCAACCGAATTGCGATGTGAATTTTTAACAACTTTAGGTATACTAGCTAGTATAGTTATAATGAGTTTAATAACTAGTGAGTTCTATTTTATAGTTCTTGTAATTATAACATTTATTTTATCCGTATTTATATTTATTTTCGCGCCAATCGATACTGATGAAAAAGTTTTAGATGAAACGGAATTAAAAGTTTTTTGCAAACGTACTAAAGTAGTTTTGATAATTGTAGTTACAATAATTATAGTTTCTTTTTATTTTAAAATCAAAACGATTTGTGTTCCTTGTTGTATAAGCTTGATTTTAGAAGGTGTTTTACTTATTGCTGGAAAATTTAAAAAAATAAGAATGGGTAAACGTGGAGAAACTTAATCTATTCGGTGTTTATTTTGATAAAAAACGGCAAGAGAAAAAAATCTCATTACGAGAATTAGCTTCTAAAACAGGTGTGTCACATACATATTTATACAACATTGAGAAAGGTCATAAAGCTCCGCCCAATGATTTGATTTTGGTGAAACTTGCTGATGTGCTACGCCTTAATTGTGCAGAAAGAAAACTTTGGTTTGATATTGCTGCTAAGGATAATCAACAACGCAATAATACTAATGTTCATATTCCTGTTGATATTTTAATATATCTCTCAAACAGGGAATCGGCTTGTGAAGTAATAAGAAAAGCTGATGAACTAAATTATTCGGATGAGTTCTGGACCGAATTATTAAAAAAACTATAGGGAAATATATCCCGAAAGGGATATATTTTTCGACAAACTTGTTCTCCAATGGATAACAAAAGAAGCTAATTTACTCCTTTTCTATTTCCAAGTTAAGAAGCCTGACGATTAATTTCGTCAGGCTTCTTTTCGTTTGTCCTGAAACAAGGGAAAGGACAAAATGGTAAATAACTGGGAAGAATACATAACTAAATATCCGTAATCTCCGGTTTTTGAAACAGAAATTCAAAACAAAGGAGATTAATAAAATGTATAAAAATAAAAATTTTGATTACGATTTATGGACAACCAACGATTATGGCATTAAGCGTTATTGGGTAAGAATCCGTGCAACTCAGGAAGTCGTTGAAGTTGACTTGAAAACATTGCGATTTTTAAGAGCAGAAGAAAAGAAGATATACAGGGCTATAGAAGATGCCCGTAACAATGCAGGTACAGTTTTGTCATACGATGTGTTTGAAGATGAGGAAGTTTCTGGTGAGTGGTTGATAGATGAAAAGGACTTAGAAACTCATATCCTTATGCAATTAGAAATTGATGCCGTTGTGAAAACACTCACACCTAAACAGTTTTTGGTTTATAAAAATTGCATATTGGAAGGTATGGAGTTGCGAGAATTTGCAAGAAAAAACAACTTATCTTACTCAACGGTTAAAGAGATAAGAGATGCTATCAGAAAAAAATTTCAAAAAAATTTTAATTGATACCCGCTCAAAAGCTAAAAAAATGTCCGTTGTCAAGTAGAGGGGGTTAAAACCTCGATTGCACTTTGACAACAGAATAGATATTTTATCAAGTACGTTGCTATTATTCTTGCAGAGGCAAGAGCCACAATAGAACTGCGCCAGGATCCGACAGAACAGATGTTGTTTTATTAACAACATCTTGTTCTGTTGTGGGAGCGATAAACAGTTGCTATAGATATCAAATAGCTTTTGATATGGCGATAACCGGTAATAGTGATAATGATACTCCTGTTTAGTCACAGGTCGAGCGTGATAAAACCGTCGCAACCAATGAGGGCAGTTGGCAGAGAACCTGCTGAGGGTGAGATTCCCGTGGAGCTGAGTAGCTATCAGCCGCTTGATAAGATTCACAAGTATTTCTTCAAAACATGGAGGTTAGCTATGGATTTACATAAGGTACAAGAAAACACTTATACAACCATGATTGATGGTTCTATTATTACACTGAAATTCTCAAAGGAACCGAATGAAGTTTTAGTAAAAAATATCAAAGAATGTTTGTTGAATTCTATTGTAAAATTATCAAAATAATGCTGGATATATAAATGTTGTTGTGATAGTGTTGTGTCGAAATCAAGTAAAGGTGGTGCAATAATGGCCGGCGAAAGAGTATATTGTTTATATCGTGTATCAACTTCAAAGCAAGTTGATATGGATGAACATAATTTAGCGGATATACCTATGCAACGAAAAGCTTGCAGAGAGTTCGCTAAAAAAATGGATTGGGACATTATTCGTGAGGAACAAGAAAACGGAGTATCCGGATTCAAGAAAAGTGCTGCTGAAAGAGATAAGATACAACTTATTAAAGAGCATGCTGCAAAAGGTTTGTTTGACATATTACTCGTTTTTATGTTTGACAGATTGGGAAGAAAATCAGATGAGACACCATTTATTGTAGAATGGCTTTGCTCACAAGGAATTAAGGTTTGGAGTGTCAATGAAGGTGAACAACGCTTTGACTCTCATACAGATAGACTTACCAACTACATAAGATATTGGCAAGCTGATGGTGAAAGCCAAAAAACTGCAATTAGAACAAGAACTGCCATGGAGCAAATGGTTATGGATGGCAGATGGCGTGGTGGTATACCACCATTTGGATATAGAGCAGTAAAAAGCGGTATAGTTAACAAAAGAAAACATGAAGTATATAAATTAGAGATAAACGAAGAAGAAGCTGTTATAGTAAGACTTATATTCGACCTATCTGCAAACAGCGGATACGGAAGATGGAAGATTGCTACCACATTAAATGAACGTGGTTATAAAACTCGTAGTGGTGGTACATGGGTAGATTCAAGTGTAGGACATATACTTCATAACAATATAAACATAGGTATGTTAAAGAATGGTTCAGCAATATCTGGACCGTATGAAGAATTAAGAATTATTGATGATGCTACTTTCTATAAAGTACAAAAACAAACAAATTTACGAACTAATGAAAAAAACAATGAAAGGACAATCCCTTTAAATATATCAGGTCAATCACTGTTATCCGGTAATGTGTTCTGTGGACATTGTAAAGGCAGACTCACATTAACAACCAACGGTGAAACCCGAAAACATGCAGACGGTACATCTGTACACAGAAGAAAAGTCAGATACGTTTGCTATAATAAGACAAGAAAAAAATTAAACTGCGATGGCCAAACAGGATACACTATGCGTATCTTGGATGAAAAGGTCATCGCAGTTTTACATATGATTTTTGATAAAATGAAAGATATGACACCACAGGAAATGGCAAGTCATATTCATGACAAACAGATGTCAAATCTAAAAATTGAGTTATCAGCAGCAAAATCAAAATTGAATAAGGCAGAGAAAGAATACAATGCCTTGAAAAGTGAAGTTGTAAAATCAATACAAGGTGAAAGTAAGTACAATGCAGATATACTATCAGAACTTTTGATATCAGCTCAAGAAACGTTAGAAATTGCAAAGAAAAGTTATTTAGAAACTCAAAACAACTATACTCAAGGTGAATTACAAATACAGGAATTAACGAACAACTATACTCGAATACTCAGATGGTCAGAGATTTTTGATGAGAGTCCTATTGAAACTAAAAAGCAAATAGCCAGTATGATAATAAACAGAGTGTATGTTTATGAAGGTTATCGGTTGGAGTTTGAGTTTAATATTAATTTTGAGAACATTTACAAAAACAAAATGCAATGAATATTTATATTTCTTGAATTGATCTTTTGCCCAAAAACAAGACCTGCTTTTTGTGGAAAAAGTCGAATTTTGTAAAAACCGAAAATTTTTTTGAAGTATTTGCAAAATTTTGTCATATATATTTAGATGCATTTTACATATGAATATTAATACTTTGTGTGAGGTATACTATCATGAGTACAGAAAAAGAACAAGCTCCTCCCAAAAGAAGCAAACTTACACCTGATAACAAGTTAGATATAATGTCTATTCTAATATCAATAGTATCAATTGTAATTTCTGTAACATTGTTGCTACATCAGATAACCCTAGAGAGATTACCAAATGTTGTATGTTTAAATTCCGATGTAGCAATACATATTTTTAAAGATGAATCTGAATATGAATTATTTACTTATTCAGAACAAATTATAAGTATACCAATACATAACATCGGAGTAGGAACAGCCCAAAATTGCGAAATAACCTGGGTTTATGAAAGTGTGGAAAAGGCTTACTATTCCTTGATGGACATGTTAAAACCATATGTTAGTTTTCATGAATTTAACGGTAATACCCTTTTACATGGAAAACCTTACTTGTATAATTATAGTTTTCAATATAGAAATAGCAAACTAGATAGCATATGGGTATTAAATACATATCCTGAAAAAACTACGGACTATTCCGTTGATTTGGACTCCATGTATTGTCCATATATATTACCTGTAACCGAAAACAATACAAAAATTTTTTTCTATCTTCCAAACCCCATTGCACCAATGTTAGTTGATTTGGCTAAATATGAAATAAACGAACCCTTATCTTTAGACTTGGAAATTTCTTTTCAAGATATTGCTGGAAAAGCATATAGTGAAATATTTCGTTTAACGTTTACTTTTGATGAATTTACGGAAGATATTGAAAACAATAAGAACTACTGTATATACAAAATAGTTTCTCAAAAATTATAATAATCGTACACACGCTGCTAAATAAATGTCTAATAGGTTATTGCTTGACAACTAATATTATTGAGTACATAATTATATATGGATATTATTTAGCAAGATCACAAAAATAAAAACTTTAATAAGTGGGTGTTTTATAATGAGTTTACAAAAATATTTTATTGAGTTTAATGACACAATAAAAATGGATTTTGACGTTAAAAGTGAATTAAAAGAGAAAAGAGATATATTATTAGGCATATTAAGAAACTCTGATGATTTGCCTTCATTTTCAGAATACAATCAAGGTAGTTATAAAATGAATTTGGGTGTAGAACCTTTAGATAAAGAATATGATATTGATGTTGGTCTTAGATTCAATGCTAATAGTAAAGATTACACCCCCATGGAGTTAAAAAATATTATTTACGAATTATTGAAAAACCATACTGATTATGGAGCGACAATAAAAAAGCCATGTGTAACCGTTACATATAAGAAAGATGGTGAAGCGGCGTACCATGTTGATTTAGTAGTATACACATATGAAGACAAGGACGATACTAGTAGTCAACTTTTTCTTGCTCGGGGTAAAAGTAGTGAATCAGACGAAACTTGTTGGGAAAAGTCTGATCCTGTTGGATTGGTTGATTATGTAAGTGAAAAGTATTATGGTGATGACCATAAAGATGATAGAGAACAATTTAGACGTATTATAAGATACTTAAAAAGGTGGAAAAACAAGAGATTTAGTAATACAGGAAATGCTGAACCACCTAGTATTGGTATTACATTAATAGCTGTTGAGATGTTTGAGGTTTCTAAAACATATGATGTTTTAACAAAAAAAGATTCATACAATGATTTTGATGCATTACTAAAGTTTTTGAAGGAATTAAAAACTTTGTTTGTCTATGTTGGTACATCTGATACTGGTAGAAAACTTTACAAAATAGAATATAATTTACCAAGCACACTGAAGTTTGAAAATAATGTTAATATTTTTAGGAAGATGACTAATAATTATATGACAGATTTCAAGGAAAAAGTAGATTCATTAATAGCGGATTTAGAAAGTGTTGAAGCCGAAGTTGATGAAGTAGAGCAGTGTGTTCAGTTGCGTAAAATTTTCGGTGACTCTTTCCCGGTACCTGAAAAAGAAACTGCATCAAAAAAACAAGTTGAATATATTTCTAGAACCAGTGCATCGGGAGTCTAAACGATTATGCCTTTAAAAGATGTAGAATTAATGTTATCAACTCTTGCAGAAATACAAAATTTACACATTAATACATGTAAACAGTTTAATAATCATGATTATTGGGGTATTTTTGAGTGTGATTTAATCATAAAAGAAGTTTGCAGCACTCCAATATTGATATGTATACCAAATAATTGGACAACCGAATTAATTGATATATATATCAAGAATTATAATAATTTTAATTTCATCCCCCATGTGGATGTTTTTGGCAAAATTTGTTTGTTTAAAACAGAAGGTTTGTTGATTGAACACAACTTAGTAGGTTTAGTAGAACAATCTATAGAGAGAGCTAAGAAGATTTTACTTGATGGATTAACAGATTCAAACAAAAAAGATTTTATTGACGAATTTGAATCATACTGGATTCAACTACCACAAGAAAAATCATGTTATTTTGTTTTACCCAAAGACGAAAAAAACGCTGTTATTAAATTTACTTTTGGAAAAAATAAAACGAAAAACAGCTCCATATTATTTGTTTGTGAAACTCAAGAAAGATTAAACCAATGGAATATTGATTCAGGAACTTTTTTTAACGCTGCATATTTTGTTTTAGATGCAAAAGATTATATTTATCCACCTGATATACGCAATAAAGTTTCTGTAGATTTTTTAAATAAATTATTGAAGTTAGTACCATACAATGTAGCTGCATCAATTTTAAGAAAACTTAGCAGAGAAAAACTTATTGTTTTTTTATTAAAACAACCTGATGGAACCAAGAATTATGTGGGTTTTTATTTAACTGGTAATATAATAGATAATAAAATTTCTTTCTCATTTGAAAAAACGAATGAAGTTCAACCGGTTTATATAAACATACTAAACAAAACTTTTCTTATGACTAGAACTAATTTCAGTAAATTTAATTTGCATGAAAAGAGAATATTAGTTATAGGCTGTGGTTCTGTTGGTGGATATCTTGTTAACGAATTGGCAAAATCTGGATATGAAAAAATAACTATTGTTGATAATGATAAACTTCGCCAAGAAAATATATTCAGGCACATTCTTGGCCTAAAATATTTAACACAATACAAGAGTGTTGCTTTAAAAGATTTAATAGAGAAAAATATTCCCGAAACTTCCTTAATAACCTCAGTAGAAAAAATAGAAAATGGGATATCTAATAACGAAATAAATCTACTAGACTATGATTTAATAATTTCTGCAACAGGTAATCATAATGTTAATAGATGGTTGAATTCATATATTTATAAACATCAAATTTCCGTGCCTATTATATATGCATGGAATGAAGTTTTAGGTATAGGTAATCATGTTGCACATTTTAAATATGGTAATGCTGGATGTTATAATTGTCTTTTTAAAAAAGACGATAATCTAAAACCACTGTATGACAGAACCACCTATTGTGAACCTAACCAAGATATTACCCAAAGTATTGGTGGTTGTGCAGATACGTATATTCCATATGGTAACTCAGTGTCATTACGTACGGTATGTATGTGTTTAGATTTAATACAAGATATATTTTCTGGAAAAACATCCGAAAATCTTATAATATCATCAAAAGGTAATCCTCAATATTTTATTGAACAAGGGTATAAAGTTTCTAATAGATATTTAAAGCAAACAGAAACTGTCGAGATTATTAATGGTAGTGATTTTATAAACAACGAATGTGGTGTGTGTTGCAGTGATCTTAGAAACCAATAAACGAAAAATAAAAGTAAATAATACACTTTTACAAATAATGCGACAATATATACAATTCACCCATAGTGACACCGAAGCTGGTGGAATATTAGTAGGTCGGGAAAATATTAGTGATTCAAATTTAATTATAGAACACATTAGCACACCTTTGCCAAATGATATTAGAACCCGATGCAGATATATTAGGAAAGATGAAGGTCATATAGATTTTTATAATCAATTATATAGAGATACTAATGGTATATATGCATACGTAGGTGAATGGCATACTCATCCGGAAGATGTTCCACGGTATTCGATTATTGATTTGAAAAACTGGAAAAGAATTGCTAAAGAGCATCCAATGGATAAACAATATCATTTTATTATTGGCAGACAACAGATTGCGATTTGGGAAATGAATAAAAAGCAAATTAAACCTATATTGATTGGAATGGTTGATTGGAATGAAAAATTTTTGCAAGAAAATAGTAGTGAATGCTAGACCAATATCACAGATTATAATCATAGTAATAGCTTTTCTACTACCAATAATATTGGACTTTACCGGACTATTTACACCACCTGATGATACTGTAAGTGTAGATATAAAGCATAATCTACTTGTGATATTATGGTCTTATGGTAATATTGCGATCGGTTTTGCTTTTTCTATCACAGTATTGTTTTTAATGAGGAAATTTAATAAGGATGTTTCTTTTAATCATGGAAATACTTATAAGGATTATCCTTTCTTTTGGTATTGGTTTTGTTCTAAAGTTTTAGGATATGAAAAATGCAATTTGGTATTAGTCCCTATACACCTTCAGTTTAAACTTGTCTTAAATGATACATTTAAAGAATATTTTTGGGAAAACATTGAAACTCATGAAGATATAAAATTCACCAAGGATAAGCGAAATATGACGGTAGTATCAAATGAAATTAATATAGTCATTGCAGACACGTATCCTATTGAAAAAAAGCAATTACCACAAAATAAAAAAGGTAATCCAACAATATGGATTTCAAGAGATAAAGAATTAGTTAACTGTAGATATTATAGTAATAAATTCGTTGATGCTGTTATTAATGCAGTCAAAGAAAATGAAAATACATACAAAACTATAAATATTTTTGCAACAACAAATCCCGAAAGTACTTTTAATGTTTGTCGAAAAGCAATAAAATCTGGAGATAGAAGTAGTTTTGACAAAGTTATAGTTTTTCAACAAGATAGCGATGGCATAAGGAAATTTAAACCCAAGGGAAAAACTGTTTACAAACGCTAAAGCTCTTTTGGGGGTGTTTACCTGTTAATTCGGGAGAGCGCTTGAATGGCATTCAAGAGGTCATCGGTTCGATCCCGACCGTCTCCACCAAAAAATTCCAAGTCTTCGGACTTGGAATTTTTTTATCCAAGCCGACAGGCTTGGTATATCATCACGCTTTAGCGTGTATATCATCAAATGCGACAAGTCGCATTTGTATCTCATCACACCTTTAGGTGTGCATTTATGTCGGCTTGATGATATACAAAACTACGTTTTGGTGATATGCAATTCCTTTGGAATTGATGCTATACACGGCTTCGCCGTGATTTTTTACAGTAACGAAATTGTGCTACGCACAAACGGAAATTAATTCTACAACTCTTCCGCAATTTATAAAAAATAAAAAACTTTCCAATTGGGTTGAAATTCTCAAAAACGTGTGTTACAATACCGTTTGTAGAACAAATGTTCTGCAAAAACACAAAGGAGAGGATAATAATTATAAATATTTACGGAGAAAGTACTAAATGGAAAAATAGGTTGAGTGAGGATGACCTTAAGGTTTGTGTGGATTGTGATAAAGAGCATGGTCACATCTATCATTTATCAGTTCCTGATAAAGTAATTAAACTAAAAGTATGGCTCCACATTGTCGTTGCTTTGTAGAAAAAGTGAAAACTATATTACACGGAACGGCAACTGACAAAAAGCAAGATGGAGCAGATTTTCATCTGTTTTGTTTTAAATCTTTGCCGGAGTATTATATCACTATTGAAGAAGCTGTTGCTTTAGGATGGCGATTCGGAAAAGATTTATCAAGGGTTGCACCAGGAGTAATGATAACAAGAGGCATTTACAAGAATTACAATGAGCACTTACCAACAGGAAGAACATGGTATGAAGCTGATATAAATTATACTTCCGGAAAAAGGAATAAACAACGAATATTGTACTCAAATGACGGATTGATTTTCGTTACATATGACCATTACAGAAGATTTTATGAAATTGTTTAGACAGGGGTGATATATAATGGATGAGATAGAGAAAATTGCATTGGATTTAACTGATTGTAAATATATACGAGATTTTCACGAAAGAATAAGAATTGCATTTGATTTCCCTGAGTGGTATGGAAGAAATTTGGATGCTTTTTGGGATTTAATGACTGAACCCCGTTTCTTCAAAGCAACGATTATTGGTTCTGAAACTATGGCAAAAGATTTACAAGAGTATTTTGTAAAGATAATTCAAATCCTTGAAGATGTAAAAGAAGAACAAAAGCGATACGGGTGTTTTTTTGAATACGAAATATTGTCATAATCGAAAGGATAATATATGGACAATCAAATACAAAAATATACAATAGATTTCAAAGATGTAAAAGGCATATACGATATGTTCGAAATCATTACGACAGCTATGGATTTCTCGGATTATTTCGGTAACAATTGGACGCTTTTTGGGATTGCCTGACTGATATGTATGGTAGTAAAGTTAATATTGTTTTTGAAGGACTGGAGAAATTGAGAAAGGTATTTGGCGAAGAAGCAGAGAATGATATTGCAATTTTAAAAAGAATTCTTTACAGATTTAAACATAACTATGATAATGAGTTTTGTGATAGTATTATTATAAAAATTCAAGACGGCAAAGATATTTATTATATTGATTGATTGTTCTTTGGGGGATGTCTACCCGTTAATTCGGTAGAGCGCTTGAATGGCATTCAAGAGGTCATCGGTTCGATCCCGACCGTCTCCACCAGAAAAAACCACTTCTTCGGAAGTGGTTTTTTCAATAAAATTCGCCTTGCGTCGAGTGAAATATTACTTCGTAACGTGAAATAGCTACGCTATGAAATATTTGCTCGCAAATGTATTAAGGCGAATTTTATTTCACATTTTTCGCAAGAAAAATATTTCATTAAAAGGTCAAGTGTTTCAAACTGTTTGCAATTACATCTTCGACATATTTTCTGAAATTATACCAAACCTTTCCGATTTGGGTGAGATTCTCTAAAGTGAGTGATACAATAAATTCATCAGAACATTCAAGAGTATGGGTTTGATAAAACGAAAAACGCACCTGCTTTCGCGGGTGCGTTTTTCTTAGGGGTAAATATGGAAATAAGGAGATAGGAATGAAAACGTGCAATCAACAAGAACGAGTTTTTTATATCCCGTCCTGTTGATTACACTATAAACTATATTATTTAATTGTGTATGAAAAACTTGTGAACAATTTAAAATAAACGGTGAACAAATTGTGAATTAGGGATATTACTTTAAAAATCTTGAGTTTTTCTTCTGTTCCAAAGTAATTGTGCCGTCGGGTTTTATGGTTGTGAGTGTTGAACCCTGAAGCCAGTCTTTTTCTTCCCAGAAAAATCTGTTGTCAAAATTTCCCATACCGTAGCAATTGTAACCGCCTGCCTGGGTGTAAACCAGCCAGATTCCCTCGTATTTTGCTGCCCAGTCGTTAACGTGGTCGTGGCCTGCGAATATTGCCTGTGCGCCCATTTCTTTCATAGCGTCAAAAAGGTGGCTGTTGTAGGGTGCGCAGCCTACGTTTTCATACTGAACGCCGTAAAGAAGTTCTGCTTTGCCTGTGGGGGCGTAAGAGCCGTCGGGTTCTTTCTCGGTTTTAAATACTTCTTTGTATTCGGGAATCGGTATGTGCATATAAAGCATTGATTTTGCTTTGCCGTATTTATTTTTTAATGTGGTGATTTCTTTTTTATACCATTCAATCTGACCGGGTTTTATGTAGTCGTAGCCGTCATCGGGACCGAAAGGCACTTTGTCGCGAGATATATGCGGTTCGCACATATCTCTGCCCGAATCAAACAGAACAAGGCTCTGTCGGAGTTCGGTTTCGGAATCCATAATATTGATTATAAAGTTGCCGTAACCGAAAAGACTCGGGTCGCCGAATTTTGAAAGACAGTGGGGGAAATCGGAAAGGCTTTTGAAGATAAGATATTTGAAATATTCCTTTTCTGCGCGTGCTTCGTGATTACCGAAAGCATAAGCCCAGTAAACACCGATTTTTTCCATCATCTGACCGAACTGTATAGCATCTATCTGCTGATATTTTGCGCAGATACAGTCACCTGTGAAGATAACTAAATCGGGCTTAACGTCGCGGATATTATCTATCATAAGTTGGAGAGTTTTATCGTTTAAATCGTAATCCTCATCCATATGTAAATCGGTAAAAGTCAGGATTTTAAAATCGCTGTTGTCGTAAGAGCCGTCAGCATTGAATTTAGCAATAAAGGTTGATGTGTCGTTTTCTTTTATGATTTTCACACTCGTTCCCACATAGGGAATATCAAGCGAAGAAAGGAAACGGTTTCTTGCAAGTTTTCCTTTGGTTAAATCATAAATAGGTTTTTCAATTTTGATGCAGGCTCTTATTCCGTTCTGCTGAATGAACGTGCGTACGGGTTTCATATAAATACCTTCTTTGTTGGTGTATATTTGCCAATAATACTACCACAAAAGACTGTGTCTTGCAACTGTTTTTTGGTATATATTGGGGATGAAATTACAGGTTTTTGCTAATATACACAAAGGGTTGTGGTCGGTTTTGTGCAAGAGGTAGATATTTGCCTTTTTTGTCGAAAAGAGTGACTTTTTGTTGTATTTATGCTATACTATATATAGATGTGATTTGCGCGAAATTAAACAAGATGTTGTTCTTTTTTACGAAATGTGAGGTGTTGATTTGAAGACTTTATTTGTGTACTGTTCCGAGGATGATACCGTAAACGCACTTTGTAATGAAAGTGCATTAAGAAAAAACGACACTGTGGCAATTGAACTGAGAAACTCTGTAAAACGCTCTTCTTTCAGCAGATATTTCGGTGTGAACAGAGCCCGCAGATTTTCTTCAATCGGCGGATATGACGTTGATTTCAATGCGTTTGACAAAATTATTTTTGCTTGTGATGAATACTTGGGGGAGATACCGCCGGAAATTTCCGCATTTATCACCAAACACGAATTAAGATATAAGGACATAGACTGCATTGTGTTCGGTGACGGCAGAAATGCCCGCAAGGCTAAGGATGCATTAAGGGTGAGGATTTCCCTTTCGGGCGGTACTGTACGCAATATTGTCAGCGTATCCGTAAAAGAATTGAAACGTGAGGAAGAAGATGTTCTTTTCAGTGTTCGTCACAGGCTTGCTGTTTAAAAATTGTTAAAACTTTTTATTTTTAGTGTATAAAAAATCTATATATTTTTTGGTTACTTTTACATTTAGTTTTAAGCCGTTTTCGTTGACACGAAACGGCTTTTTGTGTTATATTTATTATGTACACTATTATCATCGGGTGAACTGTGTTCAAATGATTTACCCGACGAAACATTTTATTAAAAATGTTAATTTGAAAGGAAGACAAATCTAATGAAAAGAAGTATTTCTCTTGTACTTTGTTTAGTTATGCTGTTTTCGATTTTTTCGGTTTGCGGTGTAGTCGCAGGCGCAGCGGATGCTAACGATGCAATGTACATAAAATCAAACGGTTTTGAGAATGACCGCATAACCTACACGGTTTACCTTAAAAAGAATGTTTCTCTTGCAGGTGCTATTATCAAAATCAAGTTTGACTCTGCAGTGCTTGAACCTGTTATGTATTGGTCAGACGGCGACTCTGGAACCACGGAGGATGACGGATATATTTTTGAAAATGATGGTGCATATGTAAAGAAAGATAACTACGGCGATGAAACATATTCTGTTCCCGGTGTATATGTATCAGGTATGGTTAACGGTTCCGACGATATGTGTACGGTGGCATATATATCTATGAATTCTTATGAAACCGGATCTGCAGATAAACCGTTTATGGTTTTTAAATTCAAAGCAATTTCTCCAGAACGTCCGAAAACCGCGGTTAAGTTTTATTGTGCTCAGTTAGAAAGCACTGATTCAGCACTCAATATTCCCAAGGACGACACAAACCCTCAGTTGTTCTATACACACACAACCTCAACCCTTAATAAAACAAAACACACCAGCGTTTATTCAATTGACGGTGGTTTAAGAGTTACTTGGGAACCCACAGCAGGTGCAACAGGTTACCAGATTTATAAAGTTGTAAATGGCAAATCCGTTCTTTTGGATGGCGATATTTCTGCAACTCAGAATTATTTTGATGACAAAACTGCAGTTGCAAATGAAGTTTCAAGATATTCGGTACGTGCCTTTAATGCGGATGGTGTAGACTCCGCTTATGCAGGCACAATATCAGGTGTTTACGTTAAAGCACCTGACAGAATGACCGCAACAGTTCAGGCTAAGGGTGTTAAACTCAACTGGACTGCGGTAAGCGGCGCTTCAAACTACAGAATTTACAGAAGAATAATCAATGCGGACGGAACAAGAACTGCTTGGGTAGGACTTAATACTGTGCCAAGCAGTGTGACGTCTTATGTTGATTCTGCAGACCTTGTAAGCGGTACACATTACGAATACACAGTTCGTGTGTTTACTACACTCGGTTCAAGTGCGGTTTGCAGATATGCAAATCTTTATTTCTACGAAGCACCTACCGTTAACGTTGCTTCCGTTACAGGCGGCGCAAAGGTTACCTGGAACAAAGTTGCCGGAGCAACAAGTTACAAGGTTTACCGTAAATATTACGGTGCAAAGAGTTATAGCCTTATTGCCGTTATAGACGGTGCTGACGTTATATCAGATGTTTCTACATTAAGTTATATTGATTCTGCTGCGATTTCCAATAAAGGTGTTTCTTACACAGTACGTGCTTTTGGTGACAACGGCAGCAGTGCTTATGTAGGTAAGTATTTCAATTACGTGCAGACACCTAAACTTTTAGGCATTTCTAACTCCGCAAAGGGTGCGTACTTCAGATGGAGTGCCGTAGGCGGAGCAACAAGTTACAGAGTTTACAGAAAAGGTCTTAACGATAAAAAATGGACACCCATTAAAACTGTTACAACAACTTATTACACAGATACAACCGCAAAGCCCGGTTACCATTATTACTACACCATAATTGCAGTTAACAAAAACAACGTATACAGCGGTTATGACACCGTAGGTCTTTATACAAAATTCATAACCACACCGAAACTTACTAAAATCACTAATGCATCAAAAGGTATTACAGTAAATTGGAATTTAGTTTACGGCGTAGGTTATTACGAGGTTTACCGCAAAGTCGGTAACGCTAAAACCTGGACGTATGTAACAACGGTAAAGGGCACGTCTTTCACTGATACAAACGTGAAGAAGGGTGTTACCTACACATACACCGTAAGGGCTAAATTCAATAATATTTTCAGCGGATATGATACAACAGGTTTGAAGATAAAACGGTAATTGTAAATACACAGTTGACATAAGTTAGGAGGAGTCAGATTGAAAAGATTTATATCTTTAGTGCTTTGCGTAATAATGTGCGTATCAATCTATACTGCCACAGCAGGTCAGGTTTATGCAGCAGGTGACGCTGAAGCAATTTTTGAAGTAACCAACAGTGAGTATTTAAATGATGAAATAACTTATACAGTTAAACTTACTGCGGGTCACACCAAGGTTACAGGTGCTATTGTCAAGGTTGCTTTCGACGCTTCTGTTCTTGAAGTTGTTGAAAGCCACGCAGCAGGTTCCTATAATGCAGACGGCGATTTTGTGGAAAATGTTGCCGGTGTGTATGAAACAGGACTTGTGTATAATGAGCCCGGAGTTTGTGCTCTTGCATATATGAATGCCAACGGTTTCACTATCGGCAACAGCGGTGCAGACTTATTTGTAATAAAATTCCGTGCGATTTCAGAAGAACGTCCTATGACTTCCGTTGAATTCGTATGTTCGGAATTTATTACTGACGACGGTAACGATGAAAACGATATAAAAAAGGCAACTGACGGACTCCAGTCAATATGCACACATTCTTTCCACACTCTTTCGATGCCTCAGGTAACAGAAGTAAACTCTGTTAACGATGGCCTCAGAGTTGTATGGTCTGAATCGGTTGGTGCTACATCTTACACTCTTTACCGTAAAGAAGCAGGTGCATCTGCATGGACTTTACTTAGTTCAGATATAGGTGCGTCAACAGAGTATATTGACAATAATATAGTTAAAGGTACTGAGTATTATTACACAGTTTCTTCTGCAAACAGTTTCGGCTCAACAGAGTATGACGAAACAGGTCTTGCAGGTATGAACTTTGGTTCTATTGACTATATTGATGCAGTTGCAGTTGAAAACGGTGCTAAAATTACCTGGAGTGCACTTGACGGCGCTACAAGTTATGAAGTTTACAGAAAACTTAATGTTACTGCAAACTGGCAGAAGGTAACAACTGTTACACCCACCGAATATATTGACGAATCAATTTCAAGCGGCGTAGTATACGACTATAAAGTAAAGGCTATCAGCGGAAAATATTCCGCAGATATGTCTTGTGCTCCCGCTTCAGTTAAGTTTATTGCTGTCCCCGAAACAACTGTTTCAAACTCTTTTGACGGTATCGAAATCTACTTTGAAGAAGTAGGCGGCGCAGAAAAATATGTTATTGAAAAGAAAGTTGTGGGCGGCGAATACAGTGTTATCGCTGAGATCGCAGCAGGTGAGGACAACTGTTATATGGATGAAAATGTTACTGCTGACGGTAAGTATATTTACAGAATTCAGGCAGTTGCAAGTGACATCAGTAGTGCTAAAAAAGAACTTTCAGTTATCACAAGACTCGGAAAAACATCTGTCAACGAAGTAAGCAATAAAGCAAACGGTGTTTATCTCAGTTGGGGTGCGGTAAACGGTGCAAGCAATTATTCTGTTTTCCGCAGAACTGTTGATGACAGTATTTGGATAGAGTGCGGTAAAACTTCATCAACCAATTATGTTGATACAGATGTTGTAAGCGGTACAGATTACATTTACTTTGTTTGTGCAGAAAACGCAACAGGCTTTGGCGGTTACGAAGCAGAAGTTGCATTTACATACCTTTCTGCACCCGAAATCAGTTCGGTTTCAACCATCAGCGAAGGTATCCGTGTTGTTTGGGAACAGGTACAGGGCGCTGAAAGTTACAAAGTTTACCGCGTAGTTGCAGGTAAAACAAACTGGACAGAAATCGCAAATGTAACAGACCTCTCTTATGTAGATAAAAATGCAGTTCACGGTACATACTACAAATACACAGTAAGTGCAGTAAAAGGCGATTTTGAAAGCGCATATAACACCAACGGCGTTGAAGGTATGTATTTCGGTACAGTTACATCCATTTCTGCTAATGCAGTTAAAAATGGTGCAGAAGTTACCTGGAGCGCACTCTCAAAAGCAGATGGTTACTATGTATACAGAAGAACTTCCGGCGCTGTATCCTGGACAAAGGTAGCAACAGTCAGCACAAATAAATATACAGATACAAGTATCGAAAGCGGTGTTGCTTATGATTATATGGTAAAAGCATATAACGGCAACAATATTGCTGAAATGACCGCAGAACCTGCACAGGTTAAGTATCTCGCAGTTCCCGTACTCTCTGTTAAGAATGCAGCAAACGGTATTAAGATTACTGTTACACCTGTTGGTGGCGCACAGAGTTACGTAATTGAAAAAGAAACAGACGGTGTATTTGAAGTAATTGCAACACTTGGTGCAAAAGAAACAACTTATATTGATTTGGATGTTGAAGGCGATACAACTTATAATTACAGAGTTTACGCAACATCAACAGACCTTAACAGTTTCATTTCAGATAATTACGAAATAACAAGACTCGGTTGTCCTAAGATTACAACCATTAAAAACGTGTTACCCGGTGTAACGCTTTCCTGGACACCTGTTGATGATGCGGTAGAATACGAAATTTACCGTAAAGATGAATATAATACTGAATGGGAATATTTCACAACAGTAACAGAAACAACATACACTGACGGTACTGTATTCAGTGGTGAAAAGTATTCATATACTATCAATGCTATTACTTCTGATGGCGGTAACAGCGGATATGATGATACAGGTAAATCAGTTACCTTCGTAGAAACACCCGACCTTACGAAAGCCGCTAATACCAATGCAGGTGTTTCTGTATCCTGGGAGCCTGTTGACGGTGCAGTGGGTTACAGAGTATACAGAAAAGTAGTTGGCGGTGCATGGGGTTACATAGGATATTCCGCAGGAACATCTTTTGTTGATAAATCAAAACTTGCAAGCGGTACAAAATACGCTTATACAGTAATCGCTGTAAACGGTAGTTTCAGTGATTTCGATAAAGATGGTGTTTCTCTTGTTTATCTTCCTACACCTAAAATTACAAAAGTTGCAAATGTACAACAAGGTGTAAGCGTTAGTTGGGGTGCCGTTCAAGGTGCAACAGGCTATCGAGTTTACCGTAAAGCAGGCAGTGCTGCATCCTGGTCATATATCGGTTATTCATCAAAGAATAGCTATATTGATACAAAGGTTACAAATGGTGTGTATTACAGATACACAGTAATTGCAGTAAATGGAAATTTCAGTGATTTTGACAGAACAGGCAAAAACATCAAATATGTTGCTGCACCGAAACTCACAGGTGTTTCCAACGCTGCAAGCGGTATTTATGTTAAATGGAATGCCGTTCAGGGTGCAACAGAATACAAAGTTTACAGGCGCAGAGGCGGCTCAATGTCCTGGTACTTTGTAGGTTCAACCAAAAATACATACTATACAGATAAGGGCATAGTTAACGCAAGCGGTAACTACTACATCTATACAGTAATTGCAGTAAACGGTTATTACAGTGGCTTTGATACAACGGGTCTTACAATTAAACGTCTTGCAAACCCGGTTCTCAAGAGTGCGGTGAGTTACAAATCCGGTATTTACGTTAAGTGGGATCCTGTTAAGGGTACAACAGGTTATTATGTATACCGTAAAACTGCAGGATCAGGCTGGACCAGAGTTGGCGTTATGAAGGGTACTAACAGTACAACATTCGTTGATAAAACAGCTAAAAAAGGCGTTACTTATACATATACCGTAAGGGCTTGCTCCGGTTATACTTTGAGTTCTTATAATACTAAAGGTATTTCCTGTAAAGACCGTTATTAAAAATATCCCCTCGCGCGTATGCGCGAGGGATTAAGTTATAAATAGACTGTAACTTATTTTTCAGGAGGATTTATGCTAAAGAAATCTTTATCCGTTTTTCTTTGTATAGTTATGTGTATATCGTTTTTCAGTATGTCAGCGGTGGATACGCTTGCTGCATACAATGTAAAAACTCTTTTTTCCGTTAAGGGAGAGGCTATTGAGGATAATACACTTAACTATTCCATAAGTGTTACCAAAGACCAGAAAGGTATCGGCGGTATTATACTTGCGGTTGAATATGACAGTTCGGTTTTAAAACCTACAAATTGTGCCCCTGCAGAAAGAACGACTGCAGAGGAGGGCACTGTCAAAAATTTTGCGGGTACATACGCATACGGTGTATGCGAAGATAACCCCGACATATATTCAATTGCGTATATGAATACTATGTCGGTATCAACAACCGAAGCACTTACATTCTTCAATATGGAGTTTGAGGTTATTGACGAAAGCAGACCCACAACAAGTGTAAGATTTTATTGTAAAGAATACTATTCTACTTCCGAACACGATAAAAATATAACTGTTGCAGACGGACTTCAGTTAATTGCGGAGTTTGCGGATATTTCCACCCTTGCAAAACCTGTACTTAAAGATGTTGTTCCTCATGCGGACGGTCTTAAAGTTTCCTGGGAGTCCGTAGAAGGTGCTGTCGGTTATGAAATCAGACGCACATCACCCTACTCAACCTGGGAAAGTGTAGGGGAAGTCGGTGCAGAAGTAACCGAATTCGTTGACACAGGACTCAAAAGCGGTACAGTTTATACATACACAGTAAGAGCCTTTAACAACTACGGCATAAGTCTTTATGATGCTGTGGGTGTTACTTGCGAATATGTTGAAAAGCCTGTTGTAACATCATTGAGAAATGCGGTAGGCGGTGTTGAAATTAAGTGGAGTGAAACTTTAGGTGCAGATTTCTATATTCTTCTTCGCCGTCAGACGGGGGAAACAGAGTGGAAAGAAATTGCCAGAAGAACTTTCTCTGCAGGTACTGCTTATAAAGATACAACGGTTGTTGACGATGTTACATACGAATATGATGTGAACTCTGCAACGGATTCATTTACAAGTGTTACTTCCGATTTGGGAATGAGTATAACATATATTGAATCCCCCGGAATAACTTCTGTTTCCAATACCCTTAAAGGTATTGAAATAAAATGGGATGCCCACCCCAATGCAACGCATTATATTGTTTACAGAAAAGCGGTTGGCGTAGAAGCACAACTTCTTGAGTATGCTCAAGTTGCCCAAAATAGTTTTGTTGATAATAATGTAACAGCGGGTAAGCCGTACACTTATTCAGTCAAGGCTTGTACTAATAGCGGTGACAGTGCATACAGTGTAACAGGGTACACTATTACACGCGTTCCCTCAACTGAGGTTACTGAACTTTCCCTTGAGCGAAATGCGGTTAAAGTTGAATGGAAGGGCGTAAACGGTGTAACGGGTTACTCAATATACCGTAAAACCCCCGCAGAATCTACCTGGATTAAGGTCGGTACTGTTGACGGCGGAACACTTTCTTTCAGCGATACAAGTGCTGCAAGCGGTACAGAGTATGTATACGCTGTTTGCCCAATGATTTCCGTATCAGAGGGTGCAAAGGTTGCTTCTCAGCCTGTTTATTACATTAAAGCACCTGAAAATACTGCAGCAGAAAACCTTATTGAAGGTATTAAGGTTACCTGGCTTAACGTGAACGGTGCAACAAAATATGAAGTAATGCGTGCTGACCTTAACGGTAACGTTGTTAAACTTGCCGATGTCAGCGCAACAGATTCCTTGGAATATATCGACAAAGATGTCCTTTGGGAAGAAACTTACGTATACGCAGTTAAGGCTGTAAGCCCCAAGGGCGAAAGTTTAGTAGGTAACAGTACTGCTTCTATTTTAAGACTTGGTGCTATGGGTATTGCAACACCCGAACTTTGTGAGGGTGGCATTAAAGTTACCTGGGAACCCCGCGACAGAGCCGATGCTTACGCAGTTTTCAGAAACACAAACGGCGAGTGGTCTCAGATAGCAACAGTCAATGAGGTTGAGTACCTTGATGAAAACGTTAAAAGTGCTGAAGTTTATTCCTATGCGGTTGCAGTAATAATCAACGAAAGCCGCGGTGTTGTTGATACTAACAATGCACCCGAACTCACTTACATAGCACCGCCCGAAACAATTAAAACCGTAAACGGTGCTGACTGTACAACGGTAAGTTGGTCTGCGGTTAACGGTGCAATCGGTTATAAAATTTACAGATACGAAGGCGGTAGCGTTTCCCGAAAAATGCTGATTGCCGACGTTGACGGTGAAACCTTGTCATACACGGATAAAAAAGTTGTGGCAGGTAAGACGTATAATTATATTGTAAAAACAGTTGATTTTGAAAAAACAAGCGTTGATTCTGCACCTGCGGTAAATACATTCCTTTCTGTTCCGAGTATTACAAGTATAAGTAACGCTTATACAGGTGTAACAATCTCCTGGGATTCAGTTGAAGGTGCACAGAAATATAATGTTTACCGTAAAATCTACGGCGAAAACTGGGTTCTTGTTACTACGGTTTCTGCTGATGAACTTACTTATACAGATACAGGTGCTACTAACGGAAAGTTGATTTACTACGCTGTAAGAGCAGTTAATGATACAGGTATAAGTACGTATAACGCAAGAGGAATCACATACGTTACTGCTCCGAAACTCGCTCATTCCAATTCAGCAAGCGGTATTTATCTTAAATGGGACGTTAATTCCGAGGCTCAGAATTATTGGGTTTACAGAAAAGCAGGAAATGCAAAGTACTGGACCCGTATAGCAATTGTAACAAACAACTACTATACCGATAAGAACGTTAAAAGCGGTACTGATTATACATATACAGTCAGAGCATATAACGGAAAGATTCTTTCGGGTTATAATACTGCAGGTTGGAGAACTAAGTATTTAAGTATACCGAAGATAACATCGGTTTCTAACACTTACGGTGCTGTGACAGTATCATGGAATAAAGTTTCGGGAGCCGCAAAATACTACGTTTACCGAAAAGTTGACGGTGCTAAAACCTGGACTTACGTAGGTTCTGTAACGTCAAACTCTTACAGAGATACTAACGTTAAAAATAAATCTACATACGCATATACTGTAAGAGCAGTTAACGGCTCAAGTATTTCCTATTACAATACCGTCGGTAAATCAGTTAAGTGTGTACTTACTCCCACGGTAACCGTCGCTAACAGAATTGACAGCGTGCAGTTGAACTGGAATGCAGTTTCGGGTGCAAGCAGTTACTACGTTTACAGAAAAGCGAACAGGGAAACTACTTGGACAAAAATTGCAACCGTTACTAAAAACTCTTACACCGATACAAAAGTTGTTAACGGTGCTACATACAGATACACCGTAAGGGCATACAGTTCCAAAACGCTTTCAGGTTACAACGGAAACGGTTGGGCTACTGTTTACCTTGCAGCACCTAAACTCGTTTCAGCAACAAGTTATGCATCCGGCATTAGCGTTAAATGGAAACCGGTTAAATGGGCAACAGGTTACTTTATTTTCAGAAAAACCGATAACGGTAACTGGGTTCAGATAGGTACTGTTAAAGGCAGTAACACCGTAACTTACCTTGATAAAACTGCACAATTAGGCGGTAAATACACCTATACGGTGCGCGCTTATTACGGTAATTACAGAAGTTGGTTCTATTCGGGTCTGACTTGCATAGATAAATATTAAAAACAACGGACAGTTCGTTTAATGAACTGTCCGTTTCTTCTTTAATCAAATATACCGTTAAGTTGGTCTTCTGCTTTTTTATCGATTTCTTCCTGTGTGGCAGTTTTCATAAATTCTGCCATTGCAATTCTGCGTTCGCTGAGTTCCTCGTACATTTTATTCCTGTTTTCTGCTGAAAGGGGATAGAAGAACTTGGGTATAATGCCAAGGCAAGATGAAATAATGGGGATTCCCGTGCCTAAAGCGAATATCCACCACTTTGTTTTATCGGTCTGTGTACCGATTTCTTTACCTTGAATGTAGCCGATTTTACCCATTACAACATTGTTGATACCACTCATAACTGCGGATTGCAGTTTTGAAATAAGGTCCATTGAAACGCCTGTCATGGCTTCGGAACGGTAACCGTGCTTCCATTCGGAGTAGTCAAGTGCTTCGTTTTTGATTTCCGCAGGGATAACTCGCCTTAAACCGTAAACACACATTTCAAATATTTCTTCAATAGCCATTATGGGAAGTATAACTGCTTTCTTCTGGAAGTTTCCTTTAATTGAGCCTATGCCGAAAACTGTGAGCCACAGCATATCCGTCCAGGCATCTTCCAGAATCCACAAGGCTTTTGTGGAAAATCTTTTTCTCAAAGGCTCTACAAAACTGTAACTGATAAATTTAACAGGGAATGCGGGAATACCGACTATGGTTTTCCAGGTAACTGAGCCTAAAACATCAATATAGAAGTTTGTTCTGCTTTTACCTATGCTGAAACCCGATAAGAAAGAGGATAAAAGATAACATAACATAGGTTTGTTACGCACGATAGCCTTGAAACAATGTTTTACCGAGGGTTGCTTAATAGACTGTGAAACACGCTCGCGGGAATTCATTACAAAGTATAAGGCAAATGCTGCGGAAATTACCGCGCAGACTATACCGAATCCTGCGAAAAGTCTGGGGAGTTTTATAACCAGTTTCTTGTTTGCAACAAGGTCGTAAATAATACCGAAAAGTTGCTTCGGTAAATCTTCAACAAGGTGCGAGGCAACGTTTGCGGTGGCTATCAGTCGCGATCGTTCCAGCGGCTCGGGTGTTATGGTGGAAAGATAACCTGTTTTTGCAACTGCCGTAAAGGTGGTGGCGGTTTCGGTAATGACGCTCATTGCGAAATAAAAAATCCATTTAGGTAAATAATCACCGGGAGTATCGGGGAAAAGAAACGGAATGAGCCAATACCACATACCGAGAACGGTTAAGGGGATTTCACCTAAAATTATGTATGGTCTGAATTTACCCCATCGCGTTCGGGTTTTGTCAACCAAAACGCCGATAAAGGTGTCGTTTACGGAGTCCCAAGCGGTAGAAACAACGTTTTGAATGGCTAAAAGATTAAAGTCGATATTAACAACGTCGTATATATAACGCTCTTTGTAATCATCAATATTAAGGCTTGCCGCTACGTCGTTAAGAACGTAGGCGATAGTCTCTTTCTTACTGACGTAACGCCTTACGGTTGTTTGTGAAGAATCGGGCATTTTTTCAACTCCTTTTACATTTCAAAATATTCGAAAATTCCGCTGATACTGTTTTCGTTAACATCAATAGTATATTCGGGAATACGCATTTTCTCTAAATAGTGAGCATCGGAGTCTGATATGATTTTTAAAGTGTTAATATAGGGATGTTTTTCTTTCAGTTCCTGTTCTTTTGCCATATCAAAAATTTCAACACAGGTAAAACCGAAACTTTCGTCAATCATACCTAAGTTTGACAGTATACTGAATGAAGAACGGTCAATATGTGCGGGATAACATATCCCGCCGTATTTTTTTACGGTTTCCACTGCCTTTGCGCAACTGATTGTGCTTGCGGTTATAAGTAACTTTTCTTCGTTACCCGTAACTTCATCATTTTCATTACAAATAATCTGGTCACTGAAAATGTTTGGTTTATTCTTTACAGGGGGCAAAGTGGAATATACGTAATCGGAAAAGGCCAATGCCTTTTCAATATGGGGAAAAAGGCAAACTATGTGAACTTCCTCCGAGGTACATAACTCCATACCGGGAATTACCGTAAGACCTGCTTTTTCACCTGCTTTCATAACTGCGGGGCAGTTTCTGCAAGTGTTGTGGTCCGTAAGGGCTATGGCGTCATAGCCCATTATTTTTGACATATTCACAATGTTCTGCGGTGTCATATCATTGTCACCGCAAGGACTTAAACAGGAGTGAATATGGAAGTCGTATGAAATCTTCATATTATCTGTGATATTTCGCTTGCAAGTTGATAAGCGTTTTTATGGGTTGTGAGAATAACCACATCGTTTTCTTCTGCACGCTTTTTTGCATCTTCGTCCAAGGCGGCATTTTCCGTCAGAATGATACAGGAAATATCTGCCAGCACCGCAACACCTATGGAGTTGATGTTACCCATAACCGTAAGCCAGATATTACCCGGCTCTGCTCTTGACATTACCCAACTTAATAAATCGCCACAGTAACAACCGTCGATTTCTTTAGTTGGGGCAATATCTTCGCAACATAAATATGTAAGCCCTAGATTTTCTTGTAATTTATCAACTGTCATATTTTTCAGTCCTTTTTTAATGTATCTCTGAAGGGTGCAGGGATAATGCGTTCAAGTTGTTCGGTGTTTTCAATATCCTGTAATTCTTCCCTTGCTCTGAAAACGCAGTCGTGCTCGGTTGTGAAACCTCGTACAACGTCTTCGGCAAGTGCCTTGCAACCGGGAGCACCGCAAGTTCCGCAGTCAAGACCGGGGAAAGTTTTTAAAAGTTCTTTCATTCTTGCCATTCTTGCCATTGCTTCCTGTACGTTATCAGCAAGTTTCATAACGTCATCGCAAGGTTCAATGGGCATATTGCAAAGCATTTCTTCGGGTATTTCTTTTACGGGAAGATGGTTACAGGAAACAGGGTTGTATTTTCTCAGTTTCATAAGCCTTGCTTTAGCAATAAAGGGGTTTTCGGCAGTTAAACTTCCGCCTACGCAACCGCCCTGGCAAGCGTTGAGTTCAATGAAATCTACGCTGTCAAGGTTGCCTCTTTCCACTTCTTCAAGTATTTTCATACAGTTCTCAATACCGTCTGCCGCCAGAGCGTTATCGTTAAGTGTACCCGATGCCTCGCCGCCGCTTGTTGCCCAACCGATACCGATAACACCCGATTCGTGCAATGCCACAAGTTCATCGTGTTCACCGATTTTCTCCATTGCTTTAAGAAGATGGGGATAAATGTCGTTAATAGCGATTGCACCGTCGATATTTGATTTTTCGGTACCGATAGGTTGTTTGAATGAGGTGATTTTAGCAGGGCAGGGGGAGATGAAGAAAACGCCGATTTCCTCGGGTTTTAAACCTGTTTTTGCAACTGCTTTGTTCCTTGCAAGACGACCTGCCTCTTCAACAGGGGCATTAACCAGGATAATGTTATCAATAAGTTCGGGAAAACAAACCCTTATAAGCCTTACAACTGCAGGGCAAGCAGAGGAAATTGCAGGTTTCGGGGGATTTTTAGTTTCTAAATAAAGTCTTGTGACTTCCGATATGAGTTCCGCTGCCTTTGATACTTCAAATACCGCATCAAAACCTAAAGAGGGTAATGCATTAAGTATTATGTTAATATCGTCAAGATTATTGAACTGTCCGTATAACGCAGGGGCAGGTAATGCTATTTTATATTTGTAATTATCTAACTGTTCCAATGAATCACGGCTTGCATACTTTGCGTGATGGGGACAAACCCGTATGCATTCGCCACAGTCAATACAACGTTCTTTTATAATATGGGCTTTTCCGTTTCGTACACGGATAGCCTGCGTCGGACAGCGTTTTATACAGTTTGTGCAACCTCGGCACTTGTCTTTGTCAAGTCTTACCGAGTGGAAATATGTATCCATAAACGCTCCTTTCAGGCAGGTTTATTTTACAAAAACCTTAAGCCTTATAGTAGTTCCTTTGCCGACTTCTGTTTCAATAACCATTTCGTCGGTGTATTTTTTTATGTTGGGGAGTCCCATACCTGCGCCGAATCCTAACTGGCGCACATTGTCGGGGGCGGTTGAATACCCCTCTTGCATAGCAAGTGAAACATCGGGGATACCGGGACCCTGGTCCGCAAGCACAATGGAAATGCACTCGGGTGTTATCTCTGCATCAATAACACCGCCGCCGCCGTGAATAACCATATTTATTTCGCCTTCGTAAACGGCTATGGCTACGTTGCGTGTAAGACTTGCGGGAAAACCTAATTCCTTCAGACTCTTTTTTATTTTACCGGAGGCTTCACCTGCACAGGTGAAATCCGTTCCGCTGACTTCATAGTGTAATGCGATAGGCTCCATTATACTCCGCAACCTCCCTTGAGACCGTTTTTATACAAAAGACCGCAAGAGGTAAACATTTCAAATTGTGTACGAAGAAGAACTATATCGCGTTCGATTGCGAGATCAATTATATCTGCGTCGGGATGTTTACCGCGGACAAACACGATACATTTCATATCCATCATTTCAGCGGTTCTGACAACCTGGGGATTAACAAGACCCGATAAAAGAACGGCTTGCTCTTTTACGTATGCGAGTACGTCGCTCATCATATCACTGCCGCAAGCAGTAAAAACTTCGTTTGAAAGAAATTCTTCACCGCAAATAAGGTCAGCGTTAAGAATGGATTTGATTTCACTAATTTTCATATAACTTCCTCCGTAATGAAGAGTTTTAATATACTATTATATTCTAGCATAAAATAAGCAGAAATTCCATAAAAAACATTTACTAAAAATATGTTTAAAGTATGGTTTTGAGTTGATTTTGCATAGAAATTTTGAAGTTCGTTTTGTGCAATAGGTCGAAATGTTAAAAAAATATCAAAAAAGCCTAAAAAGTCGAATTTTGGTATAGACAATCGGATATTTGATGTGATATAATTTCTGATATATGTGTTATATAATGTAATATATATTGTACGCTTAATGCAGAAATTAAGCATACTAACATATTTTTGAATGGAGGAAATCTGAATGGTCAAGAAAATCAGCACAATACCTTTTAAAGGTACGCCTGATCAGAAAGCACAACTTGACGCAGTAATTGCAGAGTGCAAAGATGACAAGAGCCAACTTATGCACGTTATGCAGGAGGCACAGGGAATTTACGGCTATCTCCCTCGTGAAGTGCAGGTTATGATTGCGGAGGGTATGGATGTACCCCTTGAGAAAGTTTACGGTGTTGCAACTTTCTACGCACAGTTCTCACTTTCACCCAAGGGCGAGTATGACATCTCTGTTTGTCTCGGTACAGCATGCTATGTTAAGGGTTCACAGCAACTTACAGACAAAATCAGCGAAATACTCGGTATCGCTCCCGGTGAATGCACACCCGACGGTAAGTTTTCACTTGAAGAGTGCCGTTGTATCGGTGCTTGCGGTCTTGCTCCCGTTTTCACTATCAACGGTGAAGTTTACGGTAAAATTACCGCAGACGATGTTCCCGGTATTCTTGCTAAATATATGAATGACTAAGCGTTATGCGCGAATTATCACTTAATATCCTCGATATTGCTCAGAATTCCATTGTTGCAGGGGCTTCCCTTACGGAAATTCTCGTTAAAGAAGACACAGTGAAGAACGAACTTCTTATCGGTATCTACGATAACGGCAAGGGAATGACAGAGGAGCAGGTGCGAAACGTTCAGGACCCGTTTTTTACTACCCGCACTACCCGAAAGGTCGGTATGGGTATACCGCTTTTTAAAATGGCGGCAGAGCAAACAGGCGGAAGTTTCACAATCACCTCGCAAGTCGGTGTGGGTACAAAAGTGGAAGCACTTTTTAAAACCGACAGTATCGACTTTACTCCCTTGGGCGATATGGCATCAACAATATCAACTATTGTGTGTATGAATGAGGATAAAGATTTCATCTATACCCGTAAAGTTGACGATAGGGAATTTAAATTCTCATCGGCTGATATAAAAACGATTCTTGAGGGCGTGCCTCTTTCGGAGCCGTCCGTAATAAACTGGGTCGAAGGTTATATCAGTGAACAGACGGAACAGTTATTTAAGAATTAACGAAAGGACTAAATAATATGAAATCATTAGAAGAGTTACTTGCTATAAAAGAAAAGGCTCAGGCTCAGATTGCTGCCCGTGACGCTGAAGGCAACGACGGTATCAGAGTTGTTGTAGGTATGGCAACTTGCGGTATTGCTGCAGGCGCTCGTCCCGTTCTCAAGGCTCTCACAGATGAGATTGCTAAAAGAAACGTTAAGCACGTAAGCGTTACTCAGACAGGCTGTATCGGTATGTGCCAGTATGAGCCCATCGTTGAGGTTTTTGAACCCGGCAAGGAAAAAGTTACTTATGTTCAGATGACAGCCGAAAAGGCTGCTAAAATTGTTAACGAACACCTCGTTAACGGTAAGCCCGTAGTTGAATATACTGTCGGTGCTATAACAGAATAAGGAGGAGAAAAGAATGTATCGTTCTCATGTACTTGTCTGTGGTGGTACCGGATGTACTTCCAACCACAGCGGAGAACTCATTGAGGCACTTGAAAAGAATATTAAAGAAAAAGGTCTCGAAGAGGAAATAAAAGTTGTAAAAACAGGTTGTTTCGGTCTTTGTGCTTTGGGCCCGATTATGATCGTTTACCCCGAAGGTTGTTTCTACAGTGAAGTTAATGTTGATGACATTCCCGAAATCGTTGAAGAACATCTTCTTAAAGGTCGTATTGTAAAAAGACTTCTTTATAAAGAAACTGTTGAGGCAGAAAACGTTAAGCCTTTGAGCGAAACAAACTTCTATAAGAAACAGCACAGAGTTGCACTTCGTAACTGCGGTGTTATTGACCCCGAAAATATCGAGGAATATATCGCTTACGACGGCTATGCAGCACTTGCAAAAGCTCTTACGGAAATGACTCCCGAAGACGTTATCAAAACTGTTATTGATTCAGGTCTTCGCGGTCGTGGCGGCGGTGGTTTCCCCACAGGTCGTAAATGGAGTTTTACTGCTGCTAACAAAGCAGATCAGAAATATGTTGTATGTAACGCTGACGAGGGTGACCCCGGTGCATTTATGGACCGTTCAGTTCTTGAAGGTGACCCCCACTGTATCGTAGAAGCAATGACTATCTGCGGTTATGCAACAGGCGCTACTGAAGGTTATGTATATGTTCGTGCTGAGTACCCCATCGCTGTTCAGCGTTTGCAGAAGGCTATTGACGATGCCCGTGCATACGGACTTCTCGGTAAAAATATTTTCGGTTCAGGTTTCGACTTTGATTTATTCATCCGTCTTGGTGCAGGTGCTTTCGTTTGCGGTGAAGAAACTGCTCTTATGACATCTATCGAAGGTAACCGCGGTGAGCCCAGACCCCGTCCTCCCTATCCGGCAGTTAAAGGTCTTTTCGGCAAACCCACTACCGAAAACAACGTTGAAACATTCGCTAACATTCCTCAGATTATTCTCCACGGTGCTGAATTCTTCAACACAATGGGTACTGAAACAAGCAAGGGTACAAAGGTATTTGCACTCGGCGGTAAAATCAACAACACAGGTCTTGTTGAAGTTCCTATGGGTACTACACTCCGCGAAATCGTTGAAGACATCGGCGGCGGTATTCCCAACGGTAAAAAATTCAAGGCTGCACAGTCAGGCGGTCCCTCAGGCGGATGTCTTCCTGCAAGCCTTCTTGATATTGAAATTGACTATGACAACCTTGTTGCTAGGGGTGCTATGATGGGCTCCGGCGGTCTTATCGTTATGGACGAAGACGACTGTATGGTTGACATTGCTAAATTCTTTCTTAAATTTACAGTTGATGAATCTTGCGGTAAATGTACTCCCTGCCGTGTAGGTACAAGAAGACTTCTTGAAATCCTTGAAAAAATCACAAGCGGTAACGGTACAATGGAAGACCTTGACAGAATGGAATATCTTTGCAAATACATCAAAGAAAACTCCCTTTGCGGTCTCGGTCAGACAGCACCCAACCCCGTTCTTTCAACATATCAGTTCTTTAAGGATGAATATATTGCTCACGTTGTTGACAAGAAGTGCCCTGCAGGTGCATGTAAAGACCTTGTTAACTTTGAGATTATTCCCGACCTTTGCAAAGGCTGTACAAAGTGTGCAAGAAACTGCCCCGTTGGTGCTATTGAAGGCTCTGTTAAACAGGTACATACTATTGATACTGCTAAATGTATCAAGTGCGGTGCTTGTATAGATAACTGTCCTTTCAAGGCTATCATTAAGAAATAAGGAGGAACTAATGATGGAAAATGCAGTAAATATTAAAATCAACGGCTTTGATTATCAGGTTCCTGCCGGAAGCACTATTCTTGAAGCCGCACATATGGTAGGTATTGAAATCCCTACACTTTGCTATCTTAAAGAAATCAACGCTATCGGTGCTTGCCGTATCTGCGTTGTTGAAGTAAAAGGCGCAAGAAGTCTTGTTGCTGCTTGCGTATTCCCTGTTAACGAGGGTATGGAAATTTTCACAAATACCCCCAAGGTTATTCAGGCCAGAAAAACTACTCTTGAACTTATCCTTTCTACTCATAAGAAAGAATGTCTTTCCTGCGTAAGAAGCGGTAACTGCGAATTGCAGAAACTTTGCAAAGATTACGGCATTGAAGACGAAAACGCATTCAAGGGTGGATTTATCAATTATCCCATCGATGCAAGTGCTACACATATGTATCGCGATAATGAAAAATGTATCCTTTGCCGTCGTTGTGTAGCCGCTTGTGAAAAACTTCAGAGCGTTTCCGTTATCGGTGCTAATGCTCGTGGTTTCGATACTCACATCGGTTCTGCTTTCGAGTACGGTCTCGGCGACGTTGCTTGTGTAAGTTGCGGTCAGTGTATCACTGCTTGCCCCACAGGTGCTCTCTCCGAAAGAGATGATACTCAGAAAGTATCCGACGCAATCAACGACCCTGCAAAGCACGTTGTTGTTCAGACTGCTCCTGCAGTTCGTGTAGGCTTAGGTGAAGAATTCGGCTATGAAATGGGTACTATCGTTACAGGCAAAATGGTTGCAGCACTTAAGATGCTCGGCTTTGACGGCGTGTTCGATACAAACTTTGCTGCTGACCTTACAATTATGGAAGAAGCAACAGAGTTCCTCGGCAGACTTAATAAAGGCGAAAATCTTCCCCTTATTACATCTTGCTCACCCGGTTGGATTAAATTCTGCGAACATTATTATCCCGAATTCATTCCAAACCTTTCATCCTGCAAATCTCCCCAGGGTATGTTCGGTTCAGTAGCAAAAACATTCTATGCTGAAAAAATGGGTATCGACCCCAAAGACATCTTTGTTGTTTCCGTAATGCCCTGTACAGCAAAGAAATTTGAGGCTGAAAGAACAGACCATTCTGCAGTTGAAGGCCTTGCAGATATTGATGCTTCAATTACAGTAAGAGAACTTGCAAGAATGATTCGTAAAGCAGGTATCAACTTCAGAGCAATTCCCGATGCAGAATTTGATGCACCCTTCGGACTTGCTTCAGGTGCAGGTACTATCTTCGGTGCAACAGGCGGCGTTATGGAAGCTGCACTTCGTACAGCATACGAAGTTGTTACAGGCAACGAACTTGAAGACTTTGCAACATTCAGCGCAGTTCGTGGTGTTGAAGGCGTTAAAGAGGCTACATATAATCTTAACGGTACAGAAGTTAAGGTTGCAGTTGCTTCAGGTCTTGCAAATGCTAAGAAAGTTCTTGATATGGTTAAATCCGGCGAGAAGAAGTATGACTTCATCGAAATCATGGCTTGCCCCGGCGGTTGTGTAAACGGCGGCGGTCAGCCCATCGTTCCTGCTTCTGTTGCTAATTTCACAGATGTTAAGGCAGCACGTGCAGCAGGTCTTTACAAGGATGACGAAAATCTTCCCTTAAGAAAATCTCACAAGAACCCCGATGTTAAGGCGGTTTATGATGAGTTCTTCGGTGAACCCGGCAGCCACAAGGCTCACGAAATCCTTCACACAGGATACATCGAGAGAAAGAAATATTAAGTTTAACAAAAACGCTCCGCAGAAATGCGGGGCGTTTTTTAGTTAGGAGTGAGGAGTTAGGAGTTAGGAGTTTCGGGGCTTACGCCCATTATATTTATATTTTCATCTTAACCAAATCTTTATTTTCTCTTGATAAAAATGCGGTTTTTTAGTTGTACTATTCTTTTATCAAATAAAACAAAGGTGTGTTATTTTTGAAAAAGAGAAAGAAAAAAGTTTTGAGATTTATAGCATTTTTTACGGTCTTAGCCTTTTCAATATGTTCGTTTATCATATTTTTGCGTGACGATATGCAGTTTGTAATACGAGATACGGTTGCGCGGTTTCAAAATAATGAAATAAATAATATCACTGTAAAAAATGATATTGCAACTGAATCAGTAACAATCGAAGAACTTAAGGCGTATTCAAACGTTACGTTCAATGAATCAATGCTCCTTGTAAATGAAGAATACCGACTAAGTGAAAATTACAAACCCGAAAGCGCAGAATACGAGGCACGCGCAGTTACGGTTAACACTTGTATCGTACAAGCATTTGCAAAACTCAGTAAAACACTTTTGGAAGAAACCGGTGAAACCCTATATATTTCCAGTGCTTTACGCAGTTTTGAACGACAAAAAGAAATAAAACAGGAAAAAGGCGATATTGCTCAAAATCCCGGCGCAAGCGAACACCAAACAGGGCTTGCAGTTGATGTATACGTTCAGTATTTTGCGGGCGAAAGTTTCACAAAATGCGAATCAGGACAGTTCATCAATTCAAACTGCGATGATTACGGTTTTATAATAAGGTATCCGTTCTTCGGAAAGTTAAAAACAGGTATCACTTACGAGCCGTGGCATTTGCGTTATGTAGGTTTTCCCCACGCAAAAATTATAAACAACAGTCTGATTACATACGAACAATATATAGAACACTTTGAACCGGGTGTTTTTTATGAATATGATGGCTATATTATTTCGCGTCAAGTAGAAAATAACATTAAAGTACCGAAAAAATTTGCCAGCGCCGTTGTATCGGAAGATAACACAGGACATATATTCTTAACCTTCTGCGTATCAGAATAACAAATCGCAACTACACGAAATAAATATATAATCAACGCGTAAGCGTTCCGAAATTTTGCATTTTGCATTTTGAATTTTGCATTAAATTGACTAACCTTGATATTTATGATAAACTTTACGAAAAAGGCGGTGTTAGTGATGGATGGGATTACAATTAAGCCTGTGGCGTATATTAAAAATGATTACAAAGAGAAATTCGGTGTGCCCAGGCAAAGCGGACTTGCACCGTCTGTAAAATCCGAAATAGTTTTTTGCCCTGAGTTCAGGGATGAAAATATGATAAGAGATATTGAACAGTATTCTCATTTATGGCTGGTGTGGGGATTTTCTAAAAATAACGGCGAATGGTCGCCTACTGTAAGACCGCCCCGTCTTGGCGGTAATAAAAGGGTAGGGGTATTTGCTACGCGTTCACCGTTCAGACCAAACGGTTTAGGACTTTCTTGCGTTAAACTTGAAAAAATTGAGACTACCGCAGAGGGTAAAGTTCTTGTAGTAAGCGGTGCGGATATTGCTGACGGTACGCCCATATATGATATAAAGCCGTATTTACCGTATGTGGATAGTGTTCCCGATGCTTGTGGCGGTTTTTCGGATGAACATAAAGAATATTTCCTTGAAGTTGAGTTTTCTGAGAGTATTAAAGAAACTTTGAATGAAGTTCAGTTGCAAGAAGTTAAAGAAATACTATCCTTAGACCCAAGACCCTCGTATCAAGAGGATGAAGACAGAATTTACGGTTTGAGTTTCGGCGGTTTTGAAATAAAATTCAAATGTGACGGAGTCAAGATTATTGTTACGGAGATTTTAAAAGGGGATAAAAAATGATATATATAAAGCCGTCATTTTATGATGATTTTAAGTGTACCGCTTCAAAATGCAGCGATAACTGTTGCATAGGCTGGGAAATTGATGTTGATGAAGAAACACTAAAAAAATATAATAATATACAGGGTTCTTTCGGGGATGAAATAAGAGAAAAAATAGAAAAATCCCCCGATGGCAGTAAGTGTTTTAAACTTTCGGAAAATGACCGTTGCCCTTTTCTGAATAATGAAAATCTTTGCAGAATTTATATAAACTGCGGTGAAGATGCTTTGTGCGATATATGTAAAAATCATCCGCGCTTTTTTGAGTGGTTTCCCGGTGTTACTGAGTGCGGACTTGGTCTTTCCTGTGAAGAGGTTTGCAGGATTTTACTTTCCGACGATAAACCTTTTGAATTGCTTGAAACTAACGATTTTAATCCGATAAATCTTGAAAGCAAAGAAGATACAGTGGTTTCAGATGCGTATATTTTCATTAGCGGACTTCGGCAGAATATTTTAAATGTCTTGTTTTCTGACAAGGGCAGTTTTTATGAAAAACTTGAGAGAGTTATTGACGATGCCGAAAGATTTTGCGGTGAAGAATTACCTTTAAGAAAAAATAAAGAGATTATAGAAGCCTATAAAAATACCGAGCCCATTGATGAAAAATGGACTCAGTACATAGAAAAGTTATGGGGGAATTCTGATAAATACTTAGAAAAAAGAAAAGTGTTTAAAGAAGAATTTAAAAATGACAAACTTTATCCTAAAATATTGGCGTATATATTTTACCGTCATTTAACAAAAGCCGCCTTCGATATGGATATAGTTTCAAGAGTGTGTTTCTGCCTTGAAAGTATCAGGTTTATTGAAATCAGCGATGTTAAAACATATTGCGAAAAAGGTGAACTTACACTTAAAGACAGAATTGAAAACTTAAAAAACTGGTCTAAACAAGTTGAATACAGTGCAGAAAATACAGATTATATGATTTACGGTGACTAAGATGAAAAAACAAGAAAAGACAAATGTAATGAGGTTACTTGACCAAAAGAAAATACCGTACGTGATACACGATTACTCGGATTCGGGCGTAATAGCAGGGGAAGATGTTGCAAAGACTTTAGGCGAAAATCCCGACGAAGTTTTCAAAACACTTGTAACCGTGGGAAAAACAAAGCAATATTATGTTTTCCTTGTGCCTGTTTGCAAAGAACTTAATTTGAAGAAAGCCGCAAAGGCAGTAGGGGAAAAGAGTATAGAAATGATAAAATCCAAAGAACTTTTACCCCTTACAGGTTACGTTCACGGCGGTTGTTCGCCAATAGGTATGAAAAAAGTTTTCCCTACAACTATTGATATTTCCGCAGAAAATTTACAGAAAATATTTTTTAGTGCAGGGAAAATAGGTTTTCAGGTGGAAGTTAATACTTCTGATTTAAGTAAAATATTAAGTTTTTCTTTTTCTGATATTACGGATTAACGTTGCTTTTTCAGTTGTGGCGTGGTATCATAGTGTCGGAGTTTATCTCCCTCGGAGTTATCCTAAAACGGTAGGCGGTTAGTCTCTTTAACAGAGAGACTGGACTCTCTGATTACATATAAATCTCTTTTTGAGAAATTTGCAATCAGCAGAGGTGATAGCTATGAACGAAACAATCGTTGTATTAGCCATCATTTTCTTTACGGTTCTTATTATTAGGACAAAATAAGAAAACAACCGCCTAACTTCCCAATAAGGCGATTGTTTTCAATAATCGAATTATTACGCGGAGGCTAACCGTCTATCGGATAACTCCTTGTTTATTTGTATTATATTCTATTTTCTTATAAAAATCAACAGTTTTATAATATTTTTTCTATATCTTTCAATTTATCAACAATATAGGTCGGTTTGCTGTCTTTTGGAAAAACATCTCCGTTTTTATTAAACCAAACGGTATCAATTCCGTAATTTATACCGCCTATTATATCTGCCGTAAGGCTGTCTCCGATAAGTATTGTATCATTTTTATGGGGGTTACCCATTTTCTCAAAACAGTAATCGAAAAATTCTTTTGCGGGTTTCGGTATTCCTATATCTTCAGAAACAAAAACATCGCAGAAGTATTTTTCAAAGTTCCCTATTTTAAGGCGGCTTTCCTGTACAAAACGAAAACCGTTAGACACTATATAGAGTTTGTATTTATCTTTGAGATAGTCCAGTAACTCATACGCGCCGTCAACTGCGTAAGCACCTTTAGCGACGCCGTTTTCAAACATTTCTTCAAGTACAGTACCGTCAAAGTCGATGCCGAGTTTACTGAGAATATTGTTCCAACGGTCTGCACGGAGTTGCGGTTTTGTGATTTCGCCTTTTTCTAGTCTTTTCCATATCTTTACGTTTTCGGTAATAAAGGTTTCAAAGACTTTATCGGTGTAAGTAAACCCTAACTCGCTGAAAGCGTTTATTATGGAATGACGTGCGCATTCGTTAAAATCAATAAGTGTGTTATCAAGGTCAATAAGTATAATTTTTTTCATATTATTCCGTTTTTACGCGCTGAGTGCCGTGTTCACAACGCTTTGGTATGTATTGGCGTCAATGCCATCTGCTACTTCGCCGTTGGCTGCGTATATTTCATTTTCCGTAGGAGTTTCTGTTCCGGTTGCATATTTTTCTGTCTGTGATGCATCAAGTACATCACACACGCTGTCACCGTTAAGGTCACCCTTTACGATTACGGTAAGGTCATATATATATTCTTCACCGTTGTAAATTGCAACAGAAGTGCCTGTGCCGTATAATTCGTTTGAAGATACGTCATAACTCGGTGAAACGGCAATTGAGGTTGTTCCCGAAGTTGTAATTAAATCGTTTATATCGTCGCAATTAAATTCATTTGTGAAAATTAACTGAGACGTAAAATTCGCGGTAGCAATACTTTTTATTGCAATTGAAACTTTGGGAAGTATACCTGTTTCGAGGGTTTTTGCACAGTGAATACACTCCCTGTGTTTAGTTCCTTCCTCTGTGGATGATGAACCTTTGTCAATAACCCAATAGTCCGAAGTTACGTGATGTTCTTTCGTTTGGGTGTTTTCGGCTTTGGTGGTTGAAGCGAAAACAGGAGTACTGTAAACTTCACAAGAAATTTTACAATTTTCATATTTTAATCCATATATACTGAAATTACTGCCTGCTGTTAAATCAGGCTCAAAAACACAGGTGCTGACACCGCTTTCTATATCATATTGGTATATTGCATCTGACAAAGTGAAAAGAAGATTTTCACCATCATAAGTTAACAAAGAAAAGTTGCCTACATAATAGTAACCGTTACCTGCACTCCAATTATCGTGAACACTTATGCAAGTTGTTGTGACACCATTGCTTATTTTGTTTAATTTTTCTGTTGAACTGTCGATATAGTAAATATCGTCGCCCACTAACTGAAATGCGGTGTCGGAGTTCTGCCAATAGTAACTGTCGTAAGTTGTGTCGGCAGGGGATGAATCGTAGTCGGTAGCACTGTGTCCGCTTTCTGTAATACCTGCAGTTGACCTTAAAAAGTTAGTGTGGTTTACACGTCCGCTTCTGTCATAAACGGGGTCATCCCAGGTAACGTCAACGTGATATTTAATACCGTTTATGTATACAATATTCCAAGCGTGGTTAAGAGAACTTGAAGAGCAATAATAACTGTCTATGCCTACTTCTTTTAACAGGTAATCATAAGCAAGAGCATACCCCATACAAACGGCGTCTTTTTTTGCAAATACTCCGTAAGCGTTATAAGATTCTCTGGGATAGGAACCGGATGTTGTCTTGGTTGTGGTATATTCACACCAGACTGCAATTCTGTCGTGAAGCAAAAGTGCCTTTTCGACATCGGTTAAATTGGTGTTCCCCTTGATACCTTCTAAAAGTTTGTTTGCACCCTCTGTGAATTCAACAAACATAGTACTGTATTGGTCTGCAGTATAATGATAACTGGCGTAAACGGAAGTCAGATAGCCGTTGCTTGTACCGTAACCCAAACCTTTGATTTGGAACAGTTCGGGTGTTTCGTACCAGATAAAACTCTTAAGAGCATTCCAATTTTCAGTTGTATTTGGTATTTTGAAAGAGGTTATATTTACATAGGTGGGGCAAGAAGCGAAATTTTTTATAAGATGCTCTCTGAATTCATCAATATCCACCATAGTTTCAAGAGTTTCTACGTTGGGCCCTGCAGATTCTTTCAGGTCAGGATATGAGAATATATCGCTGTTGGGGTATTCCACAGGGTACTCAAAATTATAAAGCACAGTTTCATCCGTAACTGCGAAAACAATTTGTGAATTAAAGCAAAGTAAAACTACTGCTAAAATTAAAGAAAATATTTTTTTCGATTTTGGTGACATACTTTTCACTCCTAAAATATAATCCTTAAAAATATTATATGTTAAAAATAGTTTAAAGTCAACGCAGTAATAAACAATGATAAATAACACACCGCTGAAATTTTCACTTCAACGGTGTGCATTTTTTAAAGTTTTTCTATTTTTTCTGCAATGTTATCCAGCCAGTCGCCCTCAAAAAGTTCAACTGCGCCTGCATCTACTGCGGCTGCAAGTTTGTTGTTGATGGGGATTTGCGCAACTGTGTCAACGCCGTAAGTTTTTGCGATTTCTTCAATATGGCTGTCACCGAAGATATTGTGTTTTTTGCCACAGTCGGGGCAAAGGAAGTAAGCCATATTTTCAGCAAGGGCAATAATCGGAATGTTCATAAGTTCAGCCATTTTAACTGCCTTTTCAACAATCATACCTACAAGTTCCTGGGGAGAAGCGACTATTACGATACCGTCAACGGGAATGCTCTGGAAAACGGTAAGGGGTACGTCACCTGTTCCGGGAGGCATATCAACAAACATAAAGTCAACGTCATTCCAGATAACATCAGTCCAGAACTGTTTAACTGCACCTGCAATAACGGGTCCGCGCCAAACAACAGGGTCGGTGTCATTCTGTAAAAGAAGGTTTACGGACATAATTTCGATACCTGTTTTTGTCATACAGGGGAAAATACCGCTTTCGCTTGCCTGTGCTTTTTCCTTAATACCGAAAGCCTTGGGAATGGAAGGACCTGTAATATCGGCATCAAGAACGGCTGTTTTATAGCCTTTGCGCTGCATATTAACTGCGAGAAGGGAGGTAACTAATGATTTACCGACACCGCCTTTACCGCTGACAACGCCTATTACTTTTTTGATGTTTGAAAGTTCGTGGGGTTTTTCCAATAAACTTTCGGGTTCCTGTCTTGATGAGCAGTTCTGTGAACAGGTACTGCAATCATGTGTACATTCACTCATTTATTTCATCTCCTAAAATTATATATATTTTTATATTGTGCCGTCATAAAAGGCTTTTTTAAACCAGACGTCCCGAACTTCAAATTCTTTGTGATTAAGGTATTCAAGTATACCTGCATCTGTTTGGAAATCAAAAGCCAGTTTATAAGAATAAAGGAACTGCTTTTTGTAGCCGCCGAATTGTTTGTTCTGAGCGTTAGTTCCGTATTTTCCGTCGCCCAAAAGGGGATTTCCCAAGAATGAAAAGTGGGCTCTTATCTGGTGGGTTCGTCCTGTAAGAAGTTCAACTTCAACCAACGACAAACCGCCTTTGTAACCTAAAACTTTATATTTTGTGGATATGTGTTTTGTTTTGTCGCCCGATTTATCGCTGACATAAACTCTGTTTTGCTTTTCGTTCTTTTCAAGATAACCCTCAATAAGACCGCTTTCTTTTTTCAGTTTACCGATAACTACGCAGAGATAAAGTTTATGAAGTTCTCTGTTCTTCAGTTTTTCATTAAGTATACGAAGTGATTCTGCATTCTTTGCTCCTATTATAATACCGCAAGTGTTTCTGTCAATACGGTTTACGAGGGCAGGGGCAAAAGAAGTTTCGTTATCGGGGTCGTATTCGCCCTTTTCGAATAGGTAACGTTTTATTCTTGTGATTGCGGTGTCGGTATAATTACCTTCATCGGGGTGTGATAAAAGCCCCGAAGGCTTGTCTACAAGAATAATGTTTTCATCCTCGTAAACTATGTTAAGGTTTTTGCCTGCACCGAGAAAATCGTACTTCGGTTTAGTCGGTTCAAAAAATTCATCGTTGATATAAAGGGATATAACGTCGTTTTCTTTGAGCCTGTATGATATTTCGGAACGCTTACCGTTTACTTTGATACGTTTACTGCGTATGTATTTATACATCAGCGACTGAGGAAGCAAAGGGAAAGATTTGGTAATATATTTGTCAAGGCGTTGCCCCGAATCATTTTTATTGATTACGTATTCTTTCATTTTGCTTTTAACTCCTCGGCGATTCTTTCAAGTTTTTTGAAACGCCTGCTGACTGCCGAACGGGAGAGGGGAGGATTTACAAGTTTCCCTAATTCGTCCAAAGATATATCGGGGTTTTCAAGTCTTAAAGAGCAAAGCGTTGAGAGGTCCTCTGTCATATCTTCAAGAGAAATTTTTTCAAGAACTTCTTCAATAAGTGATACTTGTTTAAGACCTGCCTCAATGGATCTGCTCATATTAGCCGATTCAAAATTGGAACGGCGGTTGATTTGGTTTTTTATGTTTTTTATGGCACGTGTCTGCATTACCTGTAAAAAGGCATTGTTTGCACCCATAGTACCTATGAAATCTTCAACGGATTCAGCCTCTTTACTGTAAATAACGTAACTGTTGTTGCGTATTATCTTTTTCGCTTTAAGACCTAAATCGTCAATAATCTGCATAAGGTCATCGCAAAGTTTTGCTTTAGTTACGCTGAACTCTATATGGTAATCTTTCTGCGGGTCTGTGACACTTCCGCAAACAAGGAATGCACCGCGCAAAAAGGCTCTTGAGCAACAGTCGTTGTTTGTCTGCTCAAGATTTGCGAGATTTATTCTTAAGGCAAGTTCTTTGCCTGTGTAACCGAAAAATTCAAGAATCTTAATTCTGTCGGTTTTATTGGGTATGCTTATTTTAAAATTGCCTGCTTTTGAACATTGCATTGTAGGAGTAACGCCTGTTAAATCCCTTATGCTTGCGCTGTAACGTTCTGCAACGCTCTGTATTTCGGTCATAAGGGAGATTTCAGATAAACCGAAGGCTCTTCCCAAAAGAAGCATACCGAAAGCCTCCGCCTTATAGCAACAGGCGGAGGAAATAGATTGTGTTAATTCGTTTTTTACATCTGACGAGAATGACATAATTTACCTCAGTACTATAACTTCCGGTTCAAGTGTAACTCCGGTTTCTGTTTTTACGGTTTCGCGGATAAGGTCTATAAGGTCGAGAATATCCGTAGAAGTTGCACCGCCTTTGTTGATTACAAAGCCTGCGTGCTTTTCGCTGACCTGCGCACCGCCTACGGTTTTGCCTTTGAGGTTACATTGCTCAATAAGTGCGCCTGCAAAATAACCCTCGGGGCGTTTGAACGTACTGCCTGCGCTTGGGTATTCCAAGGGCTGTTTATCTTTTCTTCTTCCCAAAAAATCGTCCATACGGCCCTTGATGTTTTCACGGGTATCTTTTTTGAGTTTTGCCTTGGCAGAAAGAATAATGCAACCGTTTTCTTTATAAACGGAATGTCTGTAAGAAAGGTGGGCTTTTTCTGCGGAAATTGTTTCAATTTTCATATCGGGGGTAAGGTGAGTGATTTCTGTTAAAACATCTTTCATTTCACCGCCGTATGCACCTGCATTCATAAAAATTGCACCACCGCAGGTTCCCGGTATTCCGAAAGCGAATTCAAGACCGCTTAAAGAATTCTCTAAAGCGAAACGGCAAAGAGAAACAAGGTTAGTTCCTGCCGTAAAACAAAGGGTATCTTCATCTTCAACCGAAACGGAAGCCATTTTGTCACCGATTATAATTACTGCCTTTTCCAGACCTTCGTCGGTTACAAGCACGTTAGTGCCGTTACCGAGAACTACAAAGGGAACTGAAAGTTCATTGGCTTTGTTTATTATATCTTTTAATTGGTCAACGCTGTCGGGGGATAATCTTACTGCGCAGGGTCCGCCTGTTTTGAAAGATGTGTTTAAAGACATCTTTTCATTTTTTACGGCATCGCAACCCACCGATTCAGCGTATTCATATAATTCCTGAAAGTTAAGTGATGTATTCATATTCACCTTATTCGTCAAGTAATGCTGCACCGATAATGCCTGCATCGTTTCCGAGGGCGGCAGGAAGAAGTTGAGCCTGTTTTTCAGCATAAACACTGTAACGCTCTGCTTTAACCATATCGCGAATGGGTTTAAGAATTTTTTCGCCCTGACCGCTGATACCGCCGCCTACACAAACTGCTTCCGGCTGAAGTGCGTTAACAACGTTTGCAATACCGATGGCAACGTAGTAAAGGTATCTGTCAACAACTGCTTTTGCAACTGCATCGCCCATATCAAGTGCATCGAAAATTGATTTACCGTCAACTTTATTAAGGTCACCGTCGCAGGTTTTCCACATAAGGCTGTCATGGTTGCCTTCCATTGCCTCTACTGCCTGTGAAACAAGTGCGGTTGCAGAAGCATATTTTTCCCAGCAACCTTTTCTGCCGCAGTTACAGGGGATACCGTCAACGTTAATAACCATATGACCCATTTCACCGCCGCAGAAGTTACTGCCGCGATAGATTTTCCCGTCAATAATAATACCGCTGCCGACACCTGTGCCTAAAGTAACTGCCACAAAGTTTTTAACACCGTTACCGCAACCTGCCACTGCTTCACCGAGAGCCGCTGCGTTAGCATCGTTTTCAAGGTAAACAGGCTTTTTAAGTCTTTCTTCAAGCATAGCCTTTGCAGGAACGTTGTGGAATTTAAGGTTGTTTGAAAATTCGATAGCACCTGTATCTTTGTTGACGGAACCGGGAGTACCGATACCTACAGATACAATATCATCATAGTTTATACCTGCATCGGCAACTGCCATGTCAACTGCTTCTTTAATAGAATCAAAAATTTCTTCAGCAGGACGGGGAGCGCGGGTTTTAACTTTACCTCTGCCGATGATTTTGTAATTATCATCAATAACACCTGTGGCGATGTTTGTGCCGCCAAGGTCTACACCTATTCTGTACATAAATTATTCTCCTTAAACAAAATTTTATAACTTAGTGCCAAACTTCCAACTCTTTGGGTTGGGGTTCAACATCTTCCATACCGAGTTGTTGCATAAGTTCGCGGGCAGCGTTATAACCCATTCGTTTCTGACGGTTATTCATAGCCGCAATTTCGATAATAATAGCAAGGTTTCTGCCGGGTTTTACGGGAACTGTGGTTGCGGGCACTTTTATACCTAAAATTGAAATGTATTCATCTTCAAGACCCAGTCTGTCGTATGCCTTCTGGCTGTCCCACTGCTCTAACTGAATTACCATATCAATTTTTTCCGTAAGTTTAACTGCACCGATACCGAAAATATTTCGGGCATTAACCACACCGATACCGCGAAGTTCTATAAAGTGGCGGATATTGTCGGGGGCAGCGCCTACGAGAGTTTTTGAAGATACTCGCCTTATTTCAACGGCATCGTCGGCAATAAGACGGTGGCCTCGTTTTATAAGTTCAACCGCAGTTTCGCTTTTACCTACACCGCTGTCACCTAAGATAAGGATACCTTCACCGTAAACTTCTACCATAACGCCGTGGCGTGTTATACGCTCTGCAAGTTCTGTGTTAAGGTATGAAATGAGCGTTGCCATAATGCCTGATGTGGGTTCTGAGGTTCTTAAAAGCGGAACTTCATATTTCTTTGCCATTTCAAGCATTGCAGGTAACACGTCAATGTTACGGGTGACAATAGCAGCAGGGGGCTTAAGGCTGAAGAAGAGTTCAAGCCTTTCACGCTGAGTGCTTTCGTCAAGTTCGGTAAGGTAACTCATTTCTGCAAGACCGATAAACTCAACTCGCAAATTGTCAAAGTATTTTTCGTAGCCTGCAAACATAAGACCGGGTCTGTTTACATCCTGTGACTTTATTACGAGTTCGCTTTCGGGCTTGTCGGGCATATATATAGTTTCAAGGGAGTGAGCCTTGATAACTTTGCTTAATTGCACAGAGTATTTTCCTGCCAAAAAGATCCCTCCTTATATATTATTGTAATGATACATTATTATAACACTCCCTAAAAGCGAATGCAATATGAAATGCGTAATTCGTAATTAAATATAATCGGCTTTGTCCCTCAACCTTTCACTCCTTACTAAAAAAATTTGAAATTGCTATTGACAACCACACATCCCCGTGATATAATCGTTTCACCTCTCGGAGAGGGTTCTTTTTTTGTGCCCTGATTTTCTCACAATCAGACAAAACACAAATAAAGGTTCACTCCTCGGATGATAGGGGATAGGCTCCGTTCACCGTTTGAGAGGGAGGCTAATCAAAAATTGGAGGTGCCGTTAGTGAGAGTTAAAATTACACTTTCCTGCACAGAATGTAAGCAACGTAATTACAACACTATGAAGGAAAAGAAAAACAACCCTGACAGGTTGGAGATGAAGAAGTACTGCAGATTCTGCAAGAAACACACTCTCCACAGAGAAACAAAGTAAGGAGGTAGCACAATGGCTGACGAGAAAAAGAAAGCAGTTGCCAAAGAAAATACCTCTGAGGCTGCTAAGTCCGAAAAGAAGGATAAGAAACCTTCTAAGTTCTCACCCAAAAACATCGGTAAGGCTATTGCACGCTTCTTTAAGGATCTCCGCGGAGAAACTAAGAAGATTGTTTGGCCCACATGGAAGATGGTTCTTAAGAGCACAGGCATTGTACTTGCTGCGGTTCTTGTAATCGGCGCAGGTATCTGGCTTATCGACTATGCTCTTGCAGGTGCAGTTGGTTCTGTTGATAAAATGGCTGACAACGCTACCACAACAGAGGCTGTTTCGGAAACTGTTGAAGAAACAACAGAGACAACAACCGCCGCTTGATTCTGATTCACTAATATCAGCATTTTCGGAGGTGTACAATGGCTGTCGAAGCAAGATGGTATATCATCCACACTTATTCCGGTTATGAGAATAAAGTTGCGGAGAATATCGAAAAAATCGTTGAAAACCGCAAGATGCACGACAAAATCTTCGGAGTATGTATTCCCGTTGAAAAGGTTGTTGAAGTCCGCGAGGATAAAACAGTCGAAGTAGAGAGAAAAATATTCCCCGGTTACGTTGTTGTTAAACTTGCAGTTGAATACAGCGACAAAGAGGGCGAAGAAAACGTTCTCAAAGTTCCTGATGAAACATGGCACGCAATCCGTTACACACGCGGTGTTACCGGTTTCGTAGGTCCCGACGGAAAACCTGTTCCGCTTACTGCAGAAGAGGTTCGCAAACTCGGTATTACGGAAGCAGGCGCTGAGGGTGACGGTTCTGCAAGAACTGTTACAGAAGTTTCTTACAGCGTGGGCGACCTTGTTACAATTACAGAGGGTCTTATGGAAGGCAACTCAGGTGTAGTTGAAACTATCGACACAGATAAGAACGTTGTAAGAGTTATCGTTTCATTTATGGGTAAGGAAGCTCCTGTTGAACTTCCGCTTAATCAGGTAAAAAAAGCGATTGACTGATAATCGCGCATTAAATTGGTAATCAGCGGTATATCCGCTGTTATATGCGACACAATGTGTCGCGTGTGGGAGGAGTAAGACGAGCTTCTTATTCCGCCATACCACGAATTTTGGAGGTGCAAAACATGGCTCAAAAGGTTGTAGGTCTTATTAAACTGCAAATTCCCGCCGGTAAAGCAACCCCGGCTCCCCCTGTTGGTCCTGCTTTAGGTCAACACGGTGTAAACATCATGGCATTCACAAAGGAATTCAATGAGCGCACAAAGAATGATATGGGTCTCATTATTCCCGTTGTTATCACTGTTTACGCTGACCGTTCTTTCTCTTTTGTTACAAAGACTCCGCCTGCTGCTGTTCTTATTAAGAAGGCTTGCGGTATTGAAAGCGGTTCGGGTGTTCCGAATAAAACAAAGGTTGCAACAATTACCGGAGAGCAAGTAAGAAAAATCGCAGAACAGAAAATGCCCGATCTTAATGCTGCTTCAATTGAAGCTGCTATCTCAATGGTAGCAGGTACAGCTCGCAGCATGGGCGTTACTGTCGTTGATTAATGCTCCCGGGTGGGAGGTAAATCCGATTTAACCACTCTATTGGGAGGAAAAGAATTATGAAACATGGTAAAAAGTATGTTGAGAGTGCAAAACTCGTAGATAAATCAAAATTCTACGAAGTTGCTGAAGCTCTCGAACTTGCAACAAAAACTGCAAGTGCTAAATTTGATGAAACTGTTGAAATGCATATCCGTCTTGGTGTTGACTCCCGTCACGCTGACCAGCAGGTTAGAGGTGCGGTTGTTCTTCCCAACGGTACAGGTAAAAAAGTTCGCGTAGTTGTTTTCGCAAAGGGCGACGCTGCAAAGGCTGCTGAAGCAGCAGGCGCAGACATCGTTGGCGATATGGATCTTGTTGAAAAGATTCAGGGCGGCTTCATGGATTTCGACGTATGTATTGCAACACCCGACATGATGGGTCTCGTTGGTCGTTTAGGTAAGGTTCTTGGTCCCAGAGGTCTTATGCCCTCTCCCAAGGCAGGTACTGTTACTCCCGACGCAGGTAAAGCTGTTGAAGAAGCAAAAGCAGGTAAGATTGAATACCGTCTTGATAAGACAAATATCATTCACTGCCCCATCGGTAAAGCATCTTTCGGTGGCGAAAAACTCACTGAAAACGCTAACGCTCTTCTTGATGCTGTTATCAAAGCTAAACCCGCAGCAACAAAGGGTACTTACATCCGTTCATGCGTAGTTGCTACTACAATGGGCCCCGGTATCCGTGTAAACGCTGCAAAGCTTACAGGTTCAGTTTCTAACGAAGACTAAAAAAATACTTGACATACCGTAAACGGTGTGTTAAACTACTTGTGCTGTTCTAAAGACAGCAGGTGCAAATTTGTATAATGGTCTTTGACCGCCTGCCGAGGAATGCGTTAATTACTTGATTATTTATTATTAGGTAACTATGCCCTCCTCGTATTGCGCGGGGAGGGCTTTATATTTGGCAAAATAATGTAACGGAGGTGAATTTATTTGCCAAGCGTAAAAGTTTTAGAAGCAAAAAAAGCTGAGGTTGCTGCTATTTCTGAAAGACTTCAGAATGCGTGCGCAGGTGTTATCGTTGATTACAAGGGTATCAACGTTGCTGACGATACAGTTCTTCGTAAAGAACTTCGTGAAGCAGGTGTTGAATACACAGTTACTAAGAACACAATGATCGAACTCGCTATTAAGGGTACTGAACTCGAGGGTCTTTCAGAGTGTCTTGAAGGTACAACAGCTCTTGCTACATCTGCTGATGACTATGTTGCTGCTGCAAGAATCCTTTGCAAATTCGCTTCAACACACGACAATTTCAATGTTAAGAGTGGTTTCCTCGATAATGAAGTTATCAGCCTCGAGAAAATCGACAGTCTTGCAAAGCTTCCTTCAAGAGATGTATTGCTTGCTACTGTTTGCAGCGTATTCAATGCTCCCATCGCAGCATTCGCTCGTGCAGTTCAGGCTATCGTTGATAAGGATGGCGAAACAGCGGAAGCAGCAGCCGAATAATTTGCTGCAAATAAAAATAGCCTAAAAAATAAAAGGCAATTAAATGGAGGAAAATAAAATGGCATCTGAAAAGATTACTGCTATTGTTGAAGAATTAAAAACACTCACAGTTCTTGAGCTCTCAGAGCTTGTTAAGGCTGTAGAAGATGAGTTCGGTGTATCTGCTGCTGCAGCTGTTGCAGTTGCTGCTCCCGTAGACGGCGGCGCTGCTGCTGCTGAAGAGAAAACAGAGTTCGACGTTGTACTTGCTGAAGTTGGTGCAAACAAGATCGCTGTTATCAAAATCGTTCGTGAAATCACAGGTCTTGGCCTTGCAGAAGCAAAAGCTAAGGTTGACGGTGCTCCCGCAACTCTTAAAGAAGCTGTTTCTAAGGACGACGCTGAAGCTATCAAGGCAAAACTTGAAGAAGCTGGCGCAAAAGTTGAACTTAAGTAATTTTAATTCAACATACTTACTCCCCGAAGGTTACTTCGGGGAGTCTTTTTTTTATGCAAAATGCAGAATGCAAAATTTCGGAACTGCGTTGGCAAATTAAAATAAAGTTGATGTGTTGCGAAGCCTATCATCCCTGTCCGCTTTGTCGGATAGGGAGGGGGACCGTTCTTTAATGAAATAAATGTTTAAGGATAGTTTATTCCGTGCGATATACTATCCTTTTTTGCATGTTAAAGCGGAACGGTGGTGGGTAGTTCACTTGCGGTTTTCTTCAGCCGGATAGAGAAACTAACTACCCAAAGGAACTAATCTATTTATCCCACGAGTAAGATACCACCCGTCACCTACGGTGCCACCCTCCTACGAGCAAATGCTCGCAAGAGGGATGGGCTTCGCGCTTCGTTTAATGTATATTTAATTCCAGCGGTACGCACAGGTACGTACCTTACGGTAATCCTATCTAACTGATGGGAAACGGTCAGAGAACTACCCACCACCGCACCGCTGAACTAAATATAAAAATAAAATATACCTCTCGTTTGAAAAAAACTATTCTGTAAATAGTTTGACAAATGGCGGTCCCCCTCCCTATTTGCAAGCAAACAGGGATGATAGGCTTCGTGTAGGGCAACTTAATCTATATGTCCGAAATTTACCTTTTGCTACTTGCAATTTGATATTTATTACGAATTATAAAAATTTTTCCAAAAAACAAAAAATCTGCTTGACAATTGCTTGACTATGTTGTAAAATGTATACTCAACTATAATGGATTATTAGTGTTAGTATGTTTTTTTGCAAGATAAAAAAGCAGCAAAAATCCATTAAATTATGCGTTAATTATTTCTTTTTTGACCGATTTTGCGTTGGTAAAAAAGAATTTATAATAAGAACGGAGTGATGTGTTTTATGGCGAACGTAAAACCCGTAAAGCTCGGTAAGAATACCAGAATGAGTTTTGCAGGAATCAATGAGGTTATGCAGATGCCCAACCTTATTGAAGTACAGAAGAACTCATACAAATGGTTCCTCGATGTCGGGCTTAGAGAAGTTTTCCGTGATATTGATGAAATTACGGACTACACGGGTAACCTTGTCCTTACGTTTATTGATTACCGTATGGATGAGAAGCCGAAGTACAGTGTTGCTGAATGTAAGGAGAGAGATGCTACCTACTCTGCTCCTTTAAGAGTGTTGGCAAGACTTTACAACAAAGAAACCGGTGAAATCAAAGAGAACGAAGTATTTATGGGCGATTTTCCCATTATGACAGACAGCGGTACTTTCGTTATCAACGGTGCTGAGCGTGTTATTATTTCTCAACTTGTTCGTTCACCCGGTGTTTACTACGGTTTTACCTACGATAAGAACGGTAAAAAACTCTTCACATCTACTGTTATTCCTAACAGAGGTGCATGGCTTGAGTATGAAACTGACCAGAACGATATTTTCAATGTAAGAATTGATAAGAACAGAAAACTTCCTATCACTACATTTATCCGTGCTCTCGGTCTTTCCTCTAATAATGATATTCGTGAATTCTTCGGTGATGACGACAGAATCGAAGCAACTCTTGAAAAGGATACCACTAAGAATACTGAGGAAGCATTGCTGGAAGTTTACAGAAAACTTCGTCCCGGTGAACCCCCCACACTTGAATCCGCTGAAACTCACGTTAATAATCTTTTCTTTGATCCTCACAGATACGATATTTCCAGAGTCGGCAGATACAAATATAATAAGAAACTTGCTCTCACAGACAGAATTGAGGGCGGTGTTTCCGTTAATGATGTTTTCAGCCCCTTTACAGGCGAACTTCTTGTTTCAGCAGGGGAGAAGATTACTTCAGAAAAAGCAGAAGCAATCGACCGTGCAGGTGTTAAAGAAGTTACTCTTGATGTTGAAGGTAAACACGTTAAAGTTATATCCAACAACATGGTTGATCCTCTTGACTTCATTGAAGGTGTAACAAGAGAAGAACTTGAAGAAATTGCAATCAACGAAAAAGTTCGTTTCTCAGTTCTTAAAGAAATCATTGAAGAATACGGCGATGACAAGGAAGTTCTTCTTGAGCAGATGCAACTTCGCTGCGACGACCTTATTCCCAAGCACATCATCATTGACGATATTTTCGCATCAATTAACTATCTTAACTGCCTTGGTAACGAACTCGGTACAACTGACGATATTGACCATCTCGGTAACCGCCGTATCCGTTCTGTCGGCGAACTTCTTCAGAACCAGTTCAGAATAGGCTTTACAAGAATGGAAAGAGTTGTACGTGAAAGAATGACTCTTCAGGCACAGGAACCCGACAAGGCTACTCCTGCTGCACTTATCAATATAAGACCTGTTATGGCGGCTATTAAAGAATTTTTCGGTTCTTCACCGCTTTCACAGTTTATGGATCAGACAAACCCCCTTGCAGAACTTACACATAAACGTCGTCTTTCTGCATTAGGTCCCGGCGGTCTTTCCCGTGACCGTGCAGGTTTCGAAGTTCGTGACGTTCATTACAGCCACTACGGCAGAATGTGCCCCATCGAAACTCCTGAAGGTCCTAACATCGGTCTTATCTCTTACCTTGCTACATTCGCAAGAATCAATAAATACGGCTTTATTGAAGCACCTTTCCGTAAAATTGATAAGAAAACAGGTAAGGTTCTTGATGAAGTTGAATATATGACAGCTGACGTAGAAGATAACTACTGCGTTGCACAGGCTAACGAGCCTCTTGATGAAAACAACTTCTTTGTGAATGACCGTGTAACCGTACGTTACCGCGACGAATTCCGTGAAGTTCCTCCCAGCCAGGCAGACTATATGGACGTTTCACCCAAGATGGTTGTTTCCGTTGCTACTGCTATGATTCCTTTCCTTGAGAACGATGACGCAAACCGTGCTCTTATGGGATCTAATATGCAGCGTCAGGCTGTTCCGCTTCTTAAAACTGAATCGCCCATCGTCGGTACAGGTATGGAATACAAGGCTGCTGTTGACAGCGGTGTTGTAGTTCTTGCAAAACGCGACGGTGTTGTTCAGAAAGTAAGCGCTAAGAAAGTTGAAATCCTCACCGATAACGGCGAAACAGACGTTTATGAACTTATTAAGTTTATGCGTTCTAACCAGGGTACTTGTATCAACCAGCGCCCCGTTGTTGAAATCGGCGAGAAGATAAAAGCAGGCGATGTTATTGCTGACGGTCCTGCTACATCACAGGGTGAAATTTCTCTCGGTAAGAATGCTCTTGTAGGCTTTATGACCTGGGAAGGTTATAACTACGAAGACGCGGTTCTTCTTAACGAAAAGATGGTCCGCGACGACGTTTATACTTCAGTTCACATTGAAGAACACGAAGTTGAAGCAAGAGATACAAAACTCGGACCGGAAGAAATTACAAGAGATATTCCCAACGTTGGTGAAGATGCTCTTGCAAACCTTGATGAAAACGGTATTATCAGAGTCGGTGCAGAAGTTCATTCAGGTGACATCCTTGTAGGTAAGGTTACACCCAAGGGTGAAACAGAATGCACTCCCGAAGAAAGACTTCTTCGTGCTATCTTCGGTGAAAAGGCAAGAGAAGTAAGAGACTCTTCTCTCAGAGTTCCCCACGGTGAATACGGTGTTGTTGTTCAGGTTGAAGTATTTACAAGACAGAACAGCGACGAACTTAACCCCGGTGTTAATAAAGTTGTTCGCTGCTATATCGCTCAGAAGCGTAAAATCAGCGTCGGCGATAAGATGGCGGGCCGTCACGGTAACAAGGGTGTTGTTTCCCGTATTCTTCCCCAGGAAGACATGCCTTTCCTTCCCGACGGTACACCTCTTGATATTGTTCTTAACCCCTTGGGCGTTCCGTCCCGTATGAATATCGGTCAGGTTCTTGAAGTTCACCTCGGTTATGCTGCAAGAGCACTTGGCTATAAGGTTATGACTCCTGTATTTGACGGTGCTCACGAAAAAGACATCCGTGATATGCTCGAAGAAGCAAACCTTTCAACAGACGGTAAAACATGGCTTACCGACGGCCGTACAGGCAGAAAATTTGATAACCCTGTTACAGTCGGTATAATGTATTACCTTAAACTCCATCACCTTGTTGACGATAAGATTCATGCCCGTTCAACAGGTCCCTACTCACTCGTTACACAGCAGCCCCTCGGTGGTAAAGCACAGTTCGGCGGTCAGCGTTTCGGTGAAATGGAAGTTTGGGCACTTGAAGCTTACGGTGCAGCATATACTCTTCAGGAAATCCTTACTGTTAAGTCGGACGATGTTGTTGGCCGTGTTAAAACTTACGAATCAATCGTTAAAGGCTACAATATTCCCAAGCCCGGCGTTCCTGAATCATTTAAGGTTCTTATTAAGGAACTTCAGTCACTCGGTCTTGATGTACGCGTACTTGATAAGGATAATAACGAAATTGACCTCAGACAGAACTTCGATGATGAAGTTGTTCTTCCCGTTGTTGATAATTCTGAACTCGATGACGCATTTATGAGCGTTAACGATGCAGAGGATGCAGACGGTTGGACTGTAACTGACGAAGATTCTAAAGATGACTATGCTTTCGCAGCAGAGGAATTTGAAGAATCACTTGACGAAGAGGAAGATTTCTAATTAAAAATCCATCCGAATATTTATAGGAAGAAGGGTTATTCATATATGGCATACGATTCAGTTAACGTAACTGTTGAGGATAACAACATAGATTTTGAATCGATTAAAATAGGACTCGCTTCTCCGGATCTTGTAAGAGAATGGTCTCACGGTGAGGTTAAAAAACCCGAAACCATTAACTACCGTACTCTTAAACCGGAAAAAGAAGGTCTTTTCTGCGAGAAAATTTTCGGACCTACAAAGGACTGGGAATGCCATTGCGGAAAATATAAAAAGATTCGTTTTAAAGGCAAAGTCTGCGAACGCTGCGGTGTTGAAATCACCAAGGCTAAAGTAAGACGTGAGCGTATGGGTCACATTGAACTTGCTGCCCCCGTATCACATATCTGGTACTTCAAGGGCACACCTTCAAGAATGGGCCTTATGCTTGATATTTCACACCGCGACCTTGAAAAAGTTCTTTATTTCGCTAAGTATATCGTCATTGATCCCGGCGATACACCCCTTGAGAAGAAACAGATTCTCAGCGAAAAAGACTATGAAGAAATGGTTGAAAGATACGACCGCGATTCATTCAAAGCCGCAATGGGTGCTGAAGCAATTCAGGAACTTCTTGCAGAAATCGACGTAGACGTACTCTGCGAAGAACTCCATAAAGAACTTGAAACTGCTGCAGGTCAGAAGAAGATTCGTATTCTTAAAAGACTTGAAGTATGTGAAGCATTCAAAAATTCAGGCAACCGTCCTGAATGGATGATTCTTAACGTAATTCCGGTTATTCCTCCGGATATTCGTCCCATGGTTCAGCTCGACGGTGGCAGATTTGCTACTTCCGACCTTAATGACCTTTACAGACGAGTTATCAACAGAAATAACCGTCTCCAGAAACTCCTTGAATTAGGGGCTCCCGGAATCATTGTTAACAACGAAAAGAGAATGCTCCAGGAGGCTGTTGATGCACTTATCGACAACGGCAGACGCGGCAGACCCGTTACAGGTCCCAACAACCGTGCTCTCAAATCTCTTTCCGATATGCTTAAGGGTAAACAGGGTCGTTTCCGCCAGAACCTTCTCGGTAAACGTGTTGACTACTCAGGCCGTTCGGTTATCGTTGTTGGTCCCGAACTTAAACTTTATCAGTGCGGTCTTCCCAAAGAGATGGCACTCGAACTCTTCAAACCCTTCGTTATGAAGAGACTTTGCGAACTTGGTAAAGCAAATAATATTAAATCAGCAAGAAAAATGGTTGAAAGAGCAAGCACAGAAGTATGGGATGCTCTCGAAGTTGTTATTAAAGACCACCCCGTAATGCTCAACCGTGCTCCCACACTTCACAGACTCGGTATCCAGGCTTTCGAACCCGTACTTGTTGAAGGCAGAGCAATTAAACTTCATCCTCTTGTATGTACCGCTTTCAACGCCGACTTCGACGGTGACCAGATGGCTGTTCACGTACCTCTTTCTGCTGAAGCACAGTCAGAAGCAAGATTCCTTATGCTTGCTGCTAACAACCTTCTTAAACCCTCTGACGGTAAGCCTGTTGTTGTTCCTACACAGGATATGATCCTCGGATCTTACTACCTTACACTTGTAAAACCCGACGAAAAGGGTAACGGCAAGGTATTCAGAAACGTTGACGAGGCTATGATGGCATACGAAGAAGGGGACCTCGGTCTTCACGCTCCCATTAAGATTCGTATGACTAAAGAGGTTGACGGCAAAGTTTATACAGAACTTCTTGAAACAACACTCGGTAAGGTTATCTTCAATGCTCCTGTTCCTCAGGACCTTGGCTTCGTTGACAGAAGCAATCCCGAGAATATGTTCAAACTTGAAATTAACGAACTCGTTAACAAGAAAGTTCTCGGTAGAATTATCGAACGTTGTATCAGAGTTCACGGTACTGCAAAATCTTCAGTAGTTCTTGATAACATCAAGGCTCAGGGTTACAAGTATTCAACACGAAGCGGTATCACCGTTGCTGTTTGTGATGCTACTATCCCCGAAAAGAAAGCACAGTTCCTTGCTGAAACAGAGGCTCTTATTGATACTATCGAAGAAGATTATCAGATGGGTCTTCTCAGTGAACAGGACCGTTCACGCAGCAAAATCAAGGCTTGGGAAGTTTGTACAAAGAACGTTTCTGCAGAACTTCGCAACGCTATGGATCCCTACAACCCCATCTTTATGATGCTTGACTCCGGTGCCCGTGGTTCTGACTCACAGCTTCGTCAGCTTGCAGGTATGCGTGGTCTTATCGCTAACACAGCAGGTAAAACTATCGAAATCCCCATCAGAGCTAACTACCGTGAAGGTCTTAATATTATCGAATACTTCATTTCATCCCGTGGTGCACGTAAAGGTCTTGCCGATACAGCGCTTCGTACTGCTGACTCAGGTTACCTTACAAGACGTCTTGTTGACGTTTCACAGGAAGTTATCATCCGCGAGGAAGATTGCCACTGCCACGACGGTCTTGAAGTTTACGACATCAAAGACGGCAACGACGTTATCGAGCCTCTCAGCGAGCGTCTTACAGGTCGTTACCTTCTTGAAAACTTCTGCGACGAAAACGGCGAAATCATTTGTGACACAGACACAATGATTGACGATATTCTTGCAAAGAAAATTGCAGATATGGTTAACGCTCGTCCTAACGCAGAGGACAGAAAAATCAAAATCCGTTCACTTCTTACTTGCGAATGTGACCACGGTGTATGTATTAAGTGCTACGGTTCAAACCTTGCAACAGCAGGCCCCGTAACAGTGGGCGAGGCAGTTGGTATTATCGCTGCTCAGTCCATCGGTGAACCCGGTACACAGCTGACAATGAGAACTTTCCACACCGGTGGTGTTGCTTCACAGGCCGACATCACACAGGGTCTTCCCCGTGTTGAAGAACTCTTTGAAGGCAGAAAACCCAAAACTCTTGCAATGCTCAGTGAAATCGACGGTAAGGTTTCATTTGAAGATATTAAGAAGAGCAAATACGTTGTTATTACAGGCGAAGACGATGTTAAGAAATATCTTATTCCCTTCGATGCAAGACTTTGCCAGGAAATCCAGGAGGGTGCACACGTTGTTAAGGGTCAGCATCTTACAGAAGGTGCGGTTAACCCCCACGATGTTCTTGCAGTTCTCGGCGTGGATGCTGTTCATAACTACCTTATTAAAGAAGTTCAGATGACATATCGTATGCAGGGTGTTGACATCAACGACAAGCATATCGAAGTTATCGTTCGTCAGATGATGCGTAAGGTTAAAATCGAGGACCAGGGTTCAACAACTCTTCTTCCCGGTACATCTGTTGAAAAGCGCGAACTTAACGCTGCAAACGCTGCTGCTAAGGCTCGCTGCGAAGCAGCGGGTATGCCCTTTGTACCCGCAACAGCATCACCTGTTCTTCTCGGTATCACAAAGGCTTCTCTTGCAACTGAATCATTCCTTTCAGCTGCATCATTCCAGGAAACAACAAAGGTTCTTACCGATGCTGCTATCAAGGGCAAGGTTGACCCGCTTCTTGGTCTTAAGGAAAATGTTATTATCGGTAAACTTCTTCCCTCAGGTACAGGTATGAAGTGTTACAGCGACGTTGAAGTAGTTCCCACCGCTGTTCCCGAAGATGCATTTAACGCAATTGAAATTCCTATGGAATAAACTAACCAAAAACGCTTGACCTAAAGGTCAGGCGTTTTTTAATGCAAAATGCAGAATGAAAAATGCAAAATTTAGGAACGCTTGCGCGTTGATTTTAATTTGCATTTATAATCGGCACTTTGCGTCCGAAACTCCTTACTCCTAATTTCTCACTAAACTGATACATATTTCCAAATTATCTGCAAAAAATAACCAAATAAAAACTGTGGAAATGAACAAAGTTTTTTAAAAAAGTTTGTAAAATGTGTTGACAAAACAGTTTTAAAATGGTAAATTATTATTCGGTCTATATGGGAGAAGTATGCCCTTTTCCTGTATTCGGCTATCTAATTATCGGAGGTGAAAATACTTGCCAACATTTAATCAGCTCGTTCGCAGCGGAAGAGAAACTCTCGAAAAGAAGTCCAAGGCTCCTGCTTTGGGTAAAGGTCTCAACTCTAAGAAGAATGTTTTAACAAACAACAATTCTCCTCAGAAGCGCGGTGTTTGCACAGTTGTTAAGACTGACACACCTAAGAAACCTAACTCAGCTCTCAGAAAACTCGCCAGAGTTCGTCTCACAAACGGAATCGAAGTATCTGCTTACATTCCCGGCGTGGGTCACAATCTTCAGGAGCATAGCGTAGTGCTTATCCGTGGTGGTCGTGTTAAGGACCTTCCCGGTGTGCGTTACCACATCATCAGAGGCACACTTGATGCTCAAGGTGTTGCTAACAGGATGCAGAGCCGTTCTAAATACGGTGCAAAGCGTCCCAAAGCAGGTAAGAAATAATCTTAAACTGCTGATTTATTCAAGGACAAATCTTCTTGCAGGCTGAATTATTATTCAACCAATGGTAAGTATTTTTATGACTATATAGGGGTTGTAAAAGCCATTGGCGCCACGGGAAGCATAGTCACTCGAGTACCTATGATATCATTAATATGAAGGAGGGAAGCGAAGTGCCAAGAAGAGGCCAGATAGCAAAACGTGATGTTTTGCCGGATCCGCTTTACAACTCAAAGCTTGTTACAAGGCTTATTAACAATGTTATGTTAGATGGTAAGAAGGGTGTCGCACAGAGAATTGTTTACGACGCATTCGATATCATCAAAGAACAGACAGGCAAAGAACCTCTTGAGGTTTTTGAAGCTGCTATGGAGAACGTTATGCCCGTTCTCGAGGTAAAGGCTCGCCGTATCGGTGGTGCTACTTACCAGGTTCCGATCGATGTTCGTCCCGAAAGACGTGAAACACTCGGTCTCCGTTGGATTGCAACATATTCTCGTGCTCGTTCAGAGAGAACAGCTAAGGAAAGACTTGCTAACGAGATTCTTGATGCAACTAACTCAATGGGTGCTGCCTTCAAGAAAAAAGAAGACATGCACAAGAACGCAGAGGCAAACAAGGCTTTTGCACATTTCAGATGGTAATTATCTGAAAATTCTAACTATAATCGGAGGATATTATGCCAAGACAGGTATCTTTAGAGCAGACCAGAAATATCGGTATTATGGCTCATATCGACGCAGGTAAAACAACCACAACTGAGCGTATCCTTTTCTATACCGGTGTTAACCATAAGTTAGGTGAAACTCACGACGGTGCTGCTACAATGGACTGGATGGCACAGGAACAGGAGAGAGGTATTACAATTACTTCTGCTGCTACTACTTGTTTCTGGAAAGGCAACAGAATCAACATCATCGACACTCCCGGTCACGTTGACTTCACAGTTGAAGTTGAGCGTTCTTTGAGAGTTCTTGACGGTTCTGTTACAGTTCTTTGTGCTAAGGGCGGTGTTGAGCCCCAGTCTGAAACTGTTTGGAGACAGGCTGATAAATACAGAGTTCCTAGAATGATTTATATCAATAAGATGGATATTATGGGCGCAGACTTCTATAATGTTCTCAATATGATTAAAGATCGTCTTAAATGTAACGCTGTACCGATTCAGCTCCCCATCGGTTCCGAATCAACCTTCAAAGGAGTTATCGACCTTGTTGAAATGAACGCTGTCGTTTACTATGACGATATGGGTAAAGACATCAGAATCGAAGAAATTCCCGAAGATATGAAGGAACTTGCAGAAAAATATCGTGCAGAACTCGTTGAACATGTTGCAGAACAGGACGACGAGCTTATGATGAAGTTTTTCGACGGTGAAGAACTCACAGTCGACGAAATCAAAACTTGCATCAGAAAAGCAACTATTGCTAACGATATGGTTCCCATCGTTTGCGGTACATCTTATAAGAATAAAGGTGTTCAGAAGCTTCTTGACGCGGTTGTAGACTATATGCCTGCTCCCACAGACGTTGAAGCTATTAAGGGTATAAACCCCGACACAGAAGAAGAGGAAGTTCGTATTTCTTCAGATACAGAGCCCTTTGCTGCTCTTGCATTCAAGATTGCAACAGACCCCTTCGTAGGTAAACTTTGCTACTTCAGAGTTTACTCAGGTAAAATTGAAACAGGTTCAACTGTTTATAACTCCGTTAAGGATGACAACGAGCGTATCGGTCGTATCCTTCAGATGCACGCCAATGACCGTAAGGACATTGACTGCTGCTATGCAGGTGACATCGCTGCTGCTGTTGGTATCAAGAGAACAACCACAGGTGACACTCTTTGCGATAAGAACCACCCCGTTATTCTCGAATCTATGGAGTTCCCCGAGCCCGTTATCCGTGTTGCTATTGAACCCAAGACCAAAGCAGGTCAGGAAAAAATGGGTATCGCTCTTGCAAAACTTGCAGAAGAAGATCCCACATTCAAATGCTACACAGATGAAGAAACAGGCCAGACAATCATCGCCGGTATGGGTGAACTTCACCTTGAAATCATCGTTGACAGACTTCTTCGTGAATTCAGAGTTGAAGCTAACGTAGGTAAACCCCAGGTTGCTTACAGAGAAACTATCACTGCAGAAGCTTCTGCAGATACTAAGTTCGCTCGTCAGTCCGGTGGTCACGGTCAGTACGGTCACGTTAAGATTCGTATCGAGCCCAACGAAGGCAAAGGCTACGAATTCGTTAACGCTATCGTCGGCGGTGCTATCCCGAAGGAATTCATTGGTCCTGCTGAAGCAGGTATCAAGGGCTCAATGCAGTCCGGTGTTCTTGCGGGTTACAACGTTGTTGACGTTAAAGTTACTCTTTATGATGGTTCATACCACGAGGTTGACTCTTCAGAAATGGCCTTCAAGACTGCAGGTTCAATGGCATTCAAAGAGGCTATGAAGAAGGCTTCTCCCGTTCTTATGGAGCCCATTATGAAAGTTACGGTTGTTGTTCCCACTGATTATATCGGTGACGTTCTCGGCGACCTTACTTCTCGCCGTGGTCTTCCCCAGGGTCAGGAGGACAGAAACGGTGCAGCGGAAATCGTTGCACACGTACCCCTTTCAGAAATGTTCGGTTACGCAACAGACCTTCGTTCCAAAACACAGGGCCGTGGTCAGTACGTAATGGAACCCAGCCATTATCAGGCAGTTCCCAGAAACATTGCTGAAAAAATTATGGACGAAAGAGGTAAATAATTAAACTACGGTTTTGTTATTTAAGATTTTTCAAAAAACTATTGAATTATTACGATATATTTGATAATATTATATCGTGCAAATTATGCTAAATTTAAAGGAGGAAATCCCAAATGGCTAAACAGAAATTCGAAAGAACTAAGCCCCATGTTAACATTGGTACAATCGGCCACGTTGACCATGGTAAAACTACTCTTACAGCTGCTATCACAAAAACTCTTTCTCTCAGAGGTTATGCACAGTTCGAAGACTATGCAGACATCGATAAGGCTCCCGAAGAAAGAGAACGTGGTATCACAATCAACACAGCTCACGTTGAGTACGAAACAGACAAACGTCACTATGCTCACGTTGACTGCCCCGGCCGCGCCGACTACATCAAAAACATGATCACAGGTGCTGCTCAGATGGACGGTGCTATCCTTGTTATCGCTGCTACTGACGGTCCCATGGCTCAGACTAAAGAACACCTTCTTCTTGCTCGTCAGGTTGGCGTTCCCTACATCGTTGTATTCCTTAACAAATGCGACCTCGTAGACGACCCCGAACTTCTCGAACTCGTTGAAATGGAAGTTCGTGAAACTCTTGATTCTTACGAATTCCCCGGCGATGATACACCCATCATCAAAGGTTCTGCATTCCAGGCTCTTGAGTCTGATTCAACAGACATCAACGATCCCGTTTATGCTCCCATCGTAGAACTCATGGAAGCTGTTGACAGCTACATCCCCACACCCGACCGTATGGCTGACCTTCCCTTCCTTATGCCTGTTGAAGACGTTTTCACAATCACAGGCCGTGGTACTGTTGCTACAGGTAGAGTTGAACGTGGTCAGCTTAAAGTTGGTGACGAACTCGAAATCGTTGGTCTTAAAGAAGAAAGCAGCAAGACTGTTTGTACAGGTGTTGAAATGTTCCACAAACTTCTCGACTATGCAGAAGCAGGTGACAACATCGGTGCTCTTCTTCGTGGTGTTGACAGAAAAGGTATTGAACGTGGTCAGGTTCTTTGCAAACCCGGTTCAATCAAACCCCACACAAAATTCAAAGGTCAGGTTTACGTTCTTTCTAAAGACGAAGGTGGCCGTCATACACCTTTCTTCAACAACTACAGACCTCAGTTCTTCTTCAGAACAACTGACGTTACAGGTACTATCTTCCTTCCCGAAGGAACAGAAATGTGCATGCCCGGTGATAACGTTGAAATGACAGTTGAACTCATCACTCCCATCGCTATCGAAAAGGGTCTTCGTTTTGCTATCCGTGAAGGCGGCAGAACAGTTGGTTCAGGTGCTGTTACAGACATCATCGAATAATTTAACCTACAGAGAGAGTAATCTTCGGATTACTCTCTTTTTTTGTTGACTTTTGTGGTATAAGATAGTAAAATAATCATATATTTTAAACACAGGAGGCAGTTATGGCAGATTTCTTTTTAAACGAATTCTTTGTTAATATCGATGTTGCTGTTTATCAGTTCGTTGACAGCATTATGAATCCGGTACTTGATGTTATTATGACATTCATTACTCATCTTGGTGATACTCCCGGTATTATCTGGTGCGTTTTAGGCATTTGCTTGTTAATTCCCAAAAAGACCAGAAAACTAGGTATTTTGTTATTTGCAGGTTTGGCAGTATCATCAGTTATAAATAATCTTTGCCTTAAAGAGATTATTGAAAGACCCAGACCCTATAACCTTGACCCGACAGTTTGGACTAACGCAGGCTATACATACAATTGGCCCGGTCTTATTGAGAAGAGCAGCAGTTGGTCATTCCCCTCAGGTCACACATCAACATCTATCGGTGCTGCATTCGCTCTCTTACTCGGTTGTAAGAAGAAAGAACTCGGTATAGGTATTCCCGCTTTTGTTCTTTCATTACTTGTAGGTTTCTCAAGAATTTATGTTCACGTTCACTATCCTACAGATGTTATTGCAGGTGCACTTATTGGTTTGATTTCCGGTGTGATTGTTTACTTCCTTTTCACAAAACTTATCTTCCCGAAGGTTGTTCCCGCAATTGAGAAGAAAATCAATAAAAAGATTATATAAGTAAAAAACCGCTTGACCTTTTGGTCAAGCGGTTTTTTTATTATCCTTTAGGAGTAATCAAATCAATACAACCGACGGGGCAGGCTTCGTGACATTTGCCGCAACCGATACATTTTTCGGGGTCAACGGTTGCCAGGAAGTTTTCAACCTTAACTGCACCGTGTTCGCAGGCTTTAACGCACTTCATACAACCGATACAGGCGGATTTGCAATGTTTTCGAGCCACAGCGCCTTTCTCGTGGTTTTTACAAAGTACCGTAGCCTGTGTCACGTTAAGCGGTAACATCGAAATAAGACCTTTTGGACAGGCTTTAACGCAGGCTTTACAACTATGGCAAGCGATGGTTGATATTCTTGCAACACCGTCACAAATGTGGATAGCATCAAATTCGCAAGCATCAACACAGTCGCCAAGGCCTAAACAACCGTATGTACATTCCTTAGCACCGCCGAATAACTGTGAAGCCATACGGCAACTGCTGACGCCCTGGTAATTCATTTTATCTTCGGAGTTTGAAGAGTTGCCCATACACTGCACAACTGCAACTGTGGGGAGAACTGCACCTGCTTCAGTACCAAGTATAGCGGCGATTTCTGCTGATACTTTGTTACCGCCGGGGGCACAGAGGTTAGTAGCATCAGTTTTTCCTGAAGAAAGAGCCGCAGCGTAACCTGCACAACCTGAGAAACCGCAAGCACCGCAGTTTGCACCGGGGAGTACCTCGGTGATTTTTTCTGCTTTTTCATCAACAGGTACTGCCATAACTTTTGAAGCAATGGCAAGACCCAAGCCCAAAACAAGACCGATACCTGCTACAAGGAGGATGGGTAATAATATTTCGTTCATTATAATTCCTCCTTAACCGAAAATACCGTCAATAACACCTGAGAAGCCGAGGAAGGATACAGATGTTAACGATGCTGCAATAAGTGTTGAGGGAAGACCTTTCAAACCTTCGGGAATATCGGCAGTTTCAAGTCTTGAACGGACGCCTGCAAAAATAAGCATTGCAACCATAAAGCCGATACCTGCGCCTAAAGTATTTACCATTGAAAGACCGAAAGAGTAACCGTTATCGAAGTTGAGAAGAACAACACCGAGAACTGCGCAGTTTGTTGTAATAAGAGGGAGATAGATACCTAACGCGTTATAAAGAGATTTAATATACTTCTTTAAAACGATTTCAACCAACTGAACGAGAGCCGCAATAACAAGGATACAAACAATAGTCTGTAAATATCCTAAATCGTTATTCTGAAGGAATGTGTTAATGGGGAAAGTAACAGCGGTTGAAATAAGCATAACGAAAATAACCGCAACGCTCATACCCATAGCGGTATTTACTTTCTTTGAAACGCCTAAGAATGGGCAAATACCTAAGAACTTACTGAGAACGAAGTTTTCTGTAAGTATAGCGGTAAGGAGTACGGAGAAAATCTGTGTTGATGTCATACTTTAATTTCCTCCTTTTCTGAAACAACTTTTGAACAAGTGGCAGCGAGGGGACAACTTTCACAACCGTGAAGTTCTGCTTTGGGAAGTTTCTTTTTATCGCTGATTTTATTAGCAAGAGCGATAAGAATACCGAAAACAAAGAAACCGCCTGCGGGAAGAATAAATATTGTCATAGGAGTATTCAATATTGTCACACCGTTGAAACCGCCTAAAACATTGTCACCGAACACGCCTAAAAGACTCTGTGCGCCTGAGAAAAGTGTGCCGTTACCGAGAAACTCTCTTACAAGTGCCATACAGAAGAGGGCGGCGGTGAAGCCGATACCCATACCTAAACCGTCAACTGCTGAAGCGATAACACGGTTTTTATTAGCGAATGCTTCTGCTCTGCCGAGGATAATGCAGTTAACAACGATAAGGGGTAAGAAAACACCTAATGCGGAGTCAAGAGCCGGAACAAAGGCTTTGACTATCATCTGAACAATTGTAACGAATGAGGCGATAATAACGATATAAGCAGGAATTCTGACTTTATCGGGAATTACTTTTCTTAATGCGGAAATAGCAATGTTTGAACAAACAAGAACAAGTGTTGCGGCAATACCCATACCGATAGCGTTAACCATTGAGGTTGATGTTGCAAGGGTGGGACAAGTACCGAGAACAAGTCTTAAAACGGGATTTTCGCGAATAAGACCTTTTGTAAACTCTTTTCTGAGTGAGCATTTATTTTCAGCCATTGTTTCCACCTGCCTTTACTGTTTCGTATGCGCTGAATGCCTGATTAACAGCATCAGTAACCGCTTTTGATGATATTGTAGCACCCGAAACGGCTTTAATTTCCGTATCTGTGCTTTCGTTTTTATTTACACCGATAGTACCTGTTCTGTCTATATACTGACCGAGGAAATCTTCGCTATATACTTTAAGTCCCAAGCCGGGAGTATCATTGATAGCGGTGATCTCTACGCCTGTGATTTTATCGGTTTCAGCGGATATACCGACCATTGCTGAAAGGTCACCGCCGTAACTTTTGGTTGTTACGCTGAATACGTAACCGATAACTTTGCCGTTTTCGTCCTGCGCATCATAGTAAGTATATGAAGTACCGTTTACATCAACGGTTTTTGCGTCGGAGAAAGTTTTTGCATCAGAAAATACTGCAATTTTTGCTTCCATTTCCGCCTGAACGGCAATTTCGGCAATTTTATCTTTGGTTAAAAGGTTTGTGCCTGCAAGGAGTGCTGTACATACAGCCGCGATAACGAACAACATAACCGCAGGAACAAGTATTTCTTTTAAGGTTTTGTTTTTCATTCCGCTTTAGCCTCCTTCTGCTTTTTTTCTTTAATATAGCCGAAGGGCTTGAGTTTTGTAAGGTTATCAATGTGGGGAACAAGAAGATTCATAAGAATAATAGCAAATGATACACCTTCGTTGTAACTGCCGAATTCACGGATAATTGCCGCTACAAGACCGCAACCGATACCGTAAATAATTTTACCCTTTGAAGTAAGGGGGCAGGTTGCATAGTCAGTTGCCATAAATATAGCACCTATAAGAAGACCGCCGCCTAAGAGGTTATATGCAAGGTAATTAAGGTCACCTTTGCCTGCAATTAACATAAATACTGCAACGGTACCGATGAATGAAAGAGGAATAGAGGGCAAAATAACTTTTCTTATAAGGAGATATATACCGCCGAGAATAAGGGCAACAGCACAAGTTTCGCCTAAACATCCTGCACGCTGACCTATGAGCATTTCTAAAAGGTCGGGTGTAGGTGCTGTTCCGTTCTGAAGTTCAAAGAGGGGAGTTGCAGTTGAAACTGCATCTACACTTTCGCCCCATTTGTAAGGCTCTACCCAAGATGACATCTGACCGGGGAATGAAACCATAAGAATTATACGACCCATAAGGGCGGGGTTTACGAAGTTCTGACCGATACCGCCGAAGAACTGCTTAACAACTACTATTGCAACGAAAGCGCCTATGGGAATCATCCACAAAGGAAGTGTTGAGGGTAAGTTGAAAGCAAGTAAAAGTCCTGTAACAACGGCACTTAAGTCGTTTATAGTGTTGTCGCGTTTAAGAATTTTTCTTGTTATGTACTCGAAAAGAACACAGGAAACAACGCTTATAACATTTATAACCAATGCTCTCGGACCGAATAACCATACAGATGCCGCAAGTGCGGGAACAAGGGCAATTATAACATCCCTCATCATACCCTGTGATGTTTCGGAGGATTTAAAGTGAGGAGATGCGGTTACGGTTGGTTTTATTTTTTGAATCAATGCATTATCAGCCATTATTTAGCACCTTCCTCTCTGAGCATATCTTTTGCCAATACCAAGTACTGCACCAAGGGTCTGCCTGCGGGGCAAGCATAGGCACAAGTACCGCATTGCATACAGGCGATTACGTTGCTTTGCTTTAATCCGTCAAAGTCACGTACTTTTACGGAACGCATAATATTTGTAGGCATAAGACCCATGGGGCAAACCTGACTGCATCTTCCGCAACGGATACAGTTATTGTCGGGTTTTTCGGGGATAGTGCCTTTTGAGAAAGCAAGCACAGCGTTATAACTTTTTATAATGGGAACGTTGGTGTTTACAAGTGCAGTACCCATCATAGGACCGCCTGCAATAACTTTATCAAGGTCAGGTTTGAAACCGCCGCAGAAATCGATGAGTTCGTTTAAGTTTGTGCCGATGGGAACTCGCACGTTCTGAGGTTTGATAATGGCAGAGCCGTCAACGGTAAGCGAACGGCTTACAAGCGGTTTACCTGTTTCAAGGTATCTGCCTATAAAAGCGGTACTTGTAACGTTCATTACTATTACGCCTACATCTGCAGGAAGTTTTCCCAAAGGAATTTTTCTGCCTGTTGCGGAGTAGACTATCATCTTCTCTGCACCCTGAGGATAACGGGATTTAAGAGCCATAACCTTAATACTGCCGTCGCCGACTTCATCGGCAACTTTCTGCAATTTTTCAATTGCGGCAGGTTTATTATCCTCAACGGCAATAACTGCGTGGGGGATATTAAGATACTCTTTGATAATCATAAGGCTTCTTATGATGTAAAGGGTGTTATCAAGACATTCGCGGTAGTCAACCGTAATGTGAGGTTCACATTCCGCGGCGTTAACAACTATTGTATCAATGGGTTTATCGGGTGAAAGAGCAAATTTTACGTGGCTGGGGAAACCTGCACCGCCCAAACCGACAAGACCCGAATCGCGAACGGCTTTTCTGAAATCGTCGGCATTGTTGACAACGGGTACTTCAATACCTTCAAAAAGAGCCATTTCGCCGTCGGATTCGATAGTTACAGCGGGAGCCTGCCTGCCGTTGGCAAGGACAGTATCCGCAATAGCGGTAACTTTACCCGAAATAGAAGAGTGAATGGGTGCGGATATGAATTTATCACTGTCACCTATAACCTGACCGACTTTTACCGTGTCACCTACTTTAACCGTAGGTGTACAGGGCGCACCGATATGCTGCTGCATAGGAAGAACAACCTTTTCGGGAGCAGGCATTCTTATAATTTTGCAGTTTTCGGTGTTTTTGTTGTGGGCGACCTTCACGCCGCCGCGTCCTCTGGCGGCAGGGGAAAGCACACCTGCAATGTGTTTTAACATTTATTTATCGACCCCTTGTTTCCCGAATAATCGGGAAGGTTTTTTGTTAATTTATTAAGAACCGGAACAGTGTACCGAAAAACAGTTCCGGTAATTAAACCGCATATAATACCCCCGAAAAGTAATATGGGGGAGATGCTTAAAATGGTTTTGCCGAGAATAACACAGGCAACGCATAACTGACCTATGTTATGTGAAACAGCACTTAAAACGCCGATACCCATATAGCCTAAATACTTTTCACTAATTTTAAAAAGCACAGCCATTACCGTAAGGCTCAAGATACCGCCGCAAAGACTCATAAAAAATGCAGTAACTCCGCGTGTGAGTAAGGCGAAGGTGGCTTTGAAAAACGTAACAGCCAATGCGTAGGGGAACCCTAACGACGAAAGGCAGAACATTGTTACTATATTTGAAAAGCCCGGTTTTACACCCGGCACGGGGATTAAGGGCGGTATTAAGGACTCTAAAAACGAAATAGCCATTGCCAGAGCGCAGAACATACCTAAAAGAGCGACTTTCTTGGCTTTTTCTTTATTCAAGGTGACGCTCCTTTCAACCTGCAACAGCATCAATATCCGAAGAATTGCCGTCGCCTGTAATAGTTACAACTGTTTTTGCAGGAACACAGGCGGCAGTATCACCGACCTCACTTAAAAAACCGCTTTTTTCACAAGTTTTATCGGGACAAAGTGAATTAACAAAACGTATTTTTGAATCTTTAATTTCTAAAGTGACTTCGGGCAAAGTGTTAAGTGTGATTATTTCATTCTCTGCGGAAGTAAGGTCTATACGTCGGGTTTCTTCACCGTCTACGGTAATCACTGCAACAGGGTTACCGTTACCGGTTTTACCGCCGAAAAATAACGCTAAACCCACAACCGCCACAACGACGATAATTAAAACGTCCGTAATTCTTAAAAGACGGCGTTCTGAATTATTCATAACGTATCTTCCTTGCTTTTTTGTTTATCTTTGTTAACTTTTTATCAAAATGTATAGGTTTTTGAGTAAATTTAACCAACGATATTATACAACACAATACTTGCTTTTTCAACTATAATTTGATATATAATTATATATAAATATTGTATCTGTATGTAGAAAGTGGGAGTTGAAATTTATGTATTCTAACCTATATGTTAATTCAAAAGTTATAAGCGGAAAAAACTGCCTTTCGGATAACGGTAATTTACTTTCCCAATTCGGTAAAAAATGCCTTATTGTTACGTCAAAAAGCGGTGCAAAAAAAAGCGGTGCGTTGGATGATGTAATATGTGTTTTGGAAAAATTAAATATCGAATTCTCTGTTTTTGATAAAATAACAGAAAATCCCCTTGTATCCACCGTAATTGAGGGCGGTAAAGCGGCAAGGGATTTCGGTGCTGAATTTATTATAGGTATAGGTGGCGGTTCGCCTTTGGACGCTTCAAAGGCTGTGGGTATATGTGCTTGTAACCCCGAATTTGACATAGACGGACTTTACGGACGAAAAGTTCCCTCAAAGGCACTTCCCGTTGTTCTTATCGGCACAACAAGCGGTACAGGCAGTGAGGTTACGGGTGTCAGCGTTCTTACCAACGATAAAACAATGCAGAAAAAAAGCATTGGCGGTGCTGACTGTTATGCATCACTTGTTTTTGCAGATTCAAAATACACGTATTCTATGGGATACGATGTTACCGTTACGACTGCCTTAGATGCCTTTGCCCACGCAGTTGAGGGTTGGTTTTCACCGAGATGTGATGAAATTGCACGTGTTTATGCCACTCTTGCACTTCCCCGTATTTACAAAGGACTTAAAGAACTTTTAAAAAACGAAACTTTGACCGAGGAAGTAAGGGATGACCTTTATTACGGCTCGGTGTTTGCAGGGATCGAACTTAACATCTGCGGTGCGGCATTTCCCCATACAGTAGGATATATATTAACAGAAAACTTCAATATTCCCCACGGTAAAGCTTGTACTGCCTTAATGCCGTATTTTTTAGGAAAAGCAAAAAGATACGAGTGCGAAAAATTTCATCAGTTACTTAGAATTTTAGGAGAAAATGAAGAAAAAGTAATAAATACCGTTAAAACACTTACCGGTGTTAATAATCTCGGGGCAACAGAAAGTCAAATTAAAGAATGGTGCTCCCGTTGGGGACAGGTGAAAAATTTTGATAACAGCCCCGGTGGTTTTACTAATGAAGAAGCAGTAGTTGTTTTGAAAGAACTGTGCTAAAATGAAAGGGACGGAAATTTCCGTCCCAAAATTTTTTTGTAAAATTATGTCAAGTTTTCCTTTTTGTGACACATATAGGTAGAAAACTATAAGGATGATTTAATTGCAAAATAAAAAACGGGCTGACGAAACACTTCGAGAAGCCTACAATACATATTTTGATAAAATTGCACGTTTTTGTAATATAAAATTGAAAAACAGGAACGAAGCAGAGGACTGTGTTCAGGAATGTTTTATGATTTTTTATAAACGTGTTTTACAGGGTGAAGAAATTAAGAATACAGGTGCATTCTTATATAAAATTGCTGATAACTTGATAAAAACACAATGGCGTCAAGATAAAAAAACAAACACTATTGTTTCTTTGGATGAGTTATCGGAAACTTTGGCTGCAACGGAGATTATTGATTTCAGTTATATTGATTTTGACTTATATGCCGAAAAAATTATCAGAATTCTTGATGAGAAAGAACAATTGATTTACAAAATGAAATATACGGACGGCAAAAGCATTGCGGAAATTGCCCGAGAACTAAATATTTCTTTTGATGCCGCAGCAAAGAGGTTATCAAGATTAAGGCAAAAGGTTAAAGACTTGATAACGGAAGAAATGAAAGGAGAAGATTTGATATGAATATTGAACTTGAAAAAAGTTTTTTTACAAACGGGAACATCAATGATGATTTATTTTATGCTTCTCTTATTCGTGAACTTGAGGAGTTTGTAGAAGAAGAACTTTCCAAAGATGTTGAAGAAATAAATGCAGAGTTAATTGACGATTGCTGTGTTGCAATTGAAAATCTGCAAGCGGCACTGTCCGGTGAGGAAGTAGAAAAATATGAGGCTTTTCTTGGTGTTGAAAGAATAATAAAACAACACAATAAAAAATTCAAAACAATAACGGCTGCTTCTGTTGCTTGTGCTGTAGTTGCAGTTATATGTGCTGTGGTATCAGCCAAAACAATAACCCCGATAACGCAAGGCTCTATAAAAGGTAACGGTTTTTGGAATGATGTTTTTAATGTTTATGAGGAGACGGTTGTTAATCCCGAAACAAAAACTACCGTGAAAGAGTTGACTACAAGTGTTACACAAGAGATAACCACCGCTTATGAAAAAGAGAATACAACATCATATCATTTTCAAATCCCCCAACACGAAAACGAAAGTAGTGTTACTGTTCCGGAAACAACTAATCCGATACCGATGGTTCATAAAATTGTTGTTCTTTTGCCTCCCGGATTTAAAACCGAATATACAGACAAATCGCAAATTGATTTAAGTAAAGTTTATGTTGAAGTTTGCTATTCTGATGAAACGGAAAAGGTTGTTTCTATTGATGAATGCAAAGTGGAAATAGGTGAGCCGGATAATAAAGGCAGAACCAAGATTACTGTTAAATATAATCATCAATATGCAAATGTTTATGTGAATGTTCGTGCAGGAAAAGAGAAAAATCCCGTTACGCTCAATTCTATTTACGGGAATTTTAATGGCGGTTATAACGTTGAGAGTATGAGTGTTTATGCTGTTTACAGCGATGGCAGTGAAAAAGAAATTCCAAAAGGCGAATACACCATAAAGACAGAATATTCTGAAGATTTTGAGGCTGAGCTTGTTACCGTAGAATATGGCGGTTGTAGTTTTCAGTTCTTACCACAGAATTTGGAGGGTTAATTATGAGGAACAGAAGAGTTTTAAAACTTGTTTCAAGTGTTTTGGTTGCTATAATTATAATTTCGGTTGTACCGATAAATAACTCTGTTGCAGCATTTATGAAAAATTCTACTAACGTTGTTGTACAAAGTATCGGTGAAGCAATAGAAAATATTAATTTTGAACTGCCTGAAATCAACGTAAAAGCAGAGGCGGCAGATTATTGCTCTTTTAATTGGTCTGGATACGACAAGACACTGACTGTTACAGGTAGTGGTAATATGCCTAACTATAACAAAACACCGGCACCATGGCATGACTATAAAGATGCAAAACGTCTTGTTATTACCGGTGATATTAAAAGTGTTAGTCTAAATGCTTTTGAAAATTTTGCGATGCTTGAAGAAATTGTAATAGAAGCACCCATTACTTATATCAACGGCTATGCGTTTCAGGGTTGTACTTCATTGAAGAATGTTATTTTGCCGGATACATTAAAAGCGATCTATGGTTCGGTATTTAAAGATTGTGTAAGCTTAAAAGAAATTGTGATTCCTAACAGTGTTACCGCTATTTATCGTTCTTTTCCGGGATGTAATTTAGAAAAAATAACAACACCTTTTGTCGGTGGTGGTCCCGATAATACAATCGCAACAAAAACTGACCAATTGGGATATATGTTCGGTACAATAGAGTATGAAAATACATATTCCGTTAAATCTACGGTAGATAAAAAAGTAAATTACTATATTCCTTATTCGTTAAAAAGCGTTACAATAACTCAAGGATTATATAAATATAATTTTCAGAATGCTGTAGGGATTGAAGAAATAGTTATTGAAGATACTGTTACCACAGAATATATACCGGCTTGTTTTGCTCGAAATTGCGAGAACTTAAGTAAGATTAATATAAAATCTTCAAAGATAGATACTATTGGTATGTACGCTTTTGCTGATTGTATAAATCTTACCAGTATAGCGTTGCCGGTACGTTTAGAGTCAGTGAAAGCCTATGCATTTGAAAATTGTAGTGCTCTTGCTTATGTGGATTTTCCGGAAAAAGATTTTGCAGTTGAATATGCAAGCTTTGAAAATGCGAAATTTGTTAATGATAATGATGAAGAATTTGTAACTGTCGGCGATGGTGTTCTTATTAAATATAAAGGAACTGATGAAAAAGTTGTGGTTCCTGATGGCGTGAAACGAATTGGTGGTGGATTTTACAAAAATGTAAACATTAGTGAAGTAATACTTCCTGACAGTTTATTGTATTTATCAAAAGGTTCGTTCTACGGCTGTACATCAATTGAAAGTCTGGTGATTCCGGATTCGGTGCAAACAATTGATGCGGGTGCTTTGTCCGGAATGTGTAATTTGAAAGAACTTTCTGTTCCTTTTACAGGTAATTCTAGAGATGCTGCTAAGGAAACTACAAAGCCATTGTTTGGTTATATTTTTGGTACAGACTCGAAATGCCCCGTTTGCAGCAACAAAATCTGTAAAGAGGATACACAGTATTATACAAAAATGAACAACCGGAAAGATATTACATATTCCTATGTGTATAACTACCCCGGGAACTTATACACGGTAACGGTTACAGACAACTCTATTCCACGCTATGCTTTCAGAAGTTCAAATGTCAAAAAGGTGGTTTTGGGGGATGGTGTTACAGCAATTGAACCCTATAGTTTTTATTATTCTTCTGTCAGAAACATAGAGTTGAACGAAAAGATAAAAGAAATTCCCAAAGGTGCTTTTTCTTGGTCATCTTTAAGCAGTATTACTATTCCTGCTTCTGTTAAAAAAATTGATGCCGCTTTCGTGAATTGCAGTGGTTTAACGACTGTTACGCTTTCCGAAGGTATTGAATTTATAATTGGTAGTTTTGATTCTTGTAAAAAATTAACTTCTATAAATTTCCCGGATTCTCTTAAGTGTATAAACGGTGATGCATTCAAGGATTGTGTCGGTATTACAGAAATGCATTTCGGTAAAAATATAGAAATAATAAACTCCCGGGCATTTGATGATAGTGCCCCAAACTACGAAAGCATAACGGCATTTTATATTGATCCCGAAAATCCGTATTTTTTCTCAATTGACGGTATCGTTTATAAAAAAGACGGTACGCTGTATTTGTACCCTGAGAAAAAGCAGGATACCGTTTTTAGAATTGATTCAAAAGTTAAACGTATCAATAGGGATTCTCTTGATGATATGCGATATGTTGAGGCTTTTGTTGTTGACGAAGATAATTCTTCGTATGCTGCTATTGACGGGGTTTTATATAACAAGGATATAACAGAACTAATAAGATGTCCGCGTACGAAAACAGGTGATTATGTTTCGCCCGAAACAGTAATATATGTTGCTGAAAATGCATTTTATAACTGTAAAGCACTTAATAAAGTAGCGTTTATAAATGAGAATATTGAGTTTGAAGAAGATTCTTTCAAATATGCAGATCCTGTTGAATTTGTAGCACCTAATCTGGAACAAGAGTTATCACATTACTTTGGACATGACCAATATGGAAATCCTCATACTCACAGCAGGTTAATAAAACTTAAACTGACAAATCAAAGAGATGCCATTTCTTGCGATTTTGCAAACGGTCACTATTGTTTTAAAGAAGTGGAAATAACAGGGATATATAAAAGTATAGGTGCTCGAGCGTTTTGGGCGGGTGATTTTGAGGAGTTTACTATACCGGATACTGTTACGATAATTGGTGAAGGTGCGTTTAATCAGGCTAATATAAAGCATATCTATGGCGGAAAAAATATAGAAATAATAGGTCGTGATGCTTTTGCTTATAGCGATCTTGAGTATTTTGAATTGCCTGAAACACTGACTACTATAGGTGATCAAGCGTTTTGTGCAACAAACATAACAGAGGTAACTCTTTACGAGAATCTTGTAAATGTGGGGAGTTATGTATTTTGTGGCACAAAACTAAAAAAGGCGGTTATAAATGAAAGTTTAGTTAACCTTTCCGATAAACTTTTTGCTAATTGTTCCGATTTGGAAATCGTTGTTGTCGGAGGCTCCGTAGAGGAAATTGGTGAAGAAAGCTTTGCTGACTGTACAGCGCTTGCAACCGTTGTTATTCCAGACAATGTTATGGAAATTAGCGAAGATGCATTTAAGGGCGCCAGTGAAGATTTAGTTATTTACTGTAACGAAGGCTCTTACGCAGAGCAATATGCAGAAGAAAATGATATTAAATACACAACCCTTGTTGTTGACCCCATCGAAAATCAAATCTACACGGGGGAAGCGCTTACACCTAAACTCGGTGTCTCTGCTAACAGTAGAAGTCTTGCACAGGATACGGAATATACAGCTTCCTATAAAGATAATGTTAATGTAGGTTCCGCAAAGGTTATAATTAAAGGTCTTGGCGATTTTAAGCATCTTGTTGCAACAGCGAAGTTTGCAATTTTACCTAAAGGCGCTGAAACTGTTGTAGCTTTAGATAATAGTGCAGTTTATGACCCTGCAGGTATTACACCTGATATAGATTTATTCAGCGGCTCAATAAAACTTGTTGAAGGTATAGATTATGAGTTGATAGAAAATCAGATTCTTACGGCAGCGGGTACATATAACATCAGTGTTTCGCTTATGGGTAACTATGACGGTGTTGTGAATGCTAGCTATACGGTTGAGAAAAAGTCAATTTCAGAAACTGATATAGAATATGGTGATTCAGTGGTAGTTACAGACAGAGGTGTTGTCCTTGAGGAAGGCAAAGATTATACAGTGAAAAAATCAGTCAGCGAAAGCGGTGACATTGTGACTACAATTAGAGGTATAGGAAACTACTGCGGAAAAGCCTCCTATACCCGAATAAACAACAGCAAATTGTTGAATTGGTTTGAACAACTGATAAATGCAATAAAAAGTATGCTACAAAAGTTATTAAGTATTGGCGTATAAAAAACTCTCCACGGCAATTTAGGGTGCTGTGGAGAGTTCCTTTTAGTTTTGTTATTTGTTACTTTTATTATAAAGTATACTTGCAACGACTAAAGCAGTTATACCTGCTACGAGTTTTCCTATAATAACGGGAACAATATGCTCTGCATTATATGAAAGTGTAAAAGCCAGATGGTCGCCGAAAACAAACGCGGCGGAAACTGCAAAGGCAAGATTCAAAATCCGACCTTTACGGTTCATTCTGTCAGCGCTTTCCATTGTTGCAATGGAGTTTGCAAGAGTTGCAATAAGACCTACAACGGATGTATCGTCAAGTTCAAGTTTCTTACCTAAAACCGAAAGCGGTTCTTTGAGTATTTTGGAAATAATTGCAATGAGAGGGAACGTACCTGCCAGAGTTATGCAAATTGTGAAAACCGTTGCGGCACTTTCCATAATAGGCGCGGTGTTTTCTAAAATAACTTTTCCCGTAAGTTGTTGAAAAATACCCAGAGCAAGACCGCAGGTTATAAGTATTGAAATTATTTTACCGAAAACGGAGAAAATCTTAACGGTAACTTTTTGGAATTTTAAAAGACCGATTATTATAATTACGGAAATTATAATTGCAGGTAAAAGATTAAGCAGAACAGTTAAGGGGTTGATACCCATAACAAGACCCGAAACAAAGCAACCTACGGGAATTGTACTGATACCGCAAAGAAGCCCCAAAAGAACGTCGTCGTGATGTTCTTTTTTTGATGAGCGAAGGGCAACGGGAATGGTAAAAGAAATAGTTGCACCAAGCATCGAGGCTACGCAAAGACCGTGGAACGAGCCTAAAAGTTTATCGGCGGCAATGGAATCTGCCAGAGTCGCACCGCCCATATCGTTAGCAATAAGAATACCTGCAAGCGCTGATGGGTCAAAGCCGAAAAGGTTTGCAACAGGGGTAATGACAGGTATAAGTAAATCTGCAAGGGCAGGGGCAATAGTCATCATACCTATCATTGAAAGGGATAACGGCCCCAAAGTCATAATGCCCTTTTCAAATTCATCACCTAGTTTAAGATGATTGCCCGTTATTTTATCAAGTGCGCCGATTACGGCAAACACAGCCATTATGCCGGCAAGGATTTCTGCCAAGATTATCACACCTATTTATTTCTTTTTAACCTTATTAAGCATTGCGTTGATTTCGAGGATTTGTTCTTTTGTGAACTTACCGCCGAGCATTGAGAATACGCGTTTAACGGTGAAGCCTTTTGCCATACCGTAAACGTTTTTAAGTATACCCATACTCATCTCGAAGCCTGCAACTTCCATTCCGCCTTTCTTCTTGCCGTCTTTTTTGTCGCCGTCGCCTGAGGACATGGCATTTTTAAGTTTAAGAAGAATTTTAACAGCGGCTATTTTACCACCGAATGTGGACATTATATCGCCGATAGTGTCATTGATGGAAAATCTTCCGTCGGGGGTGTTGATTTCAAACCAGTTGATAACGTCGCCCTCGTCTTTCATTATATAGGCTTCGTTGGGTGTATCAACTTTTTTAATAGTTGCGGTGTCACAAAGGTCGCCTGCTTTTACTTCTAAGGTTGTTTCGCCTTCGTTTTTAACTTCAAAATAGAAGAAAGGATATTTACCTTTAGTCTGTTTTCCGAGGCTTACTCCGTTAGCGAAAAGTTCAACCTCGTCGCAGTTTGAGTAAACGGTAACCTTTGTTACATCTTCAACTCTGTCAATATAACGCTTGCCGCAAAGGTGTACCATGGGTACATCGGAAAGCCAAGCCTGATATGCATAGAACGCATCTTTCTTATACTGACGGTCAAAGGTAACAAGACCTTTATGGTTCATACCGTTTTCGCCACCCTCTGCACGAGCATCGGCGGCAAAGTCAAACATATTCCATACGTGTGTTGCCCAAAGATAAGGACGGTCTGCAATTTGTTTGATAAGTTCTTCGTGGTAATATGCCTGATATTCTTCGGTATAGTCGCCCTGTACAGGTTTTGAAGTGTGCCAGTTAAGTGCTTCGCAACCGTATTCGCTGATACCGATAGGACGGTCGGGATATTTCTTGTGGAATGTATCAAACCAAGGTCCGTTCATAGAGGTATCTCCGCCGTACCAACCGAAGTAGTGGTTGTATGAGAGTATATCGCTGATGTGAACTACCTCTGCATCAATGGGGCACATTGTAACTGCCGCAAGGGTTGTGGGGCGGGTGCTGTCCATTTCGTGACATAGTTTATTAAGAATTTTGTGGTTTTCAATAAGGTCGGGGTCAGCGGCGCCTGCAATAGTGATTTCGTTTGAAAGACCCCAGGTTACTATACAAGGGTGGTTATAGTTCTGAGAAATAAGTTCCTTCATCTGCGAAATTGTGTTTTCGCGTCCGCCGGGCATATGCTTTGAAATGTAGGGGATTTCTGCCCAAATTACAAGACCTGTTTCGTCGCAAAGGTCATAGAATTCCTGTGCGTGCTGATAGTGAGCAAGGCGGATTGTTGTTGCGCCTACTTCAAGTATAAGGTCAATATCACGCTTGTGGTCTTCGTACGAAAGGGCGTTACCTTTGCCGGGGTAGTCCTGATGGCGTGAAACACCGCGCAAGGGGTATTCTTTGCCGTTAAGAATGAAGCCTTTTTCAGGGTCAACCTTAAACGTTCTGCAACCGAAACGTGTGCTTACGGTGTCGAGAATTTCTCCGTCCTTTACAAGTTCTGCTTTAAGTGTATAAAGGTGAGGGTCTTTTCTGCCGTTCCAAAGGTGTACGTTGTCGATTTTTATAACTGCATCTGCATTTTCGCCGTCGGCTTCTGCTTCGCCTACTGTATTTTCACCGTCAAAAATTGTGAATTTCACTTTTGTGCCGTCGGCATTCTTTGTGTATGCTTTTATTTTAACATCTGCGTCGTCGCCGATTATTTCGGGGGTAACCGTAACACCGGGAGCACCTGAATACTCTAAATCAAAATGAGCAGAAGGTACGCTTACGATTTTTACACTTCTGTAAATACCGCCGTAGAAAGTAAAGTCTGCATTTTGGGGGTAAACTGTTTCGTTGCGGGAGTTGTCCGCAGAAACTGTGAGAATATTTTTCTCCTTAATGCTGTCTGCGGGGATTTTTACTCTGAATCTTGAGTAACCGCCGTGATGCACTAAAAGCGAAACACCGTTCCAGAAAACTTCAGCAGTTGAGTTTACCGCATCGAATTCTAAAAAAATTTCTTCGCCTGTAAGGTCAGAGGCGAGAATTTCTTTACAGTAAAATGCCTTGCAACGCTTGTAGTCGTTGCCGCCGTCCTGACCGTCTGTGCCGTTCCAGGTGTGAGGGAGGTTTAAACCTTCCCAATCAGCAGGAATATTTGCAGGGGCAGATTTTGCGGTATCGGAAAAATACCAATCGTTATTGATGATTTTTATTTCTCTCATAGTTAGTCACCTCAAAGTTTTTTCCTGAAATGTTTTTTGTGTATTGACGGAGTGAAAATGCAAATAAGCGGGAAAATTTCAAGTCTGCCTAAAAGCATATCTAAAATAAATACAATTTTAGAAAGTGCGTTGTAACAGTTGAAGTTACCTGTGGGGCCTACCTTGCCGAGACCGGGACCGATATTGTTGAATGTAGCCACTACACTGGTAAAATCAGTCACCAAATCGTTTTTATCTGCGGAAACTATTAAAAGAGAAACGGCAAAAATTAAAACGTAAATGATAAAGAATGCTACAGTACCCTGGAATGTTTCGTTTGGAACTCTTTGGCCGTCAAAGGTTATAACTTTGACGCTTCGGGGGTGGGTGTAGGAATGGATTGTCTTTTTAGCATATTTTAAAAGGAGCAATAATCTTGAAACTTTAAAACCACCGCCTGTACTTCCTGCACAAGCACCGATACACATAACCATTATGAGAATAGTTTTGCAGAAATCAGGCCATTTATCGAAGTCTGTTGTGGAGTAACCCGTTGTTGTCATAACGGAACTTACCTGAAAAGCTGCGTGGTGAAAGGCTTCAAGTAAAGTATCAAAATGACCGCGGATATTTACTGTAATCGCAATAATCGCGGCACTCATTATGCCGATATACGCCCAGAGTTCTTCGCTTTTGAAAGCGCCTTTGAAATTTTTACAAAGAATAAGGAAATAAATATTAAAGTTTATACCGAATAGTGCCATAAACACGGTTATAACCGCCTGGCAGAAGGTGTTGTAACTTGCAATACTTGTATTAAGTACACCGAAACCGCCCGTACCTGCCGTACCAAAGGAGATAGTTATACTATCGAATACAGGCATACCGCCTATTAAAAGTAAGACTATTTCGATAACGGTCATTGCTAAATAAATGCCGTAAAGAATTCGTGCTGTTTTATTTGAACGGGGGACTAGTTTTCCTACGCTTGGGCCGGGGCTCTCTGCACGCATAAGGTGTAAATCGCCGCCGCCACCTGAAAGGGGAAGCACTGCCAAAACGAAAACAAGTACACCCATACCGCCTATCCAATGGGTGAAACTTCGCCAGAAAAGCATTGATTTTGAAAGAGCCTCAACATCGGAAAGGATACTTGCGCCCGTTGTGGTGAAACCCGAAACAGTTTCAAACAAGGCATTCAGGTAACTCGGTATTTCGCGGCTGAGATAAAAGGGGAGTGCGCCGAAAAGACTTAAAAATATCCAACCTAATGCTACAATTGCTAAACCGTCTTTTGCAAAGATTGTTTTATCCTTTGGTTTTAGGTGTATGAGGATTAAACCTGCAACACACAAAATGCCGATGGTTATAAGAAAACTTGTAAGTACCGATTCGCTGCAAATAAGTGCAACCGCCACAGGTAACAAAAGAAGCCCTGCTTCGCACAATAGAAGCAAACCGAGAATGTATGCTATCATTCGTTTATTCATATTCCATAAACCCTTTTGATAAAATATTACTGCTGAAGAATATCGTCGAGAGTTGTAAGCCTTTCCGTTGAGGTTACAACTACAACAGAGTCACCGGGTTCCAATACATCCGAACCGCTTGGGATAATTACATCGTTATCCCTTGTAATAGAACCGAGAAGTATGTTTGGACGCAAAGATAATTCTTGCAAAGTGTGGTTTGCAACGGCACTCTCTTCGGAAACCTGGAATTCTATTGCTTCAACTTTATTGTTGATGATTCGGGTGAGTTTTTCAACACCGCTGACACCGCCGCGTGCGGCTTTTGAACGGACGTGTTTAAGAATTATGCTTGCGGTAGTGAATTTAGGATAAACAACGCTGTCAATATCAAGTGTACGGATAACTTCTCTGAAAAGAGTGTGGTTGACTTTTGTAATGGTTTTTATATCGTGGTTTACGCTTTTTGCAAAAAGTGAAAGCACAATATTTTCCTCGTCAATACCTGTAAGGCAACAGAAAGCGTCCGCTTTTTTCAACCCTTCTTCAAGGAGAAGTGAACGGTTTGTGCCGTCGCCGTGTACAACGTTTATGTTGGAAAGATTGTAACTGAGATTAAGGGCTGTATCGAGGTCTTTCTCAACTATTGTTGCGTTTACGTTAAGGTGACTCAGCGATTTTGCAAGGTAAACCGCGATTTTACCGCCACCGATTATCATAATATCTTTTACCTGCGTTGTTCGGAAACCGATTTGTTTGAAAAAATCGGGCGCGGTTTTTTCGGGGGTGAGAACCGCCACCGTATCGTGTTCCTTAATAACGAAATCACCTGTGGGGATGAAAACTTCGTCACCTCGTTCAATAGCGCAAACAAGGGCTTTCGTTTTGATTTTAGCAAAAGAATCTTTAATAGCCTTATCGCAAAGATTACAGTTTTTATTAGCAACAAAACTTAAAAGGTCAACTTTGCCGTGACCGAAAATATCAACATTTCGTGCGGTGGGGAATTTCAATATTCTTTGGATTTCGGCGGCTGCCTCTCTTTCGGGGTTAACTGCCATTGTAAGACCTAAACTGTCTTTAATAAGGCGAAGGTCGTTGTTGTATTCAGGGTTTCTGACACGCGCAATGGTACTGCCTGCACCAAGTTGCTTTGCCAACAAGCAACTTAAAATATTAAGTTCGTCACTGCCTGTAAGGGCAATAAGTAAATCGCACTCGCCGACACCTGCATCAGTGAGGGTTTTGGATATAGCACCGTTACCGATAACGCCGATAACGTCAATATCCTGTAAAGTATCGTTTATAACATCTTCGTTGGTGTCGATGATTGTAACATCGTGCATTTCCTGTGAAAGTTGTTCCACAACTGTATAGCCAACCTTACCTATTCCTACAACGATTATGTTCAAAACACATCCGCCTTTCGATAATATTGTACATTATACTTCAAACTACATTATATATTATCGGAGTTTGCAAAGCAACAACAAGAGTGTGTAAATCTAAACAAAAGTATGGTGAAAATTTAGTTTATCTTTATCAAAACGGATGTGCTAAATAAATTGAAAAAGCAAGTAATGTGTGGTAAAATGTAAATATAAAAATATATCGGGGAATTTTTATGAAAAAGAATTTTAAATACGCAATATTTATTTTAGTAACTTTTGTTACAATGATGTGTGCCGTAGTAACAGTCGGCGCTTTTAATAAGAATAAAACGTCGGTTTCCGTACCTGAGAACGTAAAAACGGTAAACCTTAACGGTAGTGTTATGGTTACCTGGGAAAACAGCAGCAACGCAGACGGATATGTTGTTTACCGTCAGGAAAAGAATGTGAAAAAAGTTGTCGGCAAAGTAACTAACGGTAACAGAAAAATATACATAGATAAAAGCGTAGTCAGCGGCGGAAAGTATAACTACACTGTTTCGGCATATAAGAAAAATGCACAAAGCGTTGAAAGCAAGTACAGCAGAAACATTTATTTAAGCGTACCTAAAATAACGTCTTTCACTGTTGCCAGGGGCGGAATGGTGATTAACTGGGATGAAGTAAAGGGCGCAGAAAGTTATACGGTTTACAGAAGCAACGGCAGAAAAAACGAAGTCATTGCTAATCTTAACGCAGGTAACTGTACTTATAAAGACACAGGTGTTTTACAGGGTGAAAAATACAGGTATGCAGTCGTTGCCAACAATACGGGTTATAAAAGCGGCTATCAATGCAAGACTTCGCCTGTGTACGTTGCTGCGCCAAAACTTAAAAGTACCGTCAACGGAAACGGATATATTTCGGTTTCCTGGTATCCTGTTTTTAAAGCGGATAAATACAAAGTTTACAGAAAAGTTGATAATTCCCAATGGAGTTGCATCGGAACATTCAGCGGAGAAAATACAACAATACAGGATAAAAACGTAGTTAACGGCAAAGTGTACACATATACTGTCAGAACCGTGGACGGTAATAATTTTAGCGGTTTTGACGGAAACGGTATTGACGGAAAATACGTTGATGTTCCGAAAAATATAAAAGTTTATAACAGTAACAACTGCCTTTCCGTTAATTGGGCGTCTGTGGAAAATGCAACTAAATACGCTGTTTACAGAAAAGATAATAAAAATGCAAATTGGAAGTATTTAGGCGAAACAACAACTACAACTTTCGCGGATAAGAACGTTCAGAACGGTGAAGAGTATACCTACACCGTCAGGGCGCGGGGTGAAAACGGCGGTTTCAGTTGGTTTTTAGCGGGCACAAAGTTAATGGCACTTAAAGCCCCTGCGCTTACTTTAAACTGTACGCCCGACAGCGTAATGCTCAGTTGGTCTGAAATGGAAACGGCAACGGAATATTATCTTTACAGAAAAGCGGAAGGTGCTAAAAACTGGACCTGCATACGCATTATCAAAGGCACTGATACCCCATACTTTGCCGATAAAAATGTTTCAGCGGGCAAAACGTATACCTATACAATAAAACAGGTAAGAGGGAACGTTTCGGGCAGTTACAATGCAAAAGGCTACGCTACGAAATACTATGCAGCGCCTACTGTTGATTCAAAACTTTCACCAAACGGCATATTGTTGATTTGGAATAAAGCCCCTGTCGGCACAGGTTATGAAATAGACCGTATGACAGAAAGTAACAAAAAATGGATTAAGTTCGCAACGGTTAACGGTATATCTACCGTAAAATACACCGACAGTAAAGCAACTTACGGTGAAATGAATTATTACAGAATAAGGGTAACAGGGTCAAATCTTGTATCCTACTCCACTTCTGTCTACGGTATTGACCCCAATAAACCTGCAGTAGCGCTTACATACGACGACGGACCTTACACACCTGTTACCAACAGGATACTTGATGTTCTGGAAAAATACGATTCAAGGGCAACGTTCTTTGTTGTAGGGTCAAGGGTTAATACCTATGCGGACTGTATAAAGCGTGAGGCGGCTCTCGGTTGCGAAATTGCGAACCATACGTATAATCACAAAATCCTTACGTCTGCAAATAATGATGTTATAAGAAGTGAAATACAACGCACTAACGATGCCGTAAAGAAAATAACGGGCAAAGCCCCCACAATAGTAAGAGCCCCCGGCGGCTCGGTTAATGCGAGAGTGAAAAGTGTTGTAGGTTATCCCTTGGTTAACTGGTCAGTTGATACATTGGACTGGAAAAATTCCGGGGGAGTTGTATCAATAGTAAAAAACAACGTGAGGGACGGCTCAATAGTTTTGATGCATGACCTTTACGGCTCTACCGCATCTGCTACCGAAGTGCTTGTTCCCTGGCTTGTAAGCGAAGGTTATCAACTTGTCACGGTTACCGAACTTATGGAATTAAAAGGTATCTATATGGAAGCAGGGGAGTTTTACACACAGGCGTATTAAAATACCAAAACTCTGTATCACAGTTGGTTGTGATACAGAGTTTTTTGTGTTCAGTATATTTCAGCGGATTTTCTTAATGCTTCTACGGAGAAAGAGGGGATTCTGCCTAATCCGTCGGGGCCGATATTCAAAAGATAATTGATACCTAAAGAATTTAGTTGTTTTCTTCGTGAAACTATTTCTTCGGGTGTAATCCAATTCTGGTCGTAATATTTATATCCCCAGGAACTGTTAAGCGTTCCTGCGGTTTCGTATAAACCGTAAGGGGAGTGTTTGAAACCGTCAAGGCTGTTGGGGTCGGTGTTATCGCTTTCGGAAAATTCCGAGGGGTATTCGTTATCGCCTAAAGAAACGTAGTCGTAAGCACCGTTACCTATGCGCGAATTTATAAGGCAGTGGGGCTGATATTCTTTAACAAGGGCATTGAGTTCAAGGCTCTGTTCTTTTGTTATTGTGTGGGGGACATCAAACCACATAAGGCATAAATCACCGTAGTTTGTGAGTATCTCTTTCACCTGCGGTTTGATTTTTTCTTCAAAGCATATTGAAAAATCTTTTTCTTCACGGTTGGGAAAATCCCAGTTGTTATCCCAGGATGTGCCCGAGCAACCGCTGAAATTATCATAACCGCCGCCGTGACGGTGGTGCCAGTCCAGTTCCTGCGAATAGTAAAGACCGAATTTTAAACCGTGTTTGTAGCAACTTTCCGCAAGTTCACCCACAATATCACGGCCGAAAGGCGTACTGTCCACAACGTTATATTTATCGGCATAGGATTTGAACATTGCAAAACCGTCGTGGTGTTTGGAAGTAAACACAAAATACTTCATTCCGCAGTCTTTCGCAAGACGTATCCATTCATCAGCGTTGAAGTAAATGGGATTAAAAATATCCGCAAGTTTCGCGTATTCGGCATTTGGTATGGGCATATAACTTTGTATCCATTCGGCATAGTCGAAAACACGGCGACCTTTCCACTCTCCGCCTAAAAGTGAGTAAAGTCCCCAATGCGCCATCATACCGAAGCCCGCATCCTTAAACCATTGTTTGTTATCCAAATTAAGCACCCCAATCGGTTTTTTGTTGTTATTGAGGCTATTATAACAGAGGAGAGTGAAAAATGCAAAATGCAAAACTATCGGGCAAGCCGAGTGTAATGCGTAATTCGTAATGCGTAATTATCGGAACTGCGTTGCTATTATATATCGCTTCGCGTAGGGCAACTAATCACCGTAGGGTAAGGGCTTGCCCTTACCGCCAGTGTACAAATGTAACGTGTATCATTACTTTATTTTCGGTAATTCATTTACTAATAATAAAAAACCACTTGATTTTATTTTGCGGATAGGTTATAATTCTACCTGAATTTATCGAGATGTGGCTCAATATTGCAATAGGAAGAGCGCTACGTTCGGGAAAACGCAGTTCCCACGGTTCGACCAAAACTCAAAAATCGCTACAAGCCTTGATACACTTGGGATTAAACCATTTCAGAGTTTTTGAAAAAATACTCAAAAAACCGAAATGACCACATAACATCCCACAAACAGAAATTCATCAAAAACTAAATATTTTACACTTCGGGGTGTGGCTCAGTTTGGTAGAGCGCTTCGTTCGGGATACCATACCGAACGGTTAGAGTAATACCTGCCGAACTGCGACAAACCCTTACAAACAGCCACTTTATCGGTGGCGCAGTATTTAAGATTTAGCGGTAAATACCGCTACGACCACATAAAAACCCACAGATACGAAAATAACCGTAATTTTGTGGTGAAAATTTAATAGATGTCGAGGCGTGGCTCAGTTTGGTAGAGCGCTGCGTTCGGGACGCAGAGGCCGCAGGTTCAAATCCTGTCGCCTCGACCAAATTTCCGTGTTTCCCCTATGGGAGACACGGATTTTCTTTTGTTTTTCAAACCAATTGCAAGAGTTAAGCATATGTGTTATAATAGTAAAAAGTTCCATTGTGAAAGGAAACGTTATCATGGATAAAGTAACATATTTCGATGTTGAATATGCCAACTGCAAAAACAAGTCAATTTGCCAAATTGGTATTATGTGCGAGGATTTTAGCAACAGTGAGCCTTACTATCCGGAATTAGATCTTTATATCAATCCGGAAGATGGATTTGATGATAACTGCATTAAGATTCACGGGATAACAAAATCAAAGGTTGAAAATGAGCCTAACTTCCCTGATGCGTGGAAAGATATTGAAAAGTATTTTACTAACGCAGTTGTCATTGGACACAATGTTGCTTCTGCAGATTTAGATGCTTTAGTCAAAGCTCTCAAAAGATATAATCTTGATATACCTGAATTGTATTATATTTGCACCTATGAATTAGCAAAGAAATTTGTTCCAAGTTATAGTGTAGCCAACTACAGTATGTCTTGCCTTTGCGAATATTTTGATATAGATATAGATTCGGAACACAACGCCTTTGATGATGCTTGTGCATGTTCTGATTTGTTTAAGGCTCTTGTTGATTGCTACGATATTGATGTAGATTCTCATATTAAAAAATATATTCCGCACGAAACAAAGGAACATTCTGCTTATGTTTCAAGTCCAGTTCTTCGCAAATCAATAAGCGAGTTCTATGGGGTTATTCGTGGCTTCTCCATCGATAACATTATTAATGATGAAGAAGTTCAGTATATTAAAAATTGGAAAACTAACAACAGCCAATATATCACTCAACCGGAGATTGCCGATATTCTTAAAGTGATTGATAATATACTGGCAGATGGTAAAATCACAATTGATGAAATCACGGCATTGCAAGGAGCAGTAAAATCCTATCTTGACATTGTATCAACTTCTGCTGTTACTCTTGCTACGCAAATCTTGGATGGAATTCTCAAAGGTATAACTGTTGACGGTGAAATCAGTGAGGATGAATGCAAAAATCTTCGCCAATGGCTATACGATAACATTTATCTCGCTGATCATTTTCCTTTCGATAAAACAATTGCTTTGGTTGATAAAGTTCTTGAGGATTCGATAATTACTAAAGAAGAATCCGAATACATAACCGCCGTTATTAACGAAATGCTTAATCCTGTTGAATCGTTAAAAGAACAAGTCAATTCTGTCACAGGTAAGCATGTTTGTCTTAGCGGAAATTTCGCTTTCGGTCAAAAGTCAGCAGTTGAAAAATATATTATTGAACGCGGCGGAATTATGGATTCTTCTGTTAAGAAGACGACCGACATATTAATGATTGGTGATTTTGAATGCCAAGCGTATTCAAATGGAACTTACGGCACGAAAGTTAAGAAAGCCATTGAGTATAACGAAAAAGGCTGTAATATTACTATCATTAAAGAATCTGATTTTTTCGCTAAAATTAAATAATCTCTTTTCTTTGGTTAATGCGTAGTAATTTTTACACCACTAAAAGCATCACCGCCACGGATTGTTCCGTGGCGGTGTGTTTGTTTATGCCGACTG